>NZ_JBITLS010000023.1:0-99497 GCF_044465465.1 Nonomuraea sp. NPDC049655
CACCACCGCCAGCTTCAACCCGGCCTCGGTGACCTCGGGCAACTCCTCCACGCTGACCCTGTCGGTCGGCGCCTCCACCGCCCAGGGCACCTACCAGGTGACCGTGACCGGCACCGGCTCGACCACGCACACCGCGACGTACACCCTGACGGTGGGCGGCGGCGGCCCCGGCGGCCAGGACCCGCCTGACGTCAGCGTCGCCAACGTCAAGACGCACCTGGCGCAGCTCCAGAGCATCGCCACCGCCAACGGCGGCAACCGCAGGTCCACCGGCCAGGGCTACCTGCAGTCGGTCTCCTACGTCGAGCAGAAGCTCCAGGCGGCCGGGTACACCGTGACCCGTCAGACCTGCAGCGTCTCCTACTGCACCAGCGGCGCCGGCCCCAACCTGATCGCCGACTGGCCCGGCGGCGACGCCAACCAGGTCATCATGTCCGGCGCCCACCTGGACAGCGTGTCCGCGGGACCGGGCATCAACGACAACGGCTCCGGCTCGGCCACCCTCCTGGAGGTCGCGCTGACCCTGGCCCAGAAGAACCCCACGATGACCAAGCACGTGCGGTTCGGCTGGTGGACCGACGAGGAGCAGGGCCTGAACGGCTCCGAGGCCTACGTCGCCTCGCTCAGCTCGACCGACCGGTCGAAGATCAAGGTCTACTACAACTACGACATGGTCGGCTCGCCCAACGGCGGCTACTTCATCAACAACATCACCACCACCGGCGCGTCCTACCTGAAGGAGTTCTACGACAAGCTGAACCTCCAGCCTGAGGAGAACACCGAGGGCGCCAACCGGTCCGACGACGCCTCCTTCCGCAACGCCGGCATCGCCAGCTCGGGCGTGGCGGCGGGCGCGAGCGCCACCAAGACGTCGGCGCAGGCGACCAAGTGGGGCGGCACGGCCAACCGGGCCTACGACTCCTGCTACCACTCCTCCTGCGACACCACCTCCAACATCAACGACACCGTCCTCGACCGGGCGGCGGACGCCGCGGCGTACGCCATCTGGAAGCAGGCGGTCGGCGGCACCACCCAGCCGCGTGACTTCTCGCTCTCCGCCAACCCCGGCTCGGGCACGGTGCAGGCCGGCTCCACCGCCACGACGACGATCGGCTCGACCACCACGAACGGGACCGCCCAGACGGTGAACCTGTCCGCGAGCGGCCTGCCGACCGGCGCCACGGCCTCGTTCAACCCGGCCAGCATCACGTCGGGCGGCTCGTCCAGCCTGTCGATCGCGACCTCGCCCACCACCCCGGCGGGCAGCTACACGATCACCGTGACCGGCACCGGCGAGACGGCGACGCACACCACGTCGTACGCGCTGACCGTCCAGGGCACCTCGGGTGGCCGGACGTTCACCAACGACACCGACTACCAGATCAGGGACTACTCCAACACCCAGAGCTCGATCACGTCCACCGCGACGGGCACCGCGGCCTCCCCGGTCAAGGTGTCCATCACGATCAGCCACACCTGCGCCGAGGACCTCGACATCTGGCTCCGCGGCCCGAGCGGCACCTGGTACGTGGTCGACGCCTACGGCGGCACCACCTGCACGCAGTACGGCACCAGGACCTTCTCGATCCCGGTCAGCCAGCAGGCCGCCGGCACCTGGACGCTCGACATCGAGGACGTCTACGCCGGTGACACCGGCTTCCTGGACTCCTGGAGCATCACGGTCTAACCGTCGGAATCAGGGTTGAGGAGCCCCGGCCGGTCATCCGGCCGGGGCTCCTTCACGTCGTTGCGGGTGCGCACGCCGAGCTTCTGCAGCACCCGCGCGACGTGCGTGTCCACCGTCCGCCGGGACAGGAACAGCACCTCGGCGATCTCCCTGTTCGTCCGGCCCAGCGCGACCAGCCTGGCCACCTCGGCCTCCCGCGGCGACAACACCCCGCTGCGGCCCTTCCTGCCCCGGCGCGGCGCGCTGCCCGGCCCGATCTCGCGCAGCAGGTGGCGGCAGCGGGCGGCGTCGTGGGTCGCGCCCAGGCCGGCGTACCGCTCGCAGGCGTCCGCGATCAGGTCGGCGGCCCGTGCCCGGTCGCCTGTCGCCAGCCGGGCCGCCGCCTCGGACTCGGCCGTCCTGGCCACGGTGTAGGGCCTCGGCATCGCCTCGTACGCGGCCCGCGCCCTGGCGAAGCACCTGGCCGCCTCCTCGTACGCGCCCCGGTCCAGGGCCAGCGCGCCGGCCGCCGCGTCGAGGCCGGCGTGCGCGGAGGGCGCGTCGCGGCCCTCGATGCCCGCCGCGAACTCGGCCACCAGGTCCTCGGCCTGCTCCGCCCGTCCGGCTCTCAGCAGCGCCGTCACGGCCGGGGGCACGAGCTGGTCGCCCCACACCCACATGCCCTTGCGTCGCAGCCTGGCCACCGCCCGCTCGGCCTCGGCCAGCGCCTCGTGCGGGCAGTCGCGGGTCAGGTGCAGCTCGATCAGGCCGCCCGAGGCCACGGCGGCGACCGGCAGGAACCCCGACTCCACGTCGTTGACCCCCGCCGCCACCAGGTGTTCGGCGGCCTCCTCCCACTCGCCCCTGGCCAGGGCCAGCATGCCCAGCGCGAGCCGGGCGTCCACGGCCAGCAGCGGCGCCTCGGCCGTCATCTCGACCGCCGCGACGGCCCGCTCCCGCAGGCCCTCCCAGCGGCCGGTGAGCAGGGCGAGCCGGATCGAGGACATCTCCACCAGGAACACCGGGTACTGCGCGCCCGTCTCCTCGGCGATGCGCCTGCTCTGGTCGGCGAAGCGCTCGGCCGCCGCGTAGTGGCCGAGCGCGATGGCCGAGTCGAACAGGTTGGCGTAGCCGCGCGCCACCTGCCTGCGCACCGCCGCCGACGGGTCGTTCGCGGGCAGGGCCGCGGCCAGGTCGAAGGCGTCCGGCGAGCCCAGCATCATGGCCAGACTGATCTTGTTGGCGTGCACGGCGGCGGTCAGCTCCGGATCCTGGTCCTCGACCGTGGCCAGCAGCTTCTCCGCCCGGTTCATCCACTCCTCGTGGACGGCCAGCGGCTCGTCGCCCCAGGCGGGCATCGCCAGCAGCGCCAGCCCGCGCGCGGCCAGGCTCGGCCGGTCGTGCAGGTCGGGCAGGGCGAGCAGGATCTCCTGACGGCCGGCGGCGACCACGCCCGCCTGATTGGACAGCAGCACGCCCAGGTTGAGCCGGGCCTCGCCGCGTACGTGCCGGGACAGGAAGTCCTCGGCCAGCAGGTGGCGCAGCGAGCGCACCACCCGCCGGTAGGACAGCCCGATCGCGGCCACCCGGCTGAGCCGCAGCGCGAGCGGGCCGCGCGCGTCGTGCGGCAGTTTCGGGTCGGCCAGCATGCCGGCCAGCACCTCGACGGCGAGCGGGATGTCGCCGATGGCGGCGGCGTGGTCGGCCGCCGCGGGGCCGTGCCGCTGCCAGGACTCGAAGTCGCCCGCGCGCCTGGCGTGGTAGGCGAGCTGGACGAGCGGCGGCGGTTCGAGGGCGGACAGCGCGGTCACCGCCCGCTGATGGGTGAGCCGCCGGTCGGGGCCGGGGATCGCGTCGTAGACGGCCTGCTGGGCGAGGGCGTGGCGGAAGCCGTACTGGCCGTCGTGCTGTTCGAGCAGCACGCCGGCCTTGAGCGCCTGGCTGAGCCCGTCGCCGAGGGGATGGCCGGAGACGGCGGCGATGAGCTGCTCGTCGGCGGGCAGCCCGAGCACGGCGGCGGCGTGCACGGCGTGCAGCGCGGCCGGTGAGAGCCCGGTGAGCTGCTCGGTCATCGCCTCGCGCAGCAGCAGCGGCACCGCCATGCGCTCCAGGACCTCCGGCTCCTCCTCGCCGCCGAGTAACTGGCCCTCGTCGTCGAGCAACGAGCGCACCACCTCCTCGATCACGAACGGCACCCCCGCCGTGCGGTCGCGCAGTTTCGTGACGAAGTCGGAGGTCAGCGTGGAACGGCCGAGCAGCGCCCCGGTCAGGCGGCGCACCCCCTCGACGTCGAGCGGCGTCAGCGAGATCACCTCGCTGCGCACCCCCGGCGGACGCCGGTACGCCCGCCCGAACGGCAGCCCCGGCACCGGCAGCCCCTCCCGGCGGAACGTCACCACCAGCGCGAGCCCCGCCGGCGGCTGGTCGGTGAGGAAGCGCAGCAGGTCACGGGTGCCGTCGTCGGCCCAGTGCAGGTCCTCGATCACCAGCACCGCCGGGGCCGCGGCGGCCAGCAGCGCGTGCACCGCGCGGAACAGGCGGTGGCGCTCGGCGCGCGGGTCGTCCAGCGGGGGCGGCGACGGCACCGGTGGCAGGTGCCCGGCCAGCTCCGGCAGGTAGCCGCGCAGGGCGCCGGTGACCGGGTTGAGCGTGCCCGTCTCCGGCAGCGCGCACCCGACGTGCCGCAGCGCGTCGAACACCGGGCCGTACGGGAACGGCTCGCGGATCTGGTGGCAATGGCCGATCAGGACGGTGCGTTCGCCGTCGGGCAACAGGTCGAGCGCGGCCCTGACCAGCCGGGTCTTCCCGATGCCCGCCTCGCCCTGCACGAGGATGACGGCCGGAGGGCCGGTGATGGCGTCGACGAGTGAGCGTAACTGGGCGTCACGCCCGATCAACCCAGGAGAAGCCAGGCTTGTCATCGGGGTCTCCGTAACAGTGCAGGTTTACTCCCCCTGTCGGAATACTGTTATCCATCACAGGTCAGCGCGGGTCAACCCTCTGTTTTCCGGTCAAATGCCGTGCCCTTGGTGGCGCCGGTGATCCCGGCGCCCTCGGCCGCCCCGTCCCGCGCGGGTGGCGCCTCAGGAGGCGACGGGGGTCCTGCCGTCGCCCGCCGGGGCGGGTTCGGCCAGGTCCACGCTGTCGCGGAGCTTGGCCGGCTTGAGGAACAGGGTGGCGATCACGCCGATCACGGCGATGCCCGCCGAGATCAGGAAGATGTGCCCGGTGGCGTCGCCGTACGCGGCCCGGACGATGCCCTTGAACGGCTCCGGCAGCGCCGCGATGTTGAGCGTGCTCTTGCCGCCCGCGGCCGCCTTGGCCGGGTCGATGCCCACCTTGGCCAGCCCTTCGGCGATGCCGGTCGCGACCTGGTTGGCCAGCACCGCGCCGAGCACCGACACGCCCACCGTGCCGCCCAGCGAGCGGAAGAACGTCACGGCCCCGCTGGCCGCGCCCAGCTCGCGCAGCGGCACGGTGTTCTGGATCGCGAGGACGAGGTTCTGCATCGACATGCCGACGCCCGCGCCGACCAGCACCATCGCGCCGGCGATGAGCACGAGCGAGGTCTGGTGGTCCATCGTGGACAGCACCAGGAACCCGACGGTCAGCACGACCGCCCCGGTCACGATGTACGGCTTGACGTTCCCGCTCCTCGACACCATGCGCCCGGAGATCGCCGAGGACAGCAGCACGCCGAGCATCATCGGGATCGTCAGCAGCCCCGCCTCGGTCGGGCTGTAGCCGCGGCCGATCTGGAAGTACTGGCCGAGGAAGACCGAGCCGCCGAACATCGCCATGCCCACCGCGAGGCTCGCCAGGATGGCCAGCGCCGGGGTACGGCGGCGGATGACGTGCAGCGGCACGACCGGCTCCTTGACCACGGTCTCCACCCAGGTCGCGACCGCCAGGACGGCGACGCCGCCGAGCACCATCGCGGCGGTCTGCCAGGACAGCCAGTCGAAGGAGTTGCCGACGAAGGTCACCCAGATGAGCAGCACGCTCACGCCGACCGCGATCAGCGTGGCGCCGACGTAGTCGACCTTGACGCCCTCGCGGCGCACGTGGGTCACCCGCAGGGTCTTCTGCAGCAGGAAGAAGGCGACCACGGTGAACGGCGCCGCCACGAAGAAGCACCAGCGCCAGCCGAGCCAGGAGGTGTCCGCGATCAGGCCGCCGAGCAGCGGCCCGGCCACGGTCGCGACGGCCATGACGCCGCCGAGGTAGCCGTTGTACTTGCCCCGGTCCTTGGGGCTGATCATCGCCGCGATGATCACCTGGACCAGGACCTGCAGCGCGCCCATGCCGAGGCCCTGGAGGGCGCGGAAGGCGATGAGCTGGGCGGTGTCCTGGGCGAAGCCGCAGGCCACCGAGCTGACCATGAAGATCACGATAGAGATCTGCAACAGCAGCTTCTTGCTGAACAGGTCGGCCAGCTTGCCCCAGATCGGGGTGGAGGCCGTGGACGCCAGCAACGAGGCGGTGATCACCCAGGTGTACTGCGACTGCGTGCCGTTCAGCGCGCCGATGATCTGCGGCAGCGCGACCGACACGATCGTGCCGCTGATCATCGCCACGAACAGGACGAGCAGCAGCCCGCTCAGGGCCTCCATGATCTGCCGATGGCTCATCTGACCCGGCGGCGCGGCCGGGACGGTCGGTGCGCTCATGCGCGGCCTCCTCCTACGTTAAAACAATGCCCAATGGGAAAGTTTGCCCGCTGAGCATATATTCCCGGACGGTAGGCTTGGCGCATCATGGACAGCACCGGCGGGCTGCGCGAACGCAAGAAGGCCGAGACGCGGCAGGCCGTGCACGAGGCGGCCATGCGGCTGGTCGGGGAGCACGGCCTCGACGCCGTCACGGTCGAGACCATCGCCGACGCCGCGAACATCTCGCGCCGCACGTTCTCCAACTACTTCGCCGGCAAGGAGGACGCCGTCCTCTACGGCGAGGAGCAGCGCATCCGCGACCTGGTCGAGAAGGTGGGCGCCCAGCCGGCCGGCCGGACCGCCTGGCAGGCGCTCTGCGGGGCGATCGACGACGTGTTCGAGGAGGTGGGCGAGCCGGCGCGGGAGTGGGCCGTGCGCGCCCGCCTGGCCAAGCGGCACCCGTCGCTGCTGGCCCGGCAGCTCGCCAACCACGCGGCGCTGGAGCGCGACCTGGCTCAGGCGATCTCCGAGCGGGAGAGCCCGGTGCGTCCGCAGGTGATGGCGGCCGGGTTCCTCACGGCGTTGCGGCTCGGGTCGCATCTGTGGGTCGAGGAGCGTCAGTCGCGCTCGCTGCGGGAGGTCATGGCCGAGATGCTCGACGAGATGTCCCGCCCGTTCAGCTGACCGCCCGCGCTCCGATGGGGGAACGCGGGCGGGCGGCGGGGGTCAGGGGCCGGGGTCAGGAGCAGGTCGTGTTCGCCGGGGTGGCGGCCGTGCCGTTGGCGGTGAAGCCGATCGCCACCGACGCCCCCGGCGCCAGGTTCCGCGCCCAGTCGGGCCCCTTGGCGGTCCACGTGGTGCCCGAGACCGTCACCACCGCGTTCCAGGCGTTGTTCAGGGTGACGCCCGAGGGCAGCGTCCAGGTCGCGGTCCAGGCGTTGATCGGGGACGTCCCGGTGTTCTTCACCGTCACCTCGCCCTGGAAGCCGCCCTGCCAGGCGTTGGTCTGCTTGTAGCCGACCGTGCACTGCCCCGGCGGGTTCGCCGTCGGCGACGTCGTGGGGTTGCCCCCGCCCCCGGCCGGCGGGATCAGGTACGGCTGCAGGATGTCCTGCTTGGCCTGGTTGATCGTGGTCCAGTCGTCATTGGCGATGCCGCCGGTGTCGCCCGAGTTCGGGTTCCACGACCAGTACGTGAACGACATGCCGTTCACCCCGGTGCCGGTGTACTTCATGAGCTCCTGGAGCCAGACCTTGTCGACGTTCGAGGTCAGCGTGGTGCCGAACTCGCCCATCATGATCGGCGCGATGTTCTGCTTCCACAGGTAGCCCCAGTACTTGTCCCAGATGGCGGGCATGTTGGCGGGGTAGTCGGGGGCGTCGAACCAGGTCTGGTGGTAGACCGAGGTGGCGTACTCGTGCGGTGAGTAGACCAGGCGGTTCGCGACGTTGAGCCGTACCGGGTACTGGCCGGCCTTCGACAGGTTGCCGCCCCACCAGCCGCAGTCCTCGTCGTTGCCGGGATCGTTGTCCCAGACGTTCGACAGGCCGCCGCTCGGGCAGCTCACGCCCTCGACGAAGATCAGCCAGTCGGGGTTCACGCCCAGGACGGCGTTGCCCGCCCGTTCGGCCGCCAGGCGCCAGTCGCGGGCCTGGTCGCCGCAGCCCCAGCAGGTGCCGGTCGCGTTCGGGTTCGTGCCCTCGGCGTGCGGCTCGTTGTGCAGGTCGGCGCCGATGACCGTGGGGTTGTTCGCGTAGTGCTGGGCCAGGGTCTTCCAGTCGTTGATCCAGGTGCTCTCGGGGGTGGCGCTGACGTACCAGAGCGGGGACTGGCCGGCCGCGGTCGGGCGGTGGCGGTCGAGGATGATCCGCATGCCCTTGACGCCCGCGTAGTCCACGACCTTGTCGAGGATCTGCATGGGGGACAGGCCGACCAGGTCGGGGTTGACGTAGTCGTTGATCCCGGTGGCGGTGGCCCCCGGCTTGAGCGCGTCGTTGGAGTACGGCACCCGCAGCGTGTTGTAGCCCAGCGAGGCCATCTTGTCGATCTGGCTCTTCCAGGGGTTGCTCGACCACAGACCGTGGAAGGTCTTGTTGTCGGTCTCCATGCCGAACCAGTTGATCCCGGTCAGCCGGACGGTCGCCCCGGTGCTGTCGAGGATCTTGTTGCCGCTGGTGTGCAGGTAGCCGGTCCCTGTGCCGGTCGCCGCGCCCGCCGGGGTGGTGGTCAGCGCGACGGCGACAGCCGCTCCGGCCACCACCGTGGCCAGGGCGGTCAGTGCCGCCTTCGAGGTCTGCATGGGGTGCCCTTTCCGCGAGGGGGAACGCGGCGTCATGCTCGGCCGCCGCGTTCGGGCACGTCAATGCGAGAACGCCTGTCAACCCCTCTGAACTGCGGGAACGCCTGAAACTTTCATGTCGTGGTAGTGCCAGGTGGAGTGCGGGTCCTCGCGGCCGCGCCAATGTGCCCGGACGCGTCCGTCACTTGAATGGCGGGCATGACGATCACGCGCATGACGATCCCCGGGCGCTGGGTGGAGGGCGCCGGGCTGGTGCTCGGACCGGGGCTGCTGCTGGCCGGAGTCCTCGTCCGCCTCGGCGCCGACGACTTCTTCCCCGGCCAGCTCGCCGCCTACGCCGCCGACCCGGGCCGCATGGCCCTGTCCTACAGCCTGTACGCCGCGGGCGCCGTGCTGCTGTGGCCGGCGGTGACCGCGCTCGGCCGGGCGATCGCCGCCACCCATCCGGCTCTGGCCAGGTGGGGGGTGACGCTGGCGGTGCTGGGGCTGTTCGGCAGGGTGTTCCACGCCGGGGTGAGCCATCTGGCGTTCCACCTGGTGGACGCGCTCGGCCCGGAGGCGGCCGAGCGGGTCGTCGCCGGCACGTACGGGGCCTTCCACGTGTTCAAGGCGGTCAACGTCTGCATCATGGGCGGCTGGGTCGTGCTGGCCGTGGGCGCCTTCCGTGCCGGGGCCCTCGGGGCCGGGCCGGCCGGCGTGGCCAGGTGCGTCGCGCTGGCGCTGGCGGCCGGGCTGCCGCTCGGCGTGCTCAAGGGCAGCAGTGACCCGATCGCGCTGGCCGCGCTGGCCGGGCTCGTCGTCGCGCTGGCGCCCATGGGCGTCGCGCTGCTCCGGACGGGCCCCGCGCCCCGCTGGTGGGCGCTCGTGCTCACGCTCGCGCTGGTCCCGGCGGCGTTCCTCGTGGGGATGGCGGGCTGACTCCTCTATAGTTGACATCAACTAGCCGACGATGGATAGTTGATATCAACTAAGGGGACTCAGATGGAGAAGCGCCGCAAGGTGGCCAACCCGCTCGCGCTGGCGGTGCTGGCGTTCCTGCTGGTCGAGCCCATGCACCCGTACGAGCTGGGCCGCCGTCTGCAGGAGACCGACAAGGACAAGAGCTTCAAGTACAACCGCGGCTCGCTCTACATGGTCGTCAAGCAGCTCGCCAAGGCGGGATTCATCGTCGAGCGGGAGACCGTCCGCGACACCGAGCGGCCCGAGCGCACGCTCTACGAGCTCACCGGCGAGGGCCGCGCGGAGCTCTACGACTGGCTGCGCGAGCTGGTCTCGACGCCGCAGGAGGACTATCCGCACTTCGGCGTCGCGTTGTCGCTGATCAGCGTGCTCGACCCGGCCGAGGCCGTCGGGCTGCTGGAGCGGCGCGCGGCGGCGATGACCGCCCAGCGGGCCGAGCTCGCCCGGACCGCCGACGCCGCCCGTGCGGGTGGCGTGGCCTGGGTGTTCCTCGTGGAGGACGACTACCGCCTCGCGGTGCTCGACGCCGAGCTGGCCTTCGTCGCCCGCCTCGTCGAGTCCCTCAGCGCACCTGACTACGCCAGGACCTGGCACGAGATG
Organism: Nonomuraea sp. NPDC049655; assembly: GCF_044465465.1. Classification (NCBI taxonomy): domain Bacteria; kingdom Bacillati; phylum Actinomycetota; class Actinomycetes; order Streptosporangiales; family Streptosporangiaceae; genus Nonomuraea; species Nonomuraea sp. NPDC049655. The sequence goes on from NZ_JBITLS010000023.1 coordinate 10,178, forward strand.
TTCGGGAGTCGGCAATGACAGCAGTGAGCACGGCATTGGTGATCGGCGGGGGCATCGCCGGCCCCGTCACCGCGATGGCGCTGCGCCGCGCGGGGATCGAGGCGACGCTGTACGAGGCGTACGACCGGGGAGCGGAGGGCGTCGGCGGCACGCTCACGATCGCCCCGAACGGGCTCGCGGCGCTGCGGGCCGTCGGCGCGGAGGAGGCCGTCCGGGCGGTCGGCCAGCCGGTGGCGCACACGGTCGTCCGCGACGGCGCGGGCAGGCGCATGGGCGAGCTGGCCGGCCTGCCCGACCTGCCGCCCAGCCAGGCGATGTGGCGCTCGCAGCTCTACGGCGCGGTCCGCGACCGGGCCCTGGCCGCCGGCATCCGCACGGAGTACGGCCGGCGCCTGGTCGGCGTCGAGGAGCACCCCGGCGGCGTCACCGCGCGCTTCGCCGACGGCGGCAGCGCGAGCGCCGACATCCTGGTCGGGGCCGACGGCATCCGTTCCGTGGTCCGGTCCCTGATCGACCCGGCCGCCCCGGGGCCGCGCCACGTGCCCCTGCTGAACTTCGGCGGCCTGGCCGACGTCGCCGTGCCGGCCGGGGAGCAGGCGTCCTGCTTCGTGTTCGGGCGGCGGGCGTTCCTCGGCTACTGGGTGCAGCCCGACGGGCGCACGGCCTGGTTCTGCAACGTGCCGCACGCCGAGCCGACGACGTCCGCGCAGGCGCGCCGGGTGCCGGCCGGGGAGTGGCTGCGCCGCCTGGGCGAGCTCTTCGCGGGTGAGGAGCCGGGGCAGGAGCTGGTGCGGCACACGTCCCCCGAGAACCTGGTGGCGCTCGGCACGGTGGAGATCATGCCGAGCGTCCCGCACTGGCACCGCGGCAGGATGGTGCTGGTGGGCGACTCGGTGCACGCGCCCTCGCCCAGCTCGGGGCAGGGGGCGTCGCTGGCCGCCGAGAGCGCCGTCCAGCTCGCCCGCTGCCTGCGCGACCTGCCCGCCGTGCCCGCCGCGTTCGAGGCCTACGTACGGCTGCGCCGCGACCGCGTCGAGCGGGTCGCCGCCCGCGCCTCCCGGACGAACAGCAGCAAGACCCTCGGGCCCTTCGCCGTCACGATGATGCGGCTGATGATGCCGCTGGCCACCCGGACGTTCCTCGCCCCCGAACGCGCCCTCGGCCCCGAGCAGCGCCACCACCTCGACTGGGACGAGCCGGTGACCGCCTAAGCGGTCAGCAGCTTGACGATCGCCACCACCCCGATGCAGACGACCGCACCGCGCAACACCGGCGCGGGCAGCCTGCGTCCCACCCGCGCCCCCAGGAACCCGCCGACCGTCGAGCCCAGCGCCACCAGCAGCACGGCCCACCAGTCGACGTCGGCCACCAGCGTGTAAAGGACGGCGGCCGTGGCGTTGACCACGAGCGACAACACGTTCTTGGCGGCGTTGACGCGCTGCAGCTCCTCGTCGAGGAAGATGCCGAGCAGCCCGATGAGCAGCACGCCCTGCGCCGCCCCGAAGTAGCCGCCGTACGCCCCGGCGGCCAGCACGCCCAGCCACAACCAGGGTCCGCCGTGCGCCTGCCGCGGACGGCTGGCCAGCAGCCGGCTGATCCTGGGCTGGGCCAGGACCAGCACGCACGACAACCCGATCAGCACCGTCACGACCGCCGTGAACGTGCGCTCCGGCAGGTTGAGCAGCAGCAGCCCGCCGATCAGCGAGCCCAGCGCGGAGGCCGAGGCCAGCCGGAGCAGGCGGCCGCGCTGACCCTTGAGCTCGGCGCGGTAGCCGAGGACGCCGGTCACCCCGCCGGGCACCAGGCCGATGTTGTTCGAGACGTTGGCGGTGACCGGCGGCAGGCCGACGGCCAGCAGCGTCGGGAACGTGATCAGCGACCCGGAACCGACGACGGCGTTGATGCCTCCCGCTCCGACGCCCGCCGCGAAGACCGCGGCCATCTCCCAAGGTGTCATGGCGGGTGACTCTAGTGCGTGGCCCTGGTGCGCTCGCTGGTCAGGTGGGGGTCAGCGGGTCAGGGTGCCCGCCCGGACCAGCCAGTCGACCGCCTCCGCGACCGCCTCCAGCGAGGTGTGCCGGGGGCGGTGGCCGAGCAGCCGTCCGGCCTTCTCCATGCTGCAGTGGGGGCTGTGCGCGATGTGGTCGTGGGTGACGCGGGCGTGGAGCTCCGGCACGGTCTCCCGCCACTGCTCCCACGGCAGGTACGACAGCCGCGCCTCCCGGCCGGACCAGCCCGCCACCGCCTCGGCGTAGCCGCGCAGCGTCAGCGCGGTCACGGCCACCGAGTGGAAGCTCTCGCCCCTGGCGGCGGCCGGGTTGTTCATGGCGTCCACGAACAGCCGGGCGACGTCGTCGGCGTGGACGTGCTGCACGGTCTCCATGCCCAGGTTGGGCAGCCGCACCTCCTCGCCGTCGGCGAGGGCCTGGAACACGGCCGGGTCGAGGTTGCCGGCCGGGTTGACCGGGATCCAGCCCGGGCCGGTGATGTGCCCGGGATGGACGATCGTGGCCGGGAACCCCTCCCGCGCGGCCAGGTCGAGCAGGTACGCCTCGATCGCGGCCTTCTGCCGGCCGTACTCGCCGATGGGGCGTTTCGGGCGGTCTTCTGTCGTCGGGACGCGGGTGCTCGGGCCGTGCACCCAGATCGTGCCGCAGTGCAGGAACTGCCGGACCCGGCCGGCCAGCGCCCCGGCCAGATGGCGGGCGCTCGCCTCGGTGAAGCAGATGAGGTCGATGACCACGTCGGCCTCCAGCTCGGCGATCCGCCGCCCGAACGTGCCCGCGGCCTCCTCGGCCTCCCGGTCGGCGACCACGGTGGCGACCCGCTGCCACGCGCCGTGCGGCGTGTACGGCTCCCGCTTGCCCCGGCTCACCGCGACCACGTCGTGGCCCGCGTCCACCAGGCGCGGGACCAGATAGGTGCCGATGTGCCCACTCGCCCCGATCACCACTACGCGCATGCACCCACCCTAGACCGGCTCGAACCGGGCGCCCGATCCCCGGGCCCGGAGGCGATCAGGCGCGCCGCCCGATCGCGGGGCCCGGGGGGCGATCAGGCAGGCCGCCCGATCGCCAGGTCCAGGGGGCGGATCAGGCGGAGCGCCCGATCGCCAGGTCGAGCGCGTGGGCCGCGTCCTGGCCCGGCGTCGGGCGCCAGGCCACGTGCTGGTCGGGGCGGACCAGGGCCGGCGTGCCGGCCGCGTCCGGCAGGTCCACCTCCCGCAGCGGCACGCCCAGCTCGGCCGCCCGCTCCACCAGCACCTTGGCCTCCGGCGACGACAGGTCGCCCACCAGGCTGAACCCGGGCCCGAGCCGGTCGTAGAGCGACTCGCCCGGAGCGAGCCACCGGTGCGGCAGCCGCTCGCCGCACCCGCCGGCCACCACCGGCGACCCCGCGTACGTGTACCCCAGCACCAGGTCCAGGCTGTGGAACTCGCTGTCCTTGGTCCGCCGCACCGCCTCCGCGACGGCCGGGCGCACCCGCTCGAAGTCGGCGTCCGAACCCATCAGCGCGGGATCGGCCAGTTCGGGCGCGAGCGTGGCCATGTTGGCGGCGGCGGCCTCGATCGTGGCCGCCGCGACCGGCCGCCGTTCGGCCTCGTAGCTGTTCAGCAGGGTCGTGGGAGCCCATCCGTTCAGTACGGCGGCCAGCTTCCAGCCGAGGTTGACCGCGTCCCCGAGGCCGGTGTTGAAGCCGTGGCCGCCGTAGGGCGGGTTCTGGTGCGCGGCGTCGCCCGCCAGGAACACCCGCTCGCCGGCGTACCGGTCGGCCAGCAGCATGCGCGCGGTCCACGGGTCGGTGGCCAGGATCTCGACCTCGACGTCGGCCCCGACCAGGTTGCGGACCAGGCGCACCGGGTCGGTCCCCTCCGCCGGGACACCCTGGGCGATGCACCACCACAGGTCCTCCAGGTCGAGCCGGCCGAGCATGCCGGGCTGGGCCGGGTTCAGCACCCAGTAGTGCACGGCGGGGCCGTGGGGCACCCGTTCGGCCAGGCCGGGCGCGCGGAAGACGACGTTGAAGTTGGGCCTGGCGTCCTGGCGGCCCTCGTAGCGGGCGCCGATGGCCGGGCGCGTCACGCTGCGGGCGCCGTCGCAGCCGACGACGTACGCGGCGCGCACCTGGCGGGTTTCGCCCCCCGCGGCGGCCAGGTCGGCGGTGACGCCGTCGGCGTCCTCGCGCAGGCCGGTCACCCGCCAGCCGGTGAGCAGCGCGTCACCGGCGGCCTCGCGCAGCACCTCCTCGACGATCGGCTGCGGCACCTGCTGGCCCGGCTCGGCGGCCAGGTCGGAGCCGGTCAGGTCGAGGCCGAAGCAGCCGCCGATCCTGGTGATCTCGCGGCCGAGCAGGCCGGTCGTGAAGACCGCCTCGTCCGACCAGGAGACCGCGAGCGGCGCGCGGGCGCGCACCGTCTCGGCCAGCCCCCACCTGCGCAGCAGCTCCATCGACCGGGCCGACGTGGTCTTGGCGCGCGGACGCAGCCACGACACGCTCTCGCGCGGCTCGACGACCATGCTGCGCACGCCGTGATGGGCCAGCTCCACGGCCGTCGCCAGCCCGACGGGCCCGCCTCCGGCGATCAGTACCGGTATGTCGGTCTGGCGCACGCTTTGCTCCCATTCGTCATGGTGATCATCGGCATACTCCAAGCGCCGCGCGTCCCACGTCAAGCTCGGGCCGAAACCCTGGCCGGATCACCGATCGGAAACGATCTAGAGGACGGCCGCCGGACTTGTTACGGTCGTTGCATGACTGAGTCCTCGGCGGTGCCGCTGCACATGCGGCGGGTGGAGTTCGATCCGGCCCCCGAGCTGGGCGAGGTGCGCGACCAGGAACGGATCAAGCGCATCGACACCCTCCTCGGCCTGGAGGCATGGGTGGTGACCCGGTACGCCGACGTCCGCGAGGTCCTGGGCGACGCCGACCGGTTCAGGCTCGCCAGGCAGGGCTCCGCCCGCATGCCCGGAGCGCCCGAACTGACCGAGGAACAGCTCGCCGAGCTGCGCGCGGGCAACCTGCTGGGCCAGGACCCGCCCGAGCACACCCGGCTGCGCCGGATGCTGACGCCCGAGTTCACGATCCGCCGGATGAAGCGGCTGGAGCCCCGCATCAGGGACATCGTGCACGAGCACCTCGACGCCATGGAGGCCGCGGGCTCCCCGGCCGACCTGGTGTCGTCGTTCGCGCTGCCGATCCCGTCGCTGGTGATCTGCGAGCTGCTGGGCGTGCCGTACGAGGACCGCGCCGACTTCCAGCGGCGGTCCGGCCGCATGCTGGACCTGTCGCTGCCGGTCGAGGAACGGGTGGCGGCCAGCTTCGAGTCGCGGGCGTACATGCGCGAACTGGTCACCCGCATGCGCACCGACCCGGGCGAGGACCTGCTCGGCATGCTCATCCGCGAGCACGGCGACGACCTGACCACCAGCGAGCTCGTCGGCATCGGCAACCTGCTGCTGCTCGCCGGGCACGAGACCACCTCCAACATGCTCTCGCTCGGCACGCTCGCCCTGCTGCGCAACCCCGGGCAGCTCGAACTCCTGCGCAAGGAGCCCGAGCGCATCGACGCGACGGTCGAGGAGCTGCTGCGCTGGCTCAGCATCGTCCACTCCGGGACGATCAAGATCACGTCCAGGGAGGTCGAGCTGGCCGGGCGGACCATCGGCGCGGGCGAGATGATCCTGTGCTCGCTGCCCGCCGCCAACCGCGACCCCGGCTTCATCGCCGACCCCGACACCCTCGACATCACCCGCGGCGCCCCCGGCCACGTCGCCTTCGGCCACGGCGTCCACCACTGCCTGGGCGCGCCGCTCGCCCGCATGGAGATGAAGATCGCCTTCCCCGCGCTCTTCGAGCGTTTCCCCGGCCTGCGCCCGACCGAGTCCACGCCGGAGTTCCGCTCCTTCAACGTCGTCTACGGCCTGACCGAGCTGGAGGTCGCCTGGTAGCGGCGCGCACGCGGATTTTGTCGGCGGCGGCGGATAACGTGCGGGTGTCATGCCAACCGAAGCCAGGCCACACGAGCTGATCGGCAGGGACCACCCCGCCGCGCTGCTGCGCGCCGAGGTCGCGCGGGTGGTCGACAGCCACGGCGGCCTGGTCCTGGTCACCGGCGAGGCCGGCATCGGCAAGACCACGCTCGTCACCAGCGCCGCCGCCGAGGCCAGGCGCAGGGGCGCGCTCGTGGTCGGCGGCGCCTGCTGGGATTCCGGCAGCGCCCCCGGCTACTGGCCCTGGGTCCAGGTCATCCGCGCCCTGCGCCGCTCGGCCGCCCCCCACGAGTGGGCCGAGGCCGAGCAGGCGGCCGGCGGCAGCCTGGCCGCCCTGCTCGGCGAGGCGGCGGCGCTCGCCCAGCCACACCTGGAGGTCACCGCCGCCGACACCGACCCCGCCTCGGCGTTTCAGATCTACGACGCGGTCACCACCGCCCTGGTGTCGCTCTCGCAGCACCACCCGCTCGTGATCGTCATCGACGACCTCCACGCGGCCGACCCGGCCTCGCTGCGGCTCCTTGAGTTCGCGGCCCGCCAGACCTGGTTCGAACGCCTGCTCCTCGTCGGCACCTACCGCGACGCCGAGGTCGAGCCGGTCGACCACCCGCTGCGCGACCTGCTGTCGCCGCTCGTCGCCAAGGCCACCACCATCACGCTCACCGGCCTCGACCAGGCCGGGGTGGGCGCCCTCATGGCCCGCACCGCCGGGCTCGACCCGCCCGCCGACCTGGTGGCCGAGGTCCACGTGCGCACGGGCGGAAACCCGTTCTTCGTCGAGCAGACGGCCCGTTTGTGGCGCAGCGGCGGCTCGGCCACGGCCGTGGCGCCCGGCGTCCGCGACGCGCTGCTGCGCCGGCTGTCCCTGCTGCCGCGTCCGGTGTCGGAGCTGCTGCCCGCCGCCGCCGTGCTCGGGCGCGAGTTCCACCGCCAGGTGCTGGCCGCCACCGTGGCCGCCCCCGTCGCGCACGTCGACCGTCTCCTCGACACCGCCGTGATCGCCAGGCTGGTGGTGACCAAGGGTGGCGGCCGGTTCGCCTTCGCCCACGACCTCGTCCGCGAGACCCTCTACGACGCCGTCCCCGACGTGCGCGACCTGCACGCCGCCGTGGTGCGCGCCCTCGACGGCGCCCCCGACCTGGCCCGCCGCATGCTGCCGAGCGACCTGGCCCGGCACGCCTACCTCGCCGGCGACCGCGTCGACCCCGAGCGCGCGATCGACCTGCTCCAGGCCGCCGCCCGCGCCGCCCGCAGCCGGCTCGCCGGCGAGGAGGAGCTCGGCCATCTGCGCCGCGCCCACGAACTGAGCGCCGCCGCCGCGCCCCGCCGGCGCGTGCTGATCTGCCTCGACCTCGGCCGCGAGCTGCACCACCGCGGCGAGCGCGACGCGGGCCGCCGGCTGTTCGAGGAGGCCGGCGCCGTCGCCGCCGATCTCGGCGACCCCGAGCTGACCGCCCGCGTCGCGCTGGTCTTCCGCTCCCACCACGGCCACGACGACTCCCTCGACCGGCTGCGCCGGGCCCACGCCGCGCTCGTCGGCGAGCCGGCCCCCGACGACCGCCTGGCCCTCGACCTGGTCTTCCACCTCACCGCCCAGGCACGCCAGGGCGGCGACGACGACGTCCTGGCCTTCAGCCTGTGGGCCCACCACGACATCATCTGGGGCCCCGGCACGGCGGGCGAGCGGGTGGCCCTGACCGGCGAGCTGCTCGACATCGCCCGGCGCACCTCCGACCGCGAGCTCGAACACTTCGCCGGCGCCCTGCGCTGGGTGGCCATGATCGAAGAGGGCGACCCCCGCTACCTCGACCGGTTCCACGACTACGCGGCCAAAGGCCGCAGCACCGACGACGCCCACCTCAACCTCACCACGTCCGTCGACGCCAGCATCGTGGCCGCGCTCGCCGGCCGCTTCGCCGAGGCCGAGTCGCTGATGACGGGGCTGTCCCTCGACGGCAAGGACCACGACTTCGACGTCATGCTCGACCACCACCGCTGGGCGATCCGCTGGCTCCAGGGCAGGGTGGAGGAGCAGGAAGACGTCCTGCGCAGGCTCAGGGCCGGCCGCCACCCCGACCGCGGCCTGCTGGAGGCGCTGACCGCCCTGCAGGCCGGCGACGTCGGCACCGCGCTGCGCCACCACGCGGCCGGCGCGCGGGTGGGGCGCATGGCCGAGCCGCTGTGGCTGCGTTTCCAGGCGGAGCTGGCCGCCGCCACCCACGACCGCGAGCTCGCCGCCGGGGCGCGGGCCGCGCTGCTGCCGCACCGGGGGCGGTGGGCGGTGTCCTACTACGGCTGGGACATCAGCGGCCCCTACGACCTGTGGATCGCCGTGCTCGACCTGGCCGAGGGGCGGTGGGCGGAGGCGGCCGAGGGGTTCGCGCGGGCGTACCGGTCGGCCGACCGGATGCGGGCCCGCCCGTGGTCGGTCCTGGCCCGTGCCCGCCTGGCCGAGGCCCTGCTGGCCGGCGGCGACACCGTCGGGGCCCGTCCCGTGCTGGCGGAGGTCCGGCGCGAGGCGGCCGAGCTCGGTATGCACCACGTCCTCGACACCCTCCCGCCGCAGGGGAGCGCCGCCGCCGAGCCCGCGCCCCCGCAGGCCCCCGCACGCGACGAGGGCCCCGAGCCGGCCACGGGCCACTTCCGCAAGGACGGCGAGGTCTGGGCCCTCCGGTTCGCCGGGCGGCTGGCCCACATGCCCGACGCCAAGGGCCTGCGCGACCTGCATCACCTGCTCGGCCACCCCGGCGCCGACATCCCCGCCGTGGCCCTGCTCGCCCCGGAGGGCGGCGACGTCGTGCTGGCCGCCCGCGCGATGGGCGGCGACGCCGTGCTCGACGAGGAGGCCAAGGCCGACTACCGCCGCCGCCTGTCCGTCCTCGACGACGAGATCGACCGGGCCACCGGCCGCGGCGACGACGACCGGGCGGCCGAGTACGACCGCGAAAGGGCTGCCCTGCTGGAGGAGCTCCGCACGGCCGCCGGGCTGGGCGGCCGCTCCCGCCGTCTGGGCGACGAAGCCGAACGGGCCCGCAAGACGGTGACCGCCAGAATCCGTGACACCCTCCGCAAACTCACCCAGACCCACCCCGAACTCGCCACCCACCTCCGCGCCACCATCTCCACCGGCGCCACCTGCCGCTACCAGCCCACCACCCCCGTCACCTGGCACCTCTGACCGAAGCCGCTCCGGCCCGCGCCGGTTCGATCGCGATCGCATCGAGATCTCGGAACGCCGAACCTCTCCCGCGTCAGGCGGGTCTCATCCCGCAGACCCCCAGCCAGAGGAGACGCCCTGATGCCGTCGGCCTCCAGAACCACGATCGGGCGGCGTGCTCTCGCCCTGCTCGCACTCACCGCCGCGACCGGCTGCCTTCCGTTCCCGACCACTCCGAGCTTCGGCGGCCTGACCGGCGTCACGGTCAACGCCGACGGCAGGCTGACCCTGGTCATGGCCTGGTGCGCACGCCCGCCGGACGGTGTGGTCGTCTACCGAAAGGATGACGGGACCCTCGTGGACCAGGCACGCCTCACCGCACCGCCCCTGCCCGGGGCCCTGGCCTACCTGGACCTGGAGAAGCTCCCGCCGGGATGGTCCAGTACTACTGCTAGCCCATGGAGAACCGCGCAGCACGAATCGGGCGCGAAGGCTGGGAATGCCTTCGCGCCCGATCAGGGTGGCGGCCGGTTACTTGCGGTTGTAGAGGCGCATGGTCAGGGTGCCGAAGATCGCGATGAGGAGGACGGACGCGATCAGCACCCAGGTCAGCTCGCCCACGTCCGGGGTGCCGGCCATCAACGAGCGGACGGCGGCCACCAGACGGGTGATCGGGTTGACGTTGACGAAGATCTGCAGCCAGCCGGGCATCGTGGCCGGGTCGACGTACACGTTGCTGAGGAAGGTCAGCGGGAACAGGACGAGCATGCTCACCCCCATCACCGACTTCTCGCTCCGCATGAGCAGGCCGAACATCGTCCACACCCACGAGAAGGCGAAGGAGAAGCCGAGCAGCAGCACGATCCCGGCCAGCACGCCCGTGACGCCCCCCTGCGGACGGAACCCGAGGACCAGGCCGACGACGAGGATGACCGTCGAGGCCATGGTGTAGCGCAGGACGTCGCCGAGCAGGTAGCCCACCATGGTCGAGGGACGCCAGATCGGCAGGGTGCGGAAGCGGTCGAACACCCCCTTCTCGATGTCCTTGTTGACCTCCACCCCGGTGTACATGGTGATCATCACGACGCTGCTGACCATGATGCCGGGCAGCAGGAACTGCAGGTAGTCGGTCGGGGAGCCGGCCAGGGCGCCGCCGAACAGGTACGTGAACATCAGCGTCATCATGAGCGGGAACGCGGTCACGTCGAAGAGCTGCTCGGGCACGTGCTTGATCTTCAGGATGGCCCGCCAGCCGAACGTGACCGACGCCGACCACGCGCTCGGCCGGGGCGGCTTCACCCCGGGGGCCAGGACGGTGCCGAGCACGTCGGCGGCGGGGGAGTAGGTCGTGGCGGTCTCGGTGGTGGCGGTCATGCTGCGGCCTCCTGCGCGGTCGCGGACTCGGCGGTCCCGGTGGCGGTCCCGGTGGCGGGGTGGTCGGTCAGGGCGAGGAAGACCTCGTCCAGGCTGGGCTGGCCGAGGGAGAAGTCGTCGACGACGATCCCCGCCTCGGCCAGGCGGCCGAGCGCGCGCGAGGCCTGCTCGGCGGCGGCGGCCTCGCGGCCGTGGCCGGTGATGCGGGCGGTGAGCGACACGGGGTCGGCGTCCAGGTAGACGGGCGCGTCGAGGATCTGGGACAGCAGCCGTTCGGCTTCGGGACGGGTGCCGGGATCGCGCAGCCGCACGTGGACCGAGCCGGCGCCGACGGACGACTTGAGCTCGCCCGGCGTGCCCTCGGCGATGACCCTGCCGTGGTCGATGACCGCGATGCGGCCGGCCAGGCGGTCGGCCTCCTCCAGGTACTGGGTGGTGAGCAGCACGGTGGTGCCGTGGGCGACGACGATGCGGACGATGTCCCAGACCTGGTTGCGGCTGCGCGGGTCGAGGCCGGTCGTCGGCTCGTCGAGGAAGAGCAGGTCAGGCGTGTTGAGGATGCTGGCGGCGATGTCGATGCGCCGCCGCATGCCGCCCGAGTACGTCTTGACCTGCCGTCCCGCGGCCTCCGTCAGGCCGAACGCCTCCAGCAGCTGCGCCGCCCGCTCCCGGGCGGCCGGCTTGCGGTGACCGAGCAGGCGGCCGAGCAGGACCAGGTTCTCGGCGCCGGTCATGTCCTCGTCCACGGAGGCGTACTGGCCGGTCAGGCTGACGCGGCCGCGTACGGCGTCGGCCTCGCGCACCACGTCGTGCCCGAACACGGTGGCCTCGCCGCCGTCCGGCCGCAGCAGCGTGGCCAGCATGCGGACGGCGGTGGTCTTGCCCGCGCCGTTGGGGCCGAGCACGCCGTAGACGGTGCCGGCCGGCACCTCCAGGTCGAGGCCGTCCACGGCGCGGTTGTCGCCGAAGACCTTGACCAGGCCGGAGGTCTGTATCGCCAGGTCTCGCATGGGTGTTCCTCTCATGAGCAGTACGGCTGGGCGCGCCGGGCGTCGCGCAACGCCCGGCCCCACCAGGTGAGCTGGTCGAGCATGGCCGCGACCGCACGCGCGCGGTCGTCGGTGTCGTACGGTTCGCCGCTTCCGGCCACGTCGTCCCTCAGCAGGTCGAGGCCGACCCAGTCGCGCATCGTCACGACGTGCAGGGCGGAGAAGACGGTACGGAGCTGCTCGACCGCGTACAGACCGGAAGATCCCGAGCCGTAGGCGATGAAACCGGCCGGCTTGGCCTGCCATTCGTCGTAGGCGTAGTCGATGGCCTGCTTGAGCGAGGCCGGGAAGCTGCGGTTGTACTCGGGGGTGACGACGGCGAAGGCGTCGGCCTCGCCGACGGCCGCGGTGAAGCGGCGCATCGAGGGGGTGCTGCGTTCCGGGTAGCGGTCGGGGAAGGCGTAGTCGGCCAGGTCGAGGACGTCGACCGCCAGGTCGGGACGGTCGCGGGCGCGGGCGGCGAACCACTTCGCCACCGTCTCGCCCATCCGCCCGACGCGGGTGCTCGCGATGATCACCGCGAGGCGGAGCGGTGCGGCGCTCCCGCCGGCGGTGTCGTCCCTGCCCGTCATCGTCCACCTCCCTCGGCCCGTTCCGGGCTCTCACCAAGGAGGCGCGAGACGGCCGCCAGACGTCCGCTAGACGGGATCTAGCGGGACGTCAGGCGGCCGGTCTGAGCACGTAGCCGACGCCGCGCAGGGTGTGGATCATCGGACGGCGATCCGCGTCGATCTTGCGGCGCAGGTAGGAGATGTACAGCTCGACGATGTTGCCCTGGCCGGCGAAGTCGTAGGCCCACACCCGGTCGAGGATGTGCGCCTTGCTGAGCGCGCGTCCCGGATGGCGCATGAGCAGCCGCAGCAGCTCGAACTCGGTCGGGGTGAGCCTGACCTCCTGGCCGGCCCGCCGTACCTGGCGGGTCTCCTGGTCCAGGGTGAGGTCGCCGACGGACAGGGCGACGGACAGGGCGTCGGCCGAGCGGCGCAGCAGGCCGTGCAGCCTGATCACGACCTCGTCCACGGCGAACGGCCGCATCACGTAGTCGTCGGCGCCCGCGCGCAGTCCGAGCGACGGGTCGGGCAGGGCGTCCGGCGCGGTCAGGAAGAGGACCGGCACGCCGGGCAGCGCGGCCCGCAGCCGGGGCAGGAAGCGGCCGCCGCCCCTGACGTCCAGGACGATCGCCCCCGGACGGAACCCGCGCACGGCCCTGACCGCCTCGCCGCCGCCCAGGCTGCGCACGTCCCAGCGGCGCATCGCGCGGGAGAGGGACGCGCCGAGCGGGCGCTCGTCCACGACGAGGACGGCGTACGAGTCGCGCGCGGATCCGGGCGTGACGGTCGGACCGGTCGGGTGCATGCCGGAAACGATGCCGGTCGCGCATGAGGTTTGTCTGAGGACCGCTTGTGACGCGCATGAGGACGCGCTTGTGACGCGCTTCCGACGCGCAGGAGGCCCCGGGAACAGCGGAAGGGCCCGGCCGCAGCCGAGCCCTTCCCATCCCTTGAAGCGCGATCACCGTTCCTGCCGCTACCCGGAATGTGCGGCGTATCACTTAGCCGAGTCGGTTCTATGACTAGACCTTGACTGCGGTTGAGGTTCTAGGCTGCCTTTCATGAGCGGAATTCTGGTGACCGGCGCGACCGGCAACGTGGGCAGGCATGTCGTCTCCTCCCTGGCGGAGGCGGGACACGAGGTGCGGGCGCTGGTCCGCGACCCGGCCCGGGTGGTGCTCCCGGACGGCGTCGAGCCCGTACGCGGCGACCTGGCCGACCCCGGCAGTCTTGAGCCCGCCCTGCGCGGCGTCGACCGGGTGTACCTGATGTGGCCCGGCATCCCCGTGGACCCCCTGATGGTGACCACGGTGGCCGGACGGGCCGAGCACGTCGTGTACCTGTCGGCGGACGTGCCCGACCTGGCGGACGGCGAGCCCGCCACGATCTACCACCAGGAGATCGAACGGCTGATCAGGACGTCCGGGACGCGGTGGACGTTCGTCCGGGCCATCGACTTCGCCACGAACACGCTGGCCTGGGCCGCCCAGATCCGGCAAGGAGTGGTCCGGCTCCCGTACGGAAAGGCCGCCAGATCGCTGATCCACGAGCGGGACATCGCGGACGTCGTCGCCCACGTGCTCACCACCCCCGGCCACGACGGCGCCAAATACCTGATCACCGGCCCCGAGTCGATCACCCAGGAGGAGCTGGCGCGGACCGTCGGCGAGGAGATCGGCCGCGAGGTGCGCTGGGAGGACCTGCCGCCGGAGATCGCCCGCGAGCAGCTGACGGCCGCCTGGGGTGATCCGGCGTTCGTCGAGGCCCGGCTCAGGGCGTGGGAGTCGTTCACGCACACCCCGGAACGCGTGACCGGCACGGTGCCGGAGCTGCTGGGCCGGCCCGCGCGCACGTTCCGCTCCTGGGCCCGCGACCACGCCCCGGACTTCCTCGCGGCCTGAAGCCCGCGCCACGGTGGCGCTCGGGGGCACGCCAAGAGGTGGGGCGCGCCAAAAGGCCGTGGCGCGCCTACGCGGTCAGGCTCACCGCCGCGATCGTCTCGCCCATGTCGTCGAGCAGGTCGGCGACCACCGGGCCGGTCTGCAGCCGCCAGGCGAGCGCCTGCAGGCCGTGTCCCGGCACCGGCACCTCCCGCCCGCCCAGCCTGACCGTCTCCACCTCGGCCGACAGCCGCAGCAGCCCGTAGGCCACCCACCGTTTCGGCCGGGGGAACCAGCGACCCGCGTTGGTGTCGAACCGCCCGTTCTCGTCGGTCAGCCCGTGCTCCTTGAGCACCGAGACGCCCTGGCGGTGGGCCAGCAGGTCGTCGCTGCGCGCGGCGGACATGCTGTCGCCGGCGCGCAGTGCCCAGCGTCCGCGCCGGAACGACAGCAGCCAGATGTCCACCCAGGACAGGCCGAAGCCGTCCAGACGGGCGAAGGCGGTCGCCGCGATCCGGTCGCCGACGTACAGGGAGGCAGGGGTGAAGCGGAAGCGTCCGCTCAGGTTGCCGGGAAGGGATCTCGGCAGCCCGTGATCGATGAGTCGCAGGCTCTCGACGGCGGGGTTGTACCCAAAATCATGAGTACGTTCCACAGGCTCACCATACACACGGACGGCTCGAATGAGACGCGCGCTTTGTTCCTGATTGGTGAATGATGATGCTCATGGACCGAACTGAAGCTTCTGACCGTCGCCGGGCCCTGGTGCTCGGGGGCGGCGGCGTGGCCGGCATCGCCTGGGCGACCGGCGTGCTGGCCGGGCTGGCTGACGAGGGCGTGGACGTACGGGACGCCGACCTGATCGTGGGCACCTCGGCCGGCTCGGCGGTCGGCGCCCAGGCCCGCAGCCGGCTGACCGTCGAGGAGCTGTTCCAGCGGCAGGTCGATCCCGCGCTGCAGGCCAGGGAGATCCCCGCGGTGTTCGACGCGGCCTCCTTCGCGGCCGCCCTCCAGGGCATCCTGGCCGGCGCCCACGACCGGGACGAGCTGCACCGGCGCATCGGCGCCTGGGCGCTGGAGGCCCCCACGGTCGGCGAGCCGGAACGGCGCGCGGCGGTGGCCTCGCGGCTGCCCGAGACCGACTGGCCGGAGCGCCCGCTCGTGCTGGTCGCGCTCGACGCGGCGACCGGAGAGACCCGCCTGTTCGACCGGGCGTCCGGGGTGGGCCTGGTGGACGCGGTGACGGCCAGTTGCGCCGTGCCCGGGGTCTGGCCGCCGGTCACCATCGAGGGCCGCCGCTACATCGACGGCGGCGTGCGGTCCAGCGACAACGCCGACCTGGCGGCGGGCTTCGAACGGGTGCTGGTGGTCTCGCCCCAGCCGCCCGGCGCCCCCGCCTCCCCTTGGACGTCGCTCGAACAGGAGGTGGCCCTGCTGCGCAAGGAGGGCTCCGCGGTCGAGGTCGTCAGCCCGGACGAGGGGGCCGTCGCGGCCATGGGCGCCAACCCGCTCGACCCCGCCGTACGGTCACCGGCGGCCCACGCCGGCCGCGAGCAGGGCCGGCGGGTGGCCGCCGTCGTCCACAGCCTGTGGATCTAGCCGGCCGCGGCGCGCTCGGCGAGCGGGCGGCGGCGCAGCGCCGGGTCGGTCAGTGACGCGGGACGCCACGCGCCGTCCGGCTGGTACATGTCACGGCCCGGCGGGACGATCTCGTCGATCCGGTCGAGCGCGGCGTCGTCGAGCGTGAGCGCGGCGCCCTTCAGCAGGTCGTCGAGCTGCGCCATCGTGCGCGGCCCGGTGATCACCGAGGTGACCGCAGGGTGCGCGGCGGCGAAGGCCACGGCGAGCTGGGGGAGCGTGCAGCCGAGGTCGTCCGCGAGCTCGACCAGCCGCTCGACGGCGTCGAGCTTGGCGGCGTTCTCGGGGATCGACGGGTCGAAGCGGTGGGGGGTCAGCGCGGCCCGGCCGGTGGTCAGGTCGATGTCGCCGTTCTTGCGGTAGCGGCCGCTCAGGAAGCCCGACGCGAGCGGGCTCCAGGTCAGGACGCCCATGCCGTACCGGCGGCAGACGGGCAGCAGGTCCTTCTCGATGCCGCGGGCGAACAGCGAGTACGGCGGCTGCTCGGTCCTGAACCGGTGCAGCGCCCGTCGCTCCGACACCTGGTGGGCCTCGACGATCTCCGCCGCCGGGAACGTCGAGCAGCCGAACGCGCGGATCTTGCCCTGCCGCACGAGGTCGGTCAGCGCCGACAACGTCTCCTCGATGTCGGTCGTGTGGTCGGGCCGGTGGATCTGGTAGAGGTCGATCCAGTCGGTGCCGAGCCGCCGGAGGCTCTGCTCGACCTCCTTCATGATCCACAAACGCGAGTTCCCGGACCGGTTCGGGCCCTCGCCCATCCGGAAGTGCACCTTGGTGGCCAGCACGACGTCGTCCCGGCGGCCCTTCAGCGCCTTGCCGACGATCTCCTCGGACTCGCCCGCGGAGTACATGTCCGCCGTGTCCACGAAGTTGACGCCCTGGTCGAGCGCGGCGTGGATGATGCGGGCGCAATCGTCGTGGTCGGGGTTGCCGACGGCGCCGAACATCATCGCCCCCAGGCAGTGGACGCTCACCTCGATGCCGGTGCCGCCGAGTACGCGGTAGCGCATTGTCATAGTCCGCGACTCTAGGACCTGGAGTCCACTCCACCTCAAGGGCTCGGCGGCAGGTGTGACAGTGGCGTCCAGGGGCACCGGAGGCGGATGGGGATGGTGACGGTGTCGTCCTGGCGCGAGCTGGACGACGCGATCAGCGCGGCCGCCCACACCGGAGGCCCGGCCCAGGCGCACTCGACGCTGGTCTTCCGCGGCCTGGCCAAGAGCACGTACTCGCACGTGCACAGCCTGGCGCGGCTGGCGGGCGACTACGCCACCCTAGAAACCCACTTGATACGAAATTTTAGGAAATACGCGCACAGGGCTGCCCCTGGCCCTTCCGTCTGGGACTGGCTGGCCCTCGGCCAGCACCACGGCCTGCCCACCCGCCTCCTGGACTGGACGTTCTCCCCACTGGTCGCGCTGCACTTCGCCACGGCGTCCTGGCCCGGGGACGACGCCGTGCTGCTGGCCGTCGACTGCGCGGGCGCGCACCGCCTGCTGCCCGAGCCGCTGCGCGAGGTGCTCGACGGCGAGGGCGCGCTGCTGTTCAGCACCGAGATGCTCGCCGAACGCGCCGCCGGACTGGCCGGCTTCGACGCGCTCGGCCGCGACCGCCCGTTCGTCGCCTTCTTCGAGCCGCCGTCGCTGGACGAGCGCATGGTCAACCAGTCGTCGGTGTTGTCGGCGATGTCGGGGGCGAGGTACCAGCTCGACGACTGGCTGGCCGAGCATCCCGGGCTGTGGCGGGGCTGGTCGATCCCGGCCGGGGTCAAGGTCGAGATCCGGCGGCGGCTCGACCAGGCCGGCATCACCGAACGGGTGCTGCTGCCCGGCCTCGACGGGCTGGCCGAGTGGCTGCGCCGCTACTACTCCCCGGGCAGCGTCGACGTGCCGGCCGGCGGCTCCAGCATGTCCGGGCCCGAGCGCTTCGGCCAGCAGGAGGGCCGCATGAACGACTGACCGCTCACCCGGGCCGCATGAACGACTGACCGCTCACCCGGGCAGCGTGCCGCGCACGGCGTCCTCGGTGCGGCCGATCACGGCGCGCCCGTCGTCGGCGGTGATGATCGGCCGCTGGATCAGGATCGGGTGCGCGGACAGCGCGGCGATCCAGCGCTCGCGGGCGTCCGGGTCGCGCGGCCAGGCGTCGAGGCCCAGCTCGGCCGCGACCGGCTCGCCCGTACGGGTGATGTCCCACGGCTCCAGCCCGAGCCGGGCCAGGACGGCGCGCAGCTCGTCCGGCGACGGCGGGTCCTCCAGGTAGCGGCGGACCTTGTAGTCGGCCGATTCGGCGTCGAGGATCGACAGGGCCGAACGGCACTTGGAGCAGTCGGGGTTGATCCAGATTTCCATGACGCCGAGGTTCTCACGCCGGGGCGCACGGCGCGGGTCAGCCGGCCGATGAGTCGAGCCGGGCCCGCAGGCCGTCGAGCACCCGGTCGAGGCCGTAGCGGAAGTCCTCCTCCCGGACGCGCTCGGGGTCGTCGAACCCCTTGGCCGCGTACTCCGCCCGCATCCACGGGTGGTCCTCGAACGCCTGCTCGGCGGTCGGCCGCACGGCGTCGATCCACTCCTGCTCGGTACGGCCGCTGCGGGCCAGCGTCGACAGGTACGCCGCCTCGGCGATGGCCACGCCGATCACGTACGCCAGCACGGTGTTGACCGCCCGGTCGGCCTCGCCGGGGACGAACCCGGCCGAGTGCGCCAGCGCCAGCAGCTCCTCCGAGCGCCGCATCACGTTGGGCCCCAGGCTGGTGAGCCCGACCTGGCCGAGCACGGACGCCATCCACGGGTGGCGCAGGATCACCGCCCGCAGGCTGTGGGCGGACACGGCGAGCCCGTCACGCCAGCCGCCCGCCTCCTCCACGGACGGCACGCGCAGCTCGCCGTAGACCTCGTCGACGACCAGCTCGATCAGCTCGTCCTTGTTGGCGACGTGGCGGTAGAGGGAGGTCGCGCCCGCGTCGAGCCGGGTGCCGAGGCTGCGCATGCTCAGCGCCTCCAGCCCCTCCTCGTCGAGCAGCTGGACGGCCTCGGACACGATCCGGTCGAGGCTGAGCGCGGGCCGCTCCCGCTGCCGGCGCTGACGGACCCAGACCGAGGGGACAGGCGGCTGCGATGCTGGCATGACCCGAGCCTAGCGCACAGTGTACGCATCCGCGAACACCTGCTTGCGTACATCTCTTTCATATGCGTACAGTGTGCGCATTCCGAGAGCGACGTACGCAAGTCGAAGGGGAGAAACCCATGAACCGCCGCTGGTGGATCCTGGTGGTGTTGTGCCTCAGCACATTGGTGCTGGTCGTGGACAACATGGTGCTGACGGTGGCGGTCCCGCCCCTGGCGGCCGACCTGGGCGCCGACGCCCAGGACCTGCAATGGATCCTCGACTCCTACATCCTGGTCTTCGCCGGCCTGCTGCTGACCGCGGGCAGCCTGTCCGACCGCTACGGCCGGCGCCGGGTGATGATCATCGGCCTGGCCCTCTTCGGCGCCGCGTCCCTGCTGGCCGCCTACGCCGCCGATCCGGCGCAGCTCGTGGCGGCCCGCGCCGCGATGGGCGTCGGCGGCGCGCTGATCATGCCGAGCACGCTGTCGATCCTGATCACCGTGTTCGACGAGGCCGAGCGCCGCAAAGCGATGGCCGTCTGGAGCGCGGTGGCCATGATCGGCATGATCGGCGGCCCGGTCCTGGGCGGCGCGCTGATCGCCTGGTTCTGGTGGGGCGCGGTGTTCCTGATCAACGTGCCGGTCGCGCTGCTCGCCATCGTCGCCTCCCTGCTGCTCATGCCCGAGTCGAAGGGCCCCTGGACCAAGCCCGACCCGCTGGGCGTGATCCTGTCGGCGACCGGCATGTCCGCCCTGGTGTGGACGATCATCGAGCTGCCGCACGGCGTGTCCTGGCCGGCCCTGGCCCTCACCGTGTTCTGCCTGGCCGGCTTCGTGATCTGGGAGCTGCGCACGCCGCACCCGATGGTCCCGCTCGCCCTGTTCCGCGACCGCACGTTCAGCGGCGGCAGCTTCTCCCTGACCCTCGTCCAGATCGGCAACGGCGGGCTGCTGCTCGTGCTCACCCAGTACCTGCAGTACGTGCTCGGCTACACGCCCACCGCGGCCGGGCTGGCGTTCCTGCCGATGGCGGTCGCCTCGCTGCTCTTCAACGGCCTGGGCGCGAGCCTCGGCGCCCGGCTCGGCAACCGTCCGATGATCGTCACCGGGCTGCTCGTCTGCGCCGCCGGGTTCGGGCTGCTCGCCATGGTCTCCTCCGGCAGCGGCATCCTGCTCACCGGCACGGCCCTGTTCGTGATGGGCGCCGGCGGCGGCTTGGCGATGCCTGCGGCCATCGCCGCGCTGATGGGCACCATCCCGCCCGAGCACGCCGGCGTCGGCTCGGCGCTCAACGACACCATCCAGCAGGCGGGCGCGGCGCTCGGCGTGGCCGTCCTCGGCAGCGTCCTGGCCGGGGCCTACACCCGGGGGATGCCGGCGGGCGCGCCCGAGGCGGCCCGGCGCTCGATCGGCGACGCCCTCGCCTTCGGCGACGCCGGTCTGGCCCAGGTGGCCCGCGAG
The DNA here is from genome assembly GCF_044465465.1 of Nonomuraea sp. NPDC049655. Lineage (NCBI taxonomy): Bacteria > Bacillati > Actinomycetota > Actinomycetes > Streptosporangiales > Streptosporangiaceae > Nonomuraea > Nonomuraea sp. NPDC049655. Next base: position 30,385 of record NZ_JBITLS010000023.1, read on the forward strand.
GCGTTCACCTCGGCCATGTCGGCCGCCTTCGCGATCAGCGCGGCCGGGGTGGTCGCCGCCGCCGTCCTGGCGCTGGTCGTGATGCGCGGCGAACGCAGGCCGGCCCAGGAACCGTCCCTCACCGCGACCCACTGAAAGGAAGATCCTCATGAACGACGCCCCTGTCACGCTTCCCGTCACCCGCCCCGCGGGCTGCCCCTTCGACCCGCCCGCGGGCCTGGCGGAGCTGCGCGAGCAGGCGCCCGTCACCCCGCTGGACTTCCCCGACGGCCACCGCGGCTGGCTGGTGACCGGCCACGCCGAGGTCAGGGCGGTGCTGGCGGACCGGCGGTTCAGCTCGCGCTACGAGTTCCTGCACCACCCGACGGCCGCGATCGGCCCGCTGCCGGCCGCCCCGCCCGGCGACCTCACCGGCCTCGACGCGCCCGAGCACACCCGCTACCGCAGGCTGCTCACCGGCAGGTTCACCGTCCGCAGGATGAACCTGCTCACCGAACGCGTGCGGCAGATCACCGCCGACCACCTGGACGCCATGGAACGCCTGGGCCCGCCCGCCGACCTGGTACGCGTCTTCGCCCAGCCCATCCCCGCGCTGATGATCTGCGAGCTGCTGGGCGTCCCGTACGCCGACCGCGACAACTTCCAGCACCACGCCGCCGCGCTGACCGGGGTGGACACCGACGAGCAGGAACAGTTCGCCGCCTACGGCGAGCTCCAGCGGTACATCGACGGCCTGGTCCAGGCCAAGCGCAGCGAACCCGCCGACGACCTGCTCAGCGACCTGACCGCCACCGACCTCACCGACGAGGAGCTGGCCGGCGTCGGCACCTTCCTGCTGGCCGCCGGGCTCGACACCACCGCCAACATGCTCGCGCTCGGCACGTACGCGCTGCTCAGCGACCCCGTCCAGCTCGACGTGCTGCGGACGGAGCCGGAGCGGGCGGCCCAGGCCGTGGAGGAGCTGCTGCGCCACCTCACCATCGCCCACACCGGCGTACGGGCCGCGCTGGAGGACGTCGAGCTGGCCGGCCGGCTGATCCGGGCGGGCGAGTCGGTCGTCGTGTCCCTCTCGGCCGCCAACCGCGACCCCCGCAGGTACGCCGACCCCGACCGCCTCGACCTGCGCCGCGACGCGACCGGCCACCTGTCCTTCGGCCACGGCATCCATCAGTGTCTCGGCCAGCAGCTCGCCCGGGTGGAGCTGCGCACGGCCCTTCCCGCGCTGGTCACCCGCTTCCCCGGCCTGCGCCTGGCCGTCGCGCCCGAGGAGGTGCCGGTGCGCGCCGGCACCGACATCCACGGGGTGCTCAGTCTCCCGGTGCGGTGGTGACCGCACGGACTATCATCGTGATCATCCTGGCCGGGTACCACTGCGCGTCACCGAGGCGAAAGGACCGCCATGTCCGGGGAGACCAGCAGGCGAGAGCGCACCGAGGTCGTCGTCGTCGGAGCCGGTCCGGCCGGGCTGACCCTGGCGAGCCTGCTCCGCCAGGCCGGCGTCGAGTGCGTGGTGCTCGAACGGCAGAGCCGCCCGTACGTCGAGCAGCGCCAGCGCGCGGGCATCCTCGACCACCACGGCGCCCGCGTCTTCGAGGAGTGGGGCCTGGCCGACACCGTCCTGGCGGGCATGCCGCAGGAGACCAGGTTCGAGTTCCGCGTCGACGGGGAGCGGCGCTTCCTCGACGTCCCCGCGATCACCGAGGGCCGGACGGGCCGGCTCGTGCCGCAGCAGGTGCTCGTCGGCAGGCTGCTGGCCCGTCTCCTCGAATCCGGCGGCGACCTGCGGTTCGAGGCGGCCGAGGTGACCCCGCGCGGCGTCGAGGGGGCCGCGCCGACGGTCACCTACCGCGACGCCGACGGCGTCACGCACGAGATCGCCTGCTCCTACGTCGCCGGCTGCGACGGCCGCCACGGCGTCAGCCGGGCCGGCGTGCCCGCGCACGCCCTCACCACCTACTCCCACGACTACGGCATCGGCTGGCTGACGGTGCTCGCCGACGTCCCGCCGCCGGGCTACCCGCTGATGGCGATCACGGCCCACGGGTTCGCCGCCCACTTCCCGCGCGGCCCGCGGGCCAGCCGCTTCTACCTCCAGTGCACCCCCGACGCCACCGCCGCCGACTGGCCCGACGAGCGCATCTGGGCCCAGTTGCGGCTGCGCCTGGCCGACGACGGCCTGCCGGACGGCCCGATCGGGGAGAAGGCGTTCGTCGAGATGCGCAGCCACGTCGTCGACCCGATGCGCTACGGCCGGCTCTTCCTGGTCGGCGACGCGGCCCACATCATCACGCCCATGGGCGGCAAGGGCATGAACCTGGCGGTGGCCGACGCCGACGTGCTGGCCCGCGCGCTGCGCGCCGCCCTGCGCGAGGGCGACGAGGAGCCGCTGGCCGCCTACTCCGCCACCTGCCTGGAACGGGTGTGGCACCACCAGGAGTTCTCCCGCTGGATGACGGAGATGACCCACGAGGCCGGCGACGAGACGCTGGCCGGGCCGTTCCGCCGCCGGCTGGCCAGGGCGCGGCTCGATCGGCTGTTCACCTCGGGCCCGGCGGCTCGCGCCTTCGGCGACATGATGGCGGGCGGCTGACGAGTTGACTTGAACCGCGGTTCAAGTACGACGATCGTCCCCATGAGGATTCATCACCTGAACTGCGGGTCCGTACGGACGATCGAAGCCACCTACGACGGCCCGCCCGCCGCCCCCGCCGTGAACCACTGCCTGCTGGTGGAGACCCCGGCCGACGGGCTCGTGCTGGTCGAGACGGGCCTCGGGCTCGGCAATGTGCGCGACCCGGCCGGCACGCTGGGCGCCGACTGGGTGGCCATGGCCGAGCCCGCGCTGGAGGAGGAGGAGACCGCCGTACGCCAGGTCGCCCGGCTCGGCTACCGCCCGGACGACGTGCGCCACGTCATCGTCACCCACCTCGACGTCGACCACTGCGGCGGGCTCCCCGACTTCCCCGGCGCGCGGGTGCACCTGCTGGCCGCCGAGCTGGAGGCGGCGCTGGCCGAGGCCCCGAGCTACCGCTACCGCCCGGCCCACTGGGCGCACGGTCCCGACTGGGTGACCTACACCCCGGAGGCGAACGACGACTGGTTCGGCTTCGCCTCGATCAAGCTCGACGGCCTGCCCGAGGACATCAGGCTGGTCCCCCTCGGCGGGCACACCGCCGGGCACACCGGCGTCGCCGTCCGCGACGGGGACCGCTGGCTGCTGCACTGCGGCGACGCCTACTACTACCACCGCGAGCTCCAGCAGGACCCGCATCCGCACCCGCTGATGGACGTCGTGCAGACCCGCTCGGAGGTCCATCACGACCTGCGGCTCGGCACCCAGGCCCGGCTGCGGGAGCTGGTACGGGACCACGGCGACCAGGTGAGCGTCTTCTCGGCCCACGACCCGTGGGAGCTGGCCGCCGCGGTGGCCGGTTGATCAGACGCGGTCGGCCGCGATGAGCAGGTACTGGAAGCTGCCGTTCTTGTAGGCGTCGAGGAAGGACTGCTCGATGCCCGTGGCCAGGTGGGTGCGGGCGCGCAGCTCCCAGTACGGGATCGTGGCCGCCGTCAGGTCGACGACGCTGACCGGGACCAGCCGGTTGGCCGCCATCTGCTCGAAGTACGTGCTGCGGGGGTGGATGTCGCAGATGTAGTGGGCGTTGATCTGGCTGACCGCCCGGGACGGCAGGCCGTAGGCGTCGTTGTAGCAGCCGGTGACGCAGACGTACCGGCCGCCCCGGCGCAGCAGCCGGGCGTGCTCGGCGAACAGCAGGGACAGCTCGACGTACATGGTGCTCTCGTTGTTCCAGCTCGCCTGGAACGATCCAGTCTCGAACCCGGTCTCCAGCATGTTGCGGAAGTGGAAACGCACCTTGTCGTCGACGCCGCGCTTCTTGGCCTGGTCGTTGGCGAAGGCGACCTGCGACTCGGAGATGGACACGCCCTCGACCTCGCAGCCGTACCGCATGTTGACCAGGAGGCTGCTGCCGCCGCGGCCGGAGCCGGCGTCGAGCACCCGGTGGTGGGGTTCGAGCGGGCCGAGATGGCTGATCAGCAGGTCGGCCTGGGCGGTCTCCAGGCGGTGGAGCTCCTTGACGATGCGGTCCTCGCGGGTGTCCTCGGGGCCGTCGAGTACCGTCCAGTTCACCTCGCCGATGCCGTAGTGGTGGTGGTACAGGCCGTCGACGTCGCCCAGGCGCAGGTTGACCGGGTTCTTCTCGGCGTTCCAGTAGCTGGCGACGGAGTGCTGGTAGTGGCTCGTGAGGACGGGGGACTGGGTGTTGACGGTCACCTGGGAAGAGCTCCTTTCCGGCCGGGGGCGGCCGGTCGTCATGAGTGGTAGCGGCTGCTGCTGCCGTGCCATTCGAGGCAACCGGCCATCCAGCCCTGGGCGCCGCGCAGGAATCGCTGCAGTTCCACCGACGGAACGGCGGCGAGCTCGCGCTGGCTGGTCTCGAAGCCTTTGACGAAGTCGTTGTGCAGCGCGACGGCGCGTTCGGTGGCCTCGCGCGCGGAGCACTTCTCCTCGCCCGCGATGAGCAGGACGACGTTGGAGTCGGGCAGCTCGTCGGCCGCCTCCCGCGCGACGGAGTGGAGGTCGTTGACGATGACGCTGGCCGTGCCGGCCTGCATGAGCGCGGTGTGGAAGCGCCGGTCGTAGAACAGGTTGGCGGGCAGCTCGTAGGCGGCGACGACGTCGATGAGGGTCATGGAGGTGTAGAAGCTGTCGTGCTGCCGGGCCGCGAGGTAGCGCCAGACGGGCGGCGGGGTCTCCAGATGGCGCCAGGCGGCGTAGGCGGTCCAGCTCACGTACATCTGGAAGGTGGTGTTGCAGGCCCGCATGACCTGCGACGGGGTGCCGTGGCGGGACAGGTGGCCGGTGGCCGAGCGCAGGGCGACCAGCACGGGGTCGGCCTCGATCGCCTCTTCGAGCTGCTCGGTGTACACCCCCGCGGGCGGGGGCGGGTCCATGGCCGACATGACGAGCGCGAGGCGCGGCGGCAGCTCGGTGGGGCTCGCGCCGAGCTCGGTCTCGTCGGCGTAGTAGTCGTCGGCCGCCCACCAGGCGGTGTTCATCTGCGCCGCGATCAGCAGCAGGTCGGGGTCGTCGCTGTCGGGGTGGGCGAGCATCGCCAGCCGGCCGAACCCGGTGGCGGCGAACTCGTCCATCCGCCCGGCGTGCAGGCCCACCTTCTCGGCCCACGCCACGAGCCGCCGGTCGACCTCCGCGCCGAGCGCCGGGTCGTCGCGGACCGTCTCGGGGCAGTAGAGCGGCGGGTAGGAGCCGTCGCCCCACTCCCGCTCGACGTAGGGAACGGGCGCCGGGAGCTGCCGCGGCGCGGGGACGGGCGCGGGGGGTGGGGCCGAGGCCGGAAGGTGGAGCGCGGAGGTTCCGAGGCCGGTGGGGCCGGTCGGGAGCCGCGGGACCGCGGCGTACTGGGGCATGGCGCGCCTCTTCCCTCAGGAGGAGCAGGACATTACCGAAAGTAGTTATTCGGCTACTAAAAGTAGAGTAGCCAATCGGTAATGAGAGCCTTACCCTCCGGCGGGCGCACTCTGCCGGTCAGGGCCTTGTGTGCAGGCCTTCGAAGTCGTCCAAGCTCTTGCGGTAGAAGGCCAGGTCGTCCTCCAGCTTCGCCCGGGTCAGGCGCTGCGGCTCGGTCTCGCGCACGGTTCGGCCCAGGTCGCTCCAGAAGGCGTCGGGCGGCAGCTCGGCGGCCTCCGGCGGGAAGAACTTCAGCGCCTCGGCCAGGGCGTCGGCGGCGAAGCGCCAGCCGGTCGCCACGGCGTCGTACCGCTCGGGGGAGGCCGGGCCGGCGGCGTAGAACAGGCCCTCCTCCAGCGCCCGGCTCGCGTACGTGGTGGCGATCAGCACCCACTGGCCGGGGTCGAGCAGCTCCGACAGGCCGGTGCCGAACGTCGCGCCGGTCTCCCTGGCCGCCCGCTCGGCCTCGACGGGGACCTCGACCTCCACGTCGCCGAGCCGCACCCGCAGGCTCTCGGCGTCCTGGTCGACGACGGCGTCGCGCGAGGCGCCCGGCGTGCCGGAGTGGGCCACCAGGTCGATGTAGACGTACGCCTCGACCAGCGAGCGGCCCAGACCCTGCTCAGGCATACTCACCCGCCAGCGCCTGGTAGGTGTCGCGGACGACCAGCAGCCGGTCGAGCTGGAACCTGCCGGGCTCGGCCGCGCGCAGCCCCTGTCCGCGTTCGGACCAGAACCCGTCGTCGGGCACCGCGTCCGCGCCCGCCGGCACGAACTTGACGACCTCCTCCACCGCCGCGGCGGCGATCCTCAGCGTGCGCAGGGCCTCGGCCCGGTCGGCCACCGGCACGTCGCTGGCCGTCAGGTCGGCCACCCACAACCACTCGCCCGCGTCGAGCAGCTCCGACGGCTCGGGGCCGCCGAACGTCGGGAACCCGGCGGGCAGCACCGGACGCTCCGGCAGCCCGAACACGAACTCGCGCGGCGTGCCGCACTCCTCGCACGGGCCGAAGTAGCGGTTGACCAGCTCGCCCTCGACGTCGACCAGCCCGTTGCGCCAGGTCGTGTCGGTGGACCCGCAGGCGCAGGGGTTGAGGTCGAGGTAGAGATGCGCCTCGTCCCTTGTCCGCGCCACCGCGAAAGCCATAGCCGTCCTCTCCTCGGGGTTCCCATCATGCCCGACGTCCCGCCTGTCACACCGCCACCGCCTCGGGGTCCGGCGTCACCAGCGGGGTGTCGTTCAGCCGGAGGCCGCACACGCACGGGCCGTCGTCCGGGCACACGCACTCGTCCTCGGGCGGGTTCCAGCCGGTCGTGTTCGCCAGCGCGCGGACCTGGTCCAGGATCGCGGACCAGTCGCGAGGGCGGCGGCCGTCCGCCAGGGTGGCCAGCTCGTTGGCCACCTGCGGCGGAAGCAACCGCAGGATCTCCGGGCGGGCCCCGGTGACCAGGTCGAACAGCACGCCGAGGCGGCCCAGGCGCTGCCTGATGTTGGCCGCAAGCACCTGGCGCACGGCCTCGTGCAGCTCGGCCAGCTCCTGGCTGTCGGCGGGCGGCAGGCCCAGCGCGCGGGCGACGGCGGCGGCGGCCGTCCCGGCGGCGGCCCGCTCGTTCGCGCCGACCGTGCGGGCCGGGTCCACGTCGTAGGTCAGCACGCCGGGGTCGGGCTCGCCGGACCCGGGCCGCCGGACGTCGACGGTGATGGGCGCCCGGCCGGGCAGCACGATGTCGAGCAGGCCGGGGCCGTGGATCACGACGCGCCCGCCCATGAGGGCGGCGGCCCGTACGACGGCCCCGGCGGCGGCCGTCTCGGGGAGCGTCGCGTGGCCGCGGATCGCCGTGACGTCAGCGGGCGTGAGGTCGCCCGAGCGGGACAGCTCCGCCAGCCTGGACGGCGCGCCCTGCTGGTCGCCGGTCAGCCCCAGCCGCCGGGCCTCCTCCTGGAGCGCCGCCCGTTCGGCGCGCGAGCGGATCGGGCCCGCCTCGGCGACCGCCCGCGCCAGCCCGCGCAGCCGGGCCAGCGCCGCCGCCTCGGCCGGACCGGGCCGCCCGCCCTCGGCGGGACGGGCCTGTGCCGGACGGCCGGTGGCGGGGTCGCCCGCGAGCGTGGCGGCGTGGGCCGCGACGTGCTCGGCGACGGCCGCCGTGGCCTTGGAGCCGGCGTCGGCGGGCACCCGCAGCGTCAGGTGGCCGGGAGCGCTCGACTCGACGGTCACCCCGGCCGCGCCGGGCGCGGCCTCGGCCAGCGTCAGCGTGAACTCGCCGCCTGGGGTGGTCACCGTGAACGTGTCCGCCGGCCCCACGTGCGGGGCGGCGCCGTTGACGGGAGCGGCTCCCGGGGTGATGGCCGGCACGCCGGCGATCTCGGCCAGTTTGCCCAGGCCCGGCGGCGAGGTGTCCAGGCCGGTGGCCGAGCCGCCGTTGAGCAGGCGGGCGATCCGGCTCTGCGGCTCGGGGGCGGCCGGCGCGCGGGGCCCGGTGCCCCACGGCGGGGCCGGGGGCGTGTGGCCGCGCCGGCGGATGTCCTCGGCGACGGCGTCGATCGCCGCCGCCAGGCGCTCGCGCCGGGCCGGGTCGGTGGTGGCGTGCCACTTGTCGGACAGGTGGGCGTGCTCGTCCATGCGGGGGAGCAGGCACAGGTCGGTGCCCTCGGTCTGCTCGCCCTGCGGCGACGTCCTGAGCACGCCCTGCGGCATGCCGGCCGCCGCCGCGGTCGCCGTCTGGACGACGTGCGAGAGGTCGTGGACCAGGACCGACGACACCAGGTCCGGATGCACGCGCCCCCAGATCCGCAGCAGGTGCGGGTCCTCGGCCGTGCCCGCGCGCGGCACGGTGAGCGCGTTCAGGCCCTCGCCCGGCTCGCCGACCTCCACGCGGACGTGCTGGTCGGGCGCGCCCGGCACCTGGACGGTCAGGACGTCGTCCCCGGTCCAGCCCACGTGGGCGGCGGCGCCGCCGAGGTCGACGGCGGACAGGGGCTGGCCGCGCAGCTCGTCCAGGCTCAGGTCGGGCACCCCTTCGGGGCGGGCCGACCTGCTGAACGGCGTGTTCTCGATCGCGGGGGACGGCATCCCGGCGGCCGGCGTCACGCCCTGCGCCACGCTGCCGCCCACCGGGTTCGTGTGCTCGGCGGTGGCGGGGGCGGGCCAGGCGGGCGGCGGGGCGGGCGCGGGAAGGGCGTCGACGGCCGCGAGCGCGGCCTTGACCTGCTCGGTGAAGGTACCGTCCGTGCTCGGGTTCATGTAGACGTCGCGCAGGTCGAGCCCGGCGCCGACGGCCGCGTCCAGCAGATCGGGGGCCAGGCCCGCGAACGCGTCGGCGTAGCCGCCGTCGGGCGTCTCGCTGTACAACGAGCCGTCCGGCAGGACGCGGTAGCGGTGCAGGCCGTCGGCCTCCCGGACCGCCACCCTGGCCACCTCGCCGCGGTCGCGGGCGGCCATGCGGGCCTCCTGGAGGGTCTGGATCGGGTTCTGGTTGTCGGCGGCGGGCACGAAGGTGAACGTCGCGGGCGGCGGGCCGCCGGGGCGCGGCGGCCCGAGCCGTACGCCCGCCGCCATGCGCTCGCGCAGCTCCTCGATCTCCTCACCGAACATGACCACGTCCACCTCGCCGGTCGATGCGCCCGGCAGGTGCACGGGGTCGCCGACCGGGTGCTCGTTGCCGTCGCGCAGCCGCGCCATGTACTGGAAGTCGAGGTCGTAGTCCACCCGCAGACGTACGGTGTAGAGCTTGCCCTTCTCGAACATGCTGCGCTCGCGGCGCGCCCCGTGGTGGTCGCTGACGTTCTCGGACGTCTGCTCCCCGCCCTTGACGCCGCCGTTCACCCCGGTCGACTTGTCCGACCCGTTGACGCCCCAGCCCACCGGGGTCGTGTGCCCGCGGGAGACCGTCACGTTCTGGGCGTCGGCCTGCCGGTCGACCTGCCCCTTCTCCCCGTCGTACGGCCCGGCCACGATCGTCAGGTCGGACAGGCGGGCGTGGGCGGTGACCGTCACGCCCTGGTCCTTGAACTTCTGCCTGGACACCGGGACGATCGGCTCGCCGGCGGGGTCCGTCATCCGTTCGAACGCGGTCAGCAACGCCGACGGCGCCAGCCGCCTGATCAGCTCGGGACGGCGTTCCTGCACCGCCGCCGCGCCCAGCATCTTGGTGAGCTGGGCGGTGATGACCTCGTACAGGCTGGGCTTGGCGGGGTTCTCCCACAGCGCCTGCGGGAAGAAGCCGGGATGCAGCTCGGCCTGCCGGGGGTCGGTGTTCATGACGACCGGCCCCGGGTCCTCGGCGACGGGCCTGGTCATGCCGGTCGGGATGCGCCGCACCAGCGCGGCGTTGTAGACGACCGGCGGCGTGGCGCGCGGCTTGCGCTGGAGCCTGTCGGCGGCCTTCTTGGCGCCGGCCGGGATCCTGCCTCCCCGTACGGGACGGCGCTCCACCTCGATGACGACCCGCATCTGCTGCTCCACCTGGGTCAGCCCGTTGAACAGGCCGATCCGCTGCAGCCGCGTGTTCTGGTGGTTGGTGGAGCCCGAGTACCCGCGTCCGCGGTCGGTGGACAGGCCGCCGCCCTGGCCGCCGGTCGGGTCGCCGGTGGACGAGTCGAGGCCGGCCGAATAGGACCCGTTGTACGACTCCGAATGCGTCTGGTCGGTGTACCGGTAGTGCTGGACGATCAGACCGGCCTGCGACGTCTGACTGAGCATCCTGGCCGTGCGCGGGTCGCCGACGGGTTCGAGGCGTACCCTGACCGTCACCTCCTCGGCCTGCGTCACCTGCGCGCCCTGCTGGACGTGGTAGCTGCGTTCGAAGCCCCGCGATGACCACATGTCGGCGACGTGGATCACCGCGGCGTCCTCGGAGAAGTCGACGTTCAGCTCTTCGCCGAGGGTGGTGCTCTCGTCCAGCGCCCCGGGCACGGCGTCCTGCACGGCGCTCCGGACCGCGTCGATCAGGTCGACCGGGTCGCCGTTCTCGTCCGTCAGGGTCAGCGACTCGGTCGCGCTCGCGCCCACCGACCGGTCGTACGGCGCTGCGAGCACCACGTCCCTGGAGCGTTCGAGCTGCTCGGCGGCGTCGTCCAGGGCTTGGTCGAGCTTCTCCTGCGGGCTTCCCGGGGCGGGGGAGCCGAGCCCGGCGACCTCCTTGAGCTTGGTCAGCAGGGCTTGCGGGGTGTGGCGCTCGGTGTACTCGTTGGTGACCCCCGACTGCGCCATGTCCTTGACGTAGCGCTGCACCAGCGGGACCGCGATGCTCCGGTCGAGGGTCAGGCTGCCGTTGAGGAACCGTTCGACCGCGTCGCCGACCAGGTGGAGCGGCAGGTCGAGGTCGCCTGCCCCGTACATCAGCAGCGCGTCGTCCTCGGGCACCGCGAACAGCGCGGTGCCGGAGACGGTCTCCGTCCTGGACCCGCTGACGGTGATGCGCTCGCCGGTCGGCACCCCGTGCTCGGCGCTTTCTGAGCCGGTGAGGGTGAGATCGACCGTGCTGCGCAGCATGTAGTGGCGGCCATACTTGATCAGCAGTTCCTCGCTGCCCCAGATGTCCAGGAGCGAGGTGGACTCGGACGTGCCGCCGGACCGGGAGGGCAGCGAGAGCGAGCCGCCGTCGCTGGTCGTGCCGCCGTCGTCGAGGTCGGAGGCGCTCGTCGACATCCCCGCGGACAAACCGGACGAGCCGCCCCACGAGATCCCCGCGCTGCCGAGCCCGAACTTGATCACGCCCGTGACGGGGTCGATGATGCCCAGCACCTCGGTCTCGCCGATCTCGCCGGACACCGACAGCGACGAGCGCGTCGGGCCGCCGTTCGGCCGGATCGCGCCGTCCGTGGTGAACGGCCGGTTCAGCAGCTTCGGATGGGCGACCAGGTTGCGCACGTTCAGGAACGTCATGAGGTGCTGGAGGGCCACGGAGTCGGCGGTCGTGCCGCGTGGCAGCACCTGGCGGGCCGCGTCCAGGGGACGGCCCACGTCCACGTGCAGCAGCTGTGCGATGGACCTGAGCTTCGGGGACATCCGCCCGATCGGCGCGGGCGGCGTCTCCTTCGTCGACGGGAGCAGGTCGGCGGCGAAGACGAGCCGGGCCGAGCCCTCGGTGGTCGCGATCGTCGTCGTCGTGCCGTTGTGCAGCAGGGCGGCGGCCATATGGTGGCCCAGCTTCAGGATCGCGACCGGGCCGCTGCTCTCAGCCAGGCCCACGATGTTGGTCGTGCCGCCGGCGCTGGAGCCCGCCGTACGGGTGCGGTTGCCGCCGCCGTTGACGCCGACCTCGTGCGTGAGGCCGTCGTGCCCCTTGTCCGGGCCGTCGCTCTCGCTGACCGACGCGCCGCCGCTGTACGTCCTGGACCTGCTGATGCCGCGGGCCGAGGTGTCGGAGCCGATGTCGAGGTTGACCACCGTCTGCGTGTCGGTGTGCCCGACGTAGGTCACGTCGTCGAAGTCCTGCTGCAGCGACAGGTGCAGCATGTAGTGCTCGGGGGCGGCGTTGAGACCGTGCAGCGTCAGGTCGAGGACGATGCCGTCCTGAGCCAGGGAGTCGTAGGCGGCGCGGATCCGCTGCTCCGACAGTTGCTCCAGGAGCTCCTGCCGGTTGAGGATCTGGCTGGCGCGGGCGAGATCGTTGGTGGCGTACTCCGGCACGCCGTTCACGACCTTGGGGATGACCCCCCGCGCGGCCAGCTCCTCCAGGACCTTCTCCCGGAACTCCGCCAGCCCCTCGATCTCCTCCACCAGCGCCGGGCCCGCGCCGCGCATCTTCCCCGGCCCCTCGCCCAGCCATACGGGCAGCTCCGGCTTGCGGCCGGGCGGCGGGGCGGGGTTGGGGTCGCCGCGCAGGACCGGCACGCCGTTGGCGTCGGTGACCGGCTGTCCGTTCTTGCGGACCAGCGCGGCGCTGTCCACGGGCAGGCCGAAATGGAAGGCGGCCTTCTCGCGCATGTCGGCCAGCGCCGTGCTGCGCACCGGCGTCAACGTGACGGGCGGCTCGCCGAACCGCTCCACGGTGAACGTGGTGACCACCACGAGCCGGTAGCTCTGCATGGGGTGGGTCATGCGGCGCACGCTGGGGTGGATCGCCTGCTTGTTGGCCGTGGCCGAGTACGACCGCGACGCCCCTCTCGCCCCGTTGGCCTTGGGGCCGATCTTGGGCTGGTACCCGCCGAGATCCACGGCCGCCAGCCCGGGGGCGTTGAACCCGGCCGAGGCGTTGCCTTCGAGCGAGGCGCCCGAGGACGCGCTCGCGGGTGTCGCGACGAAGTCGACCAGCACCTCCTCCTCCCACTCCTCGGAGGTCGAGCCGCCGACCGGCTCGGAGAGCTCCACCACGACCCGGCTCTCGGCGCGTACCCGGACCTGCGGCTCGCCGTTCTTGGTGAAGACGCGCTCCAGCCCCTCGTTGACCGCGGTCCGCAGGCTGTGGGGCAGGTTATGGGTGACGAACCCGCGCAGCGCGTCGCGGGCCGAGGTGCCGATCTCGGCGTAGTCGCCGCCGAGCACGTCCGCGAGCATGTCGACGGCGCCTTCCAGGTCGCTCATGCTCTGGACGACGACGTTGGGCATCTCCTTGCGGCGCTTGGCCCTGTCGATCCACTCCAGCCTGCGCGGCGGCTGGTCGGTGGCGGAGTGCGAGAACCACAACCGCTGGCTCGAAGAGTCACCGGGAGCGCCGGAGTCGACCGTGACGGTGCCCCGCCAGTTCTCCTCCTGGCCGGTGCGGATCTCGGCCGTCCAGGTGGCGGCGGCGTCGAACAGCAGCGACTCGCTCCGGTTGTCGGTGACCGAGCCCGTCTGGGCGAACATGCCGGCTCCGCCGCCGTTCGACCAGTTGCGCCCGATCGAGGCGCCGATGCCGACGCCCAACAGCTCGGTCATCATCCGCGTCGCGGTGTCCTCGGGCAGGAACTGGGCCAGGACGCTGGTGTCGAAGCCCATCGACAGCCCGCCGCTGCCCGCCTGGGTGACCGAGGCCGTACGGCCGGCCTGGTGGAACAGGCCCACCATCATCTCCGACCCCTTGATGGCCGGATCGAGCACCTCGACCAGGTCGGCGAGCGTCAGCTTGATGCGCACCTCGGCCGCCTTGCCGTGCTGTCCCACCTGCACGACGAGGCCGTCGGCGGAGACGGCCTTGTGGAAGTCCGCCCGGATCGCCCCCTCCAGCTTGTGCGTCGTGAACCTGTGGCCGATGCCGTTGTCGGCCAGCAGGTCGTTGACGGCGGTGGTGAGGGCGGACACGTGGGCCAGCCGGCCCGTCGGCTGGGCCGCGGCCAGGTTGATCTCCTGGGGCAACGCGGCGGCCAGCGCGTCCAGGTACGCGGCGTGCTGCCGCAGGACCTGGTTGGCCAGCCGCTCGGCGACGGGCCGCATGCCGACCGGCCCGGCGGGCGCGCTCGGGTTCTCGATCTCGTTCAACGCCGTGAGCAGCTGCTCGTACGTCTGCCGGGTCCGGGTCGCCTCGCGCAGCGCGACCTCGTACGCGTCGGCGATCCTGGTGTGCCGTTCCCGGGTGGCGCGATGGGTGCGGCTCTCCGCCCGCGCCTTGCGCGCTCGCTCCGCGTGGCCCTGGTCGTGCTGCCTGTCGGCCTTCCGCGCCTCCTGCCGCGACTTGCGGATCGCCTCCTTGGCCTCCTCGGCGCTCTTCCGCTTGGCGTCGATCTGCTCCTGCATCGCCGCCTCGGCCCGCTTGAGCGCGTCGATGACGGCCGGCAGCTCCTCGCGCGCCGGGCGGCCCTGCGGCAGCGGCGGCGCGTGCGTGGGCCGGGACCCCGGCTTGGGGGCCCACGGCGGCAGCGGCGGGGTGTGGCCGCGCTCGGTGAGCTGGCGGGACACGCCGTCGATGTCGAGGGCGAGCAGCCGCTGCTCCTGCGGCGTCTGCGCGGCGTGCCACTGCTCGGCCAGGAACGCCAGCTCGTTGAGCTGGGCCTGGGCGCACATGTCCTGCGTGGGCTCGCTGGTCGCCGGCTTGCGGCGCAGGAAGCCGCGCCGCTTGGGGGCGGTGTCCTCCTGGAGCTTCTGCAGGGTGTCGGTGATCTCGTGCAGCCAGACCCGGGAGACCTGGCTCGGGTTCATGCCGGGGGCGAAGTGCACGACGTGGGCGTTCTGGGCGTCCTCGCCGGTCGAGAGCTCGGTCTCGCCCATGAGCCCCTCGGTCGTCCCGCCGATGACCGGGCGGAAGTGGTGGGTGCCGTTGTTCCTGGTCCGGACGACGAGCGTGCCGTCGGCCGACCAGGTGATGTCCTGCACGTCCTGGTTGAGGAAGTGGGACGTCCGCAGCGCGTCGGCGCCCTCCTGGACCTCGTCGGGCTGCAACGAGGTGCCCGGCCGGGCGTCGGGGACGTGCCGGGTGCCCGGGACGGGCCTGGACGTGACCGTGCCCGGCCTGCTCGTGGCGGGCTGCCGGGTCTCGCCCGTCTCCTGGGCCAGCAGCACCAGCGCGGTGGCCTCGGCCTGCAGCTCGTCGGCGTCGGTGACCTCGTCGGCGCGGGTGTCCAGGGCGGCGCGCACGCGTCTCATGGTGGCGGCGCGGATCACCCGCACGCTGCCGTCGGGGGAGGGGATGAGGAGGTCGCCGTTCGGGCCGACGACCGCGCCGGGGAAGTCCACGGTGAGCGAGTTCATCAGCGCGTTACGGGCCCGGACGGTCGCCAGGACGGGCGTGGGCGGCGGCGCGTCGTCGGGGGCGGCGGCCGACGTGGTGGCGGGGGTGTCGTCGTTCTGCGGGGCGGCCGCTCCCTGCTGGTCGCCCTGCTGCGCGATCGGCCCCTGCTGGTTGTCCTGCCGCGGGTTCTGCTGGTTGTCCTGTTGTGCGCTCTGCTGGTTGTCCTGCTGGGCGTCCTGTTGTGCGTTTTGCTGGGCGTCCTGTTGTGCGTTCGGCTGGGTGTCCGGCTGAGCGTCCGGCTGGGCTGCCGGGGCGGGCTGGGCGTCCTGCTGGGGGGCCGGTTGCTGCTGGTCGTCCTGTTGGGCGTCCTGGGAGTCGTCCTGGGTCTGGGAGTCGTCCTGGGTCTGGGGGGCGGCGGTGGTCTGCGGAGCCGGTGCGGAGCTGCTCTTCGCCTTCGGGTCCGGGGCCTGCGGCGTCGTGTCGGTGTTCGCCGCGGCGTCGTCGTCGGCGGTGTCGTCGGTCGAGTCCTCGTTCGTCTCGGCCCGGGGCTCGCGGTCGGTGTTCTGGCGGTCGTCCCGCGAGGTGGAGCCGCGGCGCGGGCCGGCGTCGGAGTCGGGGGCGGAGGTGGCCGGTGTGCCGCGCCTGACGTCGTCGTTCTGGCTGGAGGAGGGCGCCGCCCCGGCGGGGACGACGGGCCCGCCGCCCGACGGGGCCGGGCCGCCGGCCGGCGGGTTCCCGACCCCGGCGTTGGGGTCGCCGCCACCCGCGCGGGTCGCGTCGGTACGGGCCGCGCTGTCGTAGGCCGAGGCCAGGGCGGTGACCGGGTTGGCCAGCGTCGTGTACACCTCGGGGTTGAACGGGCTGATCGACCCGGTACGCCCGGCGCCGCCCATGAAGCCGCCCAAGATGGCGTCGGCCGTGAACGGGTTGTCCCACTGGCCGTACACCAGGCCGTTGGCGAAGAAGCTGCCGAACGGGGAAGCGATCGTGTTGGTCAGGCCGGTGGTCATCGCACGGCCGGGGAAGCCCGGCATGTGCCGGGTGACTTTGGATATGGGCCCGGACAGCGCGGTGCCGGCGAGCGCGCCGCCGCCGGCGCCGATGATCGCCGCCCGGGACTTCTTCCAGTCCCATTCCTTCCTGGTGCCCATCTGGATCTGCTGGTACTGGGCGCCGGCGTCGATGAAGAACTCTTCGCCGATCTCCTCGATCAGCTCCTTGCCGATCGCGGAGCCGAGCAGCCGGGCGATGAGGCCGCGCCCGGTGGCGCCGCTGAGCGCGGTCACCCGGGCCAGCTTGCCGGCGCCCACCTCCCTGGCGCCGATCATGGCGAGGCGGACCAGGATCCGGCTGATCGCCGCGCGGCCCGCGGCGGCGTACGGCCCGATGATCGCCGTCGCGGAGCCGGCGGTGAAGAAGGCGACGAAGAGCGCGATGGCGATGGCGACGACCGTGACCCAGAACGCCACGTTGACCGACAGCTTGGAGTACTGGGTCTCGACCGCGAAGTTCTCCGACTGGCTCAGGTAGTTCTGCGACTTGCCGGCCGCGCCCGCCATGCCGGCGCCGTGGCCGTACAGGTACTTGGCGCGGGAGACGAAGTCGGCGCTGGCCGGCGAGGACCAGCCGGTCGCCACGGTGCGCACGGCCGAGCCGGCGCGCGGCGCGGTGCCGATCGCCCCGGCGGCGAGCGCGTGGTAGGCGTGGGCGAGCTTGGACATCCCGCTCTCGCTCGCCTCCGGCCACTTCTGACCGGCCGACAACATCGGGATCAACCAGTTGACCACCCAGTCGGGCAGCACCTCGGTCTCCCAGACCGGCTCCACGTCCCGGTCGATGCGGACCGGGGGCTGGACGGTGGACACATCCGACGAATTCTGAGAAGTCGACCCCTGGGGGCCGGTGGCGCTGTGCGTCACGCGTTAGACCTCTCGTGCTTTGAGGTCTTGCTCGATGGCGGCGTCCACGCCGAGGGTGTTGTCGATGCTCGCGCGCAGCCTGCCGCACGCGTCCATCATCTGCTTGGACAGCTCGACGCACTGGTTGAGCATGCGGTTGGGGCCGTCGTCGCGGAAATGGGAGTTCATGAACGCCTGGCCCTCGGCGCCGTTGCCCCAGGGCGCGGCGGCCAGCGCCTCGACGACCGCGGCGACCAGCCGCTCGGACTCCTTCTCCCAGTCCTCGGCCACGGTGGTCCACTGGGAGATGCCCGAGTTCACGACGGGCCGGATGATCTGGGTGCCGTCCCAGGGCCTCATCGGCTGCCTCCCATGCGGTCGGCGAGCCGGGCCATGACGGTTTCGAGATCGCCGCTCAGATGCGCCTGGAAGTCCTCGCGCGGGATCACCGGCTCGAAGATCTCGGTGACGCGCTCCTGGGCGCGCTCGGCGGCCAGGCGAGTGGTCTCGGCGATGGTGTCGGCGAGCTGACGGGCGTCGGGGCGGCGGTAGATGCGCGGGTCGAGGTCGAGCCGGATCAGCTCGCCGCGCGAGCCGACGGTGACCGACACCAGGCCGTCCTTCGAGGTCTCGGTCACCTGGACGGCCTTGGCCTGCTGGTGCAGCTCCATGCCCACGTCCTGGATCTGGCGGAACATGTCGCGCAGCTCGTCGCCGTATGCCCGCATCCCCGCCACGTCAGGAGAATCCATGACACCCCCGCCCCCATGCCGCGTGTTTCTTACGTCACATGCACCTTTCAGGTCAGTTTCTGTCACATGAACAACAGGAGACAAGAGTCAATCTTCAAAAAGGCCCATCCTGTGGACTTATCGCCACAACTTCCTCGCGGAGCTCGGTGATCTCCGTCCGCGGGGCCCACGCCCGGTACACCCCCCGCTCGACCCGCTCCAGCCCCAGCGCGAGCGCCGCGGGCGCGGAGCCGCCCAGGTATTCGAGCAGGAGCAGGCCGTCCCGCTCGTCGTGCACCTGGAACCGCTCGCCCCGCCAGGTGCACTCCGTGGTGACGAACTGCAGGGACGCGCACTCGGTGAACGGCACCGTGCGGACGTGACAGCCGGGCTCCACCTCCTCGAAGCCGTCGGCCGGGCCGGTGACGCGCAGGCGTACCCACAGCTCAAGGGGGTGCGGCTCGGGGCTGGCCACGTAGTCGGCGCCCTGCCAGTGGGCGCGGTAGAAGTGCCAGGTCATGCCGCCGCCTTCCGGCCGATCAGCAGCCATCGCCGCAGGTCGCCGTGGTAGAGCGCGCGCCGGTGCTCGGTGCCCTCGTGGGTGAGCTCCCAGATCTCCGCGCCGTGCGGCAGGCCGACGCCGTACACCTTGTACTCGCGGATGACCTGGTCGACGTTGGGCACCAGGCCCATGCCCACGAACGGCGGCTCCTCGACCACCCAGCCGGCCACCGCGTCCCGGCCCTGCTCGTCGAGCCCGCCGTACGGGGTGCGGTAGAGGTCGAGGCCGACGGGATGCCAGCGCAGGATGTTCAGCGAGCCGCTCTCGGTCAGCATGCCGGGCTGCTTCAGCGCGTCGGCCAGCACCGTGGGCGTGGCGATGTGCGAGACGTCGAGGGCGTGGTGGCAGTAGCCGGAGACGCGCGGCTCGGCCGTCGCCAGCAGGTCGGCGATGTCGGCCGGGGACAGCAGCTTCTGCACCACCGGCACCCCCGACCCGGGCGCGAGCCGCAGGTCCTGGACGAGCGTGGGCACCGCCAGCCTGGCCAGCGTCCCGGGCTCCAGCAGGAACGAGGCCCCGAGGCCCGGGTTGACGGCCAGGCCCCATCGCGGGTCCGGCCAGCCGGCCGCCAGCTCGGCGGGCGAGACGATCCGGCAGTGCGTGGCCAGGCCGCCGGTCGCGGTCACCATCGCCTCGACCGAGGTGAAGGCGAGCACCCACGTACGGCCGGAGTCCGTGGCCGTCGCCCAGGCGGGCGGCTCGGTCCCGGCCGCCGCGGCGGCGGTGATCGGCAACGCCAGGTCGGCGTCGCGGAGCAGGCCCAGGCACAGGGCGGTCTGCCCGTCCTGGTGGGCCGCCCACAACTGTTCCTCGAACGGCGTGGCCGGCAGATGATCAGTGGACGTCATCCGCCCAGTGTGCCCGCTACACCTCCAGGCGCACGCCGTAGGTGGTCAGCCAGACGTTCAGATCCAGCGCCAGCTCCAGGCCGTACCTGCTCATCGTGGTCGTCACCTTCTCGGCCGGCGCGAAGGCGGCCTCGCGGACGGCGTCGGCGTCGAGCAGCTGCAGCACCGGGGCGTCCTTGTCGGCGGCCAGCTCGCGCAGCGCGTCCCGGAGCGCCTGCTCGTAGCCCACGTCCTGGGTCACCGGGTACGGGGCCTTGACCCGGCGCACGATGGGCTCGGGCAGCAGGTCGGCCCCGGCCGCCCGCAGCAGGCTCTTCTCCCTGCCGTCGAACGTCTTCATCGACCAGGGTGTGTTGAACACGTAGTCGACCAGCCGGTGGTCGCAGAACGGCACGCGCACCTCCAGCCCGACGGCCATGCTCATCCGGTCCTTGCGGTCGAGCAGGAAGGGCAGGAAGCGGGTGAGGTGCAGGTAGCAGATCTCGCGCATGCGCCGCTCGCGGGCGTCCTGCCCGGCCACGTGGGGCACCTCGGCCAGCGCCGTACGGTAGCCGTCGGCGGTGTAGGCGTCCAGGTCGAGCTGCCGGATCAGCGACTTGTCGAGCATGTCGGTCGGCTGCTGCTCGCGCATCACCATCGCCAGCCACGGGAAGGTGTCGGCCTCGACCGTCTGCGGCAGGTGGAACCAGGCGTACCCGCCGAAGATCTCGTCGGCGGACTCGCCGGACAGCGCCACGGTCGAATGCTCGCGGATGGCGCGGAACAGCATGTAGAGGGAGGAGTTCATGTCGCCCAGGAAGCTCGGCGCGTCCCAGGCCCGGACGACCGAGGCCCGCAGCCCGGGGTCGGCCAGCTCCGCCGGCCCGAGGACGATGTCGGTGTGCTCGGAGCCGACGTGCTCGGCCAGCATCCGCACGAACGGCCGGTCGGGGTCGCCGCGGTACTCGTCGGCCCGGAAGTGCTCGGCGTACCCGGCGTAGTCCACGGCGAAGGAGCGGATCGGGCCGTGCGTCCTGGCCAGCGCGGTGACGACGCTGGAGTCGAGGCCGCCGGAGAGCAGCGTGCAGAGCGGCACGTCGGAGATCAGCTGCCGGCCGACGATGTCGTCGAGCAGCTCGCGCACCGTGCGTACGGTCGTGTCGAGGTCGTCGGTGTGCTCGCGCCCCTCCAGCGACCAGTAGCGGCGCAGCCGCGCGCCCTGCCGGCCCACGCGCAGCAGGTGGCCGGGCGGCAGCTCGCACAGCCCCTTGTAGACCGACCGCTGCCGGACGGTGGCCATGCTGAGGAGCTGGCGCAGGCCGTCGAGGTCGACCACGGGCGGGGCCAGCGGGTTGGCCAGGATCGCCTTGGGCTCGGAGCCGAACAGCACGCCGTTGGGCAGGGGGTAGTAGAACAGGGGCTTGATGCCCATGCGGTCGCGGATCAGCACGAGCTCCTGCGCGCGCTCGTCCCAGACGGCGAAGGCGTACATGCCGTTGATCCGGTCGGCGACGCCCTCTCCCCATTCCAGGTAGCCGCGCAGCACGACCTCGGTGTCGCTCCTGGTGCGGAAGCGGTGGCCCTTGGCGGCCAGCTCCTCGCGCAGCTCGCGGAAGTTGTAGACCTCGCCGCTGTAGGTGATGACGGCCAGGCCCTCGGCCTCGATCGGCATGTGGCCGCCCTCGACGTCGATGACGGCGAGCCTGCGGTTGCCGAGCGCGGCGTGCGGTTCGAGGTGCAGGCCCTGGTCGTCGGGGCCCCGGCAGCTCATGGTCGCGGTCATGGCGAGGGCGGTGGCCCGTTCGCTGGTCAGGTCGCGGTCGAAGTCCACCCATCCGGCGATGCCGCACATGCGAGGGTCCTCTCAGACGCAGTCCTGGTGGTGCTCCCCGGCGTCGTCTGACAACGTGCCTGACGCTCTCGCAACATAACCGCGCGGAGCTGATCGGTCCATACCCGATCAAATGCCCCTGAAAGCGGTCTGGGCCCGCACCCCGGAGAGGGTGCGGGCCCAGACGCGGGCTGCGTGAGGTCAGGCGGGAACGATGTTCTCGGCCTGCGGGCCCTTCTGGCCCTGCACGACGTCGAAGGCCACCTTCTGGCCCTCGGTCAGCTCACGGTAGCCACCGTTGGAGACGATGTTGGAGTAGTGGGCGAAGACGTCGGCGCCGCCGCCGTCCTGCGCGATGAAGCCGAAGCCCTTTTCCGAGTTGAACCACTTCACGGTACCGGTAGCCATAACGATCTCCTTCAGATGACGTGCAGAGACGGGATCCGCACCGTGCGGATCCCCGTGTCGCCGCGATGAGCCCATCCCGGAGATGACCGGAAAACAAAAACGCACCTGAAAGTCCAGCTAGGTCAGGTGCGCACAAAGTCTTTTATGGGTACCACAACTGCAACGGGATCAAAGCTAGCACACGATCTGCTCCGGAGGCAAGCGCGGGGCGGTTCACCGCGGGTCGCGGCGCAGCGGATGGCCGGGCGGCACCTCCACCAGGACGATGCGATGGCCGTCGGGGTCGGCGATCCACATCTCGACCAGGCCCCACGGCTCCAGCCGCGGCTCGCGCAGCACCGTGACGCCCGCCTGCCGCAGGCGCTCCTCCTCGCGCCCGACGTCGCGCACCTGCAACCAGATCGACAGCGTGCCGCCGGTCGCGGGGCCGTCGGAGCGCCCGGCGACCTCAAGGAAACCCTGGCCGAGGAAGAACACCACGCCGGGATCGTCGTCGGGGCCGAACTCGCGGTAGACCGCCAGGCCGAGGGTGTCGGCGTAGAAGCGGCGGGTCCGGGCGGGGTCGGTCGGCCGCAGGAGCACGCGGCTGCTCAGCACGTCCACGAGGTCATCGTAGGCCGCGGCGGGCGCTGCGGCCCGGATCCGGCGGGCACACGTCGTGGCCCCGGAACCCGTCATGGGGTTCCGGGGCCACGCATCCTGACGTGTCTGGCGGGACTCGGCTCACGCGGGCCCGTCAGGCGTTCGGGGGCTGGTCGCCGAGCCGGCGCTGGAGGTCGGCGATCTGCCGTTCCAGGTCCGCGACCTGCCCGGACCTGGGGTCCGCGGGCGGGCTGAACTGGCCGTAGCGGACGGACCTGGTCTGGTCGCCGCCGGGCTGCTCGTAGGAGGGCTGCTCGTAGGAGGGCTGCTGGTGAGGGGGCTGGTGGAAGTGGGCGTCCGGGGCCGAGCCGTACGGGCTCGCGGCGTGGCCGTTCGCGCCGTACCCGCCGGGGCCGTAGCCGTCGCCGCCGTGGCCGTACGGGCTCTGGGCCTGGTGCACCGGCGGCGAGAGCTGGGCCTGGGCCGCGGGCAGCTGCTGCCACGGGGGCGGCGGCACCGCGCCGTACCCGGGCTGGGGCGAGACGATGGCCGGCTGGGGCCGCCGGCGTCCGCGCAGGACCTTGACCACGACCGCGACCAGCACCAGGAGCAGCAGCACGCCGCCGGCGATCAGCACCCACATGAGGATCGGCTTGGGCGTCTCGTCCTTGCCCGCGGAGATCGCCTGCTGGGAGTCGCTGATGTACTTGGCCACGTACGGGTGGTTCGGGAACAGCGCCTGGACCTCGCGGAACTTCGGCAGCGCGTCGGAGTAGTAGTGCCGGAAGAAGTCGTTGAGCGCCTCGTTGTACCGGGTCGTCGTGACGGCCTGGGCGGGCTTGACGTTCTTCTCGCCGAGCTTCTCCTTGATGATGCCGACCGGCAGGACGAAGCTCTCGCTCTCCGACGCCTCGCCGCCCTCGCTCACCGTGCCCGCGATCAGCATGCCGACGACCTTGCCGTCCTTGCTGAACACCGGCCCGCCGGAGTTGCCGTGGTAGGACGGCGCCTGCGTCTGGATGTACGGCACGCCGGTCTGCGTGGTGCGCTTGGCGTTGTACGGGCCCTCGGTCAGGGCCGGCTCCAGCTTCGACTCCAGGCTGAAGAACGGCGTGTTGGTGACCAGGCCGGGGAAGCCGCTGATGTAGAGCGTGTCACCGGTGCGCACGTCGGCGTCGTCGCCGAGCGGCACGGTCGGCAGGTTCTGCTGGCCGTTCACCTTGAGCAGCGCGAAGTCCTTGCCCGGGTAGCTCTCGCCGACCGACACCAGCTCGGCCGGGACCGCCTTGGCCGTCTTGTCCACCCCGCCGCCGGGCAGGCTCTGCATGACCGACAGGCTCTGCTTGAGGTTGCTGAGCTGCATGTGGGTCGAGTTGAACGTGACATAGATCTGCTGGGCGAGCTTGAGGATCTCCTCGTCGTTCTTGAGGTCGCCCAGGCCGCTGATGATCTCCTTGGCGTCCTGCTTGTTGAACTTGGCCAGCGCCTGCTGGGCGAAGAGCTGGCTGAGCTCGGTCTCGCCGACCTGGACGCAGTGCGCGCCGGTGACCATGTAGCCGTCGGGGGTGACCCACCAGCCGGTGCACATGCCGCCGACCTCGGCCTCGACCGTACGCATCGGCGTGGTCGAGGACACGTAGGTGTCCACGTTGGCGGCGATCTGCTGGAAGACCCACTTGCCGATGCTGCGCTCGTCCGAGGAGATCTTGCCGGACTGGACGGCGGCGACGGCCTCCTGGACGATCTGGTTGTAGGCCGCCTCGTTGATCGTGTTGGACGGGACGGACACCGTCGCCGTGTAGGTGAAGCTGGTCAGCTGCACCGCGGGCTGCGTACGCGCCGCCAGCCAGGTGCCTACCGGGATGTCGGGCCGCTCGTCGGGGGCGCCGTCGGCGGCCGCCGGCAGCGCGGGCAGCATGACCGCCGCGACGACCGCCGCACCCGCGGCGACCCTCATCAGCCTTT
Source organism: Nonomuraea sp. NPDC049655 (assembly GCF_044465465.1). Lineage (NCBI taxonomy): Bacteria > Bacillati > Actinomycetota > Actinomycetes > Streptosporangiales > Streptosporangiaceae > Nonomuraea > Nonomuraea sp. NPDC049655. The sequence continues at coordinate 54,262 of NZ_JBITLS010000023.1, forward strand.
TCCTGAAATATCCGCTCACAGGCGGAAATGATGAGTTAGCCCTCTTGTTCCTGGCTTGGAGCCGACTGGGAGCCCCCTCCAAGCCCTGCCGGGTCCGGTGCCTGAGGGGGCCGGCGCGTCAGGGCGTCTATGGGCCGGTGATCACGGTGAGGTCGGCCTCGAAGTCGCGGTCGAGGGGGAAGACCGGCCGGGCCAGGCGCTCGTACGGCAGGCGCTGCAGGTCCTGGTCGACCCCGCCCGGCGTGAGCGCGAGCAGCCAGTCGCCGGCCGCGTCGAACAACTCGGGCTCCAGATAGCCGATCTTGACCGTCACCAGGTCGACGTCCTCCACCTGGACGCCCAGTCGGGCGTAGGAGGCCAGCTCGCGGTACTGCATGCGCCGGGAGGTGACGAACACGCTCAGACCGCCCACCCGCAAGCTGACGCACAACCCGCCGTCGGGGTCGTCGGCGACCGCCTCCAGCACGCCCTCGATCGGCAGCGGCCCCGGCTCGCGGGCGTCGATCCGGCCGCCGACGCGCAGGCTGACCGGCGAGCCCGGCGCGAGGCCGGCGACCTGGGCCACGGCCTCGGGATCGACCAGCGAGGCGTACACCGCGCGGACCGAGCCGCCGGCGATCTCGGGACGGGCCAGCATGCGTTCGAGGGCGAAGGTGACGTCGTCGGCGCCGCCCGCGCCGGGGTTGTCGCCCGAGTCGCTGATGAAGAACGGGCGCCGGGCCGGGTCCTTGACCGCGGTCAGCGCCTGGTCGAGGCAATCGTCCATGGAACCGGTGGGCGCGACGAAGGTGAAGGCGTCGCGCGCCGCCCAGAACTGCTCGCCCAGCTCGCGGGCGGCCGCGGCGGTGGCGTCGGCGTCGGTGCCGGTGGCGACCACCGCGCCGCGGCAGCGGGGCTCGTCGGCCCAGGCGAAGCCGATCCAGATGGCCGCGTCGATGACGCCGTCCCTGGCCTCGATCTCGGGGACGCGGGCGTAGAGGCCCTTGGCCGGCTCGACGCGCGTGCTGGTCATCTCGCCGGGCAGCAGGATCGGCACGTGCACGAGCGCCTTGTGCGGACGCTGCCCGCGGCGCAGGGCCGCCACCAGGTTGCGCGCGGCGCGCTCGCGGGTCTCCCAGACGTCGACGTGCGGGGCGGTGCGGTAGCAGGTGAGCAGGTCGCAGCCGGCGAAGAACCGGTGGGAGACGTTGCCGTGCAGGTCCATGGCCGCCGAGACGAACGGCTGACCGCCGGTCACCGAGCGGACCACCGTGATCAGGTCGCCCTCGGCGTCCTCCAGCCCGACCACGCTCATCGCGCCGTGGATGTCGAGCAGGACGCCGTCCACCGGGCCCGCGGAGGCCAGCCCGGCGGCGATCTCGGCGGCCCAGGCGTCGTAGGTCTCCCTGGCCACGGCCCCGCCGGGCAGGGCGCGGGCGTGCACGAGCGGGATCCACTCGACGTCGGCCGCCCACGGCTCGGCGAGCCAGCCGTACCGCGCCAGCAGGGCGTCACCGCGGGTGACCTCGAAGTCGGCGGCGGTGCTCAGGTGCGGGGAGAAGGTGCTGGACTCGATGTGCACGCCGCCGACGGCGACGCGGAGGGGACGGGACACGGGCGGGGGACTCCTTGCCTAGGAGGGACGGACGTCGGCCGAGGCGCGCACGAGGTGCCCGAGGCCGATCAGGGCGGCGTCCGGGCCGGCGGCGCTGGCCTCGATGGACAGTGACTGGGTCATGGACGGCAGGCAGCGCTTGTAGAGCATGCTCCGGGCGGCGGCCACGTAGACGTCGAGGCTGGACAGCGCGCCGCCGATGACGACGGCGTCGGGGTTGAGGAAGTTGACCAGGCCGGACAGGGCGACCCCGAGCAGCTCGCCGGCGTGGCGCACCAGGGTGACGACGGACGGCTCGGCGTCGACGGTGGCGGCGACGACGTCGCGCGGCGTGCTGACCCGCAGGCCGCGGTCCTTGAGCTGGCGGACCAGGGCGGCGCCGCTGGCCACCGTCTCCAGGCAGCCGCGGCTGCCGCAGGAGCACTCGCGCTCGCCGCTGTCGGCCACCCGCACGTGGGTGACGTCGCCGCTGAGGCCGCGGCCGCCGCGGTAGATCTGGCCGCCGCTGACCAGGCAGCCGCCGATGCCGGTGCCGGCCTTGACGTAGATCATGTCGCCTGGGTCGCGGCCCCGGCTGACGTACTCGCCGATGGCGGCGGCCTTGGCGTCGTTGTCGACGACCGCGGGCACGCCGAAGCGCTCCCTCAGGTGGGTCTGGGCGTCGAAGCCGCTCCAGCCGGGCATCCGGGCCGGGCCGATCAGCCGGCCGTGCGGGTACTCGACCGGGCCGGGCAGCGCGACGCCGATGCCGAGCAGCGTCTGGCCGGGGGCCTTGGCGGTGCTGAGCTGCTCGTACGCCCGCCAGATGGCGTCGAAGACCTGGCCGGGCCCTTCCGCTATGTCGGTGGCGATCTCCCGTACGGCCAGCAGCCGGCCGTCGGGCGCGCACAGCCCCACGCGCGCGTGCTGGGCGCCCAGCTCGGACACCGCGAAGGCGCCCGGGACGTCGCGCAGCCGCAGGATCCGCGGCCGCCGCCCGCCGGTGGAGCGGCCGACGCCCTCCTCCAGGATGGCGCCCTCCTCCAGCAGCCGCCGGACCACGCTGGAGACCGTGGACGGAGCCACCTGGAGGGTCTCCACCAGATCGGCGCGCGACGTCGCCGCACCGCTGGCCAAGAGGCTGAGCGCCTGCTCACGCAGGTTGGCGGGACTCGATGGCTCCGGCATGCCGCTCCTCTTTCAGGCCGGTTCCCCGGCAGGCCCGTCGTCGCAACAGAGCCCCATCATGAGGCACCGGCGACTTCGACTCTAAACCGAAAGAAGTCAGCGAACAAAGCGAATTAGTTCCGTTGACTTCGTGCGGGACCATCTATACATTCTCCGCATCGAACGCACCAGGCCCCCCGGTAAGCGCAGGGCGCCGTGCGACGTCAACCGAGGAGATCCCATGGGGAGCAGATTCCACCGGCGCGGGCTCCGCGGCACCGGCGCCCTGGCGGGCGTGCTGGCCCTCGGGCTGGCGCTGACCGCGTGCAGCGGGTCCGCCGGCGGCGCGCAGAAGGGCGCCCAGAGCGGGGGCCAGAGCAAGGACGGCGTGACCGTCGCCCTCAGGACCCCGAACTGGATCCTGCCGATCTCGGCACCCGGCTTCACCCAGGGCGAGAACGTCATCTTCGGCTCCGCCCAGTACCGTCACCTGTACGAGTACCTGCTGGACGGCTCGGCGAAGTACAACATCGACCCCGGGCGCTCGATGGCCGAACCGCCCGAGGTGAGCGACGGCGGCAAGACGCTGACGATCACGCTGAAGGACAACACGTGGTCCGACGGCAAGCCCGTCACCACCCGTGACATCCAGTTCTGGTGGAATCTCGTCACCGCGAACAAGGACAAGTGGGCGTCCTACCGGGAGGGCGGCTTCCCGGACAACATCGCCGAGTTCAAGGTGAAGGACGACAAGACCTTCTCCCTGACGACCACGAAGACGTACAACACCGGGTGGTTCGTCGGCAACCAGCTCAACCGCATCGTGCCGCTGCCCCAGCACGTCTGGGACAAGGACTCGGCCACCGGCAAGGTGAGCGACCTCGACACCACCCCCGAGGGCGCCAAGAAGGTCTTCGACTTCCTCACCGCCGCGTCGAAGGACCCCAAGACGTACGCGACCAACGAGCTGTGGCAGGTCAACAGCGGCCCGTGGAAGCTGGAGAAGTACGTGCCGAACGGCGAGGTCGTCCTCACCGCCCGCGCGAACTACTCCGGCAGCGACAAGCCGAAGCTCAAGTCGGTCACGCTGCGCCCCTTCACCAGCGACGACGCCGAGTTCAACGTGCTGCGCGCCGGCCAGATCGACTACGGCTACGTGCCGCCGGCCAACCTGTCGCAGCAGAAGTACCTGGAGTCGAAGGGCTACCAGATCGCCCCCTGGTACGGCTGGTCCATCACCTACCTTCAGCTCAACTTCAACAACCCCGACTCGGGCCCCCTGTTCAAGCAGCTCTACCTGCGCCAGGCCCTGCAGTCGCTCATCGACCAGCCGACCATCAGCAAGGCCATCTGGTCCGGCATGGCGGCCCCGACCTGTGGGCCCGTCCCGGCCAAGCCCGGCACGAACGGCTCCAGCGAAGGCTGCGCCTACCCCTTCGACCCGGCCAAGGCCAAGCAGCTCCTGGAGAGCCACGGCTGGCAGGTGACCCCCGACGGGCAGACGACCTGCCAGAAGCCGGGTAGCGGCGCCGACCAGTGCGGCGAGGGCGTCAAGTCCGGCGCGAAGCTGGCCTTCACCGTCACCAGCCAGACCGGCTTCGCCGCGACGACCAAGATGTTCGCTGAGATCAAGTCGCAGATGTCCAAACTGGGCATCCAGCTCACCATCAAGGAAGTGCCGGACTCGGTCGCGGTCACCCCGGCGTGCAAGCCGTCGGACTCCAACTGCTCGTGGGACATGTCGTTCTTCGGCTCGCAGGGCAGCTGGTACTACCCGGCCTTCCCCAGCGGCGAGCGGCTGTTCGCCACCGACGCCCCGGTCAACCTGGGCAGCTACAGCGACCCCGAGGCCGACAAGCTCATCGAGGCCACCCAGTTCGCCGACGACGAGGCGACGCTCAAGGCGTACAACGACCGGCTGGCCCAGGACCTGCCGGTGTTGTGGATGCCGAACCCCGTCTACCAGATCTCGGCGTACCGCTCCGGGCTCCAGGGCGTCACGCAGGACCCGATGAACAACATGTTCTTCCAAGACTGGTCCTGGAAGAGCTGAGACCGTCCCCGACTCCGGCGGCCCGTGCGGGGGTCGCCGGGGTCCCTGGAACAAGGAGGGGCCCCGCGTGGCCCGGTATCTGATCACCCGCTTGGGCCAAGCCCTGATCATCGTCGTGCTGGTCACGATGATCACGTTCGTCATCCTGCATCTCCTGCCGGGCGGCGCGGCGCGGGCCACCCTGGGCAAGGACGCGACGCTGGCCCAGCTGGCGGCGTTCGACCACGAAATGGGCTACGACCGCCCCTGGATCCAGCAGTACGTCATGTTCATCGGCCGCCTCCTGCGCGGCGACCTCGGCTACTCCTTCCAGCTCAACCAGTCGGTGGCCGAGGCCATCGGCCAGCGGCTGCCCAAGACCATGGTGTTGTCGTTGTTCTCGACGATGCTGGCCGTCGTCGTCGCCATCCCGCTCGGCGTCGTCCAGGCGATGCGGCGCAACCGGTGGCCCGACTACACGATCACCACCCTGTCGCTGCTGGCCTACGCCACGCCGATCTTCTTCATGGGTCTCATGATGATCATTCTCTTCTCGCAGGTCTGGCCGATCCTGCCGCCGGAGGCCTCGCAGGGGTTCACCCTCGGTGAGGTGCTGGCCGATCCGGCCGGGCTCGTCCTGCCCACCGTCACGCTCGCCATCGTGACCGTCGCCGTCTACTCGCGGTACGTGCGCTCCTCGATGGTCGACAACCTCAACGAGAACTACGTGCGCACCGCCCGCAGCAAGGGCCTGTCGGAGGCGCGCGTCGTCGCCCGGCACACGCTGCGCAACGGCCTGTTCCCGGTCATCACCCTGCTCGGGATGTACCTGCCCGCGCTGTTCAGCGGCGCCCTGGTCGTCGAGGCCCTGTTCAACTACCCCGGCATGGGCCAGCTGTTCTGGCAGGCGGCGCTGAAGCGGGACTTCCCGATCCTGTTCGGCGTCACGCTGATCATCGCGATCGCGACCGTGCTCGGCGCCCTGCTCGCCGACCTGCTGTACGCCGCCGTCGATCCGCGCGTCCGGCTCAGGACGGCGGCCCGCTCATGACCGCGCCCGCCGAGGCGACCGGCACGCCGGTCCCCGCCGAAGAGGCGCCCGTACGCGGCCAGTGGCGGCAGGCGCTGACCGTCTTCGCCGAGAACCGCCTCGCCCTGCTGGGGCTGATCATCTTCATCGTGCTGGGCGGCCTGTGCTTCCTCGGCCCGCTGTTCTACCGGACCGACCAGGTGCACACCGACCTCGCCTCGGTCTACCTGGCCCCCGGCACCCCGGGCCACCCGCTGGGCACCGACGGCGTCGGCTACGACCAGCTCGGCCGCCTGCTGCTCGGCGGGCAGACGTCCATCGTCGTCGGGCTGGCCGCCGGCGTGCTGGCCACGGTCGTGGGCACGATCTGGGGCGCCATCGCCGGCTTCACCAGCGGCTGGGTGGACGCGGCCATGATGCGGGTGGTCGACGCGATGATGTCGATCCCCTCGCTGTTCCTGTTCATGCTGATGGCGACCATCGTCACGCCGACCGTGCCGATGCTCATCCTCATCATCGGCGCCTTCGCCTGGCTGGGTCCGGCCCGGCTGGTCCGCGGCGAGGCGCTGACCCTGCGCTCGCGCGAGTACGTCCAGGCCATGCGGTCGATGGGCGGCACCGGCGGCCGGGCCGTACGGCGGCACATCATCCCCAACGCCATCGGCACCGTGATCGTCAACGCCACCTTCCAGGTCGCCGACGCCATCCTGTACGTCGCCTACCTGTCCTTCCTCGGCCTCGGCGTGCCGCCACCCGCGGCGAACTGGGGCGGGATGCTCTCCGACGGCCTCGCCAACACCTACAGCGGCTACTGGTGGCTGCTGTACCCGCCCGGGATCGCCATCATCCTCATCGTCCTCGCCTTCAACTTCATCGGCGACGGGCTGAGGGACGTCTTCGAGGTCCGCCTCCGGCGGCGCTAGGAGGAACGGAACATGAGCCCTTTGCTGCGCCTGCGCGACGTCAGCACCGACATCCCGCTGCGTCAGGGCGTCGTGCACGCCCTCGACCACGTCAACCTGGAGGTGCGGCAGGGCGAGACGCTCGGCATCGTCGGCGAGTCGGGCAGCGGCAAGACCATGACCGCCCTGTCGATCATGGGCCTGCTGCCGTCCGGCGGCCGCGTCGTCGGCGGCGAGATCCTGTTCGAGGGCCGCGACCTGCTGTCCCTGCCGCCCGCCGAGATGCGCAGGATCCGCGGCGTCGAGATGGGCATGGTGTTCCAGGACCCGCTCACCTCGCTCAACCCCACCATGCGCATCGGCGCGCAGGTCGCCGAGCCGCTCCGGGTCCACCAGGGCGTCGGCAAGGCCGAGGCGCGCGAGCGGGCCGTGGAGATCCTGCGCCGGGTCGGCATGCCGCGTCCCGACAAGATCGCCGACGCCTACCCCCACCAGCTCTCCGGCGGCATGCGCCAGCGCGTGGTCATCGCCATGGCCCTGGTCTGCTCGCCCCGGCTGCTCATCGCCGACGAGCCGACCACCGCCCTCGACGTCACCACCCAGCGCCAGATCCTGGAACTCATCGACGACCTGCGCGAGGAGTTCCAGATGGCGGTCATCCTGGTCACCCACGACCTGGGCGTGATCGCCAGCCGCGCCGACCGGGTCGCCGTCATGTACGCCGGCCGCGTGGTGGAGGCCGCGACCACCGCCGAGCTGTTCCGGCAGCCGCGCCACCGCTACACCGAGGCCCTCATGGAGTCGCTGCCCGGCGCGGCCGAGCACGACGACGGCGCGCTCTACAGCATCCCCGGCCTGCCGCCGGACCTGTCCCGGCCGATGACCGGCTGCCGGTTCGCCCCCCGCTGCCGCTTCGCGACCGAGGAGTGCCGCACCACCGACGTGACCCTGTCCGGCGGCGAGCACCAGCACGCCTGCCTGCACCCGGTGCTCCAGCCGCGGGCGCGCGCCGAGGCCGCCGGGCCGCGGCCCGACCGGGCCGGGCCGCAGGCCGGGGCCGCGCCGATCCTGTCCGTCCGCGACCTGGTCAAGAACTACGACGGCACGGGCTCGCTGGGCCGCAAGGCGCCGCAGGTCAGCGCCGTCGCGGGGGTCGGCTTCGACGTGCGCCCCGGCGAGACGTTCGGGCTCGTGGGCGAGTCGGGCTGCGGCAAGTCGACCGTGGGCCGGCTGATCGTCGGCCTGGAGGAGCCCACCTCCGGCCAGATCGTGGTGGACGGCGCCGACATCGCCACGCTCGACCGGCGCGCCCGCCGCGCCATGCACCGGCGGGTCCAGCTCATGTTCCAGGACAGCTACGCGGCGATGAACCCGCGCATGCGCATCGACTCCATCCTGGCCGAGCCCCTGGAGATCCAGCAGGCCGGCGACCGGGCCGGCCGCCGCTCCCGCATCGGCACCCTGCTGGACCAGGTGGGCCTGCCGCGACGGGTGCTCGACCGCTACCCGCACGAGTTCTCCGGCGGTCAGCTCCAGCGCATCGGGCTGGCCAGGTCGCTGGCCCTGGAGCCGCGGCTGATCGTGTGCGACGAGCCGGTGAGCGCGCTCGACGTGTCCATCCAGGCCCAGGTGCTCAACCTCATGCGCGACCTGCAGCGCGAGCTGGGCCTGTCGTACGTGTTCATCAGCCACGACCTGTCCGTCGTGGACTACATGTCGGACCGGATCGGCGTCATGTACCTGGGCAAGCTCGTCGAGGTCGGGCCGGCCCGCGACGTCGTCAGGGCGGCCCGGCACCCGTACACGCAGGCGCTGATCGAGGCCGTGCCCTCGGCCGAGCCGGGCGTGGCGCCGCGCACGAGCGTCGCCATCAAGGGCGAGCTGCCCAGCGCGCAGAACCCGCCCTCGGGATGCCGGTTCAGGACGCGCTGCCCGCTCGCCCAGGAGATCTGCGAGACCGAGCCGCCGCTGGCGGGCGGCGAGCACCAGGTGGCCTGCCACTTCCCGCTGCGCACGGCGGAGTGAGGCCCAAGCGCGCCGATCGGGGCCGTCAGCGGAGGGGATGGGCGCCCGGGTGCTCGTCCCACCACCGGCGGAAGAGGGGGTTGTCGTCGATGTGGTCCTCGAAGGCGGCGGCGAGCCCGCGGTAGATGGCCGCCGCCGCGTCCGCGCCGATCAGGTCCCTGCGCCAGGCCATGACCAGGTGCCCGACCTGCGGCTCGCCTGCCAGCGGCCGTACGGCGGTGCCCTCGGGCACCGGCCAGGTCGGGTCCACCAGACGCACGCCCAGCCCGGCGGCGACCAGCGGGCGGCCGGCGCCGCTGGGGGCGTCGTAGCGCACGTCCGGCTCGAAGCCGGCGGCCCGGCAGGAGGCGCGCAGGGCGGCGAGCGAGCCGTCGTCGGCGCCGGGCGGGCTGATCCAGCGCTCGTTCCTGAGATCGGACAGGTGCACCTCGGGCTGCTCGGCCAGCGGATGCCCGGCGGCCATGGCCACGAAGATGGGATACCTGGGCACCAGCGTGCGGGTGACGACCGGCGGCGTGAGGGGGACGTCGAACCCCTCGATCATGCCCATGAGCGCGGCGTCGAGCTGGCCGTGGGTGAGCGCGTCGGCGAGCTGCACGCTGGACGGCTCGATGCGCAGGGAGATCGACCGGCCGGGTAACGCCTCGCCGACCCGGTCCACCACGCTGGCCACGCACGCCAGGTGGCTGCACCCGAGCCGCAGCCCGGTGACGGCCGGGTTCGCGTCGTGCAGGTCGCCGAAGAGCGAGTCGATCTCCGACAGGACGATCCGGGCGCGGGCGATGACCTGACGTCCGAGCTGGGTGGGTTCGACGCCGTTCCGACTGCGGGTGAACAGCTCACCGCCCACCATCTCCTCGATCCTGCGGAGCTGGGTGGTGATCGCCGGTTGGGACAGCCCGAGGCGTGCGGCCGCTTTGGTCACGCTGCCGGCCTCGGCGATCGTACAGACCATTCGGAGATGCCGGAGATCCAGGTCCATAGCTCAGGATTATGTGACATGTGATGGCTCTTGGCGACGCCTTCGGAACGCCCATAGGCAACACTTATGCGGCGTCGTATGACCACTCCCTCCGGACGGACCGCACACTCGTACCCGACCTCGCATCCATGCGGATACCCCCCGGAGGTTCTTGTGCGCAAGGTCCTGCACGGCTGGCGGATGATCGTCCCCCTGGCCGCATTAGCCCTACTCCCGCCGTTCGCCGCGACACCGGCGAGCGCGGCGGCCGAACCGCCCCCGGCCGCCCGCCTCGCGGTCCCCGCCGACGACGCCCCGCACGTCGCCAAGTCCCGGCTCGACACCCGTGACCGGGCGCCCCAGCCCGCGGCCAAGGACGCCCTCCGCCGCGACTACGACGAACCCGCCACCCGGCCGGAGCACGCCAGACCGTCGGCGCGCAAGAGCGTCGCCGCGGCCGCCGCCTGCAACGTCTCCGACTTCACCAGCCGCACCGGCAGCGCCCTGGTCCAGCAGATCAAGGCCAGCGCCACCGACTGCGTCAACACCCTGTTCAACCTGACCGGCACGGACGCCTACAACGCCTTCCGCGAGGCGCAGATGACGACCGTCGCCTACGCCCTGCGCGACAACTCGGCGAACTACCCGGGCGACAACACCACCGGCACCGCCCAGCTCGTCCTCTACCTGCGGGCCGGCTACTACGTCCACTGGTACAACTCCGGCGACGTCGGCTCGTACGGCCAGGCACTCACCACCGCGATCCGGTCCGGCCTGGACGCCTTCTTCGGCAGCTCCCGGTCCTCGACCGTCAGCGACGCCAACGGCGAGGTGCTGGCCGAGGCCGTCACCCTGATCGACAGCGCCGAGCAGAACGACCGCTACCTGTACGTGGTCAAGCGCCTGCTCGACGGCTACAACAGCTCCTACGACGCGTCGTGGTGGATGCTCAACGCGGTCAACAACGTCTACACCGTGCTGTTCCGCGGCCACCAGGTGCCCGCGTTCGTCAGCGCCGTGCAGGCGGACCGCAGCGTCCTGGACTCCCTGAACGCCTTCGCCGCGAACCACCTCAGCATGCTCGGCACCGACCGCTCCTACCTCGTCTCCAACGCCGGGCGCGAGCTGGGCCGCTTCCTGCAGCACACGACGTTGCAGGCCGTCGTCCGGCCGCTGGCCAAGAACCTGCTCGGCCGCAGCGCCATGACCGGCGCCACCGCGCCGCTGTGGGTGGGCGTGGCCGAGATGACCGACTCCTACGACAAGGCCAACTGCTCCTACTACGGCACCTGCGACCTGGCCGCCCGCCTGACGGCCGCCGTGCTGCCGATCACCCACACCTGCAGCGCCAGCATCAGGATCCGGGCCCAGGAGGTCACCTCAAGCCAGCTCGCCGCCACCTGCGCCAGCCTGGCCAACCAGGACGCCTTCTTCCACAACCTGGTCAAGGACAACGGCCCGGTCGCGAGCGACAACAACACCACGCTGGAAGTGGTGGTCTTCGACTCCAGCACCGACTACCAGACCTACGCCGGCGCGATGTTCGGCATCGACACCAACAACGGCGGCATGTACCTGGAGGGCGACCCCGCCGCCGCGGGCAACCAGCCCAGGTTCATCGCCTACGAGGCCGAGTGGCTGCGCCCCGACTTCCAGATCTGGAACCTCAACCACGAGTACACCCACTACCTCGACGGCCGGTTCGACATGTACGGCGACTTCAACGCCGGGGTGAGCACGCCGACCATCTGGTGGATCGAGGGCTTCGCCGAGTACGTCTCCTACTCCTACCGCAAGGTCGTCTACGACGCGGCGATCACCGAGGCGGGCAAGCGCACGTACGCGCTGAGCACGCTGTGGAACACCACCTACGACCATGACACCACCCGCATCTACCGGTGGGGGTACCTGGCCGTCCGCTACATGTTCGACAAGCACCCGGCCGACGTCGCGACGCTGCTCGGCTCGTACCGGACCGGCGCGTGGAGCACCGCCAGGTCGTTCCTGACCGGCACGCTCGGCAGCCGCTACGACTCCGACTGGTACACCTGGCTCGCCGCCTGCGCGGCCGGGGCGTGCTCCGGTGGCGGCACCGGCAACCAGGCGCCCACCGCGAACTTCACCTCCACGGCCAGCGGGCTGACGGCCGCCTTCACCGACACCTCCACCGACTCCGACGGCACCATCGCCGCCCGCCGCTGGGACTTCGGCGACGGCGCCACCTCCACCGCGGCCAACCCGTCGCACGCCTACGCGGCGCAGGGCACGTACACCGTCACGCTGACCGTCACCGACGACGGCGGCGCCACCGCGACGACGTCGAAGCAGGTCACGGTGACGACCGGCGGCGGCTCGACGCCGGAGTGCACCGCCTCCGACACCCGCAAGCTCGACAAGAACTGCAAGCGCAGCAACCTGTCGGCCACCCAGGGCAACTACGCCTACCTCTACATCTACCTGCCCGCCGGGACGGCCCGGCTGACCATCACCGCCTCCGGCGGCACCGGGAACGCCGACCTCTACTACAACGCCGCCACCTGGGCCACCACCTCGGCCTACACCCAGCGCTCCACCGCGTCGGGCAACGCCGAGACCCTGGTGATCAACAACCCGCCCGCCGGCTACAACTACATCAGCCTCCACGCCGCGCAGACCTTCTCGGGCGCGAGCGTCAAGACCGAGTACTAGACCGCCCGGGCGCCGGGGCCGGCGAACCCTCTCCCGCCGGTCCCGGCCCGGGCCCTCTCACCTCACTGGAGTGATCCGTGACTCTCCGTAACGTGCTGACCGCGGGGCTCCTGCTCGGCGTGGCGGCCTGCGGCGGCGGCAAGGCCGCCACCCCGGCGACGGCGGCCGGGGGCGGGACCCTGACGATCCTGTCCAACCAGGACTTCTCCCACCTGGACCCGGCCCGCAACTGGACGATGCCCCAGATGGACTTCGGCATCCGGCTGCTCTACCGCACCCTCACCACCTTCAAGGCGGGCAGCCACGAGATCGTCCCGGATCTGGCCACCGACCTGGGCACCGCCTCCGAGGGCGGCAAGGTGTGGACCTTCACCCTCAAGGACGGCGTCAACTACGAGGACGGCACCCCCGTCACCGCGAAGGACATCAAGTACAACGTGGAGCGTTCCTTCGCCCCCGAACTGCCCGGCGGCCCCAACTACGCCCAGCTCTACCTGGCCGGCGCCGACGGCTACAAGGGCCCGCTGAAGGGCAAACACCTGGACTCGATCGAGACCCCGGACGACCGGACCATCGTCTTCCGGCTCAAGCGGCCGGTCGCCGAGTTCTCCTCCACGGTGACGCTGCCGACGTTCGCGCCGGTGCCGGCCGCGAAGGAGACCGGCGCGCAGTACGACAACCGGCCCTTCTCCTCCGGGCCGTACAAGATCGAGCGCTACGACCGGGGCAAGGAGATGGTCCTGGTGCGCAACCCGCACTGGTCGGCGGCCACCGACCCGGTGCGCAAGGCCGCGCCCGACCGCATCGTGGTCAAGCAAGGACTGCGGCAGGGCGTGATCGACGACCGGCTCATCGAGAGCAGGGGCGAGGACGCCACCTCCATCGCCTACACCGACGTCAGCGCCGCCAGCCTGGCCAAGATCCTGCCCCGGCCGGACGTGAAGTCCCGGCTGGTCAACGCCATGTCGGGATGCACCGACATGATCGGCTTCAACACCTCCAAGCCGCCCTTCGACGACCCGAAGGCCCGGCAGGCGGTGCACTTCGCCCTGGACAAGCAGGCGCTCCAGACCGCCGCCGGCGGCCCGGCCATGACCTCGATCGCCACCTCCTACCTGCCGCCGGCCCTGTCGGGGGGCACGCCGCAGGACGTGTTCCACCTCCCGCCGACCGGGGACGTCGAGAAGGCCAAGGCCCTGCTGGGCGGCAGGACGCTGAACGTGCGGATGACGATCTCGACCGGCGACAAGGCGCTCGGCGAGGCCGTGCAGGCGTCGCTGAAGCGGGCGGGCGTCGAGGTCGTGCTCACGCCGGTCGATCCCTCGGTCTACTACGACACCGTCGGCGACACCGCCAAGACGCCCGACCTGTTCACCTACGGCTGGTGCCCCGACTACCCGTCCGGGGCGACGTTCCTGCCGCTGCTGTTCGACGGGCGCACGATCGTCGAGAAGGGCAACTCCGGCAACGTCTGGCAGTTCCGCGACGAGGCGGTGCAGAAGCGCATCGACGAGATCCAGGCCATGAGCGATCCGAAGGCCGCCGAAGCCGCCTGGGTCGACCTCGACCGGCAGGTCATGCAGTCCTCGCCGGCGGTGCCGTACGCGTGGGACCGCAAGCCGATCCTGGTCGGCAAGGACGTCTCCGGCGCGGTGGGCCATCCCGTCTGGTCCGGGCAGCTCGACTTCGCCGTCCTGGGGGTGAGGCAGAAGTGAGGAACGGCTACCCCGGATACCGGCGGAGCCGGACATGACGGCGACGGTCGTCACGGCGGGCCCGCCCGCCCGGCTGGTCAGGAAGCGCCTGCTGGGCGGCGCCGCCGCCCGGTTCGCGCTGGCCGTGGTGACGGTCCTGGTGCTGGTCGCGCTCGCCGCGCCGCTGCTCACCAAGCTGAACGGCTGGCCGCCGGACGCCTTCGACCCCTCCGCGATCGACCAGGAGCTGGCGGGCGTGCCCAAGGGGGCGCTGGGCGGCGTCAGCGGCGAGCACTGGCTCGGCGTCGAGCCCGTCAACGGCCGCGACGTGTTCAGCCGCGTCGTCTACGGCGCCCGCGTCTCGCTGATGGTCTCCACCCTGGCCACGCTGGTGTCGGTGCTGCTCGGCACCGTGCTCGGGCTGCTGGCCGGCTACCTCGGCGGCTGGGCGGACGCGGTGATCAGCCGGACCATGGACCTGCTGATGTCGTTCCCGAGCCTGATCTTCATGATCGCCCTCATCTCGGTCATGCCGGACGGCGACCGGATGGTCCTGCTGGTGTGTGTGATGGGCGGGTTCGGCTGGCCGTACATCGGGCGGATCGTCCGGGGGCAGGCGATCTCCGTCAAGCACCGCGAGTACGTGGACGCCGCCCGGGTCGGCGGCGCGCTGAACGGCGTCATCGTCTTCCGCGAGATCATGCCCAACATCACCGCGCCGATCCTCGTGTACGCCACGCTCGCGGTGCCCGCCAACATCGGCACCGAGGCGGCGCTGTCGTTCCTCGGCGTCGGCGTGCGCCCGCCGACCGCCTCTTGGGGGCAGATGATCCAGGAGGCGATGCTCTGGTACGAGGTCGACCCGATGTACCTGCTCGTCCCCGGCACCTGCCTGTTCCTGACCGTGCTCGCCTTCACCCTCCTCGGTGACGCCCTGCGCGACGCCATCGACCCCAAGGGGGCGGCTCAATGACGTCGTACCTGGCCAGACGGGCCCTCGCGGTCGCCGGCGTGCTGCTGGTGATCTGCGCGGTGACCTTCGTGATCTTCTACGTGCTGCCGTCCGACCCGGCGGTCCAGGCGTGCGGCAAGACCTGCACGCCCGAGCGGGTCGCCGAGGTGCGCGCGCAGATGGGGCTGGACCGGCCGCTGTGGGAGCAGTTCGGCGGCTACGTCGCGGGCATCGTCGCCGGGCGCCCCGGCTGCCACGTGCCCTGCCTCGGCTTCTCCTACCAGAACGCGCTGCCGGTCTGGGACCTGCTGATCGACCGGCTCGGCGCCAGCGCGTCCCTGGCGGTCGGCGCGGCCCTGCTGTGGCTGGCCGTGGGCGTCACGGTCGGGGTGGTCTCGGCGCTGCGCCGGGGGAGCGCCCTGGACCGGACGCTGATGATCGCCACGCTGACCAGCGCGTCCCTGCCGGTCTACTTCGTGGCGATGGTGCTGCTCCTGCTGGCGGTACGGGTGACCGGGCTGCTGCCGTACCCGGCGTACGTGCCGCTCACCGACGACCCCGCCGCCTGGGCCGGCAACCTGATCCTGCCCTGGGTCACGCTGGCCGCGCTCTACGCCGCCATGTACGCCCGGCTCACCCGGGCGCAGATGATCGAGACGATGGCCGAGCCGTACATCAGGACGGCCCGCGCCAAGGGCCTGCACGAGCGGACGGTCGTCGCCAAGCACGGCATGCGCGCGGCCATGACGCCGGTCGTCACCGTCTTCGGCATGGACCTGGGCGGCCTGCTGGCCGGCGCGATGATCACCGAGACCGTGTACGGCCTGCCCGGCGTCGGCCGGCTCGCCTACGACGGCATCGTCAAGTCCGACCAGCCCGTGATCCTCGGCACGACGCTGCTCGCGGCCTTCTTCATCGTGCTGGCCAACTTGCTGGTGGACCTGGTCTACGCGGTCATCGACCCCAGGGTGAGGTACTCGTGATCCTTTCCGTGCGCGACCTGTCGGTGAGCTTCGGCGACGTCCGGATCGTGGACGGCGTGTCGTTCGGCGTCGAGCGGGGGCGGACCCTGGGGGTCGTCGGCGAGTCCGGGTCCGGCAAGTCCGTGACCGCGCTGTCGCTGCTGGGGCTGCACCGCCGGGCGACCGTCGCCGGGTCGATCGAGCTCGACGGGGAGGAGCTCGTCGGGGCCCCGGCCGAACGGCTGCGCCGGCTGCGCGGCAGCGCGGTGTCGATGATCTTCCAGGATCCGCTGTCGTCGCTGCATCCCTTCTTCACCGTGGGGGAGCAGATCGCCGAGGCGTACCGGCTGCACCGCGGGGCCGGTCGGCGGGCGGCCCGCGAGCGGGCGGTCGAGATGCTGGCCGAGGTGGGCATCCCGGAGCCGCGGCGGCGCGCCGGGGAGCATCCGCACCGCTTCTCGGGCGGCATGCGGCAGCGGGCGATGATCGCGATGGCGCTGGCCTGCGAGCCGGGCGTGCTGATCGCCGACGAGCCGACGACGGCGCTCGACGTGACCGTCCAGGCGCAGATCCTCGACCTGATCGCGCGCATCCAGCGGGAGCGGGGGCTCGCGGTCGTCCTGATCACCCACGACCTGGGCGTGGTGGCGCGCATGGCCGACGACGTCCTGGTCATGTACGGCGGCCGGACCGTGGAGCACGCCCCCGCCAGGGAGATCTTCAAACGGCCGCTGCACCCGTACACGCGGGCCCTGCTGGACTCGGTGCCGGGCGCCGCGCTGCCGGACGCGCTGACCGGCACGGCGGCGGCCCCCGGCCGGGCGCGGCTGAGGGCGATCGCGGGGGCGCCGCCCTCGCTGCTCGCGCCGCCGCCGGGCTGCCGGTTCCACCCGCGCTGCCCGGCCGCCCTGGACGTCTGCGCGACCACGCGGCCGCCGCTCACCGGCGACCCCCACCGGGTCGCGTGCCACCTGGAAGGAGCCGACCACTGATGCTCTCCGTGCGCGACCTGCGGATGACCTTCTCCGGACGCCGCGGGCAACGGGTCCGGGCGGTGGACGGCGTGAGCTTCGACGTGCCGGAAGGCCAGGCGCTCGGCCTGGTCGGGGAGTCGGGCTGCGGCAAGTCCACCACCGGGCGCATGATCGTGCGGCTGCTGGAGCCCACCGGCGGGACCGTCACCTTCGACGGCCACGACATCACCCATCTGGGCCCCCGGGCCCTGCTGCCGATGCGCGGCCGGCTCCAGATGATCTTCCAGGACCCGTACGCGTCGCTCAACCCGCGTCACACCGTCCGGCAGATCGTCGCCGGGCCGCGCCGGACGGTCGACCGGGACGGCGTCGTCGAGCTGCTCCGGCTCGTCGGCCTGGACGCCGAGCACGCCGACCGCTACCCCCACGAGTTCTCCGGCGGCCAGGCGCAGCGGATCGGCATCGCCCGCGCGCTCGCCTCCCGGCCCCGTCTGGTGGTCTGCGACGAGCCGGTCTCGGCGCTGGACGTGTCCATCCAGGCCCAGATCGTCAACCTGCTCGCCGACCTGCGGGCCGACCTCGGGCTCGGCTATCTGTTCATCGCGCACGACCTGTCGGTGGTGCGGCACATGTGCGAGACGGTCGCCGTCATGTACCTGGGCCGGATCGTGGAGACCGGCTCGTCGGACACCGTCTACTCCGATCCCGCCCACCCCTACACGCGCACGCTCCTGTCGGCCGTGCCGGTGCCCGATCCGGAGGTGGAGGCCACGCGGGAGCGCATCGTCCTGCACGGCGACCCGCCCAGCCCGCTCGCGCCGCCGCCCGGCTGCACCTTCCATCCCCGCTGCCCGAAGGCGCAGCCGTTGTGCCGGACCGAGCCGCCCGCGCTCACGACGGTCAGGGGACGGCAGGTGAGCTGCCACTTCCCGGAGGAGTGAGCGGGCTCGCGTAGAGATCCCGGAAGGCGGCGACGGCCAGAGCGGTCGTCGCCGCCAGTACTTTTCCTCTCATCGTGAACCGCCGGAGCGGAGGGACGCGACAGAGAGGCATGACACCGATGTACGGGCTCCCGTGAGCGAGCACGAGACGTGGCGGGACGCCCGGCTGCTGGAGGCCGTGGCCGACGGCGACCGGCGTGCGCTGGAAGTCCTCTATGCCCGGCACGCGCCCTGGCTGCTCCTCCGGCTCACCCGCCGCTGCGCCGACCCGGCCGTGGTGGACGAGGCGGTCCAGGACACCTTCGTCGCGGTCTGGCGTACCGCGCGCAAATGGGACGGGCGAGGCGAGGTCGCGGCCTGGATGTGGGGGATCGGCGTGCGCCGCCTGCTCGACCAGCTGCGCCGCCGCCCCGCGGCGGCGCAGCCCGCCCACGAGCAGGTCATGGTCTCGGCCGAGGAGCAGGTGCTGCTCGGCATCGAGTACGGCGAGCTCGGCCGGGCGCTCAACCAGCTCTCCCCGGAACTGCGCGCCGTGGTCCAGGCGACCGTGCTGGACGGCCTGACCACCCGCGAGGCCGGACGCCTGCTCGGCATCCCGGCCGGCACGGTCAAGACCCGGATGATGCGCGCCCGCGCGCTGCTGAGGGAGGAACTGGCGTGAGCGCCTGGCACATGGACGACGGCATGGCCGCGGCGTACGCGGCGGGTGAGCTGGCCGCGACGCCCGCCGCCTCCGTCGAGGCCCACCTGCTGGCCTGCGAGCAGTGCCGGCTCCTGCTGGCCGCGCGGGTGCCGCGGGCCCGCCTGGACCGGGTCTGGGACGACATCGCCGACGCCGTGGACGCGCCCGCGCCCCGCCCGGTCGAACGGCTGCTGCGGGCCGCCGGGGTGCGCGAGCACACCGCCCGCCTGCTGGGCGCCACGACCTCGCTGCGGCTGCCGTGGCTGGCCGCGAGCGCCGTGGCGCTGTTCTTCGCCGCGCTGGCCTCGGGGGAGACGACCCGGTGGGGGCTGCTGACGTTCCTCACGCTGGCGCCGGTCGTGCCGGTGGCCGGGGTCGCCGTGGCCTTCGGGCGGGACGGCGATCCGGCCTACGAGATCGGGCTGGCCGCGCCGTACTCGACGTTCCGGCTGATGCTGATGCGGGCCGCCGCCGTGGTGGCGACGTCGTCGGCGCTGGCGCTGGCGGCCGGGCTGACCCTGCCGGGCGGCGGCTGGGCGACGGCCGCGTGGCTGCTGCCCTCGCTCGCCCTGACCTCGCTGACCCTGGCGCTGTCCAGCCGGTACGACCCGCGCCGCTGCGCCGTCGCGGTGACCGTGCCCTGGGTGGCCGCGGTCGTCGCCACGAACGTGCGCGAGCCGGACCTGGCCATGTTCGGGGCCGCCGGGCAGGCCGGCTACCTGGCCGTCATCGTGGTGTCCGTCGTGCTGCTCGTCGTCCGCCGCAGGGAGTTCTCATGATCGAGGCAGTCGGCCTGGTGAAGACCTACGGCCGCCGCCGGGCCCTGGACGGGCTCACCCTCAGCGCGGGCAAGGGCGTCACCGGCCTGCTCGGGCCGAACGGCGCGGGCAAGAGCACCCTCGTCCGGGTCCTCGCGACCGTCCTCGCGCCGGACGGGGGCGAGCTGCGGCTGCTCGGCCGCGACCCGGGCGCGGGCCGGCTGGAGATCCGGCGGCGGCTCGGCTACCTGCCGCAGGAGCTGGGCTTCCAGCGCGGACTCACCGCGTTCGAGTTCGTCGACTACGTGGCGGTCCTGAAGGAGATGACACACCGCCGGTCCAGGCACGACGAGGTGCGCCGGGTGATCGAGGAGGTCGGGCTCACGTCCGTGAGCGGCAGGCGCGTCCGTACGCTGTCGGGCGGCATGCGGCGGCGCCTCGGCATCGCCCAGGCCCTGCTCGGCGAGCCCGAGCTGATCCTCCTGGACGAGCCCGCCGCCGGTCTCGACCCCGAGCAGCGGCTGCTGTTCGGCGAACTGGTCGCCCGCCTCGGCCAGGACCGCGCGGTCGTGCTGTCCACCCACCAGACGGAGGACGTCGCCGCCCTCTGCGACCGGGTGGTCGTGCTCAAGGACGGCCGGTGCGCGTTCACCGGCACCCCCGCCGAGCTCCGTGCGCTGGCCGAGGGGCAGGTCTGGGTGTCGGCGGAGAAGACGGGCGGCCGCTCGCGGCGGACCGGCGACGGCCTGTACCGCGGCCTCGGCACCGCCCCCGGGGACGCCCGCCCCGCCGACCCCACCCTGGAGGACGGCTACCTGCTGCTCCTCACCGGCACGACCACGGAGACGACGGCATGACGCGCCACGTGAGCCCCGTCGCGCCGGGCGATTCCGACGAACTGGAGAACGGCGCGGGCCCCGCCCACCTGCTGCCCGCCCACCTGCTGCCCTCGCTCGCGCTGGCCGAGACCCGGCGGCTGATGCTGCACCCGCTCGCGATCACCGGCCTGGTCCTGCGCCTGATCGGCCTGGCCGCCACGGACTGGGCGCCCCGGCCCGCCTACAGCGCGCTCACCAGCGAACTCGTCCTCCCGTTCGGCGTGCCGGTGTTCTTCGCCGCGGTGCTCACGGCCTCGGCGACCAGACGCGCGGGCACCGACGAGCTGCTGGCCGCGGCCCCCGCCGGGCGCGACCTGCGCACCGCGGCCTCCTGTCTGGCCGCGCTGGGGCCGTTCCTGCTGGCCTGCGCGATGCAGGCCGTCCTGGCGGCGGTCTACGCGGTCGCCGGCGTAGAGCTGGAGCGGTTCCCGAGCCTGTACGAGATCGGGGCCGGGCCGTTGTGCGTGCTCGGGGCCGGCACGCTGGGCGTCGCGGTGGCCCGGTGGCTGCCGTGGCCGGGGGCGTCCGTCCTGGTGATGCTGGTGCTGATCGCCGTCAACGGGGTCGTGGAGCCGCTGCACTCGACGCTGACCATGCTGGGCTTCTACGTCGAGTTCGCGCGGTGGGGGCCGCCGCCGTACCTGGAGGCCGTGGGGTTCGTGGCCGGCTCGCCCGACTGGCACGCCCTCTACCTGCTGGCGCTGAGCCTGGGGGCCGGGGCGCTGGCGATGATCCGTGACGCGGCTCGGCGCGGGCTCTGGCTCGGCGTCGGCGCCGCCCTGGTCGCGATCGCGGCCGTGGCCGCCACCCGGCAACTCCCGTGACCCCGCCCGCCTCGCGGCACCCGCTCCTGCGGGAGCCCGGTGTGGGGGGGCCGGGCGCGTGTGCTGCTCGTGCGCGCGTCCGGTGTGCGTGGCCGGGCGCGTGCGTTGCTGGTCCGGGTGCCCGGTGTGCGGGGGTGGGTGGGGGCGTTGCTGGTCCGGCGGCTGCGGCGGGCCGTCGCCTCCACCGGGCCGCAGGCCGCGCTGGCCGCCGTGGTCGAGCTGGTACGGGACGGGCTGCCGGCCGCCGGGGTCGCCGTGGAGCTGGCCGGCGTGCGGATCGCGGCGGGCGAGCCCGGGCCGGTGGCCTCCGACGTGCCGCTGGTGTGGCACGGACGGGCGGTGGGCCGCCTGCTGATCACCCCGTCCGCCGACCCGCGGACGGTCGCCGCGATCACCCCGTACGTCGCCGGCGCCGCCCACAGCCTGGCCGTCACCGCGGACCTGCGCCGGGCCCGGGAACGCGTGCTCGCCATCCGCGAGGAGGAACGTCGCCGCCTCCACCACGACCTGCGCGAAGGGCTCGGCCGGGCCCTGCGCGACCTGGCCGGGACGGTCGACGCCGCCGCCACCGGCCACCGCACCGACCCGGCCGCGGCCGACCGGCTCCTGCACGACCTGAGCGCCGCCATGAACACGATCAGCCAGGAGATCAGAACCCTCCTCCAGGACCCGCGCCCCCACCCTGCCCGGCCACCGCTCCAGGGCGACCCGCGACCGGCCCCGTCACCACTCCCCGGCCCGCGTCCCCGTGTGCCGTCGCCGCGGCTCGATCGGGTGCGGGCTCATTCGGGGGCGACCGGCGTGACGTAGACCTCGCGGATCTCCGGACGCCGCCGCAGCCGTTCCTCGACCGCGGCCATGGCGCGCTCGGCCCGGGGAAGGTCGGTGGCCGAGGCGAGGGTCACCCGGGCGGCCACCATGACCTGGTGGGGCCCGACGATCACCGCGATCACCCCGCGCACCCCCGTGACGTCCGGCACCTCGACGATCGCGCGGCGGATGCGGGCCAGGTCGGCGGCGTCCACGCTGGGCGCGGCGATGAGGTTCTGGTTGAGCCGCAGCAGCAGGCCCGAGACGGCGACCAGCAGGACCCCGATCAGCACGCTGCCCAGCGAGTCGAAGACCTCGTTCCCGGTCGCCTGGTGCAGCGCGAGGCCGGCCACCGCGATCGGGCCGCTGACCACGGCCGCCGCGTTGGCCAGGGTCACGGTCTTGGCCGCCGGGTCGCTGCCGGCCAGCAGCTCCGCCCACCACGACCGGCCGGTGACCGTGGCCCGCGCGCCGAGCGCCCGTACCGAGACGACCAGGGCCCACCCGTCGCTGACCGTGATCAGCACGATCACCAGGTAGCCCAGCGCGTACGAACCGCCCGAGGCCGACGGCTCGCCCAGACCCTCCACGATCGAGGCGACGCCCCCGCCCACGAACAGCCCCACGGCGGCGAACAGCGACCAGAAGAAGATCTCCTGCCCGTAGCCGAGCGGGTGCCGCTCGTCGGCCGGGCGCGCCACCCGCGCCAGCCCGATGAGCAGGAACACCTCCACCCCGAAGTCGGCCACGCTGAACATGGCCTCGGCGTACAGGATGGCCGAGCCGGTGACCGCCGCCAGGACCCCGAGGACGACGGCCTGCGCCCCCACGACCGCCATCGTGACGATCACGCTGGTCCGGCTGCTGGGCCGCGCGCTCATGACGGCACGACCTCCCGGCCGGCGGTCATCGCTTCGGTGTCACCCGTACGACGGCGCGGCCGCGGTCGAAGGAGAGGAAGCGCAGGACGACGTCGTTCAGGGTGAGCGTGGTGACGCCCCGGATGTAGCCCGAGCAGCCCCCGCCCTCGTCGAACTTGCAGGTGGACGCGCCGCCCTGCTCGCCCTGGGAGCTCATGTCCCCGCCCCCGGTGAAGTCCGCCTCCCACGTGACCTTGTCGCCCTGGACGCTCGCGACGGCGAACCGGGAGACCCCGTGACGCTGCCCGAACTTCAGGACGTCGCCCGCCCGGAGGGTGACCTCGCACCGGGCGTCCGCGCACCCGCCGACCTCCCGCCCGCCCTCGCCCGCGGCGTCGCCGGAAGACGACCCGTCCGGCGCGGACCCGTCCGGCGCGGATTCGGACGCGGCGGATTCGGGCGGCGCGGGCGCGGACGGCGACGTGCGCCCGGCCGTCCCGACGGGACCGGCGCATCCGGTCAGCGAGCAAGCCAGCAGGAGTACAAGCCACTTGACCATGGCAAACACCCTAGGCGCCGGGACGGACCCGGCCCCGGAGCCTCGCCCGGCGCGCCGCCGCACGTGCTCAGCGAGTGACGCGCAGGGCCCACTCGACCGAGTCCGGGGCCTGGACCCGTACCGTCAGGGTCTTCCTGCGGCCCAGGTCGAGACGGTTCATGACGGGGCTGATCAGATCGTCGAGGCAGGTGAAGGGCATGTTGACGCCCGGCTCCAGGATGATCTCCGCCTTGCCCTCGCCCCGGCACCGGAACAGCACCCACAGCTCGTCCTTGCCGGGCGGCACGTCGCCCACGACCATGCTGCCCTTCCTCGGCCCCGCCTTGAGCACGGTGGTGGTGCCGGCCTCCACGCCCGGCAGCCGCAGGGCCGCGGGCCGGGCTGGCGGCGTGCTCGCCGGGCTCTCGGCGGGGGAGGCCGACGGGGTGGCGTCCCGCCGCTCAGCCGCCGGACCGGTCGGAGGCGCGGCCGTGCAGGCCGCCGCCAGAGAAAGGAAGCAGCAAAAGCCGAGAAAGGACGCTACCTGTCGGATCGTCATGTCGAATTCACCTTTGTTTGACGTACCAGCCGACGCGCCATGGAGTCCAGGCGGTCACGTTTTTCGGCTTTTGGGGGCACACGTGATAGACGCCGTTGGTCTTCTTGCGCCAGACGCCGTACGTGGCGGTGGTGGTTTTGCGGGCGGGAGTGGGGATCGAGATGCTGTTGCCTAATGAAGCCGTGAGACTGGCGGACAGATTCACCCCTGTGGCCACTTCGGCGCCCGCGATGAGCCGGTCGACCTTCAGGCTGCCGGACACGTTCCAGGCGACCGAGACCGTACCGGAAACGGTGGCGGTGAAGGTCGACGTCGCGGTGCGGGAGGTGCCGTTGTGGTTCGACTGCGTCGGGCCGACCGCCTTGTGACTGTTGCTGTACGTGGAGACCC
The DNA here is from genome assembly GCF_044465465.1 of Nonomuraea sp. NPDC049655. Taxonomy (NCBI): domain Bacteria; kingdom Bacillati; phylum Actinomycetota; class Actinomycetes; order Streptosporangiales; family Streptosporangiaceae; genus Nonomuraea; species Nonomuraea sp. NPDC049655. The sequence continues at coordinate 78,462 of NZ_JBITLS010000023.1, forward strand.
GATAGCTGACGTCACCGGGACGGCAGGCCATCGCCGGCGACGAAGTGGCGGCCCTGGCACGGAAGATCTCCGTGTCGTTGTCGTAGCCGACGACCACGTCCGGGTTGCCGGGAACGGGCCGGGGGTCGTCGGCGAAGGCCAGCGCCGTGCCCAGCGTCGCGAGCGGTGCGATCAGCGCGGCTGTCGAAAGCGTGCGTTTCAACGACATTGTAGGTAGGCTCCCTCTGCATCGAATGGTGCTCCACGGGCGGGGATCGTTGGTCGCGGCACCCGTCCGTGCAGCTTGTGAGTTGCCTCCCCGGCTCTGTGCCGGGTATTGAGCGACAGTTATTCACGCCATTGAACGGCGAGCAACCTCTTGTACGGCTCAGGCTCCTGTGCTACCGGCGCTCGCATGGCTACATTCCGGCTACATTCGCCAGCTCGACGGCTCGATTGACATTGGTTTGCAACTCCATCAATCGCCGTGCCGACGGCATTGTGGCCGCACGTTTATCGGCCGTCCATAACAAAACCACACACTGTTGCCTGAATTATTGAGCAACGTCCGCATTTTTGCCGTGGATGGCTCGGCTGGAGCGCTGGTCACCGGCGAGGCGGAGAGCGGCTCGCCTATGCTTCGCTAGATGGACGTCATCCATCCCCCCAAACTCAAAGCGGGCGACGTCGTCCGCGTCGTCGCGCCGGCCTGCTCGCGCGCGATGGTCATGGAGCACGACCACACCGCGATCATCGACGCCCGCTTCGCCGAGCTCGGCCTGACGCTCACCTACGGCCGTCACGTCGACGAGCGGGACGCCTTCCACTCCAGCAGCGTCGCCTCCCGCGTCGCCGACCTGCACGACGCCTTCGCCGACCCGTCGGTGGCGGCGATCCTGACGGTCATCGGCGGCTACAACTGCAACGAGCTCCTGCCGCACCTCGACTGGGAGCTGATCCGGGCCAACCCCAAGATCCTGTGCGGCTACTCCGACATCACCGCCCTGCAGAACGCCGTCCTCGCCCGCGCCGGGCTGGTCACGTACTCGGGGCCCCACTGGTCGACGTTCGGGATGCGCGACCACTTCGAGCAGACCCTGGAGTGGTTCACCGCCGTCCTGTTCGGCGACGCGCCGGTCGAGCTGGGGGCGTCGAAGTACTGGACCGACGACCTATGGTTCCTCGACCAGGACGGGCGCGAGCCGATGCCCAACGAGGGCTGGTGGCCGCTGCGGCCCGGCGCCGCCGAGGGGCGCGTCGTCGGCGGCAACCTCTGCACCCTGAACCTGCTGCAGGGCACGCCGTACATGCCCTCACTCGACGACGCGCTGCTGATCGTGGAGGACGACCTGGAGTCCCACCCGGCGATCTTCGCCCGCAACCTCACCTCGCTGCTCCAGCTCCCGGGCGCCGAGACCGTCCGCGGCCTGGTGATCGGGCGGTTCCAGCAGGCCAGCCGGATGACCCGGGACCTGCTTGAGCAGATCGTCGAGACGCAGCCGGGGTTGCGGGACGTCCCCGTCCTGGCCAACGTCGACGTCGGCCACACCAACCCGCTGGCCACCTTCCCGGTCGGCGGCCGGGCCCGCCTGACGGTCGGCCCCGAACCGTCGCTGACGCTCACCAGCCACTGACCCTCGACCGGCCACTGACCCTCGATCGGCCGGTGACCCGCCGCCGCTAGGACGCGGCGGCGGGCTCGCGGCGCGGGGCCGTGGCCTCGGCCAGGGCCTTGCGCTCGGCCTCGACCAGGGTGCGGCAGCGCGCCGCCTCGGCCTCCACCCGGGCCTCGTCCCAGCCGAGCAGCCCCGCCATCAGCCGCGCCACCACCGGGGCCGCGTCGAGCGCGGCGGGGATCGCCTCGATGAGCATCCGGGTCCGGCGCGACAGGACGTCCTCGGCGTGCAGCGCGCCCTCGTGCGTGACGGCGTACACGACCTCGGCCCTGATCCACGGGCACCCCTCCACCAGCGGCTCGCCGAGCGAGCGGTCGTCGTCGACCAGGGCGAGCACCTCCATCGCGAGCGTGCCGTAGCGCTGGACGAGATGCTCCACCACGTCGGCGTCCACGTCGTGGTCCTCGGCCAGCCGCCGCACGGACGCGCGCACCGCCGGCAGCCCGTCCGCGCCGATCAGCGGCAGCCGGTCGGTCACTGACTCCGGCACGTCGAAGCCCTCCAGCGCCGCGTCGACCACGTCCTTGGCCATGACCCGGTACGTGGTGAACTTGCCCCCGGCGATCGTGGCCAGGCCCGGCGCCGGCACGTCCACGACGTGCTCGCGGGACAGCTTCGTGGTCGCCGAGCTCTCGTCGGCCGCCACCAGCGGGCGCAGGCCCACGTAGACGCCCACCACGTCGTCACGGGTCAGCGGCCGGGCCAGCACGGCGTTGGCGTGGTCGAGGATGTAGTCGATGTCCTCGCCGGTGGCGGCCGGCTCCTCGCGGTCGCCGTCGTACTCGGTGTCGGTGGTGCCGACGATCCACCGCCGCCGCGTCCACGGGATGATGAACAGCACGCTCTTCTCGGTCGGGATGATCATGCCGGTGGCCGAGTCGATGGCCTCGCCCGGCACCATGACGTGCACGCCCTTCGACATCCTGACCTTGAAACCGGCCGGCGCCGAGCCGGGCAGCCCGTTGATCGGGTCGGTCCACACGCCCGCGCACACCACCACGGCGTCGGCCCTGACGTCGAGGTCGCGGCCGGTCTCCTCGTCGTGCACGCGGGCGCCGACGACGCGCTCGCTGCCCTGGTCGCGCAGCATCTCGACGACCCGCGTCCGGGTGGCGACCACGGCGCCGTGCGCGGCGGCCGTCCTGGCCAGGGTGAGGGTGAAGCGCGCGTCGTCCACCTGGGCGTCGAAGTAGATCATGCTGCCCGACACCGCGTCCGCGCGCAGGCCGGGCGCCATCCGCCGCGACTCCTTGACCGACAGGTACCGGTGCCGGGGCATCGGCCGGCGCATGCCCTCCAGCGTGTCGTACAGGGTCAGCCCGGCCCCCACGTACGGCCGCTCGATGAGCCCGTGCTGTAGCGGATACAGGAACGTGACCGGCTTGACCAGGTGCGGGGCCAGCCGCGAGACCAGCAGGTCGCGCTCCTTCAGCGCCTCGCGGACCAGCTTGAAGTCGAACTGCTCCAGGTAGCGCAGGCCGCCGTGGATGAGCTTGCTCGACCTGCTCGACGTGCCGGCGGCCAGGTCGCGGCTCTCCACCAGCGCGACCCGCAGCCCGCGGGAGGCGGCGTCCAGCGCGGCGCCCGCGCCGGTCACGCCGCCGCCGATCACCAGCACGTCGAAGGACTGCTCCGCCAGCCGGTCGATGGCTGCCTGACGGTTCCTGGCGTCCATCGCCCCGGTCATGTTCATGGATCCCCCGAACCACACTTTGTGCTCAAACGCTCACGATCCGTATACGTTTCCCGGATCAGGGAATGGCACACAACGTCGACACCACGAAAGCGGGGGCAGCGGTGGTCGAACGTGTCAAACGCCTGGAACTGGCCGGCGAGCTCATCGCCGAGTTCGCCGGCACGATGGTGCTCATCCTGTTCGGGGTGGGCGTCGTCGCCCAAGTGGTCGCGGCCGGCCTCGGCGATCACGACAGCATCGCCTGGGCGTGGGGGATCGGCGTCGCGCTCGGCGTCTACGTCGCGGGCCGCATCACCGGCGCCCATCTCAACCCGGCCGTCACGCTCGCGTTCGCGACCTTCCGCGGGTTCCCGTGGGCCAAGGTGCTGCCGTACTCGCTGGCGCAGACCGTGGGGGCGTTCGTCGGGGCGCTGCTGGTGCGCTGGAACTACACCGAGGTGCTGAACAAGGTGGACCCCGGGCACACGCTGAAGACCCAGACCGTCTTCTCCACCCTGCCCGGCAACGGCTCGCTCCCGGTCAGCGCCTGGGGCGGGTTCCGCGACCAGATCATCGGCACCGCCATCCTGATGTTCGTCCTGTACGCCCTGTCCGACTCGCACAACCTCGCGCCCGGCGCCAATCTCGGCCCGGTGGTCATCGGCCTGCTCATCGTCGGCATCGGCATGGCGTGGGGCGCCGACGCGGGCTACGCGATCAACCCGGCGCGCGACTTCGGCCCGCGCCTGGCCAGCTACCTCACCGGCTACTCCGGCGCCTGGCGCGACCAGTACGGCGACCTGTACTTCTGGGTGCCCATCGTCGGCCCCCTGCTCGGCGGCCTGGCCGGCGCCGGGCTCTACCAGCTCATGATCGCCCGGTTCCTCCCCGAGCCCGAGCCCGACATCGAGGACGCGGGCCGCGTCTGACCCGAACGGAGGAGAACGACCATGCCCGATTTCGTGGGGGCCGTCGACCAGGGCACCACCAGCACCAGGTTCATGATCTTCAATCACAGCGGCCTGGAGGTGTGCAAGTTCCAGCTCGAACACGAGCAGATCCTCCCCAGGGCGGGCTGGGTGGAGCACAACCCGATCGAGATCTCGACCAGGACCTCCGCGGTGATCGAGACCGCGCTCCAGCGCACCGGGCTGCACGACACCGACCTGGCCGCCGTGGGCATCACCAACCAGCGCGAGACCACGGTCGTGTGGAACCCGCGCACCGGCCGCCCGTACTGCAACGCCATCGTGTGGCAGGACACCCGCAGCGCCAGGATCGCCGCTCAGCTCGAACGGGACGGCCGCGGCGAGGTCATCCGCAGGAAGACGGGCCTGCGGCCGGACGCCTACTTCTCCGGCGGCAAGCTCCAGTGGATCCTGGAGAACGTCGAGGGCGTGCGCCAGGCGGCCGGGCGGGGCGAGGCGGTCTTCGGCAACACCGACACCTGGACCCTGTGGAACCTCACCGGCGGCGCCCGCGGCGGCGTGCACGTCACCGACGTGACCAACGCCAGCCGCACCATGCTGATGGACCTGGAGACGCTGGAGTGGGACGACGAGCTGCTGTCCTTCTTCGGCATCCCGCGCGAGATGCTGCCGGAGATCCGCCCGTCCTCCGAGCCCGCCTCCTACGGCACGACCAGCAGGTACGGCGCGTTCGGCGGCGAGGTGCCGATCACCGGCATCCTCGGCGACCAGCAGGCGGCCACCGTCGGCCAGGTGTGCTTCTCGCCGGGCGAGGCCAAGAACACCTACGGCACCGGCAACTTCATGCTCCTCAACACCGGCACCGACCTCGTACGCTCCGAGCGCGGCCTGCTCACCACCGTCGCCTACAAGTTCGCCGGCCAGCCGGCCGTGTTCGCGCTGGAGGGCTCGATCGCCGTGACCGGGTCGGCCGTGCAGTGGCTGCGCGACCAGTTGCACATCATCCGGTCCTCCGCGCAGAGCGAGGACCTGGCCCGGCAGGTGACCGACAACGGCGGGATCTACTTCGTCCCGGCGTTCTCGGGGTTGTTCGCGCCGTACTGGCGGCCCGACGCGCGCGGCGCGATCGTCGGCCTGTCCCGCTACAACCGGGACGCCCATCTGGCGCGCGCCACGCTGGAGGCCATCTGCTACCAGAGCAGGGACGTCGTGGAGGCCATGCAGCAGGACTCCGGCGTGGTGCTGGACGTGCTCAAGGTCGACGGCGGCGTCACCGCGAACAACCTGTGCATGCAACTCCAGTCCGACATCCTGGGCGTGCCGGTCAGCCGTCCCGTGGTGGCCGAGACGACCGCGCTGGGCGCCGCGTACGCCGCCGGGCTGGCCGTCGGCTACTGGAAGGACACCGACGAACTGCGCGCCAACTGGGCCGAGGACCGGCGCTGGAACCCGGAGTGGACCGACGAGCAGCGCGAGAAGGGGTACGAGGGCTGGAAACGCGCGGTGAGCCGCACCCTCGACTGGGAGACCTGACCGCCGCCGAAGGCGCGCGACGCCCTTACCGTGCGCTTACCGGGGCGGCGCCCAGAATGAGGTCTCCAGCGGAAGGAGACAGCGTGCGATTACCGTCCCATGCCGGCCGGACCCCTGGTGGCCACGCTCCGCCCGGCAGGGCCGCGGCGCTGTTCGGAAAGCTGGGCATCCGCGCCCGGCTGACGCTCACGTACGGATCCATGCTGTTCGTCGGCGGCACGCTCCTGCTCACCGTCGGCTACCTGCTGCGCGTCTTCGGCTACCTGGTCGCCGACCGGGCGTTGCGGCCCGTCGCCAAGATGACCGCGACGGCCCGCAAGCTGTCCGAGAGCACGCTGGCCCACCAGCGCCTCGACCTCCAGGGCCCGGACGACGAGCTGAAGGAACTGGCCGACACCTTCGACTCGATGCTGACCCGGCTCAACAGCGCCTTCAACTCCCAGCGCCGCTTCGTCGCCAACGCCTCCCACCAGCTCTCCTGGCCAGGAGCGAACGGGAGCTCGCGCGCCGCAAGCCGGTGGACATCGACGACGTGGCGCTGACGGCGGTGGAGCAGCTGACGCCCGTCGCCGACCAGCGCGGTGTGACCGTCGTCTCCCGCCTCGGCGGCACGACCATGGCGGGCGACCCCGTCCTCCTGGAACACGCCGTGGGGAACCTGGTGGACGTCGGCTCAACGCCGACCGGGTGGACTCGGCGAACGGCTCGGGGCTCGGACTGTCGATCGTCCGCGCGGTCGTCCAGGCCCACGGCGGCGAGGTGACCGCGACCCCGCGCGAGGGCGGCGGCCTGTCCGTGACGATCAGCCTTCCCGGCCGCTGAGGCGGCCCGGCCCCCGATCCGGGCGCGGGCCGCCTGCGGGGGGATCACATGCCGGACGGCGGGTACGCCTCCGGGTGCTCCTTCGGGTCGGGCATCTGGTCCCAGGACGGGTCGTCGATCACCTTGCAGGGCTTGGCCGGCCCGTCGACCAGGAAGCCGCTGAACTGCCACAGCACCCTGGGCTTCTCGGGGCCGGAGGTCTGGTCGCCGTTCTCGGTGAACTCCAGGACGGCGGTCTGCCCCGTCTTGATGCGCTTGGGGTCGATCCGTACCTGGCCGCCGCCCATCCGGAACGTCTTCGCGTTGGGGCTGTTCTCGATCGCCTCCTTGATCCTCTTCCGGACCGCGGGGTCCTTGCTCTGGAGCTCTTCCTTGGTGAAGGACGGGCCGGCGTCGGCCGGGGCGCGGTCGGGGGCGCAGCGGGTGCCGGGCTTGAGGTAGGAGACGTCGGAGGGCACGCCGAGCGCCGCCAGGTCCTTCTCCACCTGGCCGGGGTCGCGGAACTCGTTGATCTGCAGCGTGATCGTGCCGTCGGTGTTCTTGGTGAGCGCGTAGGCGGGGGCGTCCGAGCCGTTGAGGAACGGCGTCACGACCGCCGCGGCGGCCGCGACGGCGGCCACCGCCGCGCCGGTGAGCAGGCGCCGCCTGGTGCGCCGGCGCCGTTCCCCGTTGCGGGCCTCGATCTCGGCTTTCAGTTCCATCAGTACGTGCTCCTTGAAGTTCATCGGATTCCTTCCATGACGAAGGGAGCCATCTCCGGCACGTCCATGAGCGCGTGGCGGGCGCGGTGCAACCTGGCTCGGGCGGCTCCCTGCCGGATGCCCAGGGCGGTGGCGGCCTCGCTGATCGTGAGCTGGTCGATGACGACCAGTTCGAGCATCGCGCGGTCACCGTCGGGCAGTCCGGCCATGGCCTGGAAGGCCCGCCTGGCCGGGTTCTCGGCGTCTATCCGCGCCACGAGCTCGGCCACGTCGTCGGAGTCGAGATGCCGTCGCCCGCCGACGCGATCGACCAGCCGCGACTCCTTGTACGCCCGCCGCCGCTCGGCCGAAAGCGTGTTGCGCGCGACGCCGTACAGCCAGGCGATCTCACTGCCGCGTCCGGGCCGGTAGGTGTGGGCGGAGTCGAGCACCGCCATGAACACCTCCGCCACCAGGTCGGCGGCCGTGTGGGGATCATCGACCCGGCGGGCGAGGAACGAGGTGACCGCATCGACGTGGCGCCGGTAGAAGGCTTCGAAAGCGTCCGGATCTGTGGCGATATCCGGCTGTTTGCGACGCACCGGCCGTGCTCCCTTCGTCGATTACACCCCTTCTTGGTCAGTAGCCGAGAAAACGTTATGAGAGCCGACAGAACAGACGCCCCGCGCCGTCTCTGACGACGCGGGGCGCGGTCTTGCTACGTTGCCCGGCATGGGCCACGGAAAGAGATCACTGAGCCGGGCGGACGTCACCACGGCGTTGGCCATGACCCTGGACGCGGCGGGCGCCGCCGTCCCCTACCGCCTGTGCGGCACGGGCGCGGCGCTGCTCCAAGGCGTCCCGCTGCCGGCCGGGGACATCGACCTCCTGATGCCCGGCCGGCCGGAGCTGCACGCGTTCGCCGCGGCCCTGGCGCCGTTCCCCTGCCTCCACGCCCCCGCCTGGATCCCGGGGAGCGACCAGTACTTCGCCAGATTCGCGGTGAACGGGGTGGAGGTCGAGCTCAGCACCGTCGAGCGGCAGGCCGGTTCGGACGCCCTGGAATGCGTCGGCGAAGGGCCGTGGCGGCATCACGTCCTGGTCGCGTGCGGTCCGCACCAGGTGCCGGCGGTCCGGCTGGAGATCCGGCTGGCCACCGAGCTCCTGCGCGACCGCGCCGACCGGTACGGCCCGCTCGTCGGCCACCTGCGCGCCCACGGCTTCGACCCCGGCCTGCTGCGCCGCGCGATGGACGCCGCCGGCGTCCCGGCCGCGCGGCGGCGTCCGATCCTGGAGGGCCTCCGGGCTCAGGACCGCGAGAACTTCTTGAACAGGAAGAAATAGAGCTTGATGTACTGCCCGACGAGGATGCCGTTGATGATGGTTCCCTCGCGGATGAACTGCGGGCCGCCCAGGAAGATCAGCCCGATCGCCGCGGAGACCACCAGCAGCGTGCAGTCGAAGCCGGTCTTGAGGTTGCCCCATTTGAAGCCGGTGCGCTTGAAGACCGTGTTGACGAACATGTCGACCGGCATGAGCACCAGGTTGGCCCGGATCATCAGGAACAGGCCGAACGCCAGCGTCGCGTCCGCGACCACCAGGAGGACGAACTTTGCGGCGTAGGCGTCCAGCGCGATCCAGCTCGTCAGCATCAGGTTCAGATCGAGGAACGTGGCCAGCACCAGGGCCGGGATCAACGACAGGAAGTTCCTGAGCTTGAAGTCCTTCGGCAGGACGAGATAGGTCAGCAGCAACATCAGCAGCTCAAGGGCGAAGTTGAAGGTCCCCTGGCTGATCGAGGGGAAGACCAGGGTCATCGTCCGGGTGAGGCTGCTCTGCGGCGAGATGCCGATCCCCGCCCTGATGGCCAGGCTGACCCCCAGGGTCAGCAGGTAGATGCCGGCGCCGTAGGTGATCCAACGCCGCACCAGACTTCCGGTGTCGACGACTCCGGCCTCTTTTTCATGCTGTAGCACAGTTGCCTCCTTGGCTGTTAGCTGTTCCGGCCGGAGCCTGCCGGACGACGTGGTGCCCGCTTCTCAGAGCACGGCTCAGACCATGAACCCGAAGCGGTCGAGTGAGATGAACAGGGTCAGGAGCTTGTTGACGACCGGCTCGCCCTCGTTGTGGTTGCCCAGCTTCTCCAGGGCGGCGTCGATCGACCGGGTCGCCTCCACCAGCTCGGCCAGGCTCATGTCCGCCATCACGCCGTAGATGTCGAGCGGCAGCGCGGCCCGCGCCTGCCCGTCCTCGGTGACGAGGCAGCCGCCGACGAAGGCGTCGAGCTGCCTGAGGTTGTCGCACATCTCGGCGCTGTCGCTGCCGACCACCACGAAGTAGGCGAAGGGCGCGGGCCAGAACGTCGACACGGCGCCCCGGTCGATCGAGACCCCCTTGAACAGCCCGTTGACGACGTGCCGGGTGCCGTCCGCGTACCGCTGGACGACGGAGATGCGGTTCAGCCTGACACCGTCCACCTCGGGTACGACGGCGCCGTCCGCGAACGGCACCCAGACCTCCTGGGAGAACTTCAGGTGGCCGCGTCCGTAGACGTCGAAGAGCAGGACCTTCGCCCGGCTCCCGTCGTCGGAGATCTCGATGGGCGTGAGGTCGAGCTGTTCGGGAGCCAGGCCGGCGAGGCCGGGCCGGGGCTCCTGCACCATGACCGAATAGTCCAGATCGACCGGCTTGAGGAGCTTGCGGTCCTTGGCGACCAGCTCGCCGCCCTTGAACACGTACAACGGGTTGATCTTCGACAGGCTGTCGGTCAGCACGATGTCGGCGAAGCGGCCCGGAGCGAGGGAGCCGAAGTCGTGGTCCATGCCGAAGGAGCGCGCGGAGTACAGCGTGCCCATCTTGATCGCCTGGATCGGGTTCAGGCCCATCTCGACGGCCAGGGAGATCACCCAGTCGATGTGCCCCTTGGTCAGCACCCGGTCGACCGAGATGTTGTCGGCGCACATCTGGAAGTTCTCGGCCGGCCAGCGGCGCTTGACGATGGCGCGCAGCATGGTCCTGATCACCTCGGGGCTGCCGACGCCGAACTTGATCTGGGTCTGGAAGCCGTACCGGATGCTCTTCTCGATGTCGTCCTCGTTCCAGACATCGTGGTTGTTGTGCGCGCCGATCGCCGGCATGTAGTTCAGCAGCATGTCGGGCAGCGCCGTCACGCCCCAGTGGCTGTTCACGAAGCCGCCGTTGGCGCGGCCCAGGGCGGACTTGCGGAAGTCGTCCTCGTTGCCCGTCATGTAGGACAGGTGGGCGAGCTCGCCCAGCCCGATCACCGGGTCCATCTTCAGCATGGCGTCGGTGACCTCGACCGACGTCTTCTTGCCCGGCGCGAAGGCGTAGATCCGGTAGGGCAGCTTCTCGTAGTCCTTGAACAACGCCGCGGCGGCCTCGACGGCCTCGTCGCCGGCCGCGCTGGCGAAGTCCAGGGTCTCGGCGAAGATGGTGGTCGTGCCGCTCGGGACGATCGCCTCCCCGAACGCCGCCGGGTGGGCCAGCTGGGCGTCGAAGTGCAGGTGCGCGTCGATCAGCCCCGGGATCGCGTAAAGGCCCTGGCCGTCGAACACCTCGCGGACCCGCACGATCGACTCGTCCGGGTTCAACGCGATGATCCGCTCGTTGTAGACGAGGATCGAACCCTGGAAGACGCTCTCGCTGTGCACATCCAGCACGCTGAGGTTGCGCAGCAGCAGATCTGCCTCCCTCTCCCCGCTCAGGATGTCGAAGACCGCCCGCACGTGGTCGTAGTGGACCGAGACCCGGTCCGCCCCACCGGCCTGGCTCGTCTTCTCCTGCTGGAGCATGATTTCCTCGCTTCATTGCTGGGCTGTTGGATTCCGCTCGCGGAACGAGACCCGAGGACGCGGCTCCGGGATGCCGGCAGCCGGTCGCGGAGTTTCAGCACAGGGCCGCCGTGGCCGTGTCGCTCGTACGCGCTGTGGCTATGAAATGGCACGGCACCGTTGCTGACAAGCAGCCGTTTTCGCACGGACTGTACTCTTTTTGCGCACGGTCCAGCCCAGGGAGGCCCCCATGCTCCACTCACGCGTGCTGCACTACATCGACGAGGTGGCGCGGTACGGCTCCATCCGGGCCGCCGGCGCCAGGCTCCACGTCGCCCCGTCGGCCATCAACCGGCAGATCCTGCTCCTTGAGGAAGAGCTCGGCGAGCCCCTGTTCGAACGCCTGCCGCGCGGCATGCGGCCCACCCCGGCGGGCGAGGTCCTCCTCGCCCACGTGCGCCGGACGCTCCAGGAGTACCGCGAGGCCGTGACCGAGATCCGCGACCTGCAGTCACTGCCGAGCGGCGAGGTGGTGATCGCCACGATGACCGGCCTGGCCAGCAGCATCGTCTCCACCGCCACCGTGAACTTCCACGCCCGCCACCCCGAGGTGCGCATCTCCATCCGCGCCCTGTCCACCCACGAGATCCTCCGCGCGGTGGCCGACAGCGAGGCCGACCTGGGCCTCGGGTTCAACGTCCCGTCCTCGCCGCAGCTCCAGCTGTGCTGGCAGATGGACACCCGGCTCGGCGCGGTCATCGCCCCGGCCCACCCGCTGGCCCGCCTGGAATCCATCCCCCTGGCCCAGTGCGCGGCCTACCCGCTCATCTTCGCCGACCGCTCGATGGTGATCCACGGCATCATCGCCGACACCTTCGCCGAGGCCGGCCTGAAGGTCGAGCCCGCCTTCCACACCAATTCGATCGAGACGATGAAACGCCTGGCCGCCGCGGGGGAGGCCATCGCCTTTCTCAGCAGGTTCGACATGGCCGAGGAGCACCACAACGGAACCCTCGCCTTCCGCCCGGTGCGCGACCGCGCCTTCAGCAACAACATCCTGTCGCTCGTCCGCCGCGAGAAACACGGCCCCGGCCCCGCCGCCCTGCTGTTCGCCGAAGAAATCATCCAAACCCTGGAATCCGTGGCCCACCCACCCCTGTGACGACTCGGTCAGCGGACGATCACGCCGGGGTGCGCGGCCTCGAAGGCGGCGAGTCCGTCGGCGGTGAGCCGGAGATGAAGGCCGCCGGGGACGTCCACCGCCAGGGGCTTGTCCTTGCCGTAGAACACCAGGGAGACATCCAGCTCAAGGTAGGTGTTGTCGTGCGTCTCCTCCAGGAAGTTGCGTTCGACGATGTTGGCGTTCCGCGACGCGGCCTCGTCCGCCGTCTTCACGCTGCCGCCGACGCCACCGAAGCCGAGGCCCCCGTCCTGCGCCCCGGCGGAGCCGCCCGCTCGGGCCGCCACGCCCCGGCCCTGCTCCTGACCGTGCCCCACCGTGCTCATGGTCTGGGCGTAGACACGCTGCTTGACCAGCGCGGTGGTGATCTCGCGGGCTCCGGTGACGTCGATGCCCACCCTGCCGATCCCCGGGATCTCGTACTCGTGCGCGAGCAACTGATCCAGGTGGGCGCGCATGGTCCGTTCCTTGGTGGCCTCGGCGAGTGACATGCCGGCCGGGCGGGAGAGCTCGAACCCGTCGGGCCGGTCGGCCAGGGACGGGACCTCGCCCCGCAGCCTCGGCGGCACCGCGCTCAGCGGCGCCCATTCCTCGACCAGCGACGCGGCCGGGAACGCGACCTGGCTGACGTCCCCCCTGGGCACGCCGTCGCCCAGGGTGGCGGACATGCGGTTCGGCCCCGTCGCGTCCGCCCAGCGCGGATCCGCCGCGGCGACCGGCGTCCGCCCCGCGACCGGCGTGCCCTGCGGCACCTCCGTGGTGAGGTGGCCCGGCACCAGGACGCCGACCTCGCCGTCCACGACCGCCCGAGACGTCTCGGTGACCCCGGCGTGCCGGTCCAGCAGCCTTCCGGCGCCGTCGTGCCCGGTCATCTCGCCCACCTTGAGCAGCACGTTGCGGGCCACGTTCTGCACGGGCTCCAGGAGCGGGCGGACCGGGACGTGTTCGAGCGTGATCTCGTACCGGACCGGATGCCTGAACTCCTGCGGGGCCTCGCGCGTCTGGTAGCGGTTGATCGCCTTCGCGATCGTCCCCTCCCCGTCCACGGTGTGGGAGTCGCGGGAGTTCGCGAACCCCGCCTCGCCTCCTCTGAGCTCGCCGCCCGAGGACTCCATGTAACGGGCGATCGCCTCGGCGCCACGGTCCGTCCCCGCCTCGCGCACGCTCAGGTCGCCGCTCAGGCGCTCGTTGCGCAGCATGAGGCCGGTGTCAGGACGCTCACCGACATGTACGCCGTCGCCGACCTCGGCCGTGACCCGGATGCCCACGCGTTCGGTGACCCGGCCGTTCTCGTCCGTGACGAACAACCAGGAGGACACGCCGTTCCCGCGCAGCTCGCCCAGTTTGGTGCCGAGCGCGTCCTGGCCGTAGTTGCCGCGCAGGTGCTCGGCCACCGGGTGGTTCGTGAGCTCCTGCCCGGGGAGGAGCAGGCCGTCGCGGCGCAGCAGCTCCACGATCTGCGGCAGCACGCCCTCCGCGTCGAGGTGCTGGACGTAGGCGGTGTTCAACGCCGCCTCGGGCGCCGCGTAGGCCCGCGTCGTGTCCCCGGCCGGCCGCACGGGCTCCACGGCCTGCGGGCCGTCGAGCCCGTGCCGGCGGGCCACCTCGTCGGGCAGCACGAGGTCCACGATGTCCGCCACCCGGACGTACGTGGTCGGGCCCTGCTCGACCGTTCCTCCGCTGGTCCTGCTGGGGGTGACCTCCAGGACCAGGTCCGCGCGGTACCAGTGGGAGGTGCTGCCGTCGGAGTAGGTGACCCGCGAGACGTCGCTGCTGCCCAGGTAGGAGCTCTCCACGGCGCTGCGCTTGGCGGCGCCGTGGACCCCCGCTCGCGCCACGACCTTGCGCTCGGTCCCGCCGGCTTCCCCGGCTCCGGGCGCGGCCCCCGCGGCCTCGCCGTCGCTCAGGGTGACGCGCAGGCCGGTCCTGGCGTGGCCGCCGACCGCACGCCTGCCGCGTTCGCCGTCCAGCGCCCTGGAGTTGCTGCTGGAGTAGCTCTCGTGCTCCACCCCGGTCTCCGACTTGACGTGCCGCACCTCGGCCACATGGGCCTTGACGTGCAGGTCGTGCCGCGTTCCCGCCCGGTCCGACACGGTGTAGTGCAGGCCGTCGGGGTGAGATGTGATCATGGTCTCCAGGTTGATCACGTCGGTGGCGGTCTCGAACACCGGCGGCACGTCCAGCCGCTCCGAGGCCGCCGGCAGTCCCGCCCACCGGTTGTAGGCCCCGGCCAGCGTCGAGGGAAGGTCGGGCATGGCCCCCATCCGGACGATGGCCGACAACTCGTCGGCGCCGGGCCGCCACAGGTCGGCGGGCCGCTCGGTGGTCGACTCGACCCGTCCCAGATGCGCGACGTCCTGCGCGAGCACCGGCCGCTGCGGCAGGTGGACGTCCGGCACCAGGATCTCCGCCCTGCTGCCGTGCACCTCCCACGAGGTGTTCAGCGTCTCCGTGCCGTCCCGCGAGATCCTCATCCTGACGTCGAAGGACAGATCCCGCGTGATCGTGAAGCCGCCGCTGGTCTCCGTGCGGTCGTACCGGGTGTGACCCGAGGAGAAGCCGGTGCTCTCCGACTTCGTGCCGCTCCCGGTGAGCGACAGGTTGACCGGGTCGATCTTGAGCCGTTCCGTCACGTCGAGGCGCGCGACCCCACGCACCTCCGCACGGCCCGTGCGGGAGCTCTCCCGCTGGCTGGTGTCGGTGCGCGAGGTGATCCGGCGTTCGTTGACCGTCAGGTCGGACGCGCCGACCTCGTGCCGCCGGCCCAGCGTGCCCTCGGCCAGGATCTCGATGGTGTAGCCGCCGATCGTCCTGTCGTACCTGATGCCGTGGAGGGCGTGCGTCAGGTCGGCTTCCAGCGCCACGGCGCCGAAGCGGCTCTCCAGGTCCCGCACGACCTGCCGTCTGATCTCCGGCGGGAGGTCGGGCAGCGCCCGGTCGACGGCCTGGCGGAGCTCCGCGCTGAGCAGCGTCTCCCCGTGGACCCGGACGCCGCTGCCGAGCCCGGTGCCCCGACCGGCGGCGAGCGTCTCCGGCTCCAGGACGTGCGGGTCGTAGCCGCGGTTGGGGTGCTCGCCCCTGGCCGGGTACTCGCCGACCGGTTCGGTCAGCGCGAACTCCGTCCCCACGTCGTCGATCTCCCGGTGGAGGTCGGCGAGCTTGCGCTGGATGTCGTTGAACTCGCCCAGCGGGCGGAGATCGTGCCCGAAGACGTCCTGCTCCATCCGGGACGCGTCGCGCGTCGGGACGATCAGCTCGGCGTTCACCTCCACCTCGAAGGCGCCGAGCGTTTCGGTCTCGACCTGCAGCCGCATCCGGGCGTCGTACATGGTGACGTCGCCGAGCCTGGTCAGGACGGTGTGGTTGCCGTGCGCCCGGTTGGTGGAGGTGACGTGGTCCGTCCCGTAGCCCACCCCGCCGACGGCCCGCGCGACGACCTCAGCGTGCTCGCCCAGCGGCAACCCGATCTTGCCGCCCGCGTGGACGCCGACGCTCGCGCCCTGCCGGTGCGAGGTGCCCTCGCTCTCGCGCCGCCCCAGGTCGTCCCGGAACATCGTCTCGACCGGCGCGCGCCCGCTTCCGTCGATCGGCTCGACCCGCGTGATCTCGCCGCTGATCCGGACGGAGTCCTCCTCCGACCGCAGCAGCGACGTCTTGTACCGGATCGCCTCGGAGGAGACCCCGCTCGACAACATCGACTGGCTGCGGTTCTTCATCCCCTGCTCGCTGAGCAGGGTGGAGGTGAGATGGTCAGTGATCTTGACCACCTCGCCCGCGGGCAGCCCCGCCGCCAGCCCCCGGCGCTGCACCTCCAGCACGAGAGGCGTGACGTCCAGCCCGGTGATCGCGATCCCGTGGTCACGGAACTTGTGCCCCGCCCCCTCCGGCACCTCGTGGCGGGGGAGCGGCGACGGGTGGTCGGTGCTCAGCAGCGGCCCTTCCCGGGTGAACTGCTTGGGGAAGGGGATGGTCAGCGAGAGGTCCGGCACCGCCGCGGTCTGCGTGACCCGCTCGCCGTCGCGGTAGACGTCGAGGACGATGTCCGCGGCGAAGTAGTCATGGGCGGGGGAGATGGCCTTGTGCCCGCTGATGACCTCCACGCCGTTCGTGTGGGTCGTCCGGGCCGTGCTGGTGACGCCCGAACGGGGCAGGGCGTTCGCCTCGGCCTCGTCCGGCGAGTGGTAGAGCCCCTTCATCAGCCCCGCGGTCCGATCCAGCGAGGAGCCCCGCGAGGACTTGCCCTCCACGCCGTCCCCGCCGAAGGCGACCGGCTTCTCCGGAGGCAGACTCGGCTGTTCCACGTGCGTGAACTCGTTCGGCCGGAGCTTGAGGTAGATCACCTTGTCGCCGACGCCGAGCGCCACGCCCCTTTGGAGGTGGTTGGTCCAGACCTCGCGGTCGCTGCTGGCGAGCGCCTCCGCCAGCCAGAGGCGGATCACGGCTCGTTCCCGCGGGACGATCCCCGTGATCCCGGCGGTCATGGCGTGCGCCGCCGCCCTCGGGTCCACCGGCACCCTGACGTCGTGCACGGCCGTCTCGCCCAGGGCTCCCATCTCGACGACGCGAGGCGGATGGATCTCCGGCTTCGGCAGCCCCGGGTCGGCGGACGCCAGATGGGACGTCAGCCCCTGGAGCACCTCCGACGGCAGGTCGGGGCTGTGCCAGGCGGGGGACTCGATGGTCCGCTGGTTGTGGTTCACCGCCGCCAGAAGCGTGTCGGCGCCGGTCTTGGGCCCGTGCCCGTTCCCGCCGTCCGGGCCGGACAGCGGATGCCCGGACGAAGAGGACGAGTGGGACGCGGACGGGCCGTCGGCGCCGTGCGGCAGCGGCGAGGCCAGGTGCTGGCCGTCCGCGCCGAGCGCGCTGGACGTGATGCCCTTGGCCAGCAGGTCCCAGCTGAAGTTGCCCTGGGCCAGCATGGAGCCGGCCGTCGTGATGCCGCCGGTCACGGCGAACTGCGCGGCCTGGCCGTACAACGACGAGTGCGCCGCCGCCAGCAGCTTCTCGGCCGCGGACATCTCGGCCCTGGTCAGCCCGGCCCGCAGCGTGGGCGTGGCCAGACGGCTCAGCCCGCCCGAGGCCACCCCCATGAGCCCGCCCATGACGCCGCCGCTCACCGCCGAGATCACGAGTTGCCGGACATCGATGTCGTCCCTGCGGCCCTGCAACATCTGGGTGCCCTGGATGCCCAGGTCCATGCCGGCCACGATCCCGGCGAACAGCAGGATGTTGCGCCGGCACTGCCGGGCGATCTGCCCGACCGTCAGCCGGGCGAGCTGCAACCGCGGTGGAATGAGCGCCAGACTCGCCCCGCCGGTGGCCAGGGCCGCGGCCAGCAGATACCCCAGCTGCATGATCAGCAGCCAGACGGTGACCTCGATCATGTACTTGGCGTACTGGATCTGCACGCCCACGCCGTTGAGCGCCACCGCGGCGTCCACGAGCCGCTTGACCGCGAGGGCGACCTGACCGCCCGCCACCTTGTCGACGTGGGCGGCGAAGGCGAGGTGAGCCTCCCCGTCCCAGTCCTTGCCGATCCTGCGCGCGCTGCCCGGCAGGTCGGCGCGGGTGCCCTCGACGATCCGGTGCGCGGCGATCACGCACGCGTCGGCCAGCCGGAAGCAGCCGGTCTCGTCACCCTCCGGCCAGTCCATGCCGACCACCCAGCCGACGTACGGCTTGGCGAAGTCGGGCACCAGGAACCCGTCGAACCCCATGGACGATCAGTTCCGCGTGACGGCGGGAGGGGGCTCCGCCGTCTTGTAGTTACGGGCGCTGGCGTTGAGCCCCAAGGCGACGTTCTCAAGCTCGTCGATGAACGCCGTCAGGGCGTCGAAGATGCCGCGTTCCATCTCGGGCAGCTTCTTGGCCAGCTCCGCGCCGTACTCGTCGTCGCCGAGCGTGTTCCGGTCCCGGTTGAAGGCCGCGCGGAGGTCGGCGCGCACCTGCTCGACGTTCCCCGCGAACAGCTCGTACGTCCTGGCCTCCCGGTACAGCGCCTCCCGCTGCACGTAGTAGCCGCTGTAGCCGCTGGAGTCGCTCACGGGGCCGGCTCCACGGGGCCGGGGAAGAACGCGTCGAGCGTGGCCCGCTCCCCGAAGACGTCCTCGTAGGGCAGGCCGTCCGGCATGAGGGGGTCCAGCAGCTGCCTGCTCTGCTCGGAGACCGCGGCGGTGGCCGCGTTGGCCTGCTGCATGATGGCGTCGGCCAGTTGGGTGGGGGACAGGGTGCGATAGGCCCGAGGGTTCAGCTCGACGCCGCGCAACTGACCGTGGCGGCCGACGGTCACGGTCACCATCCCGTCCGCCGACCGTGCCGTGTGCTCCAGGGCGGAGAGCTCGCCGAACGCTTCGCGTACGCGGGCCACCTGCTGGTTGATCTCGCCCGCGAGCGCACTGACCTCCGCCTCGAACGCGTCCGCCACAGAAGCACCTTTCGCCCGCCTAATACCGCAAGGCATCATACGACACCCCTTTTTACACGATTAGGGGTGTCCGGATCGTTTACCTTCTGTTAACAAAAGTGTCACGGGGTGTCTGAGTAACGTCCGCCGTGCCGTACAAAGGCAGGCATTCACCCCCGGGCCCGCCTCCTTTGCCGGCGTCCGGACAATGGCCTGGCGTCCGGACAATGGGCCCGACGCCCGGACAATGGCCCGGCGCCGGGCCTGGGCCTGCAGCGCGGCGGCCGCCCTCCTCCCTCCGGCCGGAGACGGGTCCTCCCGGTGGCCGCGGAGGATCACTCTCCGGGAGGAGTGCGGATCGCTCGCCCCGTCCCACAATCGGCAGTACGGCACCGGAGATCATCGGAGCGTCCGGTGGCCGCCGCAGATGCAGGACCCGCACCTCGCGTACGCCGCGACCTCACCGCAGGAGTCCATGTGACCCGTCTTCGTCCCGCACTCACCGCCGCGCTGCTGGCCACGGTCTTCATGGGGGCAGCGTCCCTGCCGGCCCAGGCCACCGAAGGACAGTCGTGCAACACCGGCCCGAACGGCCCGGCATGCCACTCGCCCGGCTGGGGAACCAAGTGACAGGAAGGCCGACGACCAGCGTCTGATCAAGAAGGGCCGGAGCCACGAAAAGGCCTCCGCCGAGACGCTCGAAGTCCACAAGGAGCGCCAGCGCCTCAACGCCCTCCCCGCCACCGACCACCCCGGGCTGCTTCTACGGACGACCCAACACCCGCAGAAGCAGCCCGTCGGCACAGGCCCAAATCACCATGGCCCCCCATTTCGAGATAGCGACATATCCCGCCTCTGCCACAAACGAGAATGGGCGCCAATGGCCTGTTCCGCAAGGGCCAGCGCCGCGGCGATGGGATTGCCCTCGAATCCCGGTACGTCTCCAGCGACATGCGATACATGAGTTCGGTGATGCATCCGAGGACACCGGTCGAATGAGCCGCAGCTGATTGCCACACAATCCGGCCCAAGGGCCCCAATAAGGCGGCCTGCGGCTCCTTCGGATCTGTGAGTCGAGGCGTGATTGAGCGGCTTGATCAATCCATGAGGCCAGGAGAAGGTGAAGACCGAACCGAGGTGCCTGTCGGGTCTTCGGCTTGGTCTTCTCTTTGGCTTCTCGCGCGTGTGGCTTGACCCGCCAGGCGGGCAGGTTCGGCATTCCGCCCCGCTGTCCGGCGATCGATTGCCGAAGGGCACGTGACGAGCACGAACTCGGCCGTTCTCGCCTTTCAGGAGAGGGCCGGTTCGCGTTCGACACGCGTAACCCCCAGGTGCGCGAGTGGGAGGAGTGGAAGCCGTCGAGCGCCAGCGAGGTCGTGGATGGAAACGGTCGTACGCTTCGCGTGTCACACCACGTCGAGTCGGTGGTCGACGATGTGGTGACGCTCACCGAAACCACCAGTGCGCGGGACGGTACCGTCCTGCGCGTCGATCGGGCGAGCCTGCGATTCCTGGATGTATCGAAGCTTGGCGCGTTTCTGCACGAGGCGGGCTTCGAGATCGAGGCGCAGTACGGCGGCTGGGAGCATGAGGCCGTCTCCGATGCCAGCCGTTCGATCGTCACGATCGCGCGGCGCGCCGCCGCTTGACGCCGACGAGGCCCGCGACGTCCTGGACGCGGCCGGCAGCCAGAGGAACGACACCCGCTGGTCCGTGGCGTTCGCTCTGGGTCTTCGGCAATGCGCAGCCCTGGGCCACCGCTGGAAGTACGTGGACCTCGAACGAGGACGCCCCATCGACGCCAGCCAGGACTAGGACGAATGGAAAGAGCAAGGCGCGGACATCAGCACCGTTCAGGAATTCTCGGCCACTCACAACTGACCACGACGAAGCGCTACACCCACATCACGGCGACGCTCTCGACCGAAGCCGCAGCCCGCATGGGCCGGGCACTTTGGGGATATCCGCAACTCGAAATGCAACCGGGCGGGCTTCCAGATCATGATGATCGGGGAGTCCGCCCAGGTCGTCGAGGTAGGGCGCCCGGGGCTCGAACCCGGAACCTACGGATTAAAAGAAGTGGCTTTGATCAAGGTGCGGGGCGCTGGCCTGGGGATGTGGTGTCCGTGAACGTCCGCCGTGGTCCGCTGGCGTTCGCCCCCTTGGCTGTACTCGTGGCTGTACAGCCAGGGCGCGCCCTCACTCGCCTTCTGTTCACAAGGTCCCCAAACGATCTCCAGAATCGTTCGGACTCGTTCGCCGCGCTGGTCCTCAGAGCGTGTTTGAGAAGATCATTCATGCTCGGTTTGGCGGCGAGTCGACGGGTGCTGGGGCTGCCAGGATGGCTGGATGTCCCCTGCTTGTTACC
>NZ_JBITLS010000024.1:0-95216 GCF_044465465.1 Nonomuraea sp. NPDC049655
ACGTGGGGGCCGCGCCCCCCCCCCCGGGGGGGGGGGGGGGGGGGGGGGGGGGGGGGGGGGGGCGCGCCCCCGCCCCCCCCCCACCGCTGGGGGACGGGTCCCGACGCAGGGTCAGGACCGGGGGGTCACCTGGTGACGTAGCAGCTGTTGCCCTCGTTCTCGCAGGTGAAGCTGGAGACCTGGCAGGCGGCCAGGCCGGACTCCTCGCGGGCGGGGAGCATGTCGAGCGCGGTGATGTCGAGTTCCATCGGTTTCTCCTTCTTCTTCGGTGTGGAGCCCGCGGGTGCGGGCCTTGCCACCGGCCCGGCGCCGGGTGAGGACGCCGGCCGGCGGGATCATGGGCGCCGCGGGGAGCGGCGGCGGAGGAAGGCGACCAGGCGGTCGAGCACGAGGTGGCCGTCCGGTCCGGTCAGCGGGTCGTGCCCGGCGCCGGGCACCTCGACGTAGGTGAGCTCGGGCCCGCCGGGACCGGCCCGCGCCAGGCGGTCCCGCAGCCGCCGGGAGTGGCCGACGGGGATGGTCGCGTCCCGCTCGCCGTGGACGACCAGCAGCGGGCCGCGCAGCCGGTCGGCCAGCCGGATCAGGTCGCGCGGCCCGAGGTCGTCGTCGATCTCCGCGCAGCCGCCGAGCCGGTCGAGCATGTTGCGGACCAGCGGCGGCCCGTCGGCGTGGAGCTGCCGCCCGGACAGGAACGGCGCGACGACGGCGGCGCCGGACCACAGGCCCGGTTCCGCGGCGGAGGCGAGCAGGGCGAGGTGGGCGCCGTAGCTCACGCCGTACAACAGGGGCGGATCGGCGCCGGGTCCGCGGGCGGCCGTCAGGGCGCGGCCGAGGTGCAGGACGTCGGCCAGGTCCGGTCCGCCCCAGGCGCCGCGGATCGCGTCGCGGTGGGCGGGCCCGTACCCGGTGCTGCCGCGCTGGTTGGGCGCGACCACGGCGACGCCTTCGTCGGCCAGCCGCTGGAACAGCGGGTCGTGGCCGAGCCGCCAGGCCGACTCGGGGCCCCCGTGCAGGGCCAGCACCACCCGCCCGGCGGCGACGGGGTCGCCGTAGACGACGGCTTCGACGGGTCCGGCCGGGCCGTCGAAGCGGCGCGCGGCGGCGTCCGCGCGGCCGGTCCCGCCGCCGTCCGGCCCGGGGACCGTCACCACGTGCGGCGGCAGGCCGGGAGCGGAACGCACCAGCCGCAGCCCGCCCGCGCTCCAGGCGGCCATCGGCAGGATCGTGCCGGTCGCCGGCCCCGCCTCCCGGAAACCGCCCTCGGCCAGGTCGTACAGCACGGCGCGGCAGCGCACCCCCGCGGTGACCGCCAAGGCCAGCTGCCGGCCGGCCGGGTCGAGGGCGAGCGGGGTGACGGCGCCCTCGACGGCGTTCAGCTCCTCGGGGAAGACGGTGGGCGCGTCCGCGTCGCGCGGGCGGATGCCCAGGCGGTGGCCGTCCCGGGTCTCGCGGGCGGTCAGCAGGACGCCTGCTTCGGGGGCGGCGAGCAGCAGGCGCTCGCGCCGTTCCAGGCCGGGCAGCGGGGCCACGGCGCCGTCGGACAGGTCCAGCACCACCGTGCGCGTCCGGGGGCCGGCCGGCACGGCCAGGGCCAGCAGCCTGCCGGACGTGTCGAGCCAGACGCCTCCGGCCAGCGGCCCCAGCACACCGGCCACGAGCTCGGGCGGCTCGGCCCGGCCGGACAGCCGCCACACGGCCGTGCCGCCCGCCGGGGTCGTGCGGAAGGCCAGCGCGGCGGTTCCCGCGCCCCGGCCCGCCACCAGCCTGAGCCCGCCCCCCGTGACGGCGGCCAGGTCGTGCGCCGACCAGCCGGTGCCGTCCCGGTCCGGGACGACGAGGAGCAGCCGGTGCGTCCCCCCGCTTCCGGCGCGGCTCAGCAGGACGGCGCCGTCGTCCGTCGGGACCGCGGTGCTCGCGGCGCTCTCGCCGTCCCAGGAACGCAGGACGCGGGACCGGGGACGCGCGCCGGTCAGGTCCCACATCTCCGGCGCCAGGGGACGGCGGCCCTCGGCGGTCAGGCACACGGCGTACCGCCCCAGGCCGGAGAACCGGAACCCCAGCCGGAGCATCGTCCCGCTCACGACCCCGCCGGTGCGGGTGCCGGTTCCGGTTCCGGTGCCGGTGCCGGGACGTCGGCCGTCCACGGACGCGGGCCGCCGTGACGCAGCCGCAGCAGGAAGTCCAGGACGCCCGCCAGACCGGTGTTCCAGCCGAAGCTCACCGTGTCGCCGTTCTCGTCCGGCACCACCAGCAGCCCGTCCCGCAGCACCGCCCGCGCCTCCAGGCAGGCGGCCAGCTCCGCGGCCTGGGCGCGGTGGTCCTCGTCGCCCAGCAGGCCGGCCATGTCCAGCAGGAACTGCCCGTCACCGGCCAGCCCGTGGCAGGCGGCGGTCCCCGACGACAGCCGGGAGCCGCGGACGGCGACGGCGGCGGCCTTCGCGGCGTCCAGGAAATCCGGCTCGCCGGTGACGGAGTGGAGCCGGAGGAGGAAGCTGCCGACCCCGGAGGAGCCGCTGCACCAGTGCGTCATCCGGACGCCGCCGCCGGGGAACTCCGGCCACCAGGCCGCCGCGCCGGTGCGCTGGGCGGCGGCCAGCAGCGTCCGCCCGGCGAGCAGGGCCGTCTCCAGGTACTCGTCGCCACCCGGGGCGGCGGCGGAGAGCAGGAAGGTCCCGATCCCCGCGACGCCGTGGGCGAAGCCGTAGTGCACGGCGCCGGCCAGCGCCGACGGGAAACGTTCGGGGATGGGCCACAGCACGGTGCCGGGGGTGCGCTCGGCGCTCGCCACCAGGGCGTCCGCGCAGCGCGCCGCCCGCTCCCGGAAGCGCTCGTCGCCGGTGGCCCGCCAGAGGTGCAGCAGGGCCAGGCCGGTGCCGGCCAGGCCGTGGCAGACGTCCGGGTTCGGCCACGACGTCGGCAGGGTCAGCGCGAGGTCGGCGCCCGCCGTGCGCAGCGCGTCGTCGCCGAGGGCGCGGCCGGCCTCGTACAGCCCCCAGGCGATGCCGGCCCGGCCGAAGTGGAGCCCCGGCGACGGCCTGGCCTCACTGCCCAGCCGCCGGAGCGTCCAGGCCGCGCCGTGCCGCAACGCGGCGACGACCTCGCCCCGCCCGACCTCGCCGGTACCCAGGACCTGGGTGCCCAGATCCGCGGTGTCCAGGTTCGGGGTGTTCAGGTCTGAGGTGTTCAGGACCGACGCGAGCAGTGCGAGCACCCCGGCCGAGCCGTACTGCACGGCGCAGGGGTCGGCGGTCTCGCCGAACCCGGAGACGGGCCACAGACGCCGGGCGCCGGGATCGCGGTCCATCCGCCGGAGCGTGTGCGCGATCCCGTCGCGGAGCAGGCGCTCCTGACCGGCGACGGACAGACGGCGGACGCCCCCCGCCGCCGTCGCGCCCCGGGGCGTGGTGGACGGGGCGGAGGCCGGCAGTGGCCCCAGGTCGTCGAGGAAGACGCCGACGCGCCGCAGGTCCCAGCGTCGGGCCGGGTTCTCGCGCATCAGGCCGAGGATCATCGGCCGCAGCGCCGAGGCCACGGCGTCGCCCTCGGTCGCCACCTCGACCAGCCCGCGCACCCGGCTGTCCCACGAGCGGCCCGCGGGCGGCTCGTCGGAGCCGAGCAGCGGCCGGCAGGCCGTGGCCAGGTGCAGCACCGTCGCGCCCAGGGCGTACAGGTCCGCCGCGGCCCCCGCGGCCGGCCCGTACATCGGCCCGCGCACCTGCTCGGGCGGCGCGTACCCGGCGGTGTAGGTCTTGGTGACGGGCGTGCCGGGGACGGCGGCCATCTCCAGGTCGACCAGCCGGCAGGAGCCGTCCGGGCCGGCGATGACGTTGTTCGGCGTCAGGTCCCGCAGCACGAAGCCCCGCTCGTGCACGGCGGTGACCAGGCCGGTCAGCGCGCGCACCGCGGTCAGCGCGACGTGCGGCCAGCCGTCCGGGTCGGCGGCCCTCGCCTGCTCCGCCCAGGTGGTCAGCACGGCGCCGTCGAGGTGTTCCTGCGCGAGGAACACGTTGTCCCCCTGCGTGAACAGGGCGACCTTGCGGCTGGTGACGCCGAGCGGCCCGAACAGGTCCAGCATGTCGGCCTCGTGGCGGAGGCGGTCGCGTTCGTCCTGGCCCTGCAGGGTGGCGCTGATGTGCGGGCGGGCCTGCTTGATCACGACCTGGGCGCCGGAGAGCCGGTCCTCCGCCAGGAACACCCCGCCCTTGGCGCCGTGGCGGATCGCCTGCCGCACCACGAACCGGCCGGCCAGCTCGACGGCCTCCGGCGCGGCGGTCCGCACCGGGGCCCGGCCGGACTCGAACGGGCAGGCGGCCCATTCCGGCGGCGAGTACCAGGCGTTGCGCCGGTCCACCAGGCAGGCGCCGTCGGGGGCGGTCAGCGGCGAGCTGTAGACGCCGTCGTTGTCGAGCACGCTGCGCGCGGAGAACACGCCGTAGCGGTAGTGGACCAGGCTGCCCGGCCGGTAGGCCCGGTCGGACAGGACGGGCGGACCCGGCAGGCCGTACGTGGCCCGGTGCAGGTCCTCGGCGATGGCCGTCGCCGCCTCGTCGTCCGGGGGATAGACGGTGATGAACTTGCCGGCCGATCCCCGATGGACGTTCCTGGACAGCAGGCCCGTCAGGTCGGCGAACGTGGCCGCGAACTTGAACGGGCACCGATGCCGCACCAGCACCTCGGCCGCCCGCGCCAGCACGACGGGGGCCGACAGCGGCGTCGCCGACACGTGCAGCTTCCATCCCTGGTCCCGCGTCCCGGCCCGCCGGGGAGCCACGTACGTCCACGGAGGGCGGTGGCGGACGTCCCACCCGTCCTCGGAGGACCGTCGCAGGGCGGCCCGCACGAGGTCCTCCAGCAGGTGGAGGTCCGCGCTCACCCGCTCGTCCGTGCCTGTCGTGCTCATGCTCACGCCACAACCTCATGCCTGATCGGATTCGGGACGTTCCCGGCAACGGCCGTACGGCGGCGGCCGAGCAGGCCGCCGCCGTCAGGTCGATCAGTAGAAAAGGCTGAGCGCGAAGCGCGAGCCGGACACCTCGCACCGGAAATCCTGGACGATGCCCCCGCTGGTGACGGCGCTGAAACCGGCCCGCACACACTGGTCGCGGTACTGGTAATACCCCGCGAGGTGCCACGACCCCGACACGGCCGACGCGGACACGGCGGACGCAGGCATGGCGGAGCCGGTCACGGCGCCGAAAGCGAGCCCACCCGCGACGAGGGCGGCCGCGGTCAGACGTCGAATGCTCATGTTTCCTCTTCTCCTCAGGGAACGGCGTTCTGCCGTCAAGATGTGCCAGGAGACTTGGGAAACACTTGTGGGCCGTCCTTAAGGCTGCGGCGGCCTTCTTAAGGCTGCCTTCAGGGCGTGCCTCGTCCGGTGCGCAGGCCGTCGAGGATGAGCGCGAGGTAGCGGCGCCACGGTTGCGCGCCGCCGGAGGACGGCAGGTCCATCACCGAGTCGATCATCGAGACGATGGGCGCGATGTCGCCCACCGTGATGTCGGCGCGCAGCGTGCCCTGCTCCTTGGCGCGGGCGATGAGGCGGCCGCAGGACTCGGCGATGCCTTCCCTGGCGCGCTCGATCAGCTCGCTCTCGCCCGCGCCCCGCCGCATCAGCTCGCGCAGCCCGCGGTCGGTCGCGGCCTGTTCCAGGGCGTGTTCGATGAAGGCTCTGAGGGCTTGGTAGGCGTCCTGTGCCGCCTGCGCGGCCTGTGCCGCGGCGCGGATGTCGTCGAGCCGGCCGGCGTAGACGGCCTCGGCCAGGGCCTCCTTGTTGGGGAACCGGCGGTAGACGGTGCCGACGCCGAGCCCCGCGTGGTGGGCGACGTCATTGAGGGTGGCCTGCAGCCCCCGCGCGGCGAACACCTCCCGCGCCGCCGCCAGGGTGCGCTGCCGGTTGTGCTCGGCGTCGCGGCGCAGCGCCGGTGTCTCTTCGCTCATGGCATCCCGTCCGTCGGCTAACTGGATACAGCATATCCGCTTCGTGTTAGGCTCCATCACGTAAGCGGATATGTCATATCCACTTCGGTGGATGTGCCGACGAGAGCAGGTGAACATGCAGACCGTGATCATCACTGGCGGCACCGACGGGCTCGGCAAGGGGCTGGCCCTTCACCACCTCCGGCAGGGCGCTCACGTGGTGGCCCTCGGCAGCACCGCCGGAAAGGGGGAGGCCCTGCTCGCGCAGGCCGAGGCGCTGGCCGGGCGGGCCACGTTCGTGCGCGCCGACCTCACTTCGCTGGCCGCCTGCCGGGGCGTCGTCGAACGCCTCGCCGCGGACCATCCGGTCGTGGACAAGCTGATCCTCTGCGCCCAGCGCTACCGGCTCCTCGGCGGCCGCGCGACCACCGGCGAAGGCTTCGAGCACAGCTTCGCGCTGGCCTACCTCAGCCGTTTCGTGCTGAGCCACGGCCTGCACGACGTGCTGCGGGCCGCGCGGCGCCCGGTCGTCATGAACGTGGGCACGCCCGGCGTGCCGCTGGGCCGCATCCACTGGGACGACCTGCAGCTGACCCGGGCCTACAGCGGCGCCAAGGCCACCCTGCAGTCCTTCCGGGCCAACGACCTGCTCGGAGTCGCCTTCGGCGTCCTGCACGCCGGCAGCGGCGTCTCCTACGTCGGCTACAACCCCGGCGTGGTCTCCACCGGCATGCCCGCGAGCCTGCCGCAGCCGCTGCGTGCGGCGACACGGGCGTTCTTCGCCGTGTTCGCCACGTCGGTGCCGAAGGCGACCGAGCCCATGACCGCGCTCCTGGACGACCCGCCGGCCGAGCCCTTCACCGCCCACTGGGGCAAGCGCCGGCTGCCGCTGGACGGCCGCGCCTTCGACCGGGACGACGCCCTGCGCCTCCATGAGCTCACGCAAGACCTGATCTCGCGCTGACACCAGCGTCCCGACCGAGAGGACGATCGGGTGGACGCCCTCGCCGCCGACCTCACCGGCCTCCAGGGCCTGCGCCGGATCGCCTCCCAGGTCGCCGAGCGCCACGACACGCTGGACGTCCTGGTCAACAACGTCCGGCCTGAACCGGCCGCGCCCGGGTCGTCAACCTGACGGGCGGCATCCCCGGCGGCCCCATCGAGCACGACAACCTGCTGGGGGAGCGGCGCTTCATCGGGTGGACGTTCAGCCACTACAACCACACCAAGACCATGACGATGGCGCCGACCGCCCGGCTCGCCCGGGAACTGCGCGGCACAGGGGTGACGGCCAACGTGGTCTACCCCGGGCACGGCTACGCGCCGATGAACAGGGCGACCCCGATCGGCGCGTTCCCGAGGCTCTACCGGCCGATCGCGCCTTTGGTGCGCGGAGGTCGTCGCGCCGCTCTTCCTGTCGGACCTGACCCGATCGGCCCGCTCCAGCATTCACCTGGCCGCGAGCGCGGTCGACGAACGCAACCAGAACGCCGTGTGGGACCTGTGCGCCCGGTTGAGCGTGAGCATCCTTACCGAATCTACAATGTAAAGGCGGTCCCCAGGATTCGCTCACGCGAATCCCATCCGGCAAAAAACCAAGCGCCGACAAGCCTAGGCGTGGCCGGAGCCCGCTTCTATGCTCCGTTCGTGGCGGACATCAGCTACTTCGACGCGTGGGGGTTGTGGCTGCACGGCAGGTCCACGCTCGGCAACGACCTGCTCGGCCTGCCGATGATCTGGTGGGGCCGCTTCGGCAAGATCCTCTCGTTCGTGTCCGGCGCGGCGGTCGTCGTCGACCTGGTGGGACCGGAGAGGCTGAGCCGATATGGCGCGCGGCTGACCCGGTTCATGGCGAGAAGGCCCAGCGGGGGGCCCTTCGTCGTCGGTCTCGTCACAGGGGCGGCCGTCGCGTTGGTCGAGGAGCAGACCGAGGTGCCCTGGTATCTGGGGTTGCTGCTCGGGTCGATGCTGGGCGGGGCCGCGGGCCTGCTCGCGGTCAGGGCCGGGCGGACGTTGCAGGATCCGGAGCTTCCGATGACGTTGAAGTGGGTGTCCTTGGGGCTGTTCTTCGTCGGCTTCCATTTCGATCTGCTCGCCTCGTAGCCCTGCTGGTCGGCCAGAAGGCCAATCAGGCGTCCTTCCCAGGGCGGAGATCGTCGGTGGGGATTCAGGGTTTCCGTAGGGGATTACTCCGACGCCGTGCCGCCCTCTCGTGCCGGATCTTGGTACGGCGGAGGCCGAGAGCCGGGCTCCGCCGTATCGGAGGAGTGACGTGAGGGGAAGACGTACCGGCGCGGCCGTCGTGGCGTGCTTGACCGTGTCGTTGACGGCGACGCCCGCCATGGCCGCCACGGCGGCGGCGGAGGCGAGCGCGAGTTTGCGGGCGATGCTGGACAAGGTCGTGGCAGGGGGTGCGGTGGCCGCGATCGCCGAGGTTCGCGACGGGGACAGGACCTGGCGAGCCGCCAGTGGCAAGGCGACGATGAACAGTGCCCGGCCGGCCCCGGTGGACGGGCGCTTCCGGGCCGGGAGCGTGACCAAGTCGTTCACGGCGAGCGTGGTGCTTCAACTGGTGGGGGAGGGAAGGCTGCACCTGTCCGACAGTGTGGAGCGGTGGCTGCCGGGGCTCGTGGACGGGGGCGCCGACATCACGATCAGGCACCTCCTCCAGCACACCAGCGGTCTTCCCGAGTACTCGACGGGCATGATGGACGAGGCGGGCATCCCCAAGGAGCGTTTCCGTACCTGGTCGGCACGTGAACTGGTGGAAAGAGCGGAGAAGCTCCCGCGCGATTTCCCGCCCGGGTCCGCGTACGGGTACTCCAACACCAACTACATCGTGCTCGGCATGCTGATCGAGGGGGTCACCGGCAGGCCGTACGCGACGGAGATCAGGGAGCGGATCCTGCGGCCGCTCGGGCTGCGGCACACTCGCGTGCCGGGAGCCTCGCCGGAGGTGCACGGGCCGCATGCCCACGCATATGTGCCGGTCGCCAGGGGTGGCGGGGTCGTCCCTGTTGACGTCACACGGTTCAATCCCACGATGGCCGGGGCGGCGGGGGAGATCGTCTCCACCACCGGGGACGTCAACCGGTTCTATCGCGCCCTGTTCCAGGGCAAGCTGCTTCGCCCTGATCTGCTGAAGGAGATGAAGGATCCCGGCACGACCGAGGGGTATGGGCTGGGGTTGGAGCTGGCGCCTCTTCCCTGCGGCACGGCGTTCGGTCATGGCGGCGGTGCTCCGGGCTACCTCACGGTGGCGTTCAGCTCGGCGGACGGTTCGCGGCAGGTCACGTTGTCGATCACGCCGTTCTCCGGTGACCCTCATCAGGCGGCCATGGCCTTGCTGACCTCTGCGCTGTGCCCTTAGGGGGCCTCGGTCGGGATGGCCGAGTGCGGCGTCGGCGACTTCGTGGTGTCGGGGGTGCGGCGTCGTGCGGCGAGCACGGAGTCGAGCAGGCCGGGGAAGAGGGTGTCGAGGTCCTCCCGGCGCAGCCGGACCAGCCGGGCGCGGCCCTGCACCGTCGTCCATGTCACGCCGGCTTCGCGCAGCACCCGGTAGTGGTGCGACAGCGTGGTCTGGTGCACGTCGATGTCGGCGCCGATGGCGTTGCAGTGGTCCTCGCCCATCCGGTCGAGCCGCTGGACGAGGTCGAGGCGCACGGGGTCGGCCAGGGCGCGCAGCACCTCCACCAGCCGGATGGCCTCGGTGGCCGGTTGTGACACCTCACGCATGGTCGCCCCCTGTGTTCCGCATGCCTGTCACGCTACCAATAGATGGATATATGGACAAGTATCCATGTATTCCCTAGGGTTCCCCTCGATACGTCCGAGGTCCCTATGAAAGGTGGCACCGTCCGGTGTTGCGACGACTTCTCCCTCTGGCCCTGGCGACCTTCGCCGTGGGCACCGACAGCTACGTGATCGCGGGCCTGCTCCCGGCCATCGCCGCCGACCTGCGGGTCTCCACTCCCGCCGCCGGGCAGTTGGTGACGGTGTTCGCCCTGGTGATGGCCCTGTCGGCGCCGATCATGGGCGCGCTCACCGGTGGGCTGGACAGGCGGACCGCGCTGCTGGTCGCGTTGGGCGTCTTCGTGGCCGGCAACGCCGTCACCGCTCTGGGCGCCGGTTACGAGGTGGTGATGACCGCCCGCGTCGTCACCGCGGTGGGCGCCGGGATGATCAACTCCGCTGCGTCCAGCACCGCGGGGGCGATCGCGCCTGCGGAACGTCGGGGCCGGGCTCTGGCCTTGGTGCTGGGCGGGCTGACGGCGGCGACGGCGTTGGGCCTTCCGCTCGGCACGCTGATCGGCCGTGCCGACTGGCACGTCACCCTGTGGGCGGTCGCCGGGGTCGGCCTGGTCGCGGCCCTGGGGATCGCCGCCGGGCTGCCTGAGGTGCGGCTGCCCGCCGCCTCGCTGGGGGAGCGGCTGCGTCCGCTGAAGGAGGGCCGGGTCGTGGCGCTGCTGACTGTCACCACGCTGGTCTTCCTCGGCGCCTACACCCTCTACACCTACATCGGGCCGGCCCTGCGGGAGGCGACGGGCGGCTCCGCACCGCTGTTCGCCGCCGTCCTGCTGGCCTGGGGGGTCGGAATCCTGGCCGGGAACCTCGTCGCCGGACGGCTGGTCGACCGGTACGACCCCGCGCACGTGCTGACCGGGCCCCTCGTCGTCGCCGTCGTCGCGCTGGCCCTCACGCCGGTGGCGACCGGCACGTTCGTGTCGACCCTGGCATGGGCCGCGGTCTGGGGTGTGGCCCTGGGCGTCGTCGTCGTGCCCCAGCAGCATCGGCTCATCGCGCTCGGCCCGGCCGCGGCGCCGGTCCTGCTCGGCCTCAACTCCTCGGCGATCTACATCGGGATGGCTCTCGGTGGCGGTCTGGGCGGGCTGGCCCAGGAGTGGTTCGCCGTCGTGCCCGCCGCGTTGGGGCTGCCGGCCGCGGGTGTCACGGCCGTGGCACTGCTCTGCCATCTGACGACCACCCGCCGCCGTACGCCCGCCGCGCCCCGGCCCTTCTGAGTGCGGGTGGTCAGCTCGACCCGGTGGCTCCGGGGAGCAACGCGGCGGCGGCGCTGGACAGGAGCGGCCCGAGGATCACCAGGCCCGTCTGCAGGTCGGTCATGAGGTTGTGGTCGACCTCCAGGATCTGCTCCAGCTTCGCGCGTTCCTCGGCCCGGGCGACCACCGTCGCGGCGTCGTCCGCGTCTCCGAGGGGGAGCAGGCCGTCGCAGAGACGGGTGGCGGCCTCCCGCAGCGCGGCGCGGGCCGGCACGTAGGCCAGAGCCACCAGCAGCGACCCGTTGCCGCCGAAGATCAGGACGGCCCCCTGGGGCGATGGCGCGGGAGAGGCGCCGAGCGCGAGCGTCGCCAGCGCGACCAGCAGGCCGACGGCGCCCAGCAGCCGCCGCAGCAGCCGCCGGAAGCTGATCAGCGTGGCCACCCGGGTGCCCGGGCCGCCCTCCAGTGCCCCGGCCGACCGGCGGATGCCCGACATCGTGGCCGCGGCCGGAAGGGCGCCCAGGCAGGCGATCGCCGACAGGGCCCAGCCCCGCCAGCCGGCGAGCGGATCGGGGGACAGGGCCAGGGCGAGCACGACCAGGAGCAGGGCCACCAGCAGCAGGGCGCCGAGCGGCCGGAGCACCTCGCGGACGCTGGCGGGACGCAGGGCCGTCAGCTCTCTCCAGCGCTGGACGCCGTAGGCGAGGACGGCGCCCGAGGCGGCGGTCAGCGCCAGGGCGAGGGCCGCCCACATCTCCCACCGGGGAGCCGTCCGGTAGGCGGAGGTGAGCACGATGGCCAGGCCGAGCGCGAGCGCCGTCACGACGGCGACGGTTCGGAGCACGGGTTCCCCCTCACCGCGGGGTCGGAGCCGGACGGCGATCGTGTCAGACGCCCCGGCCGGTGTCCATGCTCACCCCTCGATGCGACCGAGCCAGGCGTCCTGGGCGTCGGCCAGCTGGTCTGTCAGCGGTAGCGGGACGAAGCGGCACGCGAACTCCATGCCGGCGTCCGTGCCGTCGCCGTGGACCCGGTGGTGCCAGGCGTCGGGGCTGTCGGGGGCGGGGGTGAGGTGGAAGAACGTGGTGTGCCGGGGCTGCCCGTTGTCCTCGCGAGGTTTGTGGTCGACCGCGATGGGCCCGACGACGGTGAGCTCGGTCAGGCCGGTCTCCTCCGCGACCTCCCGCAGGACGGCCTGTTCCAGGCTCTCGTCCGGCAGGACTCCGCCCGCCGGCACCTGGGTGCCGGCTTCGGGCGCGTCGACGTGGTCGAAGACGAGGAGTTCGGGGGTGGTCCGGTGGCGGATGACGTAGGCGGCGACGCGGATTCTCGGCTCGGGCATCCGTTCATGATCGCAGAGGCCGAGCCGAGGGATCCGGGTGGTCTACGAGACGTACAGCAGCCAGTAGGGGGGCTTGGCGTAGATGCTGTTCAGGCGGCAGGAGGCGGTCTTCCCCGCGGCGACGCCGGTCGCGGCGCGGCGGAAGGTGTTCGTGTTGATGACCATGGGGTGAACGGTATAAGTCGTCCCCTTCCGCGGTCGTCAAAGCGATCCTTGATTCCCCGTCCCCCTCGGGGATGATTTCCGCGGCCGGGACGTCGTCCTCCTGGCAGGGGGAGTGTGGTCGAATCGCTCCCATGACGATCGAGTACGTCCCCGTCTCCGGTGGCGGCCGCCTGTGGGCCGAGCGGGCCGGCGACGGTCCTCCCATGGTTTTGCTGCACGGCTCCGTGCACGACAGCCGCCTGTGGGACGGCGTCTTCCCCGAACTCGCGCGCCACCGCACCGTGATCCGGTACGACGCGCGGGGCCTGGGCCGTTCGACGCCGCCGACAGCGCCGTTCCGCTACGAGGACGACCTGCTCGCGGTCCTCGACCACTTCGGCGTCGAGCGGGCCGCGCTGGTGGGGCTGAGCATGGGCGGCGAGGTCGCGCTCGACTTCACCTTGGAGCACCCGGAACGGGTGCGGTCCTTGACCCTGGTCGCGGCGTCGGCCGGCGGCCATGACTGGCCGAGCTCTCCCGAGCTGGACGCCTACGCGGCGGCCGACCGCGGGGACGACCCCGGCCGCCTGGCCGAGATGGAGCTCACGCTCTGGGCCTCGCTGGGCGACCGGGCGCCGGGGTACGCGGCGATCCGCGACATGGTCACCGAGAACGCCGGGCTGCGGGTGGCCGCGGAGAAGGGGCATGCCCTGTTCGCGGAGGTGGGCGCCGTCGAGCTCCTCGACCGGGTCGCGGTGCCGACGACCGTGGTGGTCGGCGACCACGACCACCCGGAGATCGGCGTGATCGCCCGCCGGCTCGCCGCGGGCATTCCCGGCGCGCGCCTGGAGATCATTGCCGTCGCCGACCACTACCTGCCGTTGCGCGCGCCGGAGCGGCTCCTGGCCGTCCTGCTCGCCGATTGAAAGGCGTGCCGACGGCGGCGCGGTCGTCGGGCATGGGGTGATCGGCATGGCATTGCGGCTGGTTCAGGTGAACGTCAAGGCTCGGCGCGACGTCTGCCGACGTGGGCCAGGGCGATGTGCCGTGGGTCGTCATGGCCGATCCGGAGGGCAACGAGTTCTGCGTCCTGGGCGCCCCGCGCTGACCCGGGACGCGCTCAGCGGGTCACGGTGGTCTCCCGTCCCATCCGCGCCAGCTTGTCGGGATTGCGCACGTGGTAGGCGCCGGTGACGTAGCCGTTCTCGACGCGCACCGCCACGACTCCGTCGATCTCGCCGTCGATCCGCACGAGCAGCCCGGGCCCGCCGTTGATCTGCACCAGCTCGACCGATCTGTCCGCGTCCTGCTTCCACCAGCCGGCGGCCAGCAGGCGGGCCACGTTGTCGATGCCCACGACGGGCCGCGGCAGGGCGTGCCGGCGGCCGCCGCCGTCGCTCAGGGCGACGACGTCCGGCGCGAGGACGTCGAGCAGGCTCTGCAGCTCGCCGGTCTCGACCGCCCGCTGGAAGGCCTGGAGCGCGGCCCGCGTCTCGGCCGGGGAGGTGGTGCCGCGCGGCCGGCGGGCGGCGACGTGCGCCCGCGCCCGGTAGGCGATCTGGCGGACCGCTGAGGGGCTCCTGCCGACGGCTTCGGCGATCTCGTCGTAGTCCAGCTCGAACACCTCGCGCAGCACGAACACCGCCCGCTCGGTCGGCTGCAGCGTCTCCAGCACCAGCAGCATCGCCATGGAGACGCTCTCGGCGAGTTCGACGTCCTCGGCCACGTCGGGGGCGGTCAGCAGCGGTTCGGGCAGCCACGGCCCGACGTAGGACTCCTTGCGCCGGCCCAGCGCGCGCAGCCGGTCGAGCGCCTGCCGGGTGACGATCCGCACCAGGTAGGCGCGCTCCTCCCGGACGGCGGCGAGGTCGACGTCCGCCCATCGCAGCCAGGTCTCCTGCAGGACGTCCTCGGCGTCGGCGGCCGAGCCGAGCATCTCGTAGGCGACGGTGAACAGCAGGTTGCGGTGGGCGACGAACACCTGGGTGGCGGAGCCGGGCGGCCCGGCGTGTTCGTCGTGATCGGTCATGTCCCGCTCCTGCCTGTCCGCTCCGCGCACTGCCACACGCACAAGACGCCGCGGTGCGCCGCCGCGTAACACGTCCGGCCGGTGGCCTGCGTCACAGGGCCGCCGGTGTTACGGGGGCGGGGGCGGCGGCGTCTCGTGGTCGTCAGGACGCCGCGCGGACGATCCGCGCGGCGCGACGACGAGTCGAGAGTGCGAAGGGAAGTCTTCCTCATGTCCATGTCCACGACGACCGGCCGGCGGTCGCGTATGCCCAATCCCCTCCCGTTCCTCCCGGAGCTGGCGGTGGTCGGCGAGGGGCTGCACAAGGCCCTGCGGAACGGGGTGATCCCGCCGGTGACCATCGCGCTGCTGCAGCTGCGCGCCGGGCAGCTGCTGGGCAGCACGTACTTCACCGTCAGGGAGACCGCCGACCTGCGCGGGCTGGGGGAGCCGGAGGAGCGCATCACCGCCGTGGCCACCTGGCGGGACGCCACCTGTTTCACCGAGGCGGAACGCGTCGCGCTGGAGCTGGTGGAGGCGGTCCTCACCCCGAACCCGTCGGGGGAGCGCGTCAGCGACGAGCTGTACGCCAGGGCGTCGGCGCTGTACGACGACAGGGCGATGTGGTCGCTGGTCATGGCGATCGCCCACATCGGCTTCTTCACCCCGGCGGCCCTGATCGCCAAGCCGATCCCCGGCATGCCGCCCGGCCGGAACTACAGCGAGTGAGAAAGGCGCCTGACATGAGCATCACCACGTTCGCGGTGGCCGGGGCGACCGGCCGGCTGGGCCGCCACGTCGTCGACGTCCTGACCGAGAGGGGCCACCGGGTCGTGCCGATGTCCCGCGCCACCGGCGTGGACGTCGTCACCGGTCAGGGCCTCGCCGAGGCGCTGACCGGGGCGCAGGTCGTCATCGACGTCGCCTCCTGGCACTCCTCCGACCAGGAGGCGGCGACGGAGTTCTTCCGCGCCTCGGCCCGCAACCTGCACGAGTACGGCCGCCAGGCCGGGGTCACGCGGATCGCCGTGGCGTCCATCATCGGGGCCGACAAGGCCACCGCCGGGTTCCTGGCCGCCAAGAGGGTGCACGAGGAGCTGCTGCCGGCCGGGCCGCTTCCCGTCCGCGTGCTGCGGGCGGCGCAGTTCCACGAGTTCGTGGGGCAGCTGCTGGACTGGCAGCCCGGTGACGTGGCCTATGTCCCGGAGCTGCCCACCCAGCTCGTGGCCTGCCGCGTCGTGGCCGAGGAGCTGGCCGACCTGGCCGTCGCCGCGACCGTGCCCGGCACGCCGATCCCCGAGATCGCCGGTCCGCGCAGGGAGACGCTGGCGGAGGCGGCCCGGCTCCTGGGCGCCCGCCGGGGTGTCAAGGTCGTGGGCGTCGACGGCGCGGGCATGCCCGACGCCGAGCAGGCCACCGCCGGCGCGTTCCTGCCCGGCCCGCACGCCAGGCTCGCCGGCCCGACCTTCCGGGAATGGCTCGACGCCCAGCCCTGATCCGGCCCCGCCCTTGTCCTCGGTGGGACGCCGAGGACAAGGGGTTCCCGGTGCGGTCGTCCCGGAGGCCGCCGTCTGGATGATCTTCGAAAACTGTCCGTGCCCTGCGCCATGATGACACCGCTCGTCTCCGCATAACGGATCTTGAAGGAGCTGTCATGACCGCACAGGAAACCCCCGGCTGGTCCGATCTGGGGTGGGACTCCTGGACGAACCTCGCCCTGGTCCGCGCCAGGCTGGCCGCGGGCGCCGACCCCGACGAAGGCGCATACTTCGACGAGCGTCCCCTGCACGTCGCCGCCGAGCGCGGTTCGCCGGAGGTGGTCGCCGAGCTGGCCGGCCGGGTCGCCGACGTCGACGCCGAGTGCGAGGGCCGCACCGCGCTCTGGGAGGCGGTCTTCCATGACCGGCCGGACAACGCCCGTGCGCTGGTCGCCGCCGGAGCCGACCCGTGGCGGCCGATGATGGGCGGCTGGTCGCCCGGCCGGCTCAGCCTGGCCGGTCCGACGCCCGGCCTGTTCTTCCCGTTCCCGCCCGGCCACGCCCGGCTCACCGAGGCCGAGACGGCGGCCGTGGCGGAGGCCGCGCGCCTGGTCGGCGTCCTGGAGGGCCTCGACGGCGACGGCTTCAGCCTGACGTGCGTGCGCGGTGTCAGCGCGGCCGAGGCGGCGCGCCTGCTGGCCGCCGAACCCGCCACGGAGGAGGAGCTCGAAGAGGTCGAGGAGGATCCGTTCGAGGACGACGCGCTGCGGTTCGTCGGCGTCACCGACGTGCCGGGCGGCTGCGTCGTCTTCCAGGAGTGGGGGTACATGGCCGCCACGCCCGGCGTCATGAAGGCGCTGTCGGCGGGCACGGTCGCCTACGGCATGTACGCCAATCCCAAGAGCGGCAACCAGGGCAGGGTCTACCGCGACGGCGAGATCGAGGAATGGGACACCCATCCGGGCGGCGGCGACGCCTTCCCGGAGGACTCGCCGGAGGAGATCCTGCGCACGTACCTGTACGACGGGTGCGCCGAGGCGTACTGCTTCGCCGGCGCTGGGCTGCGCCCGGCCGACGCCCGCTCGCTCACGGAACCGGACACGTTCCTGCGGCTGCCCGACGGCGACTACTGGGCCTGAGCGTTCTCCTCCCGGGCGCCGGTGCCAGCGTTCTGCCAGCCGGGTGACAGCCCCGGCGGCCAGGCTGCTGTCTCCACCGACGTGAAGGCAGGGCGTGATGGGCGGCAAGAAGTCGATGCGGTGGCGCAGCGCGGACGTGACCTCGAAGGACGGCACGACGATCGCCGTGCTCAGCGCTGGGCGGGGGCCGGGGCTGCTGGTGATCCCCGGGAACAACCGGCGCGCCCACCACTACGGGGCGCTGGCGCGAGCACTGTCCGGCACGCACAGCGTGCACGTGATCGAACGGCGCGGACGCGGCGGCAGCGGCCCGCAGGGCCCGGCGTACGGCGTGGACACCGAGGTCGAGGACGCGCTGGCCGTCATGGACCGCACGGGCGCGCGCCTGGTCTTCGGCCACAGCTACGGCGGTCTCGTCGCCCTGCACCTCGGGTTGCGGCGCAGGGTGGCCGCGCTCATGGTCTACGAACCGGGCGTGAGCATCGACGGCTCCTTCCCCGCCGGCTGGCTGCCGGCGTTCGAGCGGCTGCTGGCGCAGGGCAGGCACACCGCGGCGATGGCGGCCTTCCTCAAGGCCACCCGCCTGGTTCCGGTCGGCGACGCGCCGGCGCCGGTGTTCCGCGCGCTGGCGTTCCTGATGCTGCGCGGGGCGGAGGGGCGCGACACGCGGGCGATGATGGCGACCACCCCCGCCGAGATCGGCGAGATCGTCCGCCTGGACTCCGACGGCGCCAGGTACGCCGGCGTCGGCTCACCGGCGCTGCTGCTCGGCGGCGACAGGTCACCCGGTTACCTCACCGATGTGCCGGCTCGCCTGGGCCGCCTCATGCCCGACGCCCGGCACGAGATCATCGCCGGGCTCGACCACAACGCCCCCGACCTGAACGCCCCCGAGGTCATCGCCGAACGGATCCGGGCCTTCACACGGTCGCGGGTCCCGGGGGCCGAGGGAACGATTTCGCTGAGCGATGCCCCTGAGCCATGGCATTCCGACAACTGAATCTTGCCGGTCACCGGGAATGCGGTTTCGGTGTGGCGTCGATGAGTGATTCGTGGCAAGTGTAAACATCGTACCGGTCTAGATGCCCTGATCGGCGTGCGGAAGGGCCGCATTCCGGTCTATGGGTTCGGATAGCGACTACGGGCTGCATTCCGAAAGGAACGGTACATGTTCTCACCCAAAATACGAGCAAATGCCCTCAGCAACCCCACCCGGCCGGCGGCGCCTCGTCTTGGGCGGACCATGACACGAGTGGCCCTGCGCGGCTCGCTCTCGACGGCCCTCGTCCTGGCCATGACCCCCGCCATGACCGCCGCCATGACCCCGGCCGCGCACGCGGACGGCGACGGGCGGTGCGACCCGCACACCTT
Organism: Nonomuraea sp. NPDC049655; assembly: GCF_044465465.1. Lineage (NCBI taxonomy): Bacteria > Bacillati > Actinomycetota > Actinomycetes > Streptosporangiales > Streptosporangiaceae > Nonomuraea > Nonomuraea sp. NPDC049655. The sequence continues at coordinate 18,402 of NZ_JBITLS010000024.1, forward strand.
CTTCAAAATCCGTTCGCTCTCGCCGAGGAACTTCTTCATTCCCCGTACCCGCTACATTGACGGCCCCGGCGGCACCATCACGGTGACGGTGACCCGGGAATACGAGGTGAGGGCGTTCCGGGAGACGGAGAACGAGCAGCAGTTCTCGATCACGACCGGAGATCTGGTGCGTAACCTGCGCAAGATGGGCGTGCCACATCTCGAAGAGCGGCATATGGTCTTCACCGGCCATGAATACAGCCGGACTATCACTAAAGGGATGTACGGCAATATGTGGTACCGCGTTTTCGGCTACCGCATCGGCTGGTCGGCGTGGTCGGTCCTCGGCACCTGCAAGCAGTTCGAGGTCGGCTCGGGGATAGCCAACGTGCCGTCCAGGGTGGAGGGCTGGCGGTACTGGGAGACCAGGCACCCCAAGTTCCGGGGCCGCATCCTGTCCATCGACGGCGGAAATCCCGACGACGACGACAAGGGAGCGGGGTCGGGGGCGGCGCGGCCGCGGCCCCGGCAGTGGCAGGGGCCGGCGCTGGCGCCCCTGGCCAGGCCGTCGTTGCCGCGGGAGACCCCCGCGGCCGACAGGACCGAGAGGACCAGGCAGCGCAGACGCTGAGCCCCGGGTTCACAAGCCCCGGTTCACCGGCCCGCCCGAGCTCAGGCCTCCAGCGTGGCCTCGGGGGCCGGTCGGGCCGGTCGGCGGCGCGGGGCGGCGAGGTCGTGGGCGGAGCGCGCCAGCCAGATCATCATCAGGACGCCCGAAACCACGCCGAGAGCCTCGGCCGCGTCTTCCCCGCCGGCGAACGGCAACGCCGCCAGCACCAGGACCAGCGGCGTCACCAGGGCGGCGACGCCGTACGCGACGGTCGCCGTGCCCCAGCGGTCGTCGGAGCCCTGGGCCCGCAGGACCAGCACCGTCCAGACCAGACCGGCCAGGCCGCAGACCAGCTCCACCCCCTCCGGGACGGGCCGGCCGAGGAGGCCGAGCACGCCGATGACGGTGAACCCGCCGTACCCCAGCAGCCCGGCGCCCCGCATGTACGGCCGGCCGCGGCCCAGCACCCGCATGAACAGCACCACGAGCACGCACATCACCGCGGAGTCGAGCACCGTCGTGTCGGCCCACATCGACGCGGTGAGGTGGAGCAGGAACGTCGTGGCCGCCGAGGCGTACAGGGCCAGGCGCAACCGCAGGGCGTCGGGGTCCCGCGGGGGCGGCGGACCCGCCGGCGGCCCGCGCAGGATCTGCCAGATCCCCCAGGACCAGGACAGCCCGGCCAGGACCAGGAGGAACAGGTTCTGCCCGGTGGCCGTGACGCCTTCGGCCGCGGCCGAGAACAGCGTCAGCCCCCACAACGGGCCGAGCTCACCGGAGACCAGGGCGACGACGGCGGCGACCGTCAGCGCGGCACCGTACAGAACGGTGAGAAGCAGGGCGGGCACGGCCGAACGGTGACGACGTATCACAGGACGCGCTGCGCGCCCACGTCGCCGGCACCAGCTCCGTCCTGGAGCGCGTCGCGCCGATCGGCAAGGTCCTGGAGGCGGCGGTCGCCGGCGACCCGGAGGTGGCCGCGCTGTGGCCGGACGACGTCGATCCCCGCTACGTCGTCCAGCAGGAGGCGGCCAGGGCCCTGGTGGGCAAGCCCGGGGCGCGGGCCGGGGTGTCCGCGCAGGAGGCCGCCGACCTGCTGTACGGCCTGCTCAGCCCCGAGCTGTACCTGCTGTTCGTGCACGGCCGCAGCTGGCCGCGGGAGCGCTGGGAGCAATGGGCCTTCCGCACCCTGCGCGCCCAGCTCTGCTCCGGCTAGGGCCGCCGGGAGCCGCGGCGGGAGGCGACCAGGGCCGCCGCCGTGGCCATGAACACGCAGACAGGCGTGTAGAGGAACAGGTTGAGCCAGTAGAACGGGGTCCCGGCGTCCGCGCCGACGCCGGCGATCCACACCAGCCCGGCCGCCGCCCGCACCAGGGTCCCGGCGGCGACGGCGGCCGTGACCAGGCGGGCGGGCAGGCCGCCGCGACCGCGTGAGCACACGAGCACCGCCGCCGCCCCGGCGCCGAGCACGGCGACGAGCGGCACCAGCACGCGCGGGGTGAACGGCGCCTCGAAGTTCAGCACCGCCAGGGAGAGGGAGCTGACGTCGCGGGCGGGCCACGTGCGGCCGGTCAGCCAGTACAGGTGCGCGGCGGCGTCGGTGAGCAGGACGGAGGCGGTCAGGGCGCCGAGGCGTGGAATGTTCATGCCCGGCAGGAGTCGGCGAAATCCGTAATGGTTCCATGGAACCTTTCGCGCCCCTCCCGCCTCTGGATGGACATGAGCTGGCCTGTTGCCGATCTGGACCCCGTACGCCGCCTGCGCGCGCTGGCCGCGGCCATTCCCGGGGCGTCCGTCGCCGAGCGCGTCATTCCCGCACCCTTCGCGGCGGTCTGGGCCGTGGTGAGCGATCTGGAGAAGGAGTTCGGCACGTTCGAACCCGACATGCGGCATCTCACCGTCGAGTCCGCGGGCCCGGACGACGGCCGCCTCGTGGCCAGGGCCCGCAGCCGGTACGGCATGCGCGCCCGGTTCGACGTCGACCTGCGGCCGGGCTGGTGCTGGATGCAGAGCCGGTTCCTGCTCGTCGGCCTGGCCGCGACCGCCGTGCCGGAGGGGACGCTGGTCGCGCAGACGGGCGGGGTGCGCGTCCCGGGCCGCGCGGCGCTGGTGCCGTGGGGCGTGCGGGCGGCGGGGGAGAAGGCGCTGGCCAGGCTCGCGTCCCGGGTCACGGCCGGGGGCGCGGGTGGGGACGCGGGTGGGGACGCGGCCCGGGACGCGGGTGGGGACGCGGCCCGGGACGCGGGTGGGGACGCGGCCCGGGACGCCGGGGGCGCGTCGTGACGGCGGCCCGGGTGCTCGCCGCCCAGCGGGGCGACACGATGGCGATGAACGACCTGCTCGCCGAGCTGACGCCGTACCTGGGCCGGATCTGCGGGCCCATCGCGTTGGACAGCGGGCCGGACGCCGTGCAGGAGGCGCTGATCGCGATCTTCCGGCATCTGCGTGACCTGCGCGAACCCGAGGCCCTGCTCGGCTGGGCGCGGGCGATAGCCGTGCGCGAGGCCGTCCGGATCGCCCGGCGCGACGGGCGGTCCAGCCCGGCGGAACTGGCCGGCGTGCCCTCGCCGCACGACGTCGAGCGGGCCGTGGACGTCCGGGACGTGCTGGAGCGCCTGTCGCCGGAGCATCGGGCGGTGCTGGTGCTGCGCGACCTGGAAGGGGTGCCGGAGGACGTCGCGGCGCGGATGTTGCGGGTGCCGTCGGGCACGGTCAAGTCCCGGCTGCACCGGGCCCGGGCGAGCTTCCGCCGGGCCTGGCAGGGCTGAGTCCGTCCGGCGGGGACGCCGGTACGAATGGTGGCAAAACAACCCTCTAAGGTCTCAACCGTGAGAAAGATCTACCATGCGGCGCACATCTACATGATCGTCGGCGTCATCACCGGCCTCTACTATCGCGAGATCACCAAGCTCAACGACTTCACCGGCGACACCCAGCTCGGTGTGGTGCACACCCACCTGCTCGCTCTCGGCATGCTGTTCTTCCTGATCGTGCTGGTGCTGGAGAAGGTGTTCACGCTGAGCGCCGGCGGCAGGCTGTTCACCTGGTTCTTCTGGGTCTACAACGGCGGGCTGGCGCTGACGGTGGCGATGATGCTGGTGCACGGCACCCAGACGGTGCTGGGCGCAGAGACCAGCCCGGCGATCACCGGGATGGCCGGGCTCGGGCACATCGTGCTGACGGTCGGGTTGATCCTGTTCTTCGTCAACCTCGGCAAGCGCATCCCCGCCAAGACCTGACCGCGGCCACGTCCCGGCCGGCCGTTCGCCGGCCGGGGCGCCCCAGAACAGGACGTCCGGACGGCGGCGACCGTCGCCGCCGGGCCCGGGGCCCGGCCCCGCAGTTCCCGGCTGAGAAGGGTGCCGAAGACGGCCACGCCGAGGGAGAGGCCCAGGCCCCGGACGGACACCACGGCGGAGGCGGTGGCGGCCAGGTCCGCGCGGGAGGCCGCTGGGCTGCTCCGCGCTCCCTCCGGCGGTCAGGCCGGGCAGTCGCGAGGGTCGACGCTCGTGCGCGCCCCCGCGACGGCGATGCGGGCAGGGCTGTCCGGCAACGCGGCGGCCGTGCACACGATCTGCCGCACGGCCAGGGGGGACAGGTCACCGCCCGGCGCGGACGGGGTCAGCACCATGCGGTCGCGCGCCTTGACGGTCACCAGGAACGGATCGGCTTCCGGCGGCACCTCGGTGCTGAGCCCGAGCGCCCGTTCCTTCTCGATGGGCCCGGCTGCCAGCAGCGCGAGCCTCTCGGTCCGGAACAGCGGGCGCGCGCTCGGCCGCGTCACGGCGCTGAGCCGCCCGTCCTTCACCAGGTAGAGAATGATCGTCGTGGTCAGCGCGACGGCTCCCTTCGGCGGCTCGCCGACGGCGATGACGTCGCTGGGACGCACGCCGCAGCCCGCGACCAGCGCCAGGAGACCCGCGGCGAGCGCGCGGCGGGGGAGTGCGGCCCTCATCCGGCTGCTCCGTCCTGCTCGGGGGCCCTGCGTGGCAGGCGCAGCGTGAACAGGGCGCCGCCGTCGGGGGCGTTGGCGACGGTGAGGTCGCCCCGGTGCAGGCGCGCGTTCTCCAGCGCGATGGCCAGGCCCAGGCCGCTGCCCTCGGACCTGGCCCGCGCCGCGCTGGCCTTGTAGAACCGGTCGAACGCGTGCGGCAGCACCGCCTCCTCCAGCCCCGGACCGTGGTCGCGGACCTCGACAGTGATCCACTGCGGGTCGGCGGACAACCGCACCGACACCGGCGGCTCGCCGTGCCGCAGGGCGTTGCCGACCAGGTTGGCCAGGATGACGTCCACGCGGCGCGGGTCCAGCCTCGCCGTCACCGAGGAGGGAAGCTCGGTGCGCACCGCGTCCGACCAGCCCCGGACGCGCAGGGTCGCGGGCACCAGCTCGGCCACGTCCACCTCGTTCAGCGACAGGGCCGCGACGCCGGAGTCGAACCTGCTGATCTCGATGAGGTCGTTCACCAGCGCGGTCAGGTTGAGCGTCTCCTGGCTGACCAGCTTGGCCGCCCGGCCGGCGGGCTCGGGCAGCTCGGCCGCCTCGTCGTCGAGGACCTCGGCGACGGCGGCGAGCGCGGCCAGGGGGGTGCGCAGCTCGTGCGAGACGTCGGCCACGAACCGGCGGGCGTCGGCCTCCATCGCACGCAGCTGCATGACGTGCCGTTCCAGCTCCGCGGCGGTGTCGTTGAAGGTACGCGCCACGTCGGCCAGCTCGTCGGAGCCGCGGACCGCGACCCTGGTCCGCAGCTCGCCCTCGCCCAGCAGGCGGGCCGCCCGGCCGAGCTCGCGCACCGGTCGCAGCACGCTGCGCGTGGCCAGCAACGCCACGACCACCGCGAACGCCATGGCCGCCCCGCCGATGAGCCAGGCGCGGGTGGCGAGCACGTCGATGCTGCGCTGCTCGGGAAGCAGGCTGCGCGTGGTGTAGACCTCGATGCCGGACACCCGCCACCGGTCCCCCTCGGTGATCAGCAACGGCGCGCCGATGATCAGGAAGGGCCTGCCTTCCCGCACCACCCGTTGCCACGCCATCTCGCCTTCGGCCACCTTCCGCCGCAGGCTCACGGAAAGGGCCTGGGGCCTCAGGTCCTCGGCCTCCAGGGCCGGCGCGTTCCCGTCGCGTCCCCCGCTTCCCGGCGGCGGGTTCCGCATCAGGTCCGGCGCCGGGTCGGACGGCGGGCCGGCCTGCGCGTACAGCCCGCGGTAGACGGCGAGCGCGTAGCTGTCCCGCTCGGCCATGGTGGCGGCGATCCTGCCGAGCTCGGTCCGGTCCGGAGCCGGGGTGCGCAACGGGAAGAGCGTCTCCAGGCGCGCTCTCGTCGCCTGCAGCGCGGCGTCCTGGGCCCGCTGCAGGATGTCGGTGCGGGCCTGGACATAGAGCCCGCCGGTCACCGCTGCCGTGGTGACCACGCACAGCAGCGCGAACGCGAACAGCAGCCGGGCACGCAGCCCCGGGCTCGGCACAGGCGTCACCGCCGGTTCACACCGGCCCGAACCGGTAACCGAACCCCCGCACCGTCTGCACGTAGACGGGGGACGCCGAGTCGTCCTCGATCTTCGCGCGCAGCCGCTGCACGCACGCGTCCACCAGCCGCGAGTCGCCGAAGTACCCGTGCTCCCACACCGAGTCCAGCAGTTGCTGGCGGCTGTGCACCCGGCCCGGCGTGCCGGAGAGCTCCAGCAGCAGGCGCAGCTCGGCCGGGGTGAGCCCGATCGGGGCGCCGCGCTTGGTGACCACCAGCCCGGCCCGATCGATGGTCAGCTCACCGTGCCGCTCCAGTTCCGCCTGGTCGCGGCCGATCCGCCGGAGCACGGCGCGAATACGCGCTTCGAGCACCCTGGGCTGCACCGGTTTGACCACGTAGTCGTCGGCGCCCGCCTCCAGCCCCGCCACCACGTCGATGTCGTCGCCGCGCGCGGTCAGCATGATGATCGGCACCTCGCCGATGGCCCGGATGCGGCGGCAGACCTCGAACCCGTTCATGCCGGGCAACATCAGATCGAGCACGACGACGTCGGGACGGTCGGCGCGCAGCCGCTCCAGCCCCTCCTCGCCGGACTCCACGGCGCCCACCCGATGCCCGTGCCGGGTCAGGGCCAGCTCAAGGCCCTCCCGCACGGCCGGGTCGTCCTCGATCAACAACACTCGCGACACACCGCCGAGTACCACAGCACGCTCCGTAACCCCGCTCGCCGGTCAACTGCGTCCACTGTCGGCCGGTGATGTCCCCGTCTTGTCAGCGCCATGTCATCGTTGTGTCACGGTGATGCCGGCGTGGTGGCCGTCGACAAACGGTGACATTCGGCAGACGACCCACTCACATTCGGCGCCAATCGTAGTTCGTCATGAACGAACCACGCACCATCCCAGCTCGGCCCCGAGATCGGCTGTTCGCCGTGGTGACGCTGGTGCTCGCCGTGCTCCTGCTGCCCGCGGCGCTCGTCCGCCGCCCCGGCCGGGCCCGCGAGCTGGCCTGCCAGTGGGCGTTACGGATGCGCTTCCCCGCCGAGGACCTGGCCGGGCTCACCGACGGCGCCCTGGCGGCGTTCACCGCGGCGCGCACCGAGGCGCTCTGGCGTCAAGGCCAGCTCCTCGGCCTCACCTCGGGATACCGTGATCCGCTCGTGCAGCTCCGGATGTTCGAGGAGGAGGTGCGCCGCACCGGCTCACCGGCGCTGGCGCGCATGCTCGTGCTGCCGCCGACGGAGTCCAGCCACGTCAAGGGCATCGCCCTGGACGTGCGTCCGCACGAAGGCGCGCGCTGGCTGGAGGAGCACGGCGCCCGCTACGACCTCTACCGCATGTTCGACAACGAGTGGTGGCACTTCGAGCACCACCCGGAGTACGGCGGCACGCCCCCGCGCCGACGGCCTCACCCCGGGGTCGGTCACGCGGAGGAGAACCGGCGCCGGAGCTGACCCGCGCGCGCTCGCGGACCTCGGCCAGGCCCGCGCCCGGGAGACCGGGCCGCTGGTCTCACCGGCAAGCCGCTGGTCTCACCAGCAGGTCAGGTCAGGTCGGGGTTGGGGGTGGAGCCACAGGGGCCCTGGTTGCCGCCGCCGTCGGCGACCGTGCCCGGCGGTGTTGTTGCCGTTGAACACGTTCCTGCGCACGATGATGTGCCGCAGCATGGAACTGGAGGACAGGCCGATGTCGTTGCCGGTGAACTCGTTGTCCTCGATGGTGTTCGCGTCCTGCGGCAGGAAGGTCTCCGCGGCGCCGAGGCCCGCTGTGGCCAAGTTCTTGAAGACGTTGGCCTGCACGAGGTTGCGGCGGCTGTCGTTCGACAGGCCCATGGGGAAGGCGTCGAAGACGTTGCGGGTGAAGGTGCCCTGGTCGGTCGCGCTGACCGTGAGGCTTCCACCGGTGAGCGTGCTGTTGCGGATCGCCGAGCCGGTGCCGCGCACCGTGACGGTCTGCTTGGTCACCGTGCACCGGTCGATCGTGATCAGCCCGTCGACCAGCCGCAGACCGGACAGCAGGCAGGCGTCTTGACGCGTGCCGGGCTGCTGCGCCAGTGGCCGGATGAGGCCACGAGGGTGGTGACGATTACGGCAGTCCACTCGGAGGCTGATGGGACCGGAGTTGCAGGGCTGAAGCGATCTCCCCCGTGCGACCAGGCCGAGGCTTGGGTGCTTTCGACCCGGACCTCGCGATTTGCGTCGAGGAGACAAGTCCGTGCGGGGCGCTGCTGGTCGTGGCTGAGCGGAAGGCCAAGACGTAACGGACAGCCGCAACTGAAAACGTGAGCTCCACTCTGTGTTTCGGTCCAACCTGACAGATGGTGATCATTGCGAGCGCAGTTGCGCTCTCTTAACGTCAGCGACGTGGGCCCTTCCGGGCCGGCCAGGAGGCGCAAGACGGTGACGACGTAACCCCCGCGTAGCGAAGGGATGGCATCGCATGTCACAGCCAGACGAGAGCGTAATGATCAAGAGCCTCGGCTCGTCATACTGGCGCTGGCGTCAATACCAGGAAAAGACATACTGGTGTTGGAACGCGACAACGGTCAGCATCGCGAACTTCTACGCCAACGCGCAGGCATGGACCCAGTGCGGATTCGCCACCGCGGTCCTCAACAGGAAGGACTCCCGGCTCGCCAACCAGCAGCCGTTCCAGTGCTGCCCGGATGGCGGCGCGTTACGCGGGGACTGCAACCAGGGCTGGTGGCCCGATGCCGGGCCGCTGCAGCAAGCCGGGGTGTACATCCCGGCCCCCGAAGATTCCAAGAATTACACCGACTGGGTGGAGGCACCCGGGTGGGTGCAGGTCAGAAGGTTCCCGACGTTGACGAAGAACGAGGTCAAGGCGGAGATAGACGCCGGACGCCCGATCATGATGAACATCGGCTGGGGTGGCGGCCTCTCCGGCCACATCGTCAACATCTGGGGCTACAGCTACCGCCCGGAGACCGGTGAACTGGTGCACGTCTGGGTGCATGACCCGTGGGAGGGTACGCACGGGACATACGCGGGCCAGGAGAACGATCCCATCATGTGGGTCGCGTGGGAGACGCTCTTCGGCGGCTATCCGGGCGGCCCGAACGGCACCTGGAACAGGACCTTCAAGACTCGGCGAAACTAGCCTCAGGGAGCATGCGATGCCGTTGAACATGCCTGAACCGCCGGGACGGATCCGGGAGGAAACACGCTCCCATCTCGGCCTGATCGCCAGAGCCGGCGGAGAGGGCCCGAAACTGCTGGGCGAGATCTCCCCGGATGACGTGGAGGTGTCCACCCCCCACCGGGTGTTCGCCCTGCTCGTCAAAGACATCGAGGCCGGCGGCGGCCTGGAGAGGGCGCAGCCGGTGGGCTGGCGATTCCTGCTGGAGTCCGGCGGCAAGGTGCTCGCCGGCGCCGAAGTCGCCGAAACGCCGGACCGCACCTTCCCGCCGACGTTCTACAGAAGCTCATCCGTCGGAGCCACCGCGACCGCGGTCAAAGCCGCACGAGCCCTGCCGCAGCTCGAAATGGCCGGGTTCGATCTCCGGCTCCTGCAAATCCCCGAGCTCTACCAGACCGCCCTGTGGTTGCACTCACCCAATACCGACCTGCTCATACCGCTGGCGCCCTCCCCGATCGGGCGCGAAGGCCAGGTCACACCACCCCCGGTGTTCTTCCGGGAACTCGCCGTCCGTGCCCAGGAGTACAGAGCCCACCAGCCCCGCTACCGGGAGCCGACCTGACGCCATCCGCTCGCCCTCGCCGGAGGTGATCGCAAGGAACCGCCGGTCGGCGTGAGCTGCTCGGGAAGCGGGGGCTACGTCATCGCCCCCGCTTCCAAGGCCGTGGCGCCCGCCACCGTGCGGTCGGGGCTCGGCCCGGCCAGCCGAACCGGGCCCTTGGCCTGAGGATCTCGGCGCTGCAGCATCTGGCACAGGCCTGCCGTACCGCGCCGGAGCGGCAGGCCGAATCCCGTCACCAGCACCTGTCCAGCCCCGGCCGTTACGTACGGCTGGGCGAGGAGACGTCCGCCCGCATCACCGCCGAAAACGACCCCGCAGCCCGCCAACGCGAGCGCTCAGGGCAGGCCGCTACGCCACGCGGGGTGTTTCTGGCGTCCTCCGGCCGAACCCGCTGTGCAGCAGGTGGTACATCGGCGTGGTCGGCGTGGTCACGTCCCGGCCCGGTAGATCAGCCCCACGTACTCAAGGTCGTCCATCTGCCGGTTGCAGATGAAATGTGAGGGCGTCCACGCCCACGACGCTCACCTCCGTCGCCACCCCGGCCCCCTCCTCGGCCGCTCCGATCGCCTACAACAGCGACTTCAACAGCGACTTCAACAGCGACTTCAACAGCGACGGCTACCACGACCTGGCCGTCGGCATGCCCTGCTACCCGGCCGCCTCAGGCACCAGCAACACGGGCCAGATCACCCTCCTGTACGGCGGCCCGGACGGCTTCACCGGACGCTCCCACCTGCGGCCCGAGCCCGGCTGCATGCTCTACTCGATCAACACCCCCTGTTCCGGATGGGGCGCGAGCATGGCCGCGGCCGACACCGACGGCAACGGCAACGGCAAGACCGACCTGATCTCCAGCGGCTACCGATCGCGCCAGATCCACTCCTGGACCAGCGGCAACGACACCACCCGCCAGATCGAGACCGGCGTCAGCGACATGGAGTCGCTGGTCTTCGGCCTGGCCGACCAGGCCGACCTGCGTCCCGACATCGTGGGGGTGTAGCGGGCGGGCTACGGGCAGGCGCTGGGCGGCTGGTACAACGGCGGCGCCTTCGATCGGTTTCACCGCTCGCGGCCTGAGCTGGCTGACCTCGTTCTCGCCGAGCCATTACAGCCGCTCCCCGAGCCTGGCCACCGGCGACTTCAATGGCGACGGCACGGCCGACATCGCCATCGGCCTGCCCACCGCCAAGGTGTCCGGCGCGGACCGGGCGGGCGCGGTCGCCCTCATCCCCAGCTCACCCACCGGGCCGGTCGTTTCGGGCACGCAGATCATCACCCAGGACGGCGTCGCACCCCCTGGCGCCGAGCCCACCGCCGACCCGGTCAGCGAGCAGTCGGTCGCCGGCGACGCCTTCGGCGCGTCGGTCTCGATCATCGACGTCACCGGGGACGGCAAGGGCGAGCTCGTGGCGGCCGCGCCGGGCAAGAACACCGGCCACGGCATGCTGGCTGTCCTGCCCGGCACCGCCACCGGCGTCCCCGCCGGCGGCCAGGTCGTCCACGCCGCCTCGGTCGGGCTCACCGAGGCCGGCCAGTTCGGTTACACCCTGCTGCACTGACCCAGCCGACACGGCCGCCTGCGGCCCGGTCAACGCGGCCGCGAGACCGCAGGCGGCCAAATGCGCCGGATCCAGGCCGAGCTGCTCGGCGACGAACGCCAACGCCTCCGGCGGAACGGCCAGCGGATCGCCGGTCAGGAACACCCTCAGCATGCGCACCGTGCCCCACTGCACGGCCCAGCCGAGCTTCGTGGCCGGACGCCGTTTCGAGGCCAGCGCATCCAAGGCACTGCGATCCAGCCGGAAGAATTGCTCCAGCTCCGCGGTGTCGGCTTGCGTGCAGGATTCACCGGGGGTCGCCGTGGGCGCCGATCAGTTGGCCATGTCGGTGAACATGCCGGGCTGGTAGGAACCCCCGGGCTTGCGCACGATCACGTTGAGCCGGTTGTTGGCGTTGATCATGGCGACCAGCGAGACCAGCGCGACGGTCTGCTCGTCGTCGTGGTGCTTGCGCACCTCGGTCCAGGTCTCATCCGACACGCCGTGGTGGCCGTCGGCGATCCGGGTGGCCTCCTCGGCGAGCGCCAATGCGGCCCGCTCGGCGTCGGTGAACACCGTCGACTCGCGCCAGGCGGCGACCAGGTGGAGGCGGGTCGCGCTCTCGCCCGCCACCACGGCGTCCTTGGTGTGGTAGTCGACGCAGAAGCAGCAGCCGTTGATCTGGCTGGCGCGTAGCATCACCAGATCCTGAGTCGCCTTGGGCAGTGGCGACTTCTCGATCAGTACGGCGACGTTGTAGATCCGCTTGGCGATCTTGGCGCCTAGCTCGTTGGTCAACAGGTCGAAGCGCTCCATGGCAAAGTCCTTACTCGCGGGCCGCGCCCGGAGGTCCTGGTGACCGACACGGTTCCTACAGCGACGTCGTCTTCGGCCTGGTCCACCTGCTGGGCATGCAGTACCGGCCCGCGCTGGCCGACATCCCCGACCAGAAGGGCTGGCGCATCCAGGACGCCGACTACGGCAGCCTGTCCCGCTTCGCCCGCGGGAAGATCGACCTGGACAAGATCAGACGGCACTGGGGCGACATCCTGCGGGTCGTCGTGTCGATCTACACCGGCGAGATCCGCGCCCACGACCTGATGCGCATGATCCAGCGCGACGGCAACCCCACCCCGCTCGGCGAGGCGATCGCCCACTACGGGCGGATCTTCAAGACGCTGCACATCCTCACCTACGCCGTCGAGGAGCCCTACCGGCGCGACATCAAGGGTGTGCGCAACCTGCAGGAATCCCGGCACGCCCTGGCCGGGAAGATCTTCCACGGCAAGAAGGGCGAGCTGTATCAGCGCTACCACAAGGGCATGGAAGACCAACTCGGCGCGCTCGGCCTGGTGCTCAACTGCGTCACGCTGTGGAACACCTTCTACATCGACCGGGCCCTGGACCAGCTGAAAGCCGACGGCTACCCTCTGGCCGAGGAGAACGTCGCACGCTTGTCGCCGTTCGTGCGCCAGCACCTGAACGTGATCGGCACCTACTCCTTCGCCCGGCCCGACCTCGGCCCCGCCGGCGTCCGCGCCCTCCGCAACCCCGACGAGCCGGACTGGGAAGACGACGGCATCGTGTAAGAGCCCAGCGCCGCCGAGAGGCTGGGCGCGGACGTGACTGCGACCGCGCCCAGCAGCCGGCAGGCACGCGCGCAGAAGATCTCCTGGGATGCAGCGCACCGTTTGTGCGGTATCCCCGCAGGACGGATTTCCGTAGGCTGGTCCCACCTATTGATCATCGTGGTTTCATGCAGGGCAGGAGCACTCCCATCACCGATCTGCCAGCCTTAGCGCAGGTGCTGCGCCGCCACCGCCACGCGGCACGCCTGACCTTGGAGCACCTCTCCGAGGCATCGGGCATCAGCGTCCGATCCCTGTCGGACCTGGAACGGGGCCGCAGCAAAGGCCCCCAGCAGCGCACGATCACCGCCATCGCCGACGCCCTGGGCTTGGAGAACGGCGCCCGCAAAGAGCTCATCGACCTGGCGCGGGAAGCCCGCCTGGGCGATCACTGGGCGCGGCCCTCGGGCGTGTGCGAACTGCCCCGCTCGGTCGAAGACTTCACCGGCCGCACCGCCGAAGTCGCCTGGGTTAGCGAGCTGGCCGGTCGCGACGCCGAACCCGGCGCCGCCGGGGTGGGGCTGATCACCGGCGCCGCCGGGCTGGGCAAGACCACCCTGGTCATCCGTGCCGCTCACCTGCTGCGCCCCGGTTTCCCCGACGGGGTGCTCTTCCTCGACCTGTTCGGCATGTCGGCTCAGCCGCTGGCCGCCGTCGACGCCCTGGCGATGCTGCTGCGCGCGCTCGGCGTCGCCGAGCAGCGGATGCCGGCCGACCTCGACGGCCGCTCCTCCCTGTTGCGCTCGCTGCTGGCCGAGCGGCGGGTGCTGCTGGTCTTGGACAACGCGGCCAGCGAGGAGCAGGTGCGTCCGCTGCTGCCCGGCGGCGGGCCCGCCCGGGCGCTGGTGACCAGCCGCCGGCTGCTGGCCGGGCTGGAAGGCGGCCGCAGGCTGAGCCTGCGCCCGCTGCCTCTGCCGGAGGCCACCGAGTTGCTGGCCGCGATCGTGAGCGAGCGCGCCGCCGACGACGGCCCGGCGGCGCTCACCCAGCTCGCCGAACTGTGCGGCGGGTTGCCGCTGGCGGTGCGGATCGTGGGCAACCGCCTGGTCAGCAGGCCCGGCTGGGACGCCGCCGGGCTCGCAGCCCGCCTCACCAGCGAGGAACGGCGGCTGGCCCAGCTCAAAGCAGGCGATCTCCAGATCGCCAATGCGTTCGGCATGTCATATGAGCAGGTTCCCGCCCAGGGCCGTCGCGTCTTCCGGCGGCTGTTCCTCATCCCGGGACGTGACTTCGACGCCGCCCTGGCCGCGGTCGTCGGCGGCCTGGAGATCGAGGACGCCTGGGACGCCCTCGACGAACTCGTCGACCTCGGCCTGCTGCACGACAGCGCCACCGGCCGCTACCGCTTCCACGACCTGGTGCGGCTGTTCGCCCGCGAGCGGCTGCACGCCGAAGACAGCCAAGCCGACCAGCAGAAGGTCACCGACACGATGATCGGCTGGCTGCTGCGGATGGCGACCAGCGCGGGCCGCTGGTTCGAGCCCGCCCACGGCCCGCCCGAGCAGCCGGAACCCGGCCTGGCCAGCCTGGAGGAGGCCGAGCACTGGCTGCGGGTGAACGTGGACAACTGGCTGGGCGCGATGCGGCTGGCCGCCGAGCGCGGCCGGCACGCCGGCGTCTTGGACTGCGCCGAGTCGATGCACTGGTTCTCCGACCGGTGGATGCACGGCCCGCACTGGCAGGAGGTCTTCACCCTCGGCGAGCGAGCCGCCCAGGCACTCGGCGACACCGTCCAGCAGGCCACCCAGCTCAACTACCTGGCCTGGGTCCAGATGATCCCCCCGGTCATCGACCCCGAAGCCGCCCTCGGCTACGCGAGCCGAGCCCAGGAGGTGGCCAGCGGCGCCGACTCCGCCGCCGGTGCCACCATGCAGATCGCCTGGGCCCACCAGTACACCGCCACCGCCCTGCGCAAGCTCAAGCGGCTGGCCGAGGCGGCCGAGGCGGCCCAGCGCGCGGCCCGGATGTTCAAGGCCGCGGGCGACGTCGACGCCTACTGCCAGGTGCTGCTGATGTACGGCGACTGCCTCTTCGACGACCAGCGACCGGCCGAAGCCTTGGAGCAGTACCGGCTGGCGTGCGACCTGCTCGACAGCGAGCACATGACCGCCAGCGTCGCGGCCGGGACCCGCCCGCATGCGCTCGGGCGCGTCGGCCACACCCAGCGGCTGCTCGGCCACCATGAGGAGGCGATCACCACGCTGACCATGGCGGCAGCCCTCCACGAACAGGTACAGGCCTCCAGCTCGCTGGCCTATGTTCTGCAGTTCCTCGCGGCATCCCTGGCCGACACCGGCCGCCAGGAGGAAAGCCGCCGCACCTACACGCGCGCGGCCGAGGTGTGGCAGACGGTCGGCGACACCGAAGCCGCAGACTGCTGCCGCGTCCAGGCCGCAGGCTGACAGGGGCTCGCTGAAAGGGGTTCGGGCCCCGGCGGCAGTTCTGCCTGCTGTTCCGCATGGTCTCCACCGGGGCCGCAGGACTTGGATGAAAGCCGTAAGGCTCCATTCATCCAGGTCAGGAGTACCTCATGACCATCAAGAACATCGTGCTCGTGCACGGCGGGTTCGTGGACGGGTCCGGCTGGCAGGGCGTCTACGACGAACTGGCCAAGGACGGTTTCACCGTCCGCATCGTGCAGAACCCGACGCTGTCGCTGGCCGGGGACGTCGCCGCGACCCGGCAGGTCCTCGACGGCCTCGACGGCCCTGCCGTCCTGGTCGGCCACTCCTACGGCGGCGTCGTCATCAGCGAAGCCGGCACCCACCCCAACGTCGCCGCGCTCGCCTACATCGCCGCCTTCGCCCCGGACAAGGGCGAGTCGGTCAACACGCTCATCGCCGACCCGCCGCCCGGCGCGCCGGTCCCGCCGATCCTGCCGCCGGTCGACGGCTTCCTGCTCCTGGACCGGGAGAAGTTCCACCACTCCTTCGCCGCCGACCTGCCCGCCCACACGGCGGCGTTCATGGCCGACGCGCAGGTGCCCTGGGGCGTCGACGCGCTCGGTGGCGCGGTCACCGAACCGGCCTGGCGTGCCAAGCCGAGCTGGTATCTGGTGGCCACCGAGGACCGCATGATCCCGGTGCCCGCACAGCGGGCCATGGCCGCGCGAGCGGGAGCCACCGTGGTCGACGCGATCGGCAGCCACGCCGTCTACGTCTCCCAGCCGGCCGCCGTCGCCGGTCTCATCCGCCAGGCCGCGGCCTGACCTTCACGGAGCCCCTCATGACGAACCCCCCTACCGGGCCGCGCCGGGTCCTGCTCACCGCGGCCGCCGGACTTCTGGCCGCGGCTCTCCTGGCTGCCCCCACTGCCTCCGCCTCGGCCACCAGCAGCAGCACAAACAGCGGTAAGCCGACCATCGTGCTCGTGCACGGCGGCTTCGCAGACGCCTCCAACTGGAACGAGGTGATCACCAGGCTGCAGCGTGACGGCTACACCGCGATCGCACCCGCCAACCCGCTGCGTGGCCTGCCCGTCGACGCGCCGTACATCGCCAGCGTCCTGAAATCCATCGACGGGCCGATCGTGCTGGTCGGCCACTCCTACGGCGGCGCCGTCATCACCAACGCCGCCGCCGACAACCCCAACGTCAAGGCGCTCGTCTACATCGCCGCCTTCGTCCCCGACGAGGGCGAGCAACTCGGCGCCCTGATCAGCAAGTACCCCGGCACCCAGATCCCGGCCGCCGTCAAGGAAGTGCCCTATCCCGACGGCGTCGACCTGTATCTGAAGCCGGACAAGTTCCGCTCCGCGTTCGCCGCCGACCTGCCCGCCTCCGTGACCCGGATCATGCAGGCCACCCAGCGGCCCTTCGCCGCTTCTTCCTTCACCGACAAGACGACCGCCGCGGCCTGGCGCACCATCCCCTCTTGGGGCATGGTCGCCACCGAGGACAAGGCGATCCCGCCGGATCTGGAGCGCTGGTTCTACAAGCGCGCCAAGGCCCACGTCGTCGAGGCCAGGGGCGCCTCCCACGTCCCCATGATCAGCCAGCCGGGGCTGACCACCCGCCTCATCGAGACTGCGGCCAAGGCCACCGACTAACCGATCAACGACCATTTGACAGTGCCCCGGTCCCGCGTCGGTGAGACCGGGGCACTTGCTCGCCCACAGCTCCAATCCGGCCGTACGCGGTCCGTGGAGGAAGCGACCGACGCCCCCGGATCTTCAGAAAACGAGCGTTTCTTGAAGAGATCACGGCCGGGAACCTCGACCAGGGCAGACGGTCTTCAACAACTCGCTTCAACAACCCCGTGTCTTCAACAATCATCAGCACCGTTTGTTGAGAGAATCCGATGGTGACGACCACCTCGCTGGAACTTCCCGGGGGCCTGCCCGTCGACGCCGACCTGTTGAGCGCCTTCCCCGCCGTCCGCTCGGAGATCCTCATCGGCTACGCCCGCGTCTCCACCCGCGGCCAGAGCCTGGACCGGCAGATCGACGCGCTCACTGCCGCCGGCTGCCGCAAGATCTTCGCCGACAAGAAGTCCGGCAAGAACGCCCTGCGGCCGGAGCTGAAGGCTTGCCACGCCTTCCTGTCAGCCGGCGACACCCTCGTCGTGCCCGAGCTGGCCCGCTACGGTCGGTCCCTGGCCGACCTCATCACCATGGTCGGCGACCTACGCCGCCGCGAGATCGGCTTCACCAGCCTGCACGAGCGGCTCGACACCACCACCCCCGGCGGCCGCCTGGTCTTCCACGTCTTCGCAGCCCTGGCCGAGTTCATCCGCGAGCTCATCGTGGCCGGCACTCATGAGGGTCTGGCCGCCGCCAAGGCCCGCGGCCGCACCGGGGGCCGCCCGACGGTGGTCAACGCCGAGCTGCTGAAGGCGGCCCGCGACCTGCTGCCCGACCCGGAGCGGTCGGTGACCTCGATCGCCAAACTGCTCGGCGTCAGCGTCGGCACGCTGTACAACCACATCCCCGACCTGCAAGAGCTCCGCGCAGGACAGCAGCCGACTCTCGGACAGTCCGGAGGCTGAGAATCTTCAGCCCGGCGCAGCGCTGGCTTCCTCATCGTCTGAAGCTGCGACGTGCGGAAACAGATCCGCTGGACACATCGGAACGAAAAGTCACGGTAAGCCGTTCGAATTCGCTCCGCTAACGGGACTTTTCGTTCCGATGCTCGTCATACCCCGACCCCGTCCAGATCCTGGCTGACCAGTTCTGCGGCGAGGACGCTCCGCGCGACGTGCGAGATCGCCTGACCGACAACCCCGCTGTGCTGCACGAGCTGCTGTCGCAGGCCGGGTGCAGGCTCCTCATCGTTGACCAGTTCGAGGAGCTGTTCACCTCCTGGGCCGGCGCGGACGACCGCCGGGTTTTCATCCAGGCGTTGCACGCGGCATGCACTCCCGCGCAAGGGTCACCCACGGCGGTGGTGATCGGGATGCGCGCCGACTTCTTCGGCCATTGTGCCGCCTATCCCGAGCTGGCACCGGCCCTGGCCCGCCCGCTGGTGGTCGGACCGATGACCGCGGCACAACTGCGTCAGGCCATCGAGAAGCCCGCCGGCCTCGCACAGCTCACGCTGGAGGCCGGGCTGGCGGAGCGCATTCTGGAGGACCTGGGAGCGACCTTTGCCCAGGACCACGTCCTCGCCACGGTCTCCAGCGACCCTGGCGCTGTCTTGCCCTTGTTGTCGCATACCCTGCTCGCGACCTGGAAGCACCGCGAGGGTCAGAAGCTGACGTTGGCCGGCTATCAGGCGACCGGCGGGGTCAGCCAGTCACTGGCCCGCACCGCCGATGCCGCTCTCGGCAGGGTGGGCCTGGCCGACCGCGACCTCTCGCTGGAGCCACTGCTGCGCCCCTCGTGTCACTGGACCTGTCGGTGATCGACGGGGTCATCGCCGGCGCCTGGGCGTGGTCCAGTCCATGGGCCGCGTGGGCTGCGCGCTGGACAACGCCGCCGCCGAGGCCTTAACAGCACCCTCAAGGTCGAGTACGTGCACCGCCACCGGTTCCGAACCCGGGCCGAAGCACGCTTGAAGATCGCCACCTGGATCGACGACTTCTACAACACCACCCGGCGGCACAGCACCAACGACGGGCTGCCGCCCATCACATTCGAACGTCACATGATCGAGAAGAGACAAGCCCCATCGGCCCTGCTGAGGACCGCTGTGGCATAGAACCGTCTCCACGCTTTCAGGGGATGGACACAGGATCTCTACGGCAGGTGGTTCGACGCCAAAGAGATCGAGACCACCTCCCAATCGTCGGCCGGGCCGATCAGTGCCAGCGTTCGCCGGTGTGGGGGGTGAGGAACCGGCGGACAGCCATTGGCGCTGAGAACGATCAAGAGGAACTGAAGGCCGAAACATCCTCACTTGCCGTGCTCCACCGCCCCTGATGCCGCGCCCTGCTCGTCTGCCGCCCCTCCGGCTGGTTCACCCACGGCTGCCAGGCCCACCACGCGCGTGGATCTTAGAGCAGATCGTCGCGGCATAATGAGGCAGAGTGACTTCCCCCCCAAATAAGCGTCCGAGGACATACGGACTTCCGGCGGCTCTGGACAGGTCTGGCCATCAGCCAGCTCGGATCGGCCGTCGGCATGGTGGCACTGCCCGTTATCGCCGTCACCGTTGTCGGGGCCTCGACATTCCAGGTCGCGCTGCTATCGGCGCTGACCGCGATCACCACCGCGCTGCTGGCCTTCCCCCTCGGCAGCCACGTCGAGTTCAAGCGCAAACGTGCGATCCTGATCACGGCTGACGTCATCAGGTTCACCTGCCTGGCGAGTGTTCCGATCGCGGCGCTCCTGGGCGTGTTGACCTTCGCGCACCTGGGTGTGATCGCCGTGGTCAACGCCGCGTGCCAGATCGCGTTCGCCGCCGCCGCGCAGGCCCACCTCAAGGCGCTGGTCTCAGCGCAACAACTGATCGAAGCCAACAGCCGCCTGGAGTCGACGCGCTGGCTCGGCATCTCGGCCGGTCCGTCGCTGGGCGGCGCTCTCATCGGCCTTCTCACCGCAGTTGGCTCCCTAGTCATCGACGCCCTGTCTTTCCTGGTCAGCGCGTTAGCGGTCAGGACCCTGCGCACTCCGGAGCCAGCCCAGCCCGTCCGCGACGAGCACTCGTCGCGGCGTGCGGAGCTGTTCGCCGGATGGCGCTTCGCCTGGGAGCATCCGACACTCCGGCCGATCCTGATCAGCTGGGTGACCTTCGCCGGCGCCAGCTCGATGGCGGCCTCGGTGAGCGCCGTGTTCTACCTGCGCGACCTGCACTTCGACGCCTGGCAGTACGGGCTGCTGATGGGAGTGCCGTCGCTGGGCGGGTTCTTCGGCGCCAGACTCGCACCGAAACTCGTGGCGCGGCTGGGAGCCGTGCGCGCGCTGTGGTGGGCCAGCCTGCTGCGCGGCCCCTGGTACTTCCTCATCCCAGCGGCGTTCCCCGGCACGCTCGGACTGCTGATGTGCGGCTTTGGGTTCGGCATGGTCCTGCTGTTCGCCGGCGCGGCGAACTCCACCATGGCCGGTTATCGGCAGTTGCAGACCCCGGACCATCTCATGGCTCGCGTGGCCACATTGTGGTCGTTCGCCACGACGGTCACCCAGCCCCTGTTCATCCTTCTCGGCGGCCTCATGGCGACCTGGACCGACACGCGCACGTCGCTCTTCACCGCTGCGGGCGTGATGTGCGCCGCCGCCATACTGCTGCCTCGCAGGTGAACTCGGGAAAGCGTCTCAGCCGGGGCAAGGGACCACTCGCTGGGTAGTACGGCTGCCCACGCCACCGAACTCATCAACGCAGGCGTATCCATCGAGGGTCCGCCGCCACCTCGGCCACGCCTCCACCGAAACCACCCAGCTGTACGCGCTGCTCGACGGCAAGGTCGCCGACGCCGAGATCCGCGCCGCACGCCGACGCCGGGACCAGGCAACGAGCTGGGAAGCTTCGCAACCAAGAACATCTTCAGCTCTCTGCACTCAAGATCCTTCTCAGCGCCAACGGCTGTCCGCCGGTTCCTCAACCCCGAGCTTGCCCGCCTGAGAAGGCGGCATCGGGAAGAGATCTCGGAGCTACGAGCGGCCCTCGAGCAAGCCCATGGCGAGAACCTTGAACTGCGGCGTGAACTCGCCCGCCGCGGTGGCAGCCGCTACTAGGGTGCTGCTTGTGCTCTATGCCCTCTACACCCTCTATGCCCGTCACCTGCGCTCCCGGCTGCTGAAGGGCCCACTCCCCGCCCACGTCGCCCTGGTGATGGACGGCAACAGGCGATGGGCCAAGGAGATGGGTCTGGACAACCCGAGCCAAGGACACCGCCACGGCGTCGAGCACATCGAGACCGTCATCGGCTGGTGCGCCGACCTCGACATCAGACACGTCACCATCTACGTCGCGTCCGTCGACAACGTTCGCAAGCGCGAGTCGGCGCAGGTCGCCTTCTACATGGGACTGATCGAGGAGATCATCGCGGTACGGCTGGTCGACTCGGCCCCCCGCTGGCGGCTCCACGTGGCGGGACGGCTCGACGAACTGCCCGACCCCACGGCCCACGCGCTCAAGCTCGCCGTCGACCGTACCCGCGACAGGGAAGGCTTTCATCTGACGCTCGCCATCGGGTACGACGGGCGGCAGGAGGTGGTCGACGCGCTCAGGTCCGTGCTGACCGACAAGGCGGACGCGGGCGTGCCAATCGACGAGCTCGCCCGAACGATCACCGCGGACGACATCGCCGCCCGCCTCTACACGGCCGGGCGGCCCGACCCGGACCTCATCATCAGGACAAGCGGGGAGCAGCGGCTTTCGGGGTTCCTGATCTGGCAGTCGGCCACCGCCCGGCTCCACTTCTGCGACGTGTACTGGCCCGGGTTCCGCCACATCGACTTCCTGCGCGCCCTCCGCTCCTACGCCGCCCGCCGCCCCTCATCCCACGAGACCTCGAACCCCCCACCCCGTAACCACAGCCCCGTGACCCCGTGACCCGCGTGACGCCCGCCGTCCCATGGCCCGGCACGCCGAAACCCTGCGGACTGCGGCCGCCGACGCCGACCTCGCCCGCGAACGCGCCGAGCACGACAGCCGCCAGGCTCATGCTCGGGCCGAGACCGCCGAAGGCCGCGCCGAGACCGCCAGGCAGGAGGCGACCGACGCCCCGCCTGGCCCTGGCCGCCGCCCAGGGAGAAGCCGCTGCCGCCGCGCGACTGCAGGC
Organism: Nonomuraea sp. NPDC049655; assembly: GCF_044465465.1. Lineage (NCBI taxonomy): Bacteria > Bacillati > Actinomycetota > Actinomycetes > Streptosporangiales > Streptosporangiaceae > Nonomuraea > Nonomuraea sp. NPDC049655. The sequence continues at coordinate 40,500 of NZ_JBITLS010000024.1, forward strand.
CCGCGCCGAGGAGGAGTTGCGCCAGGCGGGCACCGATCGCGATCTCCAGCGCGAGCGCGCCGTGACGGCCGAACAGCAGGCCCACGCCGCCCAAGCTGAACGTGAACGCGACGCCCAACAGGTGCGGGAACTACGTGACCGGCTGGCCGCCGTCCAGACCGCCGCCGGGCTGGTGCTGCCCGACCTGGCCGACCTCAGTGGTGACCTCGGCGATGGCGTACGCGCAGTGGTCCTGTCCGAGGCCGGCGTCGCCGTCGCCCGGCAGCCGGACGGCGCCGTGGTGCTGCACCACCAGGACCGACAGATCCGACTGGGCGACGGCGAGCACGCCCCGGCCTACGGCCGTCGGGAACTGCCGGGCAGGCGGAGGTTCCTCAGGAGCGTCCGGCCCTGCGGGGTTGCGCAAGGACGCGGTGGTGTTGCTGGCCAGCTCCGACGAGCCAGGCGACGTGGCCCGCACCATGATCGGCATCGGCGACCTCGCCTACCCCCGCGTCGGCCAGCTCGTCGTCCGGCGCCGAGCGAAGTGGCCCTGCTTGAACACTGGACAGTCGCGGACGCCGACCTGCGCGGCACTACCGGCGACTGATAAGCAGCGCGCAGTGGCTCGGCATGGGCACGTGCTGGACGGCGGTGATCCCCGACGACGGGCGAGCGTTTACCCTTCGCACGAGCTCAAGCGGGCGGCGTGACCGGGGACCGCAGGCCGAGCCACTGCTCGGCGTCCCAGGCATGGAACCGCTCTACCTCGATGAACCCCAGCTTTGCCGCGAGGCGCATCGAGCCGACGTTGGCGCTCTGGGTGGTGAGCACCACCGGCTCGCCGGGAAGGACGCCGTCGAACCAGCCGAGCGCCGCCGCGCACGCCTCGGCGGCGTACCCGAATCCCCACGCCCGCGGCAGGAACAGGTAACCGAGATCGGCCTTCCCCACAGCAGCCGGGCGACGGTGCCCGGCTGCTTTCCTGAGCAGGATCTGGCCGATCATCGCCCCGTCAAGCTCGACGACGAAACTCCCGGGCCATCGATCGGGCACCTCGGGTGTTTCACGCTCAAGCTCGTCACACGGACGGGGACCGCCGAGGTAGGTGTGCACCTGGGGCGAGGCGAGCAGCTCGATGAACGCCGCACGGTCCCGCGCCTCGGGCACACGGAGCACGAGCCGCTCCGTCCTGATCGGGGCAGGTGGCCAGGCGACGGGTCCGAGATCAGTCATGGCGGGCAACCTATCGCACGCCCGCCGGGCAGGAGCCTCAGACGACCAGCAGAGCGGCAGCAGCTTCTGGCCCGCCGACGCCGTGGATGACGCCCACCGAGTCCGGATGACATCTCACGGATACGCCACCAACCGGCCGCTCATGCCGCGATCCGGGCGTTGCCGATGACCGGCAAGGCCGCCTGAGTGCCGGCAGGGCCGGGCGCCAACCGTTCGCCGACTTCGCGGACCTGTAGCCCATGCCCCGGCGCGTTCATCTAACGGTCGATATCTTGAGCCGTTTTCCGAACATGCGCCGGATGCCTCGCCGGAGGAGGGTCGCCGGGTGTCGTGTCCGGTTCGGGTGTTCACTGTCGTCGCGCATGAAGCAGCATGAAGCCGATCCGTTTCAGCTCTCAACAGAAATGCCATTAAGTGACGCCTAATTTCGGACTCCGGGCCTCCGTGCCGCCCGTATTGACAATTTTCTCGAAACGCCATTTTGTGGTAATCGGATGAGGGTCGGCGAGGAGAATGCGCGACGGAGTTGGTTCGCATCCCGCGAAACCAGGGCTGAGTCGTGCCGATGGCGGCCGGGGGAATCTGCATGCCGACCGGCGAGCTGACGTGACCTGCACCAAGAACACCTAGGGGGCCTTTCATGGAGGCGGCGAGAACCATCGCGGCGACGAGTCGCAACCGCGGCAATCTCGACCTGTTCACCGTCGGCGCGGACGGCATCGTCTACACGACCTGGTGGTACCAGGGAGACGAATGGGCGGCGGTCACCGGGAACTGGCGGCCGATAGGCGGCTTCTTTCCCCCGGCGCGCCGGTCACCGCGATCAGCAAGTCACCCACCAGCATCGATTTATTCGTGGTCGGCAACGACGGCCGGGTCTACACCTCCTGGTGGTACGAGGGCTTGGGGTGGTCGGGGATCCGCGACAACTGGCGCTCGATCGGCGGGTTCTTCCCCAAGGGCGCGCCGGTGACGGCGATCGCCAAGTCACCCAACAGCATCGACCTGTTCATCACCGGCAACGACGGCCGCGTCTACACCTCCTGGTGGTATGAGGGCTCCGACTGGTCGGGGATCCGCGACAACTGGCGTTCGATCGGCGGCTTCTTCCCGGCGGGGATCCCTGTGACCGCTATGACGCGCGACGCCGGAAACCTTGACCTGTTCATCGCCGGTAACGACCATCGCGTCTACACCGAGTCGTGGCAGAACGGCTCGGAGTGGTCGGGCATCCGCGACAACTGGCGCCCGCTGGCTCCGGACGAGATGACCTTCTCCGGCACCGTGGTCACCCCGGCCGGGACCGCGCTCGGCGGTAACGTGCGCATCACGGTACGCCGGGACGGTACCTGGACCGCGGCGTTCCACATGCACGACAGCGGTGCCGTCGGCTACGACTTCCAGGTCACGGCGACGCTGGTCACCCCCGACGGGCTCACCCTGATCGCCCGGCACGGCGGCCATGTCGGGGGCACCTTCTCCAGCGGTTCCCGCGACGACGACTTCCAGGAGAACGGCCACAACCCGCTAATTCAGGCCCAGTGGACCTCGGTCGCCCGGGCCAAGCTGTGGGTGACCAAGGACTACTCCACGACCGGAGTGGTCGGGGTGATCCAGGACGTGGCCAAGGGCGTTCTCGACGTAGCCGCCGGTGCCGTCGGCGGAGCGGTCGGCATCGTGATCGCGCTCGGCGCCGAGGCCGGCCAGTTCCTGGGGAACCTGGGCCTGGGCGCCACCTTCGGCGTCATCGCCGGGGTGGTGGTCTTCGCGTTCGGCGGATCAGTGGTGCTGGCCATCGCGGCCGGCGTGGCCGTCGGAGCCATGACCAACGCGCTGATCAAGCAGCGCCCGCTGTGGGCCGAAGAGGCCAAGTTCGCCAACGGCGAGGTCTTCGGCGGCACGCTGCCCGCCGATCGGATCACCCTCACCCACCTTGCCGGGCTGGGCGGCCGGCCCTTCACCATGCCCGGCGTCGACGGCCGGATCTACGTCAACATCGGCGGGGACGCCTTCGACGCAGGCCCGCTGAAGTACAAGAACAAGGCATATCCGGTCGAGGGCGGGTTGCTCATTCACGAACTCGTGCACGCCTGGCAGATCTCCCACTCCGCCTTCCTGCCCGGCACCGTGTGTCAGGGGATCGTCGTTCAGGCGAACAACCAGGTCGGCGAGAGCGTCTACCAATACCCCGCACCCGGCGGCGCATGGTCGTCCTTCGGGATCGAGCAGCAGGCCGCCATCGTGGACCAGTGGTTCGCTGGCACGCCCACCGCCGCCGTGCCCCGGCGCACCCCCAAGAGCCCCGGTGACCCATACTTCGCCTACATCCGCGACAACATCCGCAAGGGTGTTGCCTGACTCCCCATGCCGCCACCGGGCCGGGGTTGTCTACCGGCAGCGCGGTCAGGCCGTGCATCAGCATTCCGTCCCGCCAGGCGACTGGAAAGGAGGTTAACTAATTCTGCACGGTGCTGTCCCTCCCCAGGAGGACACACCCGGGTCCCACAAGGGCTCGCGTCGCCCTGAGCGCTCAGCTGGTGGCCCATCACCGAATGTCGGACCAGTAATTGACCACCGGCGGTGAACCCTGAATGGGATCGAATCAGAGTCGCCGCGCTGCGCTACTACACGCTGAACGGCACCGAGCACCGCAGTCATGACGAGCAGAACGCGGCGATCGGTGCCTACGTCCGCTGGCGCTCGCCGCGAACCCCATGCTCGACGGTCTGGTCCCGGAGCGCGTCGCGCTGCACAACGGCTCGGAGTCACCGTTGTTTTCCCAGCACGAGATGGCGTTGCGTGCGGCGGGGTTCGGGAGGCCGGCAGGGTGTGGCAGCGGGAGGACAATCGTCTGCTCTGCGCCGTGCCCTCTTGATCCATTATTTGCCCTGGTAGGTCGGCTGCTACGATGCCGCCCGGCATAAATCGCCCTATCTGGGCGGGCAGAACCGTCGATTTCTCATGCGCGATCTTTCTGCACGAATTGCCGGATCCCCGTCTTGGAGTTTTTCATGCGCCGTGCAGTCGCGCCCGCCGTTCTCATGCTCGCCACCCTGACCGCATGTGGCGGCGGCGAAAAGCCCGTGCCGGCGGCCTCCGCCACCCCCAGTGCTGCGGCCGCCCTGACCGAGGTCGCGGCCGTGGTGCGTGTCCTCGACACCCAGCTCACCAAGCACAAGAGTCTCAAGATGGCCGTGTCGGTGACTGGGGACGAGGCGGCCGTCAAGTCCGACGTGCTCATTCACCTGGAGGGCACAGCGACCCGGGTGGACATGACCTCCGAGGACCTCCTGTCTCCGGGAAAGAAGACGCACGTCATCCAGACTGAGGAGGCCACGTACGTGGCGGCCACGGACGAGTACGCCGACTGGGCGAAGGGCAAGCCGTGGCTGAAGTTCGGCGAGGAGCAGAAGGGGATGGTCGGGCTGCTCGCGCCCGGGGGCGCTGACAGCGCCGTCGAGGACCTCGCGCGGGCCCGTGACGTGAACCTGTACGCCACCGGCAAGCTCACCTCCGCGCCGGATCCGCTCGGCACCCACTACACCGTCACCTACGACCTCGGGCAGGCGCTGAAGCAGACCGGGTCCAAGGCGTACGTGGCGGCCAACTTCGACCAGTCGCTGGCCGCCGTCAAGGCCAAGCTCGGCAAGGAGGGGCTGCAGAAGGTGATGAAGGGCGTCACCGGCCTGGGCGAGCAGTACCAGACCCGGCTTGGGACCGCACTGGAGCAGGTGGCGCAGGGGGTCACCTGCTCCTATGACGTCTGGGTGGGCGCCGACGGGCTGCCGGCCAAGCTGGTCATGAACGTGCCGCTGGAGGGGGCGGCGGTGAAGACGGAGATGGTGTTCTCGGACTGGGGCACGGCGAAGGTCACCGTACCGGCCGACGATCAGGCCGCGGAGATGCCTGGCCTTTCGTAAATTCGTGGCTTTTGTCTGAGCTCTCGATGGGTCGTCGAAAGCGGCAGATCCGATCATCAAGGAGATCACCTGCCCGTTCCAGTGCGCGGCGCTCGTGGTCGCCCGCTGGTGCGGCGCCCGCCGCGACGAGATCCGGCACCTGTCGATCGACTGCCTTGCTGATCTGGTCCCGGCCGGTGCCCCAGGATCTGTGGCTGGAGCTGGCGGCCGAGGCTCTGCTGGGCTTGGCCGTGGCCGGGCGGACGAGCCGCCGTCCGGCCACGGCCTGGATCAGTGCGTCTGCACGTAGGCGCCGAAGGCCGGCGCCACGTCCCACACCCGCGAGAAGACGATCACCCGGCCGCCGTCCAGCCCGCCGCAGGCGACCGGCTTGCTGACGGCTGACGCGATGCCCTGCGCCGCGACGTCGTCGTACCAGTTGGTGTAGGAGTAGACCGGGCCACCGCTGTCACCGTGCGCCACCGCGCAGCCGCCGACGACGCTCTTGGCGCGGACCATGTGCTTGACGTACTGCCCGTTCGTGTGTGCCGCTCCACCCGGTCTCGGTCACCTTCCTGATCACAAGGACTTCGGGAGAGAAACTTATGCTAACTTTATGGAGCTTTTGTCCGTTTTATACCTAAAAGGACCCATGTGGGTAGTTATCTCCGCGTGGCGATAGCCGGTGGACTGACCGTCGTCACCGCTCTCGCCTCTGCCGCCGCGGCCACTCCAGCCGCGGCGGATCCCGCCACTCCGCCCGGGCTGACCGCCGACCAACTGCGTGCCTACGCGGTCGCCAAGAGCACCGGCAAGCCCGTCGAGGCAGAGGGCTCCCGCACCGAACGCTCCACAACCTATGTGCTGCCCTCGGGTCTTCTCCGCACCGAACTGTCCTCCGGCCCCATCCGCATCCGCGAAGGCGGCGCCTGGAAGGACATCGACACCACCCTCGAACTCCGGGATGGCGCCCTGCGCCCCAAGGCCGCCAAAGCGGACGTTGCCATCTCGACGGGCGGCACGACCGAGGTCGCCAGCCTTGAACAGAAGGAGGTAAATGGCAGAAACAAGGCCAAGCGCTTCGGCGTCCGCTGGAGCAACAAGCTGCCCAAACCCCAGATCAACGGCAACGTCGCGACCTTCAAAGACGTCATCGACGGCGGAGACCTCGTCGTCACCGCCCTGCCGACCGGAATGGCGCACGACGTCGTTCTACGGCGCCGCCCCGCCGGTCCGGTGGAGATCCCGATGCCCGTCGACGTGGACGGCCTCACCTTCTCCAAGGCCAAGAACGGCCGGCTGCAACTGGCCACCCCTCGCGACAAGGAACTGATCGCCGCCGCGCCGCAACCGCAGATGTGGGACGCAGCCGCCGACCGATCCCCGGACGCAGGCAGGCGCTCGGCCGTGGGTACCGAGATCCGCAAGAGCGCCAACGGCAACCCCGTCCTGGTGCTCAAGCCCGACACCGGCTTCCTGTCCGACCCCGCCACCACCTACCCGGTCACCATCGACCCCTGGACGACGCTGACCATCAAGACGGACACCTTCGTCTCCAGCGACTACACCACCGGCCAGAGCGGCTCCACCTGGCTGCACGCGGGCAAGTTCGGCTCCGGCGCCAAGACGGCCCGCTCCTACTTCAAGTTCGACGTCGCTCCCCTGCTCGGTGCGCAGATCGCCAACGCCGACCTCAACATCTACAACTACAAGTCGAACGCCTGCGGCACCGCCGTGGGCTCCGGCATCCAGGTCCGGCGGGTCACCGCCTTCTGGCGCTCGGCCGAGCTCAGCCTCGGCAACCAGCCGCCCACGACAGCCACCGGCGCATACACCCAAAAGGCCGCCTACGGCGAGCCCGGCTGCGCGGCCAAGCAGACCTACTTCTCCATCGAGAGCATCGTGCAGGAGTGGGCCAACGGCACCCCTGCCTACGGCCTGCAGCTACGCGCCGCCAATGAGGCCGACGCCACGAACTGGCGCATGTACTACTCCTCAGAGAACGCCGACGCCGCGAACCGGCCCAAACTGGTCGTGGACTACCAGCCGCGCCCTGCCAGCGCCGTCGTGACCGGCAACTCCGCCCGAGTGACATGGGAGCCGAGGAGCGGGACGGGGCAGTACTCGCTGCTCGACGAGAAGGACGGCACCGTCGTCTGGACCGGCACCACCCCCTATGCCGATGTCCCTCTCGGGGAGGAGGGATACGTCAGCCTCGTCGTGCGCGCCGACTCCACCCCCTTCACGAAGTACGTGATCGCGGCCGCCAACCCCCAGCTCAACCTGCCGCCCATGACCGTCGTCACCTCGCTCAAAGCCACGAACATCGAATGGCCCGACAGCGGCGGCGGCGCCGACGAAGAGGAATTCCACCTCACCACGGAGGACGCGGCCGACACCGTCCTGCCCGAGCCGGCAACCCAGGTCGCCACCCCGTTGGGCCAGGTCAAGGCGTACAGCATCGAAGCCGGAACACCAGAACCGGTGGAGACCGGTGACAGCGGCGGCGAGGAGGCGGCTCCCGAGCCACCGGCCGACGAGACCGGTGACGGTGTGGCGCAAGAGAGCGCCACCGACCCGATGACCTCGCCCACCGACATGCCGCTGAAGCCCGTCTACGCCGTCGAGGTGACGCCGCCACTCACAGCCGAGCAACTGGACGACCTGAACACGCCCCTGGAGCCGGAGCCGTCGCCCACCGCAACCACATCGACCACGCCCACGCCCACGCCGACGACTGACCCCGACCCGGCGTCCGACCCCGATCCAACGGCAGAGCCCGGGCCCGCATCCGAATCCGAGCCCGCATCCAAGCCTGTTGAGCCGGCGTCCGAACCCGAGCTCACGCCCGCCCTCGCCGCCGACAACGCGCCGGTGACGCGCACGGTCGCCGACCATGGCGTCGAGACCGCATCAGCCTCGATCGCCAGGCCGGCCAGCGCCGCCGCGGCTACCTCCCGCGTACGCGAGTCCTGGATCACCTACGAGGCCTACATCCCCAGCAGGCAGGTCAAGGGGCCTCCCGTCGGCTGCGGGTCCCCCACCTGGTACTACGCCGGCGACAACCGTGGCCCCGGATTCAACACCGGCAAGTACCGCACCAGGGTCGCCATCAAGTACGACTGGGCAAACAAGAAGATCACTGGTTACCGCTCCACACACCCCACCACCCGCTACAAGCTCGACGGCGGCAAGGTCGTGGACAAGGAGACCAAGACGGCGCCGCTGACGGGGATCGACATCGTCACGTTCCCCAAGGCGATCAACAGCAAGAACGGTGTGGTGACCATCATCCACGCGTCGCACAACCCGTTCTGCGTCGGCGGCGACATCGACTACAACACCAGGTTGTTCGTCTACCGCAGCGGCAAGTACAACATCGAGGGCTGGCACGACCAGATGCCTAACCACGAGGTGTACCGCCAGCAGGTCTACACCACGGGGAGCAAGCCGGTCACGCGCGTCTTCACCCACAAGATGAAGGGGCTGCACTGCCTGCTGCCCGTCACGTGCTCCTACCGAAGCTACCGCTACGTCAACTAGCCGGCCCGGCCGTCGCCTCGGCACACGAGCCGAGGCGACGGCCAGCCTCTTTCCCTCACAAAGGACTCGATGATGTCCCATTCCAGTGCAGGGGCCCTCCAGCGGCTCCTAGCCGTCGCCGCCGCCGTGACTTTGGGAGTGCTGTCACTGCTGCCCGCCTGGTATGCCGGCTGGGTCAGCGCAAACTGGGTCAGCGATGACCTGGTGCACTGGCACCGGATCTCCCCGCTCAGCGACGACCTGTGGGCTTATGCGGGCTCGCTGATGCTGGCGTTGGTTCTCGGTGTCGGCGCGATCGCCTCATCACGTCTTATCGCCGGCCACCGTGTTGGCTCGGTCCTGCTTCTGGTCGGCGTCCTGCCTGCCGCGTGGATTACATCGCTGCTGCTGGTCGACTGGCTTCAGAGCGCCGTCGAAGCACCATTGCCGACCACATACAAGCTCTGGTTCGCCCTGCTGGCAGGGGTGTTCGCCCTGGCCGGAGCAGTACTCGCTGTCATCAGCTCCAGGAGCCACCGTTCCGGCCGCACCAAGGCGTTGATCGTAGCCGTCTGCCTGTTCCTGCTGGCCTTCGTCTGCCTGGCCAGCCGCTACCACGCCTTGAGCTGATTGAGATCATCACTGGCGGGGGAGCTACGCATGGAGAGAGCCCCCGGCCCCCTCGCTGTTGGCGGATTCAAGCCTCCCTTCTAGTAGTCGATGCTGGGATCGTCCGGGGCCGATTGAGTCGGTCCCGGACGCCCTACTTCGTGAGCACCCGGGGCAGGTGCGCGCGCCGGTGGTCGACGTCGACGGCCTGGCCGTGCTCGCGCAGCCGGGCGGCCAGAATCTCCACCAGACCGCATGCGCGGTGTTTGCCGCCGATGCACCCGATGGCGATGCTACGCGGGCCCGCTGGCAGCATCACGTACGCCACCAGGGTGTCGACCACCTCGGCGCCGGGCGTGCCGAGCACGATCTGCTGGACGTGCTCGGCACGGCCATCGAGGTCGAGGATGCCGCCGTTGCGGGCGCGGCCGCTGGGTCGCGCAGGCGGTGGCGAACGTGTTCGACGCGGTCAACCTCGGGCGGCGGGCCATGTATGGGGGATGGTAAGAATCCCTCCGCAGAAGCCCTGAACGAGGGGAGAAGCCCCCCGTTAGGCTGCTTGACGTGAACCAGCCCCCATATCGGCAGTATCCCGCGCCAATACCGCCGCCGGGTCACCGTCCGGTCCGGAAGCGGCCGGGGCTGCTCGCTGTGATCATATTGGCGGCTTGCCTCGGCGTGAGTCTCATGGGCGTCGGCGGATATCTGGTGGTCCGCGCCATGACCAAGCCCGCTCACAACGACGTGACCGCAGTCATCTTGCAGCCGACCGCCTCGCAATCGACAAAGGACGCGATCAGTCGGCGCCTGGTGTCGATGCCGCAGATTGATACGGTCTACTACGCGGGCGCTGTTCTTGGTCATGGCCTGTTCCTCTCGGCGAGGGTGCCCACGCCACCCCGCCAGGAGTCGTCATGACCAGCAGCGGAGCGGAGTCTCATCAAGCGCGATCCGGGGGACCTTGTCCTCGTCGCCTCCGCCGCGTGGGGGCGGGAGGCTCGGAAGCGGGCCAGCGCGTCGGCCCGCTTCCACGGTAGCCGCGGGGGCGCGGGGCTGTCTCGCCGCTTTCCCGCCGGCGGCGATGGCCCAGATGGATTCCCCGCGCTCGCGCCGGGCGAGGATCGCGGCGCGTTTGTCGTCGTCGACCACCGGGGGGCGGCCGCCGACCCGGCCACGGCGGCGGGCCGCTTCCAGGCCGTTCTTGGTCTGGCGGACGATGTCGCGGCGCCGGTCTTCTGACAGGGCCAGGGCCAGGTCGAGGATCAGGGAGCGCTCGGTGTGCTCGCCGGCCGCGATGCCCTCCAGCACCTTGACCGCGATGCCGCGCTGGAACAGGTCGTTCAGGACGATGAGCCCTTCCAGGAGGTTGCGGCCGAGCCGGTCAACCTCCTGGACGGTCAGCATGTCCCCGTCGCGCAGGTAGGAGAGCGCCTCCAGCAGTGCGGGCCGGTCGTCGGTGGCGAGCTTGCCGCTGATCTTCTCCTCCGCGCCGACCGCCAGGCTTCGAGGTTCAAGCCAGGCCCCCGAGGCCCGAGCGCCACAACAACTGGCTGACGCGGCAGCGCGCCGAACATTCTGCCGTCGCGCGATGCCATAGGCCGACTTGAACGTCACCTTGGGTGGCGGTGACGGCGTTGCGGGCAGGCCCCTGATCATAACTTTCGAGCAGTTCGCGAAGGCGCTTCTGATCGCCTATTTTGAGGCGGCCCAGGCTGTCGACCCCACCGCCGCTCTGCTCGGGCCCAGCGGAGCCGAAAGCTATGTGATGATCCGGCCCGCGGACTCTCCGTTCGCATGCTGGCTGGTCGAGCAGCGAATCGCCAACGTTGCCGAGGCGGGAGCGGTGGCGTTGCCCTACGCGGGCAGCTACACGCAGGCGCTCGTGCCCACTCACTCGTTGATCGTCCGCGTGCGCGATGTGGCCACCACGATCAAACCGGGGGAGAAGCCGCCTGTGGCGCACTGGGAGGCGCTGAAGGGCCTGCGGGAACGGTACTCGCTGACAGAGATCATCAACAGCACCGACGAGCTGCCGGATCGGCTCACGGTGTAGATCGGCGTCTGTTTCGGCTCGAACGTGGAGGGATATGTCCAGCGCGAGCACCGGGGTTGAGACTGGCGGACAGCCGTTGGCGCTGAGAAGGATCTTGAGCAGAGAACTGCGCGTGTGATCACCTCGGCGTTTCCAATCAGCTCGCGATCGGCCTCATCCAGCAGGCAGAACCGCTCCAGCTCCGCTTGGGCCGGCTCGCCGGCGAACCGCCCGTAGGTCGCCGGTTGATCATTCGGACAGGAACTCAACCGTCACATACCGTCATCGATAAGGATCAACTCGTCGCTACCGCTAACTCCTGAGGAGTTCATCCTCGACCCCCAGCTATGAGATCAGGCCGAACCCACGGATCGCCCGCGCATAGTGCCGGGAGAGCTCGCAGTCGATTCGAGATGACGCCGGCGCAGTCAGCACGCCGGCATCGCCTGTGTCCATGCCAAGCTCCGACGCCCGCTCCAGCGCCGATTCCCGAATCGCGGACGTGGTAGCACCGCGCAATGCCGCAGCTTGCACCGGCGCCAAGAAACGCGCCCCTTCCATCAGCTCGGACAGCTCGCGTAGGTCGGTGTCTGTGACGACCGCATGTGCCTCCGGCAGTTCCTGGCGCGTGCGCCTGCCGCCATCGGCCCGTACGAGCCTGATCAGCAGTCGCTGAAGCAACATCACTGGCCAGCCCAGCACCTGGCCAGCCACCCGCCCGATCGACCCCGCCGCCTCGTACGTGCCTGCTGGTGTGCCTTGCACGCCGAACATGGCGCCGATGCGTGTGTGCTGCTCCTCGCGCAGGTGCGATGCGCTGCCGCCACCGCCTTGCAGCGACTCACGCCACTGCGTCAGGGTCGTCAGCGCGGCCCCGATGATCATCCCCTCATGGCCCTGGTCGGCGTAAGCACGGGCCAACAGAGCTACCCGATGTCGTGCAGGCAGCACTAGCCACGTCGGCAGCCCGATCACCAGTGACCTGTCTCTGAACCCGGTTCGAACATATTCACATGTCATTCCGAGATCCCTGACCGCCACGCTGGCCGGCGGCTGGACGTGCATGGCTCGCGCCACTGTCTCGGCCAGAGCGTGGAGTTCGGGAGCGGCTGACCGCTGCACCACCTCGGCGTCGACAGGTAAGCGGGGCGGCCGCGGACACATCAGTACGCCGACGCCTATGAGCACAGCCCCGATCATCCAGGAGAACAGGAACTCCGCGTTGACATAGATGACACGGACGCCCAGCGCGATCAGCGCCAAGGTGACGGCGTGAATCATCAGCGAGATCAGTACGGCCGCAGCCCTTCGGACAGCATCCACCTGCAAACTCCTGTTCATCTCATCCGAACACGCCCGGGACGAGCGCCTGCGCAGGGTCATCATCAAAGCGAACGTTGCGTGAGCTTGTCTCCGGTCAAGATGCGGGCCGGGACAGCGCATAGCCGAGCATCGGCCACACCTCGCCCTTCGCCTCCTGCGTCTTGTCGCGCTGTGGGTCACGACGAAACCCTGTGCGCGATGCCACCTGCTGCGAGGCGACGTTGTCGCGATGAGCACGAAGCCACAGCTCCCGCAGGCCTACGTTCTGGAAGGTCCAGGCGCTGAACAAGGCCACGGCCCGGGTCGCCGCCCCGCGTCCACGCGCCTCGGCGGCCACCCAGTAGGAGATCTCCCCGGTCTGACCGTCATGCCGCAGCGCAATGTTGCCCAGCCGCTGCCCAGTGATCGAGTCGCAGATGAGGAAGCCCTCCTCGTCGCCGGCCTCTCGCAACCGGACGATTGCTGCCAGTACCTGCGCCGCGTCCAGTGTCGGCGAGTCCGTCGTGAACCGCTGGATCAGCGGGTCGCGCGTGCTCTCGGCATACCAGCCGGCATCCTCATCGGCCCACTCGCGAAGCCGAACCACTCCATCATCCAGTTCATGATCACCCATAGCCGAACCCTGCCAGACCCTGCAGCGCCGCGGCAGCCGCTCACGCGGCATGGCTGCCTCACCCGTTCCGTTCGGTGTCGCCCCGGGGCGCTGCGCGCGCGGCGTCCTCAGCCCGCCACGCAGTGCGCACCTGACCCAGCGGCGCACCGTTGCGCTCGAATCCCGCCTCCGCCAGCCCCGCCATCTCCTCACGCAGCACGCGGCCGACACGGTCACAGACGGCGCTGGCCTCATCTCGAGTTCGGCGGGCGCTGACGACCTGGTCCGGGTCGCCGGCGGCCGACGCGGCGGTGAGTGAGCTTGGCTTCGGCCTGCTGGTACCGCTCGTGCAGCGCCTCGTGTTCGGCGACGAGCTCGGCGAGCCGGGCTTGGGAGACGATGCGCTCGGCGTGGTGGATCGTCACGATCTCGGCCACTGCTTGATGTGCGGCGTCGGCCTGGTCTAGGAGCGCGTCAACCTCGGGCTGCCCGGTCCGGTGCCGGTCTGGGTCCGTCATCGATGCCCGCTCCCTATTCTCTGCTGAGTTTCATCCCCGCTTCGACCGCGCTGGCAACGACACTATCCACTGAGCTTCGATCGTAGGGATTTTCAGACATCGTCGTCGTCGGCATCGGGCGCATCGGGGTCGCGCAGGGCGCGGATCGCCTTGAGCACCTACTCAAACGGTTGCGCTTCACGCTGGCCGAGCCCGGCCCGCTGCTCGACCCAGGTGATGTCCGGCTCTTGGGGCGTGGTCACGGAGGGGGAACCCCCGCCCTCGTGCTGCCAGCGGTCCGGCGGGACCGGCGATGGATCATCGCATCGCCCCAGCATGACATCGTCGTCCATGCCGCCACCCTGCCGGCGCTGCAGGCCAGCGCTTGCTGCGCGCTGGCCTTGCTTCTGGGCGCTCGACCGGCCTCGCTCGTGCAGGTGCGCCCGCAGTCGGACGATCTCGATGAACTGGCCCGGGCCCGCGCGGTCTACCGTGCGGCCTTGCGCCAGGCGGTGATGAACCTGCGTGATCAGGGAGCATCGTGGAGCGACATCGCCCTCGCCTGCCAGGCGCGCATCGCCGACGCGAAAGCCGCCGCGAACGACGCTCCGCCTGACGTCACCTCAGCCGATCCTCTGCGCGGGACCCTTGAAGCACCTACGGGTGGCATCGGAAGCGCGGCAGAGGTGCTGGTGCCTGGCCAGGCTGTGGCGCAGGCGGCAACGCCTCCCTGCCGTGTCGGCCAGCAGGCAGGACATCACAGGGGGGCGGCCTACCCTTGTGTACGTCTTCGCCTCGTCCGGGGGATGAGGTCGAGTTCCACATCGGCGCTGATCGGGAACTGCTGGCCGGTCACGATGGGGACGCGACGGCACAGCGCGGCATCCACGACGCTCGCGGCGGTGTCGGAGGCGGGGACCGAGGCAGAGGCGGCGGTCAGGCCGGGCGCCACTTGGGGCCGTCACCGCCACGTCGACAGTGCCAGCGGTGCGCGGGTGTCAGGGCGTTGCGATGGACTGGTCAGCCAGGCAGGTGCCATCGGTGGAAGATCCGCTCGTCCGCGCCGGGGACCGCCTTGACCGGGATGCCGTAGACGCGCCACAGGTCGAGGGGTTCACCGGGTTGCTGGATCTCGAATCCGCAGCGGCGGTAGAAGGCGTCCAGGCCCGCGGTAGGTGGCATCGCCCCGTACAACAGCACGTACCGCAGTGGGAGTAGATCTGCTTGCAGCGTTTCAGCAAAGCAGCGCCGACGCCTTGGCCGCGGGCGTGCTCGGCGACCGCGATGGCCTTGATCTTCGTCATGACCACGGCGCCCAGCATGATGATCTGCTGTCCACTCTGCTCCGACGGAGAGATGCGGCCACTGCCGATGAGCTCGGTGATGAGGTTGCCGGGCGGATAGGCGATCAGGGTGCCGACGATTCCCCGATCGCGGTGGTCGGCTACCAGCATCAACGAGGCGTGCAGATAGGCGCTCACCATGCCGCCGGTGATGAATACCGTCCCCATATGCCGGTGAAAGCCGGGTTGTCCCTGGCTGATGCCCGTCCGCAAGCCGATGCCGCTGCAACCGTCGCGAACCGCCTTGACCAGGGCGTCGTCAAGGTCTACCCCGGCCAGCGGGACAAGCTCAGTGATGGCGGGCAGGTCGTCCGGAACGGCTTGCCGTACCCGGATCCGCGGAGGGCCGGCCCATCCCTTGATGAGCGCGCGTTCGGTCAACTGGGTACCTGCCGGTGTTGCGCGTCGTGGGCGCTTGCCTGTGCTCATAGACGCACGATCCTTCCGATCGACGAAGGCGTACAGTTCGCCGGCCGCGCTCAACCCTCGGAGTCTCATTGACGATCTCGGGATGCGCCATCGCATGCGCGGCGCAGGCGGGCCGCCCAGAGCTCTCGGACACTGCGGCCAAGGTCTGCCGAGGGTGCTACTCCTGCGGCTCAGCCAGCCGTTCCGGTGCTCACCCCTTGTTGCCCATAGGCTTCGTTCGGAGGTCGCGATGGCGGCTCGGGCGGTGGCGGTGGCGGGGTCGAGGGACGCTTGCTCATGCGGAGGAAAGCCATGCCTCTCCAGGACGCTGGCCAGAAGCTGGCCATCCTCGGTGAGGCAGAAGCCGACTCCTGCGCAGGTCGGGCAGGTGGCGCTTTCGTAGTGCTCACGTGGCCGCTGAGCGTCGTGGTCGGCCAATGCCTGTTCGGCTGCCGCCACCTCGGCCGGGACCTGCTCCGGAGAAGGTGCCGGCCCCGCGCCGTGGATCCCGACGACGTTCTCCTCCAAGCCCGTCACCCACTGGCGGGGCGGCAAGCCCGCTTTCTCCCGCTCCTCACGCGCGCGGGCCACCAGAATCTGCCACGTCTGCTTCCAGCGGGTCCACGCCATTGGCTCGCGCCGCCCCGACCCGTCGCAGTCGCCGCACGAGGTCTCGATCTCCTGCAGCAACCGTCCCACGGTCGACCCTAAGTGCTCATTCGGTTGCGATGAGTCGCTCATAGAGGATGACCGTATGCCGTACACCCCTGCGCGTCCAGAGGTCGAGCACACCACCGTCATCGGCATGCCGGGCGACACGGCGCGCGAGGTGAGGTAGGTGCCGTTCCCTCCATGGGGGCGCCATGCACTGCCGCGTTCGCCGTTCTTCGCCCCCGTTCTCCATGCCGATTCCCGCCCCGCCTGCGGCGAACGACCGGTAGAACTCGATCGTGTCCGTCAACAGCCCACCTCCCCGCATCCACTCCGCCACACGCTCAGGCCTCACCGACAGCCCGAACGAGGACCTCATCATCGTGTTGCCGGACGCGATCATCGTGCTGGACGGGGCCACCTCCGTCGAGCTCGGCCCCGGCAGTGGCGGCTGGTACGCCGGCGTCCTCGGCAAGCTTCGGCGCCGGGGTGTCGCTTCGGCCGCTGCGCCAGTCACCGCTCGGGCAAGCCGCCGTGGCTTGTTCCCCACACTGTGGCCCAGGCGTTGTGGCGGGACGACGAGCTAGCTCGTACATTGCTCACCCCGCACAGGCTGGCCATGGTGACCGCACCCTGTTCCGGCTGCTTACGAACCGCGGCCCGCGCCGAACAGGTCCCGGCCTTTTGCCGCTGTTGAGCGAGGTGTCGACCTCGTCAAGAGCCACCGCGCGAACCACGTGAAGCTGAACGTCGAGACCAAGGTGGCGGCGGGCGCGCCGAGCGGCAGGTCACGATCCAGAGTTTCGCCTGGGGGCGCTCATGCTGATGCACCAGGTCGAGCCGCGCCTTCCGCTGGTGGCCCTGATGAACCACGACTTCCCACAGACCCGGCCGGCCCGGCGCCTCACCGTGATGGCATGACTCGGGGGGAGCCGTCAGGGCAGGGCGGTGGAGAACGATACACGCCCCAGCCGGCGTGTGACCTCACCCGCCAGGTAGCTGGCCGCCACCTGCGCCAGCAGCGGCGAGAACTCCTCACGCACCCCGCCGCCTACCGGCAGCAGAGTCCCGGCGGCCGCCGCGAGTTCGGTGTCGCCGTCCTGACCGATGGCGATCACAGTGCGGCCGAGTGCGCGGGCCCGCCGCGCCACGGCCACAGCGCGCCTCCTGGTACGGCCCGCCGCCGCGAACACTACAGTCGGCATGTCCAGCGGGCGGGCCAGCACCTCGACATGTTCCCACTCCTCGAGGTCCTGCGCCGCGGCGAGCACCCCGGCTGCCTCGACGAGTTTGGCGGCGGCGAACTGGGCACTGCCGTATCCGGGACCGCTGCCCAATGCCAGCATCGCCGGTGTGCCGGCCACCTGATCGGCCACCCGGGCGCAGTTGTGCCGTACCAGGTCGGTGGTGGCCGCCACGGCGTCGGCCACCGCTGCGAGCTCGGCACCCGCGGTGTCGGCTGCGCTGTCCCCGAGGTAGCCTCGGGCTCGGCCGATCTCGATCGCGACCACGTACAGGGTCAGGAGGCTGGCCTGGAAGGTGTGGATTCCAGGGCATGGCAGCAATCCGGTCAAGGGAAGCACCAGCGCGTGCTGCGCGGCCCGCGCCACGGCGCTGTCCGGGGTCGAGGCGACGGCCAGTGTCCACACGCCGTGCTGGGCGGCGCGCGTGAGCACGTCGACAACCCGGGCGTTGCCACCCGACGCCGAGACGCCCACCAGCAGCGTGTGCACTCCCGCTTGGCGCTCCCACGGGGTGCCGTACTCCAGCAGGCGCAGCGTGCTCACTGGTTCGCACGCCACCCCGCCCAAGGTATGGAAGGCCATCTCGGTGGCCAGCGCCGCGTGCAGGGAGTCGCCGTTACCGGTCACGACCACCCGCGTCAGGCCGCCCCAGCTCGGCCCGCTCGCGCGTCGCCGTCCGGCGTCCGCGACCACGGGGTAGCAGGCGCGCAGGTCCTGGCTCAGCGCGGTGACCTGGCGGGGTATCTCTGCGAGCGTGTAGCGAGGGGTCACCGTTATGCCTGCCTTCCTTTGGTGGCCGACGGTCACCGTGGCCAGAGTCGCTTTCCGTCCTGGTTATCCCACCTACCGCTGGGCGGAGCGCACGATGTCCACATACGATGCCACCTTGTCCTTGTCGACATGCCGCCCCAGCCTCCGCTCTCCAGGCAGGTTCCGACAACGCCGCGTCCGCGCCGTCGACCGAGCCCAGGAGGCGGGCGGCGTTGTCGTGGTGAGTGTGCCCGGCCAGGACGACCGGAAGCCGCGGGCACGCCGCACGGACTGCGGCGATCATGCCCATGGTGATGTCGTCGTCGCGGTGGCACAGGGAGACCGCGTCCGCGCCTGCCTGCCGGGCCGTCGCGGCGACCTCGGCCACCGTCTTGCCGCCGCCGAACCAGGAGAAGTGCATAGACGCGACTTCGGCGATCAGTGCGATCCCTTGCGCGCCGCGGCGCGAGACCACCGGTGCCATGCTGCCCGGCAAGAAGAGCACGGGCCGGCCGCGCGTCATCGGCCCTGCCGAGCTGGCCACGTTTCGCCGCCTGGTCAACGAGGGCGTCTCGATCACCGAGGCCGCCCGCACCCTCAAGATTGGCCGCTCCACCGCCTACGCGGCACTCGCGGGACGCTGACCAGCAAATATCTCGGCGATGAACCTAAGGCAGGTTGGTCGCCGTACGCGCTGGTAGGGCGTAGGTGACGCCGGTCAGGCGTTCGGACAGGTCCCACAGGTGAGCAGCCGTGTCGATGTCGCGGATGGCGCGTTCGCGGGTGCGACGCACGGGCTCGCCACGCAGTTGCAGCGGCCCGTCTGGAACGATGTAGCTGCCGCCGGGCAGATCCAGTGCGGTCGCCCCGTACAGCGACGTCTTCGCCCCTTCCGGCGTCGGCCGGAAGGCCGCGCGCACCAGCAGGCGTGTGAGGGTCCCGTACAGCCGCCCTCTGCCGCTGTTGGCTCCGCCGGTGAGCACGTTCGTGCGGGTGAGCCCGGGGGCGACGGCCATGCTGCGTAGCCGCAGCCCGGCGGCATCGGCCCGGCGCTGCAACTCCATGGCGAAGTAGAGGTTGGCTCGCTTGGACTGCACATAGGCGAACGCCGTGCGATACCCGCGCTCGGCGTTGAGGTTGTTTAGGTCGAAGCGGGCGAAGCGCTGGCCCTCGCTGCTGACAGTGACCACCCGCGGGTCGGGTGCGGCGAGCAGGTGCGGCAGCAGCAGGCCAGTCAGGGCGAAGGTGCCCAGGTGGTTGATGCCGAACTGGGACTCGAAGCCGTCAGCGGTCCGGGCGTATGGCACCATCGCCACCCCGGCGTTGTTCACCAGCAGATCAAGCCGGCCGTGGTCCCACCCGGCGGCGAACTCGCGGACGGAAGCCAGGCTCCCCAGGTCCACCAGGCGCAGCTCCAGGCGAGCGCCTGGCACCTCGCCTCGCATACGGGTCAGCGCGAGCTGGCCCCGCTTGTGGTCGCGGCAGGCCAGGACGACCTGCGCGCCGCGAAGGGCCAGCTCGCGGGCAGTGACGAAACCGATACCGCTGTTGGCCCCGGTCACCACTGCGACACGGCCGCTCTGGTCGGGGATGGAGTGGACGGTCCAAGCGGGAGAGCTGTGCATGATGTGCCACCTCAAGGAGATAGGAACCAACACATCGCAACTTCGAGTTGCGATAAATTGATCCTGCCATCCGTTTTCCAGATATCGCAACTTGGAGTTGCAATGCGATCCGGCCCATCGCCTGCCCGGCCCGTCGGCCGCGGCGCCAAAGTGCGCGCCGCCGTCCACGCCGCCACCCTTGCCGAGCTCGTGGAGAAGGGCTATGTCGCGTTGACCGTCGAGAACGTTGCTCAGCGTGCTGGCGTCCACAAGACCACGGTGTACCGCCGATGGAAGGATCGCGAGAGCCTGCTCACCGACGCCCTGGCCGAACATATGGCGACGGACATCCCCGTGCCCGATACCGGCGCGATCGAGACCGACCTGCAGGCGCTGGCGCGCTCGATCATCGAGGCGTTCACCAGCCCGACCGGGCAGGCCATCCTCGCCGCGATGTTCACGGGGGCAGCCCACCTTCCAGAGATCGCCGCCGCCCGGCGCCACGTGTTCGACGACCGGCTCACCAGAGCCGAGCCGGTGGTGAGGCGTGCGATCAAGCGCGGCCAGCTTCCCGAGGGCACCGATCCCGCCGAGGTGCTCAAGACCCTGGCCGCGCCGATCTACCTGCGCCTGCTCATCACCGCGGAACCGGTCGACGAGACGACCGCCGACCAGGCGGCGAACGTCACGCTCGCCGCCGCGCGCGCGGGCGTCCTACGGCAGGGGCACGAGGATGAGCCGGTCGGCAGAGAGTGAGGACGCCATCGAGAAACCGTCTGCCGACACGTGAATCAACCCAACCCCCGCGGCCCGTTTCTGCCAGTTTGGACCCCTTGAAGTAGTGCGCGCTGTCCGGTCCCACCTGCCGGATGGCCCCCAGGATGCCCCGCTGTCCCCACGCCAGCTCCGCCGTGCCTGTACGGTCGGCGGCGAACTCCACAGAAAGCCGCATGGCCCTCCCTTCGAGCTTCCTGTCTGCGGGATCACCCGTTCGGGCACGGGCAGCCGCCGCCCGGGTTCACCCCGGCTCTGGAGGGGGGCAGACCAAGTACGGGAGAAAGGGATAGTGGGGTGTTGAGGTGCTGCTCAGAGGGTTCGTTTGTCGGGTGATGTGACCCTCCGCTTGGGTTGGTTGCGGTGTGATGAACACGGCCGTTCGCGCGCTGGTGCTGGCGTTGAAGTGTTTTCAGAAGGTGGCGCGCTTCCCGTCCCCGGATGAGATTCCCGAGGTGGTGATCGACCACGTTCGGCGCTGTCTGGAGTTGGCCGAGGACGTCTGGCCGGACCATTCGGCGCGTACGCCACCGACGAGCTGCGCCCGGCGATGCTGCTGGAGGGCGACCAGCGGTTCGTCGCCGGCGCGCCGGAGCATCCCAACCAGGACGCCGCCCGCCGCGCCGAGACCGCGCCGGAATTTCCAGGCCATTGACCACCGGGACTCACAACCTGGCTGCTGCCGGCGCGCTCCAGGTTCGGCATGGCCGGGAAGGTGTCCGTCGAGCCGCATGCGGTGCGCGAGCTCATCCGGCCTCGTGCTCGTGAGGCCGGATGAGCCGGTGCTAATGAGCGGTCATCGTGATCTCGGCGGGCACATCTCGGCTTCCATCTCCTCGGTGAGGATGCTGATCGGGTTGCCCCAGTCGCCGTTGATGTTGGTGACGACCATGTGCCTGCCGTCTCGGGTGCCCATCGCGTACGTCCAGGAGCCGTGGATCCTGCCACCGTTGCCCCAGACCGTCACGCCGCAGGAAAGCTTCTGGGAGAAGATTCCGAGTCCGTAGGCGGTGTTGTCGATCCACGGCACGCCCTTGGTGGAGACGGTGGTGAACATCTCCTTTTGCTGTGCGGGCGGCAGCAAACGGCCGCTCAGCACTGCCCGATAGAAGGTGTGCAGGTCGCCCATGGTCGAGACGATGCTGCCGGCTGCCCCGGCCCAGGAGGGGTTCATGTCGGTGAGGTCGTAGGGGGTTGTGGTGTCCTCGCCGACCAGGAACTTGACGTAGTGCCGTGCGTGCGGCTTGCGCAGCTTCGTGACTTCGCCCGGCAGGTACGTTTTCCTCAGGCCGAGCGGGCGGATGATGCGCCGGTTGATCTCGTCGGCGTAGGACCTGCCGGTGACCTTCTCGATGATCATCCCGGCGAGGATGAAGTTGGTGTTGGAGTAGCCCCACCCCTTGCCAGGCTCGAAGGAGGGCGGATTGCCCATGGCTGTCTTCACCAGGTCCTCGGGACGGTAGCTGTTGAAACGGACCTTGAGGAAGGCGGTGCTCCACTGTTTGGTCGCCAGGTCCGCGTCCGAGGTGTAGGGGAAGACGCCGCTGATCTGGTTGAGCAGCTGCCGGACGGTGATCTTGCTGCCGTCGTGGCCGTTGCCCTTCACCACGCCGGGCAGCCACTTGTCCACGGTGTCATCCAGGCTCAGCCGGCCCTCGGCCGCCAGCTTCAACACCACGACAGCGACGAATGTCTTGGTGGTGCTGCCGGCCCGGAAGTAGTCCTGCCGGCTGCGCTTGCGGCCGGTCTCGGTGTCGGCCACGCCTGCCGTACCGAACCATGACCTGCGGCCGTCGCGGACGTCGGCCATGGCGCCCGGCATGCCGTCAGCCACGGCTTGGTCAAGCACCCGCTGGAGTCCGGCGTGGTCGTCGGCCGCCGCCGGCGACGCGCTTACGGTCACGGCAGCTGCGGCGGCGAGCAGGCAGGCGGCGGTGCGGAGGGTCTTGATCATGGGTCGATTGCCTTTCATGCAAGTGAAGTGTTCGCGTGGGGAAATCCGTGAGTTAGCTGGTGACACGGTGGAGCAGGATGTCGCCCTGGGCGACGTGGGCGTGGAGCTCGACGGTGTTGCCGGCCGACATCCCGGGGTCGTCGCCCAGGTTGTCGCGGACCCTGCCGAGCGTGGTTTTGGCGTCCAGCAGTACGGCGCTGCCGTCCGGGATCCCGACGTTGATCGTCCCGGCGCCGACGTCCAGATCGGCGCGCCCGCGCGCCATCGCGCCGACCTTGACGGCGCCTTGCTCGACGGTCACGCGCAGGCCGTCGGCGGCCCGGTCCACCGTGACGTCCCCGGCGCCGTTGCCGATCACGGTGGCGCCGATGCTCTCGCCGACCTTGATCTGGCCGTGGGCGGTGGTGAGGGCAGCCGGGCCCCCGGACGTGGCCACGGTGATGTCGCCGTCGTCGGTGCTCAGGCGCGACTCGCCGGTGCGGGCGAGGTGGATGTGGCCACGGGAGACGTGGGCCCGTACCTCGCCCAGGCGGCCCTGGCCGTTCAGGTGCCCGTCGCGGAGGCTGATGTCGAGCGCCGAGCCGCTGGGCAGCTCGAGCGTCACCGCGACGCGGCCGGGCAGGGATCGGATGCTCGAGCGGTCCTTGACCGTCAGGCGGCCGCCCGCGTAGGTGACGCGGGCGCGTTCGGCGGCCGCGACGTCGGTGGCGTCGGCCGGATCGGCCGGCCGTACCTCGACGGTGGTGTCGGTGCGCTGGGTCGCGCTGATGCGGATGTCGGCCGCGGTGAACGACACGACGGCGACGATCGGCTCCGGTGTGTCAAAGGTATCCATTGATGGTCCACTTTCAGCGGGGGTCGGTGGCGGGCGGCGTGCTTACGCACCGATGGAAACGCCGAACTCCGCTTCGATGACTTTGAACATGGGGTCCCAGGACTTCCACTCGGTGTTGGTGTGCACGGCGACGGTGTGCCGGCCATCGGGAGTGCCGACCGCGAAGAAATAGGAGCCCCAGAAGCTGCCGCCGACGCCGCGCAGCGTCCGGCCGCCGGTCGCCTGCTCGTCGAATTCGAACAGGCCCAGGCCGTAGCGGGTGTGCGGCATCCAGTAGCTGCCTTCGGTGGAGACGGTGGTCCACATCTGCCGGTGCTGGGAGGGCGGAAGCAGGCTGCCGGTGGTCATCGCGTTGAAGAAGCGGATCATGTCCGTCGTAGTGGTGACGATGTTGCCGGCCGCGTAGCCCAGGGAGGAGTTGAACTCGGTGACGTCCAGAGGCGGCAGGCCGGGCTCCTCCATCAGCGATTGCCAGTTCTCTGGGGTGACCGCTGCCGGGTCGGCGCCGTCCTTGAGGAACTGGTGGGAGTAGCCGCGCGGATGCGGACTGGGGTAACCGGTCTCGGTGGGGGGGCGCACGCGGGTGTGGGTCAGGCCGAGCGGCTGGACGACCCGGCGGTCGACCTCGTCGGCGTAGCTGTTGCCGGCGACCTTCTCGATGATCGCGCCGGCGATGTAGAAGCCGCCGTTGGCGTACTCGAAGCGTTCGCCGGGCGCACCGACCGGCGGCTGGGACACCGCCACCCGCAGCAGCTCCTCGGTGCTGAAGGTGTCGAAGCGATGCCGGTCGAACCCGGAGCGGGTGGCGTAGCGGTGGCTGACCTCCGGGGCCAGGCCGGTGGCGAACAGGCCGCTGGTGTTGCTGAGCAGGTGCCTGATGGTGATCTTGTCGCCGTCGTAGCCGTTGACGTCCAGCACGCCGGGCAGGTGGGCGTTGACCGGGTCGTCGAGGCTGAGGCCGGCCTCGGCCTCCAGGGCCAGAAGCGTCGCGGCCGTGAAGGCCTTGCCGCTGCTGCCGGCGTGAAAGTACTCGCCCGGCACGCGCGGGGAGCCGGTTGTGATGTCGGCCACGCCGGCGGTGCCGAACCAGGTGCGGTCGCCGTCTTTGACCTCGGCGACGATGCCGGGAATGCCGACCTCGGCCACCGACCAGTCGAGCACCTGCTGCACGTTCTCGTGTGCTGCCATTGCACTGCCTTTCGGACGTTTCTTCCGTACGTCCTCCAGGGTGTCCACCGGCGCTTACATGCGTCTTAGAACGCTCTTTTAGCCGGTATGGCGCCACTTTCAAACGGCACGTGCGCGTCGTTGTGCTCATAGCCTTTGTGCATGCGGATGGAGTTGCTGGGACCGGTCCGGGCCTGTGCCGACGACGGCACGCCGATCGAGGTCGGCGGCGTCATGGTCCGAGCGCTGCTGGCCCGGCTGGCTCTGGCCGAGGGCGAGATGGTGCCGGTCGACGCGCTCGTTGACGGCCTGTGGGGGGAGCATCCGCGCGGGGGCACCGTCAACGCACTGCATGGGCTGGTGCATCGGCTGCGCAAAGCTCTGGGCGAGGCCGAGGTCGTGGAGAGGGCGGCCGGCGGGTACCGCCTGCACGTACGCGCCGAGGACGTCGACGCCTGTCGGTTCGAGGAGAAGGCGAAGCGGGGCGGTCGCGAACTGGCCGCGGGTGACGTGCGGCGAGCGGCCTGGCTGCTGGACGAGGCGCTGGCGCTGTGGAGGGGAGGCGCGCTGGCCGACGTGCGTGACACCCCCTTCGCCGCCACGGCCGGCGCGCGGCTGGACGAGCTACGGGTCGCGGCCATGGAAGACCGTTTCGAGGCGGAGCTGCGACTGGGCCACCACGACGAGATCTTGGCCGATATGGCGGCGATGGCCGCCGGTCACCCGCTGCGCGAACGGCTGGCCGGATTGCGCATGCGAGCGTTGCAGGCGGCAGGCCGCCAGTTCGACGCGCTGGCCGTGTTCGACCAGGTCCGCGGCACCCTCGCCGAGGAACTGGGCGTCGACCCCTCCGAGGACCTCCGCGAGACCTACCTCGCCGTACTGCGGGGTGAGCGGGAGTACCCCCAGGCGCGACAGGCTCGGCCGCACGCAGTGCCAGGACGTCTGCCCGCCCCGCTGACCAGCTTCGTCGGCAGGCAGGAGGAGCTGAGGTTGCTGGCCGGGTTGCTGGAGTCCTCCCGGCTGGTCACCGTCGTGGGCCCCGGAGGAGTGGGCAAGACCCGGCTGGCCGTGGAGGCCGTGAGCCGGCATCGGGTCCATCAGCGAGGCCGGGCCTGGCTGGTCTCCCTGGCCGCGGTGAACACGGCCGACGGGCTGGTGGAGGCGGTGCTGAGCACGATCAGCCTCGCCGGAGCCCAGTCGGCCGGCACGCTACTGGAGCGGGTGGTCAACCTGCTCGCCGGTGGTGAAGGCGTGCTGGTTCTGGACAACTGCGAACAGATCTCCGGAGCCGTCGCGGAGTTCGCCGGGCAGTTGCTGGAGCGCCAGCCGGACCTGACCATTCTCGCCACGAGCCGGGAACCGCTGGACGTCATGGGTGAGGCGCTGTGCCGCCTGGGACCCCTCGGCCTCCCCTCGGCGCACGCGGATCGCGATCGTGTCTCCGCATCGGCCGCGGTGCGGCTGTTCCTCGACCGGGCGGGAGCCGTACGACCCGGCTTCGCGCTGGACGCGTCGACCGCGTGGCCGGTCGTGGACATCGTGCGCCGGCTGGACGGGCTGCCGCTCGCCCTGGAACTGGCCGCGGCACGCCTGCGGACCATGAGCGCCGAGCAGATCGCCCGGCGGCTGGATGACCGCTTCCGGCTGCTCAGCACCGGTAACCGGACCGCCCAGCCCCGTCAGCAGACGCTCCATGCGGTCATTGAGTGGAGCTGGGATCTCCTCACCTCACAAGAGCGCACACTGGCCGCCCGGATATCGATATTTCCGGCGCGGACGGGTATCGCTGTGATCGAAGCGGTCTGCGCGGATGAGACGCTTCCCGCGGACGAGGTCGTCTACCTCCTGGACTCCCTGGTCGACAAATCCATCGTGGAGCGGGCCGGCGACGGCTACCGGATGCTGGAAACCATCCGGGCATACGCGGCGGGGAAGCTTCGACTCGCAGGAGAGACCGACGCCGTCCTGCGTGGGCTCACCCGGTACTTCGCGGACCTGGCCGACGCGCACGAGCCGCTGCTGCGCTCGGACAAGCAGGCGGCGTCGCTGCGGCTGTTCCAGGCCGAGTACGACAACCTGATGTACGCCCTGCAAACGGCCATCGACGGAGACGACGCCGAGACCGCAGCCCGGATGCTCGGACCGCTGTACTGGTACTGGGTCATGCTCCGCTACGACGCCCGGGCCGAGACCTTCATCGCCAAGGTCACCGAGTTCGGCGACGCGCTGCCCGCGGACGCCCGCGCCGCGTTCACCGCGATCCACCTGGTGGGCGTCGAGGGCGGGCCGATCACTGACCACGAGCGGCTCTGCGCGCTCATCGGCGACTGCGCGCGCACGGGCGCGCTGCGCCGCTATCCGATGCTGCTGACGATAGTGCTGGTGATGGCGGCGATACTCGGGCTGGACGAGCTGGTCGATCAAGAGATCGCCCGGGTGCGCAGCGGCCCGGACCGCTGGGCGATCGCCTGCACCTTCATGATCGAAGCCATGCGCCATCGCGAACAGGGCGACCGGGAGAGCTCCGCGACCGCGATGACCACGGCACTGCGCCTGTTCGAGGAGACGGGCGATCGGTGGTGGACGGCGAAGGCGCTGTACGGCCTGGCCCAGATCCACGCCATCGCCGGAGACCACGACCAGGCGATCACCGCCTACGAGCATAGCCTCGCGATCGCCACCGACCTCGGCTCGCAGGACGAGGTCTCCTCCCGGCTCGGGCTCGCCACGGAACGCATGCGCGCCGGCGACCTGGCCGGCGCGAGGCGCGACATCGACACCGCCGAACGAGCGGCCTGGCGGCGTGGCCAGCCGGCGTTGGAGATCGAGGTGCTCGGCATCCAGGCAGAACTGCACCGCCGCTCCGGAGAGGTCGAAAGCGCCGATCAAGCGCTCGACCGGATGGAGGCGCTCCTGCGCAAGCTGCCCCAGTCGGCGGAGGCCATCGACCCTCGGCTGCTCCTCGCTCGGGTAGCCAACCTCCTCACCGCTGGTGACGCCGTACGCGCCCGCGAACTGATGCCCCGCGCTGTCGAGGCGGCGCAGGCGATCATGGATGCCCCCTTGGCTGCTCAACTCCTGGCCAGGCTACTGTTGCTGGAGGGCGATCCGGCAGGCGCGGCCACCGCGCTCGGCCTGAGTCAGGCCATCCGCGGCGCCTTCGACCACGGCGACACCGAACTGCGCTGCCTCTCGGAGATGCTTGCGGAGTCGCTCGGCCGTACCAACTACGACAGCGCCTATGAAGGGGGCGCCGACCTGACCCCACACGAGGCCACCGACCGTCTGACAAAGCTACGTGTACAGGTCCAGGGTGGCAGGGGCATTTGAGCCGATTGTCGTACATGAGGCAGGCCAATTACGAGGTGAACGGCCCGGATCGGCTGGCCGATGACGGCAACGAGCACTGCGGTGCTGCCCCGGTAGCGAGCCGAAACACCATCGCGGCTCCTTGGGACAGGACACATTCACAGCGCAGCCGCCGGCGCCGCCCTCGGCTCGGGGCTCACGAGCACTCCTCGTTGATCGGCGGTGTCTCCGGCTCGCGCGGCGTCGCCCGGATCGCCGGGATTCCCCGCGCGCGTGGGGCGCGTCCGCCTGTGGAAGGTGTCGCGGGTGGCCGGCTTGCGGCCGGCTTGGGAAAGCTCCCACGAGCGTAGGTTTCGCCCCCTGCCCGGTCAAGATCTCCCCTGCCGCCCGCCGCGCCTCTCCATGTCCAAGCAGCGGGGACGGCAGGCGATCCGCGCACCTGACGGGAACCGCGACGGTCGCCACGTCTCAGCGTTTGACAGTCTGGAAACCTCGCCGTCCGATCTGGACCAGGCTCGTCCGGCGTTCAGCAGGGTCCCGCCGTGGCGGGGCGGGTCAAGCCGCCCCCGTCCAGTCCAGCAGGGCCTGCTGCTCGGCCATCATCGGCCCCGCCCAGGCGAGGTGCCCGTCCGGCCGGACGAGGAGCGCCTCGGCCTGCTCCAGGTCGGGCGAGGGCTGCCAGGCCGTGGCGGTGACGATCTGCATGCGGTCGTCCCGGCCGCCGGGCGTGCCGGCCCGCTTTCCCGTATGGACGAGCAGGAATCGCCCGTCGTGCAGCAATTCGTACAGACGCTCAACCTCGGGCCGCTCCGCGACGCTGATCGGCAGATCGGGCACCCGGGCCCCGGCCGGGAAGCCGTCGCCGTAGTGGGTGCCGATCGCCGAGACCGAGGCGGCGAGGTCGTGGTTGACCTCCCCGATGCGCAGGAGGCCGTCGAGCATGCCGCGCAGCGCCATGACCGGCCGCCGGTACTGCGGCACCAGAGTCAGTTCCATCAGCAGCGTCTGCACCTCGGTGTTGGCGGTGACGGCCGCGCCGACCGGGCGGCGCTCGGCGTCGTAGGAGTCCAGCAGCCCTTCCGGAGCCCAGCCCTTGACCTGGGCGGCGAGCTTCCACCCCAGGTTCATGGCGTCCTGCAGACCGGTGTTGAGGCCCTGTCCCGCCGCCGGGAAGTGGATGTGGGCCGCGTCGCCCGCCACCAATAGCCGGCCCTGCCGGTACCGCCCGGCCAGGCGGGTCGCGTTGCCGAACCGCGACAGCCAGCGCGGCTCGGCGACGCCGAAGTCCGTGCCGGCGACGTTCGTCAGCGCTTGCCGGAACTCCTCGTACGTCAGGGGCAGGCCGGACGGCACCCGCATGCGTTCGGGATCGATGACCACGAACCGGGTCAGCCCGCCCTCCAGCGGCACGGCCAGCACGCCGCAGGCCTCGGCCGCGCGCACGGCGTCCGGATCGGTGACCGCGAAGTCGCCGAGCATGCCGGACAGCGTCTCGTCGGTTCCGTCGAAGGAGATGCCGGCCGCCTGCCGGACGATGCCGCGTCCGCCGTCGCAGCCCACGACGTAGGAGGCGCGCAGCGTCTCTCCCCGGGCTGTCTGGACGACGACGCCGTCCGGCTCCTGCCGCACGGCGGTGACCTGACAGCCACGGACGATCTCGGCGCCCAGCTCGCGGGCGCGGGCATCGAGCAGTTCCTCGGTCCGGGCCTGCTCCAGGAACAGGGTGTAGCCGTGCCGGGTGTCGAGGGCGGTGAAGTCGAGGCGCGTGTTCAGGCCCGCGAAGTGCCACCCGGGCAGGGTGTGACCGCGGGCGAGAAAACGGCCGGCGATGCCGCGCAGGTCCATCACCTCGATGCTGCGCGGGTGCAGCGTGAGCGCCCGCGACTGGCTGGTGGGCGCGTCGTTCCGTTCGAGCACGCGGACCGCCACGCCCGCCAGGGCCAGCTCCGCGGCCAGCAGCAGTCCGGTGGGCCCGGCTCCCACCACGATCACGTCGATGTGCACGCTTGCGTCCCTCCTATTAAATGAACAGCGTTCATAAAATCGAGGTCATTAGTATCACTGGGCATGGGACCCACGTCAACCTCCTCGTCCGCCCAGCGCTCCCGGGGCCGCCCCCGCAAGATGGGCGTGCCGGAGGCGGTCGCCACCGCCCTGCGCCTGGTCGACGAGGACGGGCTCGACGCGCTGACCATGCGCCGTCTGGCCGCGGCCCTCGACGTCCAGGCGGGCACGCTCTACCGG
Organism: Nonomuraea sp. NPDC049655; assembly: GCF_044465465.1. Classification (NCBI taxonomy): domain Bacteria; kingdom Bacillati; phylum Actinomycetota; class Actinomycetes; order Streptosporangiales; family Streptosporangiaceae; genus Nonomuraea; species Nonomuraea sp. NPDC049655. The sequence continues at coordinate 70,475 of NZ_JBITLS010000024.1, forward strand.
CACTTCACCACCAAGCAGACGCTGCTCGCCGCCATGGCGGAGGAGATGCTCGCGGGCTGCGCCGACCCGCTGCCCGACGGGCTCGCCTGGCGTGATCAGCTCACCGAACTGGCCGGACGCCTGCGCACCGCGCTGCTGCGCCACCGCGACGGCGCACGCGTCTACGCCGGCACCCACTCCGTCGGCCCCAACACGCTGAACTACGCCGAGACGCTCGTGGGCGTGCTGCGCGAGACATGCCCGACCCCCGAGGCCGCCGCCCGTACGGCACTCACGATCATCCACTTCACCGTCGGCCACACCCTGGAGGAACAGGCCGCCCAGTCTCTCGCCGGCTCCGAGCTGCCCGCCTCACTGACCCTGCTGCACGCGGCCCTCGACCCCGACGCCTACCCCAACCTGGCCGCCGCCGAAGCCACACTGACCAGCACCGATTTCGCCGCCCACTTCGCCCACGGCCTGAACCTGATCATCAGAGGACTGACCACCGACTGATGCCGGCGTCGAGAGCCGGATCGCGGAAGGGCATGTCCTCAGGCCAGGCGGGCCGCAACCGTCGGGGAGTCCGCGCAGGGGGCGGCCGCAGGAGACCAGGCGATTCCGGAGATCTTCGTGATGCACTCGTCGGCGGCCTTGGCCATGGTGGCGAACTCGGCGCGGGCGATCGAGCCGGGGCCGGCGGCGGGGAAAGCGGTGGCGTGGTGCATGTCCTTCATCGCCGTCATCGCGCTCCGGGCCGCTGACATCGCGTCGCGGGCGCTGAACTCGTCGCCTTGGCCGTTGCGCATGTAGCGGGTGACGAAGACCCGACTGAACGACTGGATATGCGGCCGCACTGGACAGCGACACGGGTCGCGAAACCGCCAGCGGCGCAGGGAGAGATGCTCAAGACGGCCTCTCGTCCACCAGTCGTCTGAAGACCAAGAGCGCCACGAGCAGCGTGGTCACCAGGGCCGCGCCAGCCAGGAGGGCGTATCCGGACGACATCCCCTCGATGATCACCCCCGCAGCCGCCGCGCCAACCGCCACGCCCACGTTGTTGGCGGTGTTCACCCAGGTGGTGGCCTCGGTACGGTTGGCGTCGGGAACGCTGTCGTCCACCGCGACATAGACCACGATGAGAGCGGGGGCGATGGCCACCCCCATCAGTGCCAAGCACAGACCGAGTGGGATGAGGTCGGAGACCAGCCCCGTGACCGCCGTGGTAGCCGCAATGACCGCCAGCAGCCCCGCCATCTGGGTGGACAGGCGGGCGGTGTGACGCAGCCGCCCCCACAACAGGCCGCCCAGGCCGCTGCCGATGGCCAGCACCGCCAGCAGGACGCCCGCGGCCACGGGGTTACCCGCGGCGTCGGCCCTGGCGACGACGACCACATCAACAGGGCCCAGTCCGGCCCCGATTCCCAGCACGACCAGCACAAGGAGAATGAAGCCGCCGGAGGCGAACGGCCCGAGCAGGTTGCTGCGCCGCGGGCCTTCCTCCGTGGTCACGAAGGTCTGCAGCGCGGCGGGCGAGGCGGCCAGCCCCACGGTGCCGACCAGGAGCAACACGCCCATCGCGATGGTGGAGACACCAGCCCCGGCGAAGCCGACCAGCACCCCGGCGACGACGGGACCGAGGGCAAACAGGGCTTCTTCCGCGACGGTGTCCAAGCTGAAGGCCCGCTGCCGGGAGTCGAGATCGGGAGTGAGGACGGCCCAGACCGCGCGCATCGCCGGTCCGAGCGGCGGCGCGCAGATTCCGGCCAGGGCGCTCAGCGCGATGTGCGCGAAGGCCGCGCTGGTGCTGGAGACCGCCCAGGCGAGCAGGAAGAGGACCACGGCACAGGCAAACAGCCGGGTGTGTCCAGTCAGTGGTGTATCTCGATCTTGCGTGATTAACGGGTGGTCGGGGTGAGACGGCCTTCGAAGGTGATGGCGAAGGCGTTCAGGGCGGCCTTCCAGCGGGTGATCCAGCGTTTGCGGCCCTTGCCGGTCGGGTCCAGGCTCATGATCGCCATGTAGACGCACTTGAGCGCGGCCTGCTCGTTCGGGAAGTGGCCGCGGGCCTTGACCGCCCGCCGGATCCGGGCGTTGACCGACTCGATGGCGTTGGTCGAGCGGATCACCCGGCGGATCTCGGTGTCGAAGTTGAGGAAGGGCACGAACTCGGCCCAGGCGTCCTCCCACAACTTCACGATCGCCGGGTACCTGCCGCCCCAGACCTCGGCGAACTCGCAGAACCGCTCCAGCGCGGCGGCCTCGGTCGGGGCGGTGTAGACCGGCTTGAGCGCCTTGGCGATGGCATCCCAGTGCTGACGGGCCGCGTACCGGAACGAGGCACGCAGCAGATGCACCACACATGTCTGGACGACAGCTTGCGGCCAGACGCTCTCGATGGCCTGGAGCAGCCCCTTCAGACCGTCGCAGACCACCATCAGCGCATCACCCACGCCGCGGTTCTTGATCTCGGTCAGCACGTGCAGCCAGAACTTGGCGCCCTCACCGCCGTCGCCGGCCCACAAGCCGAGGATGTCGCGCTCGCCATCGACGGTGACCGCCATCGCCACGTAGATCGGCCGGTTGGCGACCTGACCCTCACGCAGCTTCACATGGATCGCATCGACGAAGATCACCGGGTAGACGGGGTCGAGCGGCCGGTTCTGCCACTCGGCCATCCCCTCCAGCACCTTGTCGGTGATGGTCGAGATGGTCTGCTTGGACACCTCGGCGCCGTACACCTCGGCCAGGTGCGCGGAGATCTCACCGGTCGTCAGGCCCTTGGCGGCCAGCGAGATGACCATCTCATCGACGCCGGACAGGCGCCGCTGCCGCTTGCGCACGATCTTCGGCTCGAAGCTGCCGTCCCGATCGCGCGGCACGGTGATCTCGACCGGCCCGACGTCGGTGATGACCGTCTTGGAGCGGGCGCCGTTGCGGCTGTTGGTCGTCTCGCCGCCGGAGCGCTGGTGCTTGTCGTAACCGAGATGGTCGGTGATCTCGCCTTCCAGCGCGGACTCCAGCACCAGCTTGGTCAGCCGGCCCAGCAGCCCGTTCTCGCCGACCAGTTCCACGCCCTCGGCCCGGGCCTGGTCGACCAGCCGGGCCACCAGCTCCCGATCCGAATCCTTGGCGTTGCTGCCCTTGGGCTGCTTGCGCGCCACGTCGGTGTCCTCCAGGTCGATCTCCGTCGATGCCTGGATCACAGTACTCATCAGGTGCGTTCTCCTTGATCAGGAGTTACACCAGTGACCGTACAGTCCCCGCTTGCCGTGACGGCTCCGTTCCTGATCGGATGGAAGCTGTAACAGCAGGCGGCAAAAGCGGCCCATGAGGTTACAGGCGAAGACGTGGAAGCTCGTCGCCGGCACCGTGATCGGAGCCGCGGCAGGCATTCCGCTTGGACTCCTGCTCAGCGCCTTCCTGACATGGCGTCACGTCCTGGCCGGCATCGTCGTCGCCGTCGCATGCCTGATCGCGGCGACGCTGCTCGTGCCCACGAAGCAGAAACGCGCCGCGGCCGACGTCCTCAAGGAAGCCAAGAGGTTCCCGGCCGAGACGGACGTGGAGGTTGAGGGCAGCGACACCGTGTTGGTGATCAGCCGCAGGTGGTCGCTGTGGGGACCGCTCACGGTCGTCATGAAGTCCTCAGACAAGGAGTGGGACGAGGCGTTCGACGAGATCGCGCAGGGCCCGGGCATCTCGACCGTGCCTGTCACGAGCTACATGATTTTCCGATGGGGAGCGGTGCAGCTGACCGACACCATCACGGTGATGTCCTCGCGTACGCGCCTTCCCCGAACCGACCAGAAGCAGGCGACGAGGTGGAGCAGATACCGCAGACAGGCTCGGGAGGAGTGGTTTCAAGCCAAGACGGGGCAGTAGAGGGTGACCGAGGCGGAGTTGCGCTCTCTCGCTGAAGCGCTGCGACGGGGGACCGCCCGCTCGAAGTAGATCGGATGGGCGCTACGCCACGCCAAGAGCGGAGCTGGTCAGCCGTCATGCAGCACCAGGGGCTTACCACTTCGAGCACCGGATAGTTCGCCCGGAACAGGTTGTACGGGTCGCCCGCAGGCGCGCGAGCGTGCTGCAGGAGAAGGGGTTTGGCCGTGGAGGCGGTCGGTGACGTGCCGGAGTGGTCCTGGGGGGCGCTGGTCTGATCCCGTCCTTGGCTGGTTGGGAGGTGTTCAGCCTGCTCCTGGGTGTTTGCAGGTCATTCGGGACGTCCGCATACGATGTGCAGATCATGGTCTTCATCCGGGTTCTGGGCGCTCTGGCGGCTGAGGTCGGCGGCGAGCCGGTTCCCTTGGGCGGGCCGCGGCAGCGGGGTGTGCTGGCGTTGCTGGTGGCGGCGCGCGGGCAGGTGGTGCCGGTCGATCGGATGATCGAGGATCTGTGGGGTGGGGAGCCGCCCGCTCGGGCGTTGTTGTCGTTGCAGGCGTACGTGTCGAACCTGCGGCGGTTGCTGGAGCCTGGGCGTCCGCCGCGCTCGCCGGCTCGGTTGCTGGTGAGTGCGGCGCCGGGTTATGCGTTGCGGTTGCCGTCGGAGGCGGTGGATGCCTGGCGGTTCGAGGGGTTGCTGGGGCGGGCGCGTGCGGACGGTGACGTGGGTGTCGCGCGGGCTCGGCTGGGTGAGGCGTTGGGGTTGTGGCAGGGGCCGGCGTTCGCCGAGGTGGCGGACGAGCCGTGGGTTGCGGCTGAGACGGCGCGGTTGAACGAGCTGCGTTCGGTGGCTGCGGAGCTGCATGTGGCGGCGGGTTTGCGTGTCGGTGATCCTGCTGTGGTGGTTGCCGAGGCCGAGCGGCTCACTCGCGAGGAGCCTCTTCGCGAGGAGGGGTGGCGGTTGCACGCCTTGGCGTTGTGGAGCAGTGGCCGTCAGGCGGATGCGTTGGCGACGTTGCGCCGTGCTCGGGGCATTCTTGCCGAGGAGCTCGGGCTTGATCCTGGTCCTGAGCTGGTGGCGTTGGAGGAGGCGATCCTCACTCGGCGTACGGATGTCCTGCGCGCGTCCGTGCCTGTGCCGGCCGTGTCTTCGCTTGCCGTGCCGGCGCCGGCCGCGCCGTTGTCGCGGGTGGCCGCTGCCGAAGGGACGGTTCCGGTCGCCGGGGCGTCGTTCGTCGGGCGTGAGGCGCAGCTGTCGGCGCTGGTCACGGCCGCCGGCGAGGCGGTGAGCGGTGGGGTCCGTGTCGCTTTTGTCACCGGGGAGGCGGGGCTCGGCAAGTCGACGTTGCTGGATCATTTCGGCAGGCGGCTCGAAGGTGAGGGGTGGCTGGTGGCCGGCGGCCGTTGCCCCGAGGTCGATGGTGCGCCGGCTGCGTGGGCTTGGACGGAGGTGCTGGGTGCCGTCGCCGCGGCCGTGTCTCCTGGGGAGTTCGCGGGTGACCTGGCGCCGTTGCTCGCCGATGCCGGGCCGGTGGAGGACGACGCGACTGCTGGACTGTTCCGTCTGCGCCGGGCCGTGTGGAGGTGGCTGGCGGCGGTCGCGTCGGGGCGTCCGGTCGCCGTCATGCTGGACGATCTGCATTGGGCGGATGCCACCACGTTGGAGTTGCTCGGCGGTTGTCTGGGGGTGCGGGCTCCGATCCTGGTGGTGGTGGCGTACCGTGCGGACGAGGGTGGGCGTCTGGGGGAGACGCTGGCTTCTCTGGCGCGGGTGGCGCCTGTCCGTCTGGCGTTGCCGGGTTTGGACGAGGAGGCCGTGGCGCGGCTCGTGCGGGCTGAGTGTGAGGCCGATGACGAGACGGTCGCGGGGATCGCCGAGCGTACGGGTGGTAATCCGTTCTATGTGCGTGAGAGTGCTCGGTTGTTGAGCGGCGAGGGCGCGCTGGTGGCGTTGTCGGAGGTTCCTGAGGGGGTTCGGGACGTGTTGCGTCGTCGGCTTGCGCGCCTGCCGGAGGGAGGGGTGTCGGTTCTGCGGCTGGCTGCGGTGGTGGGCCGGGAGAGTTCGGTGGACGTCCTGGTGAAGGCCGCTGACGTCGGTGAGGACGGGGTGTTGGACGCGTTGGACGCGGGTGTCGTCGCCGGGCTTTTGGATGAGCCTGGTCCTGGCCGTGTCCGCTTCGTGCATGCTCTGGTGAGGGACACGCTGCTCGCTGACCTGAGCAGGTTGCGTGCCACTCGGATGCATGGCCGGATCGCCGCCGCTCTTGTGGGGAGTGGTGATGTCGCGGCGTTGGCTCGTCATTTTGCGCGGGCGGGTTCGCCGGAGGCTGTCGGTTACTGTGTGCGGGCCGCTGAGCTTGCCGAGGCGCGTTATGCCCATGATGTGGCGGTCGACCTTCTTGCCGACGCGGTCGCTCTTTCTGCCGGGCCGGAGGAGCGTGTGGAGCTGCTGGGCAGGCTGTTGCGGGCGCAGGTCCGGGCGGGTGCCGTCGCTGCCGCCCGTGAGACGCGGCGGGCGGCTGTGGAGTTCGCGGAGTCGTTGGGGCGTGAGGATCTGATGGTCGCCGCGTTCACGGCGTGGACGGAGCCGACTCCCTGGCAGGCTCGTACGTACGGCACGGTGGATCGGCCTGTCGTCGATCGGCTGGGGCGGTTGTTGAAGCGTGAGCTGGCTCCTGCGGTGCGGTCGCGGCTTTTGTCGGCGTATGCGCATGAGCTGGTCGGTGAGGATGATCCGTCTGTGGTGGAGGCGGCGCGGGAGGCGCTGGATCTCGCGACCGAGCCCCGGTTGCGGGCGGCGGCGCTTGAGATTCTGAGCGAGGTGCTGGGTGATGCCGGGCTGTGCCGGGAGCTGGTGGAGATCGGGGTTGAGCACGACCTGCCGGTCTATCGTGTTTCCGGGTTGCTCAATCATGCGGGTGTCGCCGCTGCGGCCAATGATCCTTTGACGTTGCGTCGGGTGATCGGTGAGGCTTTGGAGCTGGCGCGTACCTATCGGATGCGTGAGGCGATCGCCGTCGCGGAGATCACGCTGGCGGGTCTGGCGCTCATCGAGGGGCGGTTCCGCGACGCCGAGGCCATGTACGTGGAGGCCGGTGAGGGGATGCGGCGGATCGGGTCGGTGCACGCTGAGGGTTTTCTCCAGCTGGCGCTGGCCGCGATCTGGTTGAACGAGGGCACGTTGGGTGGGCATCTGGAGGAGGTGCGTGCTCTTCACGTCGTGCTGGGCTCCATGACGTCCGATCTGCTGGCGCTCGCGCTGCATGCCAATGGGCTGGATGACGAGGCTCGGGCGGTCCGCACGCCCCCCGGTCCGATTCGTCGGGATTTCTTCTTCACGTTCCTCACCTCGTTGCGCGCGATGGCCGTCGTGGCCTTGGACGATCGGGACGCCGCTGAGGAGATCTACGAGGTGTTGCTCGCGCATCGGGACGGTCCTCCGGCGGGTGCGGAGAGTCTGTCGATGGCGCTGCGCCCGGTGGCCCACACCCTGGGTGAGCTGGCTGTCTTTCTGGGGCGTCCCGAGGCCGCCGCGCACTTCGCTCGGGCCGCCGTCGTCGCCGACCTGTGGAACGCTCCTCATTGGGCCGCTGAGGCCCGGTCGCGGACGGCCGCCTTGCGCGCGTCCTTCTAGAGGGTGCGGCGACGTGACGTGTGTCGCTGTGGAGGGGGCGGGCTGCGGGCCGGAGCGTCCGGTGAGGACGTGGCGGGTGGTCAGTGCCTCGCCGACGAAGATCTCGTCGGCGAGGGGGACGTGTACCGCGACGCTGCCCGGTGAGTGTCCTGGCATGCCGATGATCACGGGCTTTCCGGGCAGGTGAAGGATCTCGCCGTCGGCGATCTCGGTGACTTCGCTGACGTGGCGGGTGCGCAGGCCGTTCTTGCGGAGGGAGTAGGCGAAGGAGCCGAGGGTCGGGCCGAGACCGCGGATGTCGTCTGGGGTTTGCTCTCCTGCGGGTTCCCGGCCGGACACCCTCGGGTCTGGGCCCTTTGCGGCGTATGGGTAGATTTTTCGCATGTTGCGGGGGCGGGACAAGGAACTCGGCGAGGCCGCGCGGCTGCTCGAACGGGCGCGGGCGGGTCACAGCGGCGTCCTGGTCCTGCGCGGCGAGGCGGGCATCGGCAAGTCGGCCCTGCTGGACGAGCTCGTCCGCCAGGCCCGTGAGGTTCGCGTGTTGCGGGCGACCGCGGTGGAGGCCGAGACGTCGCTGCCGTTCGCGGGTCTGCAGATGGTGCTGCGTCCCGTGCTCGACCGCCTCGACACCCTGCCCGGCGTGCAGGCGGCGGCGCTACGGGGTGCGCTGGGCCTGGCCGACGCCGCCGGCACGAGCCGGTTCCTGGTCGGTCTCGCCGTCCTGAGCCTGCTGTCGGAGCTGGCCGCGCAACGGCCGGTCCTGTGCCTGATCGACGACGCGCACTGGCTGGACGCCGCCTCCGCCGACGCGCTGCTGTTCGCGGCGCGCCGCCTGGCGGCCGACGGCGTCGCGATGGTGTTCGCGGCGCGGGACGCCTTCGACGCTCCGGGCCTGCTCGAGCTGCGGCTGGGCGGGCTGGACGAGGCCGCGGCGGCCGAGGTGCTCGCGCAGCGCTTCTCCACGATGGCCTCCTCGGTACGCGATCGGGTCGTCCGGGAAGCGGGCGGGAACCCGCTGGCGCTGATCGAGCTGCCCGCCGGGCTCAGTCCGGAGCAGCGCGCCGGGCGCGAGGTGATGCCGGGCGCGCTGCCGGCCACCGATCGCGTCGTCGCCGGTTTCGGCGCCCAGATCGACGAGCTGCCCGCGCGTGCCCGGCTGGCCGTGCTGGTGGCCGCCGCCGAGGGGAGCGGCGATCTCGCGACGGTCCTGCGGGCGGCGCGGGCCCTCGGCGGCGGCGTCGCTGACCTGGAGGCCGCCGAGAAGGCGGGGCTGTTGCGGATCACGGGGGCTTCGATCGCCTTCCGCCACCCGCTGGTCCGGTCTGCCGCCTACCAGCGTGCCCCGCTCGGCCTGCGCGTGGCCGCGCACGAGGCGCTGGTCGCCGTCGTGGACGCCGAGCGGCGGGTCTGGCACCTGGCCGCCGCCGCGACCGGGCCTCAGGAGGGCGTCGCCGCCCGGCTGGAGGAGGCGGCCGAGGCGGCCCGCGGCCGTGGCGCCATGGCCACGGCCGCGTCGATTCTGGAGCAGGCCGCGCTGCTCAGCCCGGACCGGGCCGAGCGGGCGCGGCGGACGACCCTGGCCGCGCGGGCCGCGGTCGCCGGCGGACGCACCGAGCAGGCCGCGGCCCTGGCGGAACGTGCCGCCGAGCTGGGCGGGCACAGTGCGGGGCTGGCGCTGGTCCGGGCGAGCGTCGCGTTCGAGCGCGGCACGCCGCAGGGCGCCGCCCAGGTGCTCGCCGACGGTGCTCAGACGATCCTGCGCGACGATCCCGGCCTGGCCCTGACGATGCTGACCATGGCGGCGAGCAACGCCTGGCCGGCGGGCGAGATCGACGCCGTCCGGCGGGTGGCCCGGCTCGCGGGCTCCTTCGCCGGCCCTACGGCGCGCGCCATCGAGGCCCTGGCGGGCCTGGCCGACGACGATCACGCGAACGCGCTGCCCGCCCTGACGGCGCTGGTGGCCCAGGCCCGGACGAACCCGCTGGACGACGCCCTGGCCCGGATCTTCGTCGTCGGCGTCGCGCTGTTCCTCGGCGACGACGAGGCCGTGGCCGAGCTGGCCGCCGCGGACGTGGTCCGCTGCAGGAACGAGGGGCTGGCCGGCGCGCTGCCGGTCACCCTGCACGCGCTCGCGCACGCGCAGCTGATGGCGGGCCGGCACCGTGACGCCGCCGCGACCGTGGCCGAGGCCGTCGACCTGGCCAGGGACACCGGGCAGAGCCACCGGATCGGGCAGCTCACCGCGATCACCGCCCGGATCGCGGCCATCGAGGGCGGCCCGGAACACGGCTCCGATCCCGTCCATCGGGGACTGCTTCATCTCACTTTAGGGCGGTATGATCAGGCGTTTCGTGAGCTCGACGGGGTGAGTGCCGTCTCGGCCGCGCCCGATCTGGTGGAGGCGGCCGTCCGGGTCGAGGCGGCGGACCGGGCGGCGGGGGCCTATGCCCGGTTCGCGGCGTGGGCCGAGGCGGGCCGGCAGCCGTGGGCGCAGGCGGTCGCGCTGCGCTGCCGTGCCCTGCTGGGCCCGGCCGGGGAGGCGGGCGAGCACTACGCGCAGGCCGTACGGCTGCACGGGCGCGGCGGCCGGCCGTTCGAACGCGCCCGCACTGAGCTGCTGTACGGCGAGTGGCTGCGCCGCGCGCGGCGCAGGGCCGAGGCGCGCTCGCCGCTGCGCTCGGCTCTGGAGATCTTCGATCGGCTCGGCGCCGCGCCGTGGGCCGGGCGTGCCCGGGCCGAGCTGCGCGCCACCGGGGAGAGCGCGCCCGACGGGCCGCCCGCCGACGCGCTGGCGGCGCTCACCCCGCAGGAGCTTCAGGTGGTACGGCTGGCCGCGGCGGGGGTGAGCAACCGCGACATCGCCGCGCAGCTGTTCCTCAGTCACCGGACCGTGGAGTACCACCTCTACAAGGCCTATCCGAAGCTCGGCGTCGCCTCCCGGCAGGAGCTCGCGCGCCTGGTGTGACCGCGCCCCCCGGGGCGACCCCGGGGCGACTACCGTGGCGTCACGGATTCGGGCCGGCGGGGCCGCGGCCTAGCGTTGCGGCCATGGACAACGTGAACGTGGCGATCATCTACTACAGCGCCACCGGCACCCTGCACGCGCTGGCCCAGGCCGCGGCCAAGGGCGCGCAGGAGGCGGGCGCGCACGTACGGCTGCGCCGGGTCGCCGAAACCGCCCCGCCGCAGGCGGTCAACTCCAAGGCGACCTGGGCCCAGCACCTGCGCGACACCGCGGACGTCGCCGAAGCCGGCCACGACGACCTGCTCTGGGCCGATGCGGTGCTGTTCGGCACGCCGACCCGGTTCGGCAACCCGGCCAGCCAGCTGCGGGCCTTCATCGACGCCACCGGCCCGCTGTGGGTGCAGGGCCGGCTGGCCGACAAGGTGTACTCGGCCTTCACCGCCTCCAACACCGCGCACGGCGGGCAGGAGTCCACCATCCTGGCGCTGAGCAACACCTTCTACCACTGGGGCGGCGTCATCGTCCCGCCGGGCTACACCGACCCCGTCCAGTTCCGGTCCGGCAACCCCTACGGCGCCTCCCATGTGGCCGGCGACGGGCCGCCCGCCGAGGTGACCCTGCAGGCTGCCGCTCACCAGGCCCGCCGTGTCGCCGAGACGGCGGCCGCGCTCAAGGCCGGGCGGCGCTGATGTCGGGCGAGTCGCAGATCAGGGCGCTGCTGGCGGTCCGGGTCGAAGCCTGCCAGGTCAAGGACGTCGACCGGTTGCTGGAGCTCTACGCTCCTGACGTCGCCTACTTCGACGTCGTGCCGCCGATGAGATTCGCCGGGCTGGATGAGCTTCGCGGCAACTTCGTCCGCTGGTTCGCGGAGTACGACGGGCCCATCGCGCTGGAGACGCGCGAGCCGGTGATCGCGGCGGGCGGGGAGGTCGCGTTCGCGCACATGCTCCACCGCGACAGCGGGAGGCGCAGGAACGGCCTGCAGACCTCGATCTGGGTCAGGTCGTCCCTCGGCTTCCGGCGGACGGGACAGGGCTGGCTGATCACGCACGAGCACGTCTCGGTGCCGATCGACCCGGCGACCCTGCAGGCGTGGTTCCCGCCGGGCGACGAGCCGATCTGACGCCGGCGCGCCCGCCGGGGAGGCGGTCTCCTTGGCCGGAGGGAGCCGGCTCGGTGAGAATCCTTCGTCATGATCCGTGTGCACTTCTCCGACGCCGACCTGCGCAAGATCACGTTCGCTCCGGCTCCCAACGCCTTGTGGGAGACGGTGCTGAGTGTGCGCCTGCTGCTCGGCGCGCCGACGAGCAGGAGCTGGACGCGGCCCGCAGCGCGCCGGCTGTTGCGGCAGGTGGGAGGGAGCCTGGCTGAGCGGGCGGGGGTGCTGGCGCCCCTGGTGCCGCCGCGGAGTTCGGTGCCGGCGTTCCTGCTCCAGCCGGACGCCGGTGACTTCGCCGCCGGCGTCGAGCTGGCCAGTCGGACGCCGAGCTCCTACCTGGCGGCCGATCTGGGCGCGTTGTCGCCCGCCCAGCGGGCCGGGCGGTGGGCGCGGGAACTGGCCGGCGGCAGCCGCGGGGCGCGCCAGACCCTCGCCGACGACCTGCGCGGCTTCTTCGGCTCGTCGGTGGAGCCCTTGTGGCCGCAGATCCAGGCGGAGGCCGGCGCCGACCGGGCCCTGCGCTCGGAGACCCTGCTGCGCGGCGGGGTGGACGCCCTGCTGGCCACGCTGCATCCCGGGTGCCGCTGGCGGCCGCCGACCCTGCACATCCCGGTCGACGGCGATCACGACGTCGCGCTGCGCGGGCGGGGGCTGCTGCTGATCCCGTCCTATTTCGCGCCCCGTCCGATGGTGATGTACCGGCCGGACGCGGCCACGGTGCTGGTGTACCCGATGTGCGTCACGGGCGGGCCGGCCGGCGCGGACGACGTGCTGACGCCCCTGCTGGGCCGTACCCGTGCGGCGGTGCTGGCCACGTTGCGCAGCCCGGCCACCACCACGTTCGTGGCCGAACGCGTCGGTGTCTCCCTCGGCTCGGCCAGCCAGCACACCACGGTCCTGCGCAACGCCGGGCTCGTCTCGACCGTCCGGACGGGCAGCTCGGTCCTGCACACTTTGACGCCGCTCGGCCAGGCCCTCCTGAACGGCTCCCCGGACGCCGGCTGACGGCGACGCCGTCTGGCCGGATCGTCGCGGGCCGGTTCGAACGGCATCGTCCGCATCAGCGACGCCGGCCACTCGAAGTACTGGGCGACCTTCTCCCTCGCCAAGAAGCACACGGTCGAGGACGGGGTGCGGTACTACAAGTGAACTCCGCCGGCCCGGGAGTTCGCGGTCGCCGCCCCGAAGGGACCGCGCCGCGGGACCCTATCCTCATGGGATGGCTCTGCACGATCGGCTCGCCGTCGTGGACGCCCTTCTGGCCCGTCCCTTCCCGGAGACGGAGGAACGGGAGGGCAGGTCGCGGGAGGTGTGGGAGGGTTACCGTTCCAGCGGCCCGGCCCACCATGTGTGCTACCTGATGGCCAGCCGTGACTTCTGGGACGACCGTGGCGAGGAGGTCGTCGAGGCGGCCCAGGCGGAGATCGACGCCGCCCTCCAGGAGCTGGCGGCCGCCCTGACGGAGCGCTGGGGCGCCCCTCGGGTGGTCGATCTGTGGCCGTACGCGGAAGGCGAGGCCGCGGCGCCCGCGCCGCTGGACGAGCTCGGCCAGCTCGCCGGCACGATGCTCGCCTGGCGCCGGCCGGACGTGGGCCGATGGGTCGCGCTCGCGGTCGGTCAGGCCGATCCGGAGTTCCCCGTCCTGCTGCTCGCGGCCGTGGGCGGGACACCGCTGGACTGACTCGCCGCGCGGCCGACGCGACGGGGGAGACGTCACCGGCGGGTTTCCGGGCGGTTCGGTGCTCAGTGCGTCATCGACGCGGGGACCGGTGATGACGCACTGAGCCGTCAGAGCCCATGGCGCACGCCAGTGCCCTCGACCCTGGGGTGCGGGCTCTTGTCGAACCCCCTGCCGGTGGGGGGGCACGCCCTTGGCACGGCGGCGTGCTCAGCGAGGGGGCCGGTCAGGCTGGTCTCAGCCGCAGTGCACGTTGTCGAGCTTGACGCTCGTCCACGACGGCGAGATGCCCTCGACGTCGATGCACTGCCCGGCCGCCGAGACGTACACGGGGCCGGCGTAGTACTGGTAGTTGCCGGCGTCGCTGTCCTTGCCGCTGCCGTCGCCCCTGGAGATCACGACGCCCTTCCAGCTCGTGGTGTTGGCGTAGGGGCCGTCGCCGTAGGTGAGTGCGCAGTTCTTGCCGGTGGCGGAGCTGTAGTACACCTCCAGGATGCCGGTGCGGTACCCGTACTTCTCGATGCCGATGTTGTAGACGCCGACCCGGCTGTAGCCGCTGCCGCAGGGGCCGGCCGCGCCGGCCGGGGCGGCGGTCGCCGCCAGGGTGGTGGAGGTCAGGGCCGCGGCGGCCAGGAGGATCGCCAGCTTGCGTGCTCGCACGAAGATCCCTTCGATTGCCCAGTGTTGTGATCTTGAGTACCACCGGCTCACTTCTGCTACACGCAACTCGTGATCAATGTGATAGTTAGCACAAATCACCCCCGACGGGCTGTCGTTGGGCGGCAGCGCAGACGGCGGCAGGCGAATCCTGCGGCCCCTCCTTCGGCGCGATCACCGGGCCCGGCAGGGCGCGAGCCCGGTGTCGCTCAAGCTCCGGGCCGAGAATCCGGTCCGGCGTTCACCCGCCGGTGCCGGGGCCCGAAGCGGCGCCTTCCCGCGTGCGCATCGCCGGCCCGGCGGACATGATGTGGGAAATGGCGCTGAGCCTGCACATGCTCCAGCGGCCGGGCGGGGTGCGCGCGCTGTCCGGCTGGCGGCGGCAGGCCCGCGCCGACCTGGCCGAGGCCGGGTTGCTCAAACCGGTACGGGAGCGGCTGGTGCGGCTGGTGCCGCTCGGGGCGTACTTCCCCGACTTCCTGACCCCGTACGAGTCGATGAACGGGTTCCGGCAGGGCCTGGACGTCCTGACAGAGGACGCCCTGGGACGTGAGCGCGCCAGGCTGACCCGTCTGCTCACCGGCCAGGGCGTGGAGGCAGTGCTCGCCGGCCTCGGGCCGTCGATGCGGTGGCGGCCCCCGGTGCTGGAGGCCGACTACGCCCCCGGCCGGCACGAGATCCACCTGCAAGGACGCGGCCTGACGCTCATCCCCTCCTACTTCGGGCGCTTCACCCCGGTCGCGATGGCCGACCCCAGCCTGCCGCCCGTCCTGGTCTTCCCGATCCAGCACGAGATGCCCGACGCCGTCCCCGACGACGCGCTGCCCGACCTGCTCGGCGCCACCCGGGCCCGCGTCCTGCGCTGCATCGCCGCCACCGACGGCTGCACCACCAGCGAGCTCGCCGGCCGGACCGGCGCCTCGCTGTCGTCGGCCAGCCCGCACGCCCAGGTGCTGCAACGGGCCGGGCTCATCACCAGCACCCGGCACGCCAACATGGTCATCCACCAGCTCACCCGGCTGGGCGGCGACCTGATCCACCGCCGGCAGTGACCCCGCCCCCCGGCGGGATCCTGGATGGAACCTTTCTCCCGCATGCGGATAAGTACCGTCGTGACATCCCTTCCACACGACGAACCCGTCCTGGCAGGTTCTCCGGCGGGCGCGCGGGCGCCGCTTCGGGCGGACGTCCCGGCACCGGTCCAGCCGAAGGTCTCCACGGCCTGCGAAACAGCCTGCGAAACAGCCCTTGAAACGGCCTGCGATGTGCCCGCGCAGGACTCGGCGGTCATCGAGGCGTCGCTGGCCGAGCCGGAGCGTTTCGCCGAGCTGTTCGAGCGGCACGCCGCCGTCCTGCATCGTTACGTCGTCCGGCGGCTCGGGCCCGATCAGGCCGAGGACGTGGTGGCCGAGACGTTCACCAGGGCGTTCGAGAAGCGCCACAAGTACGCCCTGGATCGCCAGGACGCCCTGCCCTGGCTGTACGGCATCGCCACGAACATCATCGGCACCCATCGAAGGGCCGAGACCCGCGGGTACCGCGCGCTCGCCCGAACCGGGGAGGACCCCGTGGCGGTGGCCTTCGACGAGCGGGTGGTCGCCCGCGTCTCCGCCTCGGGGACCCGCAGACCGCTCGCGGCCGCCCTGGCCGCTCTGGGCAAGGGCGAGCGCGACGTCCTGCTGCTGGTCTCCTGGGGCGACCTCAGCTACGAGGAGACGGCGCAGGCGCTGAACGTGCCCATCGGCACCGTCCTGTCCCGGCTGGACGACGTCGGCGTGGAGCCGGTGCGCGATCTGCTGGGCCGGCAGGGCGTGGCGATCTACACCCGCGACGACGACGGGGTCCGCCAGGAGGTCATCATCGACCCGACCACCTTCGACCTGCTCGGGGCGCGCCGCGTCTACGTCGGCGGGGTCAAGTCGCCCGACCCGTACTACAGCGGGTTGCCCGAGGGCGAGGTGATCACCTCCAGGGCCCGGGTGTCCGTCGGCATCGTCGACGAGGCGGGCGACCTTCCGTAGCCGAGCCCCTGGCCGGTGCCCGTGACGAGGGCCGGGCACCGGCCGCCGGGCTCAAGGGGGGGCCGGCCCGCAGAGGTCGGGATCGACTCCCGGGCCGGAGCCGGAGCCGGAGCCGCCCGAGCCCCCTTCTCGACTTAGTAATCGGTACCGTATCGTTTACTAAGTGACTGACACCGTGCTCATCGCGGGCGCCGGCCCCACCGGGCTGGCCCTGGCCGTCCACCTGGCCCTGCACGACATCCCCGTCCGCGTCATCGACGCCGCCCCCGCCCCCGCCACCACCTCACGCGCCCTCGGCCTGCAACCACGCGGCAGGGAGGTCCTGGAACGCATCGGCGCGCTCGGCGACCTGCCCCAGCGCTCCCGGTCCTCGCTCACCATGTCCTACAACGAGGGCACACGCACCGTGCTGCGCCTCCACGTCGGCCAGGCCGTCGCCGACCAGCCGAAACAGACCCTGCTGATCTCGCAGGCCGAGATCGAGGGCACGCTGCGGCGACGTCTGGCCGAACTGGGCGGCCAGCTGGAGTGGGACACCCGCCTGGCCGCGGCCCGGCAGGACGACGCCGGCGTCACCGCCACCGTCCGCACCGCGGGCGGCGCCGAGCGCCCGATCCGGACCCACTGGCTGATCGGCTGTGACGGCGCGCACAGCACCGTGCGCAAGCTCGCCGGCATCGGCTTCCCCGGCCGCAAACTCCTCGAACGCCTGCTGATGGTCGACGTGCAAGCCCGGTGGCCGCTGGACAGGAACGGCAGCACGACCTGGATGGAGGCCGGCCACATGCTGTCGGTCACCGCGCTGCCCGACGACACCTGGCGGGTGTTCACCGAACCGCCGTCGCAGCTGCCGGACCGGCTGTCCGAACGCGAGATCGGCGAGCGGGTGCTGAGCGAGTTCTCCCGCCGCAGCGGGATCGGCCTCGACACGGTCACCGACCTCCGCTGGGCCTCGGAGTTCCGCATCCACCGCCGGCTGGCCGACGCCTACCGGCGCGGCCGGATCCTCCTGGCCGGCGACGCGGCGCACATCCAGAGCCCCACCGGCGGGCAGGGACAGAACACCGGCCTCGGCGACGCCGAGAACCTGGCCTGGAAGCTGGTGCTGGTCGCCCGCGGCCGCGCCGACCGGCGGCTGCTCGACACCTACGAAGGCGAACGCCGGCCGCTGGCCCGCAAGGTCCTGCGCGCCACCAGCACCGCCGTGGACATCATGCTGCCGAACGCCCCCTGGAAACGCCTGCTGCGCGACCACGTCGTCCTGCCGGTCGTGCGGCTGCCCGCCGTGCAGCGCCGGCTGTGGCTGGCCGCCTCCCAGCTCGGCATCAGCTACCGAGGAGGACCGCTGGCCCCGGCCGAGCGCCGGTGGATGCCCGGACCGCGTCCCGGCGACCGGATGCCCGACCTCGCCTGCCGGCGCCCGGACGGCGGCGCCACCACCCTGCACGCCGCCATCGGCGGACGCTGGGTCGTGCTCGCCGATGACCGGCACGTCGCCGCCCGCCACGCCGCGGCCGCCGCGGCGGAGTTGGGCGCCGACCTGGTCCTCGCGCTCACGCCGGTGGAGCCCGGCTCGCCCGACGTGACGCTGATCCGCCCCGACGGGCACATCGGTTGGCGTCACCATCCGGCACCCGACAGACTGACCACATGGCTGAACCAGGTGCTGTGGCCGGCGTAGAACGCCACGGCCGTCCGCGCGATCCGGGAAACGACGCCGCCATCCTGGAGGCGGCGCTGGACCTGCTGATCGAACGCGGCGCGGCGGGCACCAGCGTGGAAGCGGTCGCCCAGCGCGCCGGCGTGGCGAAACTGACCGTCTACCGGCGCTGGCGGGCCAAGGAGGACCTCCTGATGGCCGCCTTGGAGCACGCCCGTGCCCCCGACATCGACGCCGCCCCGGCCGGGCGGTCGATCGAGGAACTGGTCGGCTCCGTCGCCGAGCTGCTCAGCCGTCCCCGCTTCCGCGCGCTGATGGCCCGCGTCATCGGCGCCTCGGTCGACTACCCCAAGCTGGTGGCCGCCTACACCGAGCGCTACCTGCGGCCCCGGCTGGACGCCGTGACCCAGGTCGCGCGGCAGGCCGTCGAGGCCGGTCACCTTCCGGCGGGCACCGACCCGGGCGTCGTCCAGGACATCCTGGCCGGCTCGATCGGATCCGTCCTGCTCCAGCACGCCGACGACGTGACCGCCGAACAGATCGAGCGCCGGATGCGGACCCTGCTGGGCCACATCGGGTACCGGCCCTGACCCGCGCGGCCGCCGTCCCGGCCCCGCACGCTCAGCCGGGCAGATCGTCGCGGCCCACGAGCCCGTTCTCGTAGGCGTGGATCACCGCGTGCACGCGGTCGCGCAGGCCCAGCTTCTGCAGGACGGCCCGGACGTGCGACTTCACCGTGTTCTCGCTCAGCACCAGCTCCGCGCGGATCTCGGCGTTGGACCTGCCGCGCGCCAGCAGGCCGAAGATCTCGACCTCGCGCGGGGTCAGGCCGTCCAGGGCCGCCGTCCTGCGCATCGGCGTCTGCCGCAGGAGGCCCAGGATCGTCGCGGCCACCCCCGGGGCCAGCGCCGCCGTGCCGGACGCGACGTCGCACACCGCCTGGGCCAGCGCGGCGGGCCGGACGTCCTTGGTCAGGTAGCCGCTGGCGCCGGCCCGGACGGCCGCCACGACCAGTTCGTCGTCGTCGAACGTCGTCAGCATGAGCACCCGGGTCGCCGGCGCGATCCGCACGATCTCCGCCGTGGCGGCGACGCCGTCCAGGCGCGGCATGCGGATGTCCATCAGCACCACGTCGAGGCGGTGCCGCCGGACGACCTCGACCGCCTGGCCGCCGTCGGCGACGTCGTGGGTGACCTCGATGCGCTCGTCGGCCGACAGGACCGTGCGCAGCGAGGCCCGCAGCAGCTCCTGATCGTCGACGAGCATGACCCGGATCGCGCTCATGCCCCCTCCTTCGTGGGGAGCCGCGCCCGCAGCACCCATCCGTCGTCCCCGTCGTCGATCGACAGTGTGCCGCCCGCGGTGCGCACCCGTTCCTCGATCCCCATCAAGCCGGTCCCCTGGCCGCGGGCGCCGCGAAGCGCGCTGCCGCCGTCGTCGCGGACCTCCACCTCCATCTCGGCCGGGCTCCAGCGCAGGCTGACGCTCACCGCGACCGGCGGTTCCAGGTGGCGCAGCGCGTTGGTGACGCCCTCCTGCACGGTCCGCACCGCCGCGACCTCGGCGCTGAGGCTCAGCGGCCGCCGCTCACCCGCCTCCGCCAACGTCACCGCGTGCAGCGGGCTCGCCGCCGAGGCCACCAGGTCGGGCAGCACGTCGAGCGAGATCGGCGCCTGGCCGGGCCGGGATCCGGCGCGCGACGCCGCGCTGGCCGCGGCCCCGGCGGACGGGCCCCCGGCGGACGGGCTCCCGGCGGACGGGCCCAAGGTGGCCAGCATCGCGCGCAGACCCTGGTGGGCGTCGCGGCCGGTCTCGGCGATGTCGCCGAGTTCGCGCCGGGTCGCCGCATCCGCCGTCCTCACCGCCGCGGCCTCGATCCGCGCGACCATGACGGTGACCGTGTGGGCGATCACGTCGTGCAGGTCGCGGCGGATGCCGGCCCGTTCGTCGGCGAGCGCCGCGGCCAGCCGTTCGTCCTCGGCCCGCCGGGCGGCCTCGCGCCTGCGCCGGACCAGCAGGGCCGCGAGCCACACCCCGCCGGCCACGAGCGTCAGCAGCCCGCCCTCCAGCAGGCGGGTCCACAGCGGGTCGGCGGGCAGCCGCGCCCACCCCACCGCCTCGTTCAGGACGATCCCGAGCGCCGCGACCGCCAACGCCGGCACCGAGGACCTGACCGGGACCAGGCCGGTCAGCCGCCACAACGCGAAGGGGAAGCACACCGCCGAGGGCAGCAGGTTCAGCGACCATCCCGGGGAGGGCGTCAGCACCAGGACGAGCATGGCCAGCGCGCCGATCGCGTACCCCGGCCACGGCCGCCGGGCGGCCGCCACCGCCCCCGCATGGAGCAGGACGGCGGCGCCCGCCGCGGGCAGGACCTGCCACCAGGCCGCGCCCAGGTACCAGGTGCCCACCAGGATGATCACCGTCAGGAACGCCAGGACCGCGTGCGCCGCCACCGTCGTGGCCGGCCAGGCGCTCCGGCGCGGAGGGGCTGTCACGGTCGGTCGTCGCCTTCCGGTGGGCTCGTGGTGGGGGAGCCGTGCCCGGCTCGACCTGCCACAGGATAGCCAGCGGCCGAGGGGGACAGGCGACGCGCCGCGTCGGCCGCTCCGGCAGCGCGCGAATGGATCACGAGTCTGGACATTCGGCAGATACGCGCGAGCACGCCTGGATAGGCTGCCACAACTTGATCACCGACGAGGGAGCATGGTGGCCGCGCAGACACAGCCAGGACGTGTGATCAGCGGACGGTACCGGCTGGAGTCCGTTCTGGGCGGCGGAGGCTTCGGACGGGTCTGGAAGGCGCACGACGAGTCTCTCGACGTGTCCGTGGCGGTGAAGGAGGTCTGGCTCCCCTCGGCCACCTCCGACGAGGAGCACGCGCAACGGCTGCGCCGCGCCGAGCGGGAGGCGCGCAACGCCGCCCGGCTGCGGTCGCATCCGCACATCGTCACCGTCCACGACGTGGTGATCGAGGACGAGGCGCCGTGGATCGTCATGGAACTGGTCGACGGCGGCACCCTCGCCGAGCTGATCGCCCGGGACGGCCCCCTGCCGCCCGGCGCCGTCACGTCGGCCGCCAGGGGCCTGCTGGACGCCCTGCGCACGGCACACGCCTCCGGCATCGTGCACCGGGACGTGAAACCGGCCAACGTGCTGATCGCCCGGGACGGCCGCGTGCTGCTCACCGACTTCGGGATCGCCGTGCAACAGGGCGACACCGCCCTCACCAAGAGCGGCGGGCTGATGGGCTCGCTGGAGTACATCGCGCCGGAACGGTTCAACGGCGTGGACAGCGGCGGCGCCGGCGACCTGTACTCGCTCGGGGTGACGCTGTACCAGGCGCTGGAGGAGGTGTCCCCGTTCCACCGGGACACCCCGACGGAGACGCTCACCGCGGTGCTGCTGGGGGAGCCGCCCGTGCCCCGCGACGCCGGCGGCCTCGGGACGCTGATCGCCCGCCTGCTGGACAAGACCCCGGCCAACCGTCCCACCGCCGCCGAGGCCCTGACCGTGATCGACGCTCTCGGGCAGCCTCGCCTGCCGAACACCC
Source organism: Nonomuraea sp. NPDC049655 (assembly GCF_044465465.1). Taxonomy (NCBI): domain Bacteria; kingdom Bacillati; phylum Actinomycetota; class Actinomycetes; order Streptosporangiales; family Streptosporangiaceae; genus Nonomuraea; species Nonomuraea sp. NPDC049655. The sequence goes on from NZ_JBITLS010000024.1 coordinate 91,663, forward strand.
CGCCGCCCCCGGCCGGCCCTCACTCCGTGCCGCCGCGGCAGCCCTTCCCGGACGCCGGTTCCGCTCCGGCCGGCCCGTCGGCGCGCACCGAGAACCTCCCGCCTCCGCCGCCGCCCACGTTGCAGGAGCAGGCGCCCGCCTTCCACGCCCCGTCACGGCCCGGCCCAGGCGGGCCGCGGAACCGCAAGCTGCTCATCGCGGGCGGCGCCGGGCTGGCTGTGGCGATCGCCGCGGTCGCCGTGGTCGTGGCCATCTCGGGAGACGGCGACCAGACCCCGCAGGCGGGCTCGTCCGGGACGGCGGCAGAGCGGACGGCGGCCGCCGCAGACCAGCCCGGCACGAAAGGCCACGGGATACCGCCGGGCTGCGAGAACCAGACCGGCGTCATGGACAAGTGGACCCAGGTCCCGGTCAGCGGAACGGTGCCGCTGCCGCCGACCGAGAACCTGCTCAACGAGATCATCGACCTTCAGCAGGCCAATCTGGCCAAGGCGGTCCGTCCGGCGCTCAAGGTCGCGCTCCGGAACGACATCGACACCGCCGAGAAGGCGCTCAAGGCGCTTCGCGCCGACGACGTGGACACGTACCGGCAGGCGGTGACGAAGGACAAGCTCGGGCACCTGACCGAGATCTCCGACGCGTGCTTCTTCAACGATCTCGGCCCGTCGCAGTCATCGGGGTGAGCCGGGCGTCAGAGGAACCGCCTGCCTGCCGGCGCCCGGTCACCGACCCGCGGGGCGACGATCAGGAGCGCTTGCGGTAGACGGCCAAGGCCCAGCGGACCGGGCGGTTGGTGCCCTCGCCCCAGATGCCCGCCCGGACGGTGACGGTGACCCGCCTGCCCTCCGGCACGGTCAGCTCGGTCATCGCCATCGGGTACGGGCCGCCCGTCCACTGGCTGCAGGTGACCACCTCCTCGTCGCCGCCCCCGATCCGGTACGTGAACCACATCCGCCTGGCCAGGTCACCGGCGCAGAGCGCCTCGATGCCCATCCTGCCGCCGTCGCCCCGGACCGTGACCGTGGCCGTCCCGTCCTGCGGCCAGATCCGGTCCTGCGTCGCGCCGGCCAGCTCCCAGCTCGGCAGCCGCTTGGGGAAGGCTCGGAGCGGTTCGGGATCGACCGGCCGCGCGGGAGGCGTCCATTCGTAGACGGCCAGGCTCCAGACCGCCTTGACGGGCTCAGGGGTGACGCACGGCGCCCCCTTCTCCTGCCGCGTACACCCCCCGCCCCTGGTGGTCGTGTCGAACGTCACCGTGACCTGGCCGGCCCCGGCGGGCACCGGCAACGGGACCAGCTCCATGCCCTTCAGGCAGGGGGAGAAGGGCGGGGAGGCGCCGGCGGCGCGGCCCGCCACGGAGATCCTCGGCGCCGTGGCGCCGAACGAGCCGTCGCACAGCGCGGCCACGTCCAGCGGCCTGCCGGTGACCGGGATCGTGACCGACGTCCTGCGCGCGCCGTCCGTCCTGACCGTCGCCGTCGCCAGCCGCCGGTAGCCGGTGCCGTCGTGGGCGGTGAACCGTTCCGGCAGCGGCTCCGGGGCGGGGGCCACGGCGGAGGCCGAGGTCGCGGGCTCGTGCCGCGTCACGGCGCCACCGGGCAGCAGGGAGAGCACGGCCGCGCCCGCAGCCACCGTCGCCGCCACCGTCGCGGCGGCGGAGGCCAGGACCCTGCGCCGCCAGGTACGCCGCACACGGCGGCGGACGAGCTCGTGACGGTCCGGGATCGCGGGCGCGGGGCCCTCGGCTCGCTCCCGCAACATCTCACGCAGGTCCTGCACGCTCATCGGCACTCCTTCACGATCGACTCGTCCACGCGCAGCTTGGCCAGCGCCTTGGCGGTCTGGCTCTTGACCGTGCCGTCATGGCAGCCCAGGATCCTGGCCACCTCCTGCACCGACAGGTCCTCGTAGAACCGCAGCACGATCACCGCGCGCTGCTTGGCGGGCAGCCTTCCCACCGCCTCCCACAGCTCCTCCCGCCCGGACCGCTCGGCATCGGGCACCCCCTCCTCGGGCAGCGTGCCGCTCGGCACCTCGCCGCGCCATCGGCGCCGCCACCACGAGGTGTAGGTCGTCACGAGCACCCGCCGCACGTACGCCTCGGGCTCCTCGATGCGCGACCAGGCGAACCACGCCTTGGCCAGGCACTCCTGGAGCAGGTCCTCGGCCGTACCCCAGTCGCGGGTCAGCAGGTACGCCGTCCGCAGTAACCGGTCGGACCGCGAGGCCACGAAGTTGTCAAAGAGCTTCCTGTCTGGCACACACGTACTGACGCGGTGCCGGCGCGATCAGGTTGCCTCGCCGCGCCGAGCCCGCCTTCTTCTATGATCATCGGGTGCCTTTGTCGCGGATCGCGCCGACCCTGCTCGTGCTCACCCTGACGGCCGGATGCGGCGGACAGGACGCGACGGCGGCCCGGACGCCCGCCGAGGCGGTGGCCCGGCAGGCGAAGGACGGAGCCGGAGTCAAGGTCACCAAGGTCGTCCGGCTGACCTACGGCGACGCGCCCCGGGCGGCGGACGGCCTCGTCGTGCCGGTCGACATCGGCGAGTACAGCGAGAGCCGGACCACCGGAATCCTCCGCCTCGGCACGGCCGCCTCCGACCTGACCACGACCTTCCACCGGACCGACGTCCCCGAAGACCTGAAGAACGTCATCCCGGACGACCTGTGCGGCAGGACGACCAGGGCGATCTCCATCGGCGGCTCCGACACCTACGAGCAGCGAGCCGACCGGAGGGACGTTCCCGCCGGCAAGAGCCGGCTGCACCACAGCAGCCCCGAATGCGGGACGGCGGCGCGGCTCGCCGGGGCACTCGACGCGCGGGCGGTCCTGTCGCCCGAGGTGCTGGACAGGCTCGCGGCGCCTGCGCCCTCCTCCGGCGGGGTCATCGACGAGGTCACCACCGTCGTCCATGCCGGAAGCGCCGCGCAGACCGAGCTCAGCACCCCGGCCCGGGGCGACGACCCGGCCATGGCGGAAGTACTGCGGGAGCGGTACCGCTCGGCACGGGTCTCGTGGCAGCTGTGGGTCGGGCCGGACCGGCTTCCCCGCCGGGTCCGTCTCGTCGCGGCCAACCCCTCGGCCGAGGAGGGCGTGCCCAGGAGCAGCGTGACCGAGATCGACTTCACCGACTGGGGCAACGACGTGCCCGTCGAGCCGCCGCCGCAGGACCAGGTCCATGAGAGCGGAAGCTGTCTCGCCCGGGAACCGCACTGAACACCCGGGCCGTGCCGGATGCGTCCTGGGCGTGACGTTTCCGTCCGGTGCCGGTTAGACGGGGGTCACGGGGACGCGGGCGGATGCGCCGGCGCCGGTTCCGGTCCCGCCGAATAGCGGTGACGTCGCCGCCCCTATCGGGCGTCGCCGAGCCGGTCGCCGCCGGCCGATTCGCCCTTCAGTGGGCCCGGAATGCCGGATTTTCCCTGCCCGATTGTCCGGCATGACGGCCGATTCTGGCACGTGGATGGGTGTGACCAGCGGTAACAGAAATGTCGGTATGCCTACCGATGAACATACGTATTTTCGAGCAGTCAACCAGCGCTTAGCGTCT
>NZ_JBITLS010000025.1:0-28837 GCF_044465465.1 Nonomuraea sp. NPDC049655
TCCGCAGCCTGCCAACCGGCTCCGTGGGCTGATGCGACTCCTTGAAGTGTCACAACTCCACCCCCTCAAGCTGACCTTCTCAAACACGCTCTCAGTCATTTGACCGTTCAGGCTCGTCCGGCTCAGTTCGTGATCGTCCATCCGGGTGGCTCCCAAGGTGGCTCCCAGAAACGGACTTGCCAGTGCCCGCGTGAGCTGCCAATACTCGTCGTGGTGATCCGCTGGCAAGCCCGCCCGCGCACCTGCTTGGTGAGCCTCACGGCAACGCGTCAGGGCACTGACGCAGCGATGGTGTCTTGGAAGTCGGCGGATCGCCAACACGCGGCTTAAAGATCCAGTTCGAGCCGTTCCAGACAGTTCAATGCAGGTCAACGGGCATGCGCGGACTAGCCTGAACGGCTATGGATCATCCTGAACTGCAACCCAGTCGCGTGCACAGGGAGCATCGGATTAGAAGTGGATCGCCATTCCTTGCCCCCATGGCGGTTTGACCTGCGGCAGATCTCTCGCTTCCATACGGCCGAGGGCAGCTCATTCCGATCTGATCATCCCTGGCTCGCAGCTGGGTTCGAGGTGGGACGATCCTTCGGGGATTGGTAGCCGCTGCGACGTCAGAGCTGCTCGCGTTCCCAGGACGGCCCCGCAATGTTCGGCGGCGTAGTCACCCAGCCCTTGACGGAATGCCAAGTGGCGGGCCACTCATGAGGAGGACGCGCCAGGGTCGCGCAGACCTCGCGCGCCAGTTCGGTCGGGCTACGGCCGCGCCAGGGAGTGGCGACGAAGATCTGGTAGTCATCCTCGATCTCCAGCCAGACCTCGAACAGATCAGGATTTCGAGGGACGGCTCTCTTGGCGCTGAGACCGTAAGTCAGCAGTCGGTCATGGTCAATGCTCGTCAGGACCAGCCGCCCCGCGGTGCGCATCGGGGTTTCCCACGAATGATCCGCGGCGACCCGCGCGACCTCCAGCTCGTACTGAGTGGCCAAGAAGCAGGCGCCTCGGTCCGCGGGCACCTCTCTCGACCATTCCCAGCGCACCAGGTCCCCATCACGGGTGATGGTGACGTCCGTGCCTCCGCAGTCGTAGACGCCGCATGCGCCGCAGCGCGCGATCGCGACAGTGTGCGGCCGGGAATCGGCCAGCAGTCGATCGGCAGGGACCAGGACGTCGAACGGATCCATCCCCAGCCCCGCCCCAGCGGAGGTCATCTCAGCTCCGTTGACGTAGACCTGCAGCTGGAATGATTCGCTGCCTGGCCTGCTGGACGCGGGCGCGACCTCCAAACGGAGAAGGTCGACGCCCAGTTCTCCGCCGTTCCCGTTCACACCACTCATGATCCACCATCACGGCATGACCGCCCGCCTTCAGCGATAACCCCTGTGGGGACGTGCAAGCCTGATCATCTACCAGCGATCCGCCTGGGCTCGGGCCACGCAGAGAGACACACGTAATCCGGTGGGCCGGGGCTGAGGAACGAAGCCCCGGACCTTCGATCGCCCCCAACCATGTCCGGCGACCAGCCATGCAGTGGCGATCGTTGGGCTGCATCTGTGCGGTGGCGTGGCAACCCCGGCCGGTCGGTTCGATTGGTACGGCGGGGCCGGCGTGCGGCGCCCGGCCCGGTGTCCCGCCGCCGTCCGGGACCGGCCCCCAGGCCGCACGCCCGGACGGCGGGCGGGCGGAGGGCCGGGGGTACGGCGGCGCGGCGCGCCGCCGCTTGATAGGTATGAGAACAATTCGGCAACTCATCAGGTCCTTGCCTTCGTTTCCCGCAACAATGAGCGCGACCACAGGAACTCTCGTAGACCGCCTAAGGAGCAGAGGTGGCCGAAGACAAGGAACCCCAAGCGATGAGCGAGGATGAGGCCCTGCGGGACGCCCTCTTGTCAAAGGGGTACGATTCAGCGGCGATCGCGAACGAAGGACTGACGATCGCTATGCGTGGCCCCAGGAGCTACCTTCGTACCGAATCATCCATTCCTCGTTCAATGTTCGCTTCCCTGAGAGATCAGCTTGGTTGGGACCATTCCGATCATCCGCAGTACGCAGGCTACATTGCACCCTCGCCTGGCGTTGTTGAGATCGGCCTTGTGAGAGGAATGGGCCTTCCTGGGTTCCCACTTCAAATCTCTCGCATCCTGAGAAACATTGAAACGCAATGCAAGCATGCGATGGACAATTCGTGGCTTCCGATCTTGCAGGATGGGCAAATCGTTCAGAGGATCCGCGATGCGGATGATCAGGGAGCTCGAATTGCGGCGCGGATTCACCTCGCGCGACGGGATGGAAGCGCCTGCATTGAACTATCGAATTGCAGCCCTCTTATTGTTTCATTCATCATGCGTGCACAAGAGAGGCCACGCTTCTCGATCAAACTATATCTTGACAACCGTCAACCAAGAGAAGATTTACTAGAGCAGAGCGATGAGATCCTTCACTCCTTTCTATACGAGCTAAACTCGCGAAATGGAGTCATACTTAGCCCTATACGTTGGCCGATGCAAACAGATGTCGATCCTCCTCGCATGCGTGCCGCGAGGTCAGCCGTTGGATCGGCGAGATTTCCCATCACATCTATAAGTCCAGAGATCTCCGCGCTCTTTGGATTCGCCACGCAAGCCACCGGAAACCCTACTCTAGCCTTTCTCTCCTACTACCAGATCTTGGAATATTTTCTTTTCAGCATGATACGGCGCGCGATAATACGTGACGTACGATCGGAGCTCTTTGACAGGAAGTTCGATGAGAAGCGAGACGCATCAGTCCTGAAGCTTATCGACATCGTTGAAGAAAGTCTTCTAGGGCTTGAGGCCAAGCATCTGCGAACTCTACTGAAGGAAGGCGTCCGAGAAGAGCTCCTCAAGGATTTCCTCGAAAACGGCCCATGGAACGGCCACTTCTCGAACAAGGGACCGATACGCGGAGTAAGAGCCTTAAATGCAAAGGATAAAACTACGAGCATACTCGACCAGGTGGCAGAACGTGTCTATAAGCTCCGCAATCGGATCGTGCATGCGAAAGATGAGCCGAGATACGGAGACTCGAAGGTCCTGATGCCTGAAAGTCGGGAAGCCGATTCCCTGGGTCCCGACGTACAGTTGATCAGATTTCTTGCGATGGAGGTCATCCATGAAAGTCAAGGTCGCTGAACCTATCGCAGCGCCCGAACTGGGTAACAATCCAAATGCAAGAGCCAGCTAAACAGCGGAGCCAAGTACCGCCAATTAGGCCGGCGTTTTTGGTCGAAAACACATATGTAACACGCCGCGGCAGCTCGTCACGCTCCATCTAGTAGCTCTGGGCGACGGTCTCCAAGAGCACGTCGGGCTGTAACGAAGCGCTCATGAAATTCGTCGGCTAGTGCTTCTCGCCGGTAGCGCTGCCGTAGTACACGGTCAAGATCTCCGGCACGGTTGACAAGATCAGTAAGGGAGCGTCGGTCGATGTCGAAGGCGGCCATACCTGCGTTGACAGCTGCATCGAGGTCTCCACGTCGGGCGTGGACTATGCCTAGGTCTATCTGCGCGTCAGCAACGCGCATGGGGGCATTGGAGCTTCCGTCCGGGCGGGTGTGCATTTGGATGGTTTCGCGGGCGTGTTCTTCGGCGCGGTCGTCGTCAGCGAGCCAGGTGTAGCAGGTGGCGGCGTAGAAGACCCACTTGGCGTGGTCGAAGACGAAGTGGTGGTCTGGGTGCTCGGGCATGGGCAGGCTGCTGAGGACTTCGGCTCCGCGTGTCAGGGCGCGGTCGGCTTCGCGGCGATCTCCGATTCGGGCCAGGCCGCGCGCCTCTTGCAAGGTGAGTTGAACCATGGCGCTGCTGGTACCAGCGACAGCCTGGCCCAGGCGGGCGGCGGTGACGACGTCTTCGTAGCGGCCTTCGACGAGGGCGAACCAGGCTGACATCTCGTGTGCCCAGCCCATGAGTTCGCCGTGGCCGACCTGGCGGCCCATCTCGAACGCGGCGCGTCGGGCGGTCTCGGCCTCTTCCCTCTCCCCGAGGTCGTAATGGACGCAGCCCAGCAGAGCGGTGAGCCATCCGGTGATGACGAGCAATTCGCGATGCTGATCAAGGGTGAGGCGTCCGGCAAGCAGGCGGTTGATCTGTGCCAAGCGTTTCTGTGTGCGATCCCTGAGCGTGCCTGCGGGCACGACGGGATAGGCACGGCACAACAGGTCGACGGCTTCTGCAAGGGCTTCCAAGGTGCCGGTTCCGACGTCGGATGCCTGGAGTTGTTGGGCGAGTTCCATCGTCCCGTAGAGATCGGCTTCGGCTCGTAGCGCGTCGGCTGGGATGACGCGAGCCTCGATGAGGCGGCTGTCGTTCTGCCTTCCCTGGAAGAACCCGAGTGCCTCTGGTTCCAGTCCGGTCAGTTGCGTCAGTGCGAGCCGGTAGGGCGTGCGGGGCCATCGGACTTCGCCGGCCTCCCAGCGCCGGACGCGTTCCTCGTCGCAGGTCAGCCGTTCGGCAACGCCGATGGGAGTGGCGTTGATCTGGTCGGCCATCTGGGCGCGGGACAGGTGCTTTTCGTTGCGCCAGGCGCGAAGTCGCACGTTCGGGATGTAGTCGGGCATCTGCGGGTCTTCCTCCCGGCTGGGGGCTCGAAAGGGGAAACAAGGGGGGCCGTTCAGGGGTCCTGCAGAAACACGGTTGCCGGTGGACTTGTCATCAAGCAACCACGGTACGTCACGCGGCCTCCCGCCACAGGGAACGCCGGATGAACGAGGAGATGGCGACGGTGACCCGGCCAGACGAGACAAGCAAGACGTCGTGCTGCCCCGCCTGCCGGGGACGCGGGATCAAGCTGCGTGACTCACGCCGTGCGCTCCTCATCGGCGACGACGACGGAGATCAGACCTTGAGTGAGGAGCGGGAGTGTCTCGACTGCCTCGGAAGCGGCCGGGCCGAAGGGAGCGTGAAATGAATTCGATCATTCAGGCGGTGGACGCGGACTTTCCGCAGAGCCGGGACGAGGGAGCCATGCTCGTCAGGCTACGGGACCGGCTCACGGGCCTCGGCGTGAATGCCGAGCTGCGCGACAACAACAGCGTGCTTCTGGTTCACAAGCCGGTGCATGGGCTGCCGGTGTGGGTGTTCGTCGGGTACGGCGGCGCCTACTACTCCTGGCAGAACGCCGAGAAGCGGCACCCGACCAGCGATCCGGAGGGCGCGGCGAACGTCCTGGCTGAGTACATCGCCAGGTGATGACGGGCATGGCGAGGCAGACGTGATCCCTTCCGGAGGGGGCGAGGGTCACTGCCTTGTCTCGCCGTGCCTCTCCCGGCAGGCAGTTGCAGTGGCATCCCCCGCGGCACCCTTCCCAGCCCGGCCACTGCGCTGCCTGCCGGTTCTTCATGTACGGCTCCCGCTTCGGCGAACCACGTGGACAGCCGGCGGCAAGCCGGATACGCTCAAACTTGGTAAAACAACCTGTCGGCTGTTGGACGGTCATGATGTCGCTAGAGTCCGTGCCGCCTAAGTATGCGCAGCTTGTGCAGACTCTCCAGAGGCGCATCGAGTCGGGAGAGTACCCGCCGGGCACGCTCCTGCCGAGCGAGAACCAGCTCATTCAGGAGTTCAGCGTCTCCCGTCCTACCGTGGTCGCCGCCCTCCGCGTGCTGCGGGAGCAGGGGTGGATCGAGTCCCAGCAGGGCAAGGGCCGTTTTGTACGCGGCCGACCGGCGATGGCTTCTGTCGAGCAGAAGCGGCCGGGACAGGCGTACCTGACCAAGCCGGAGACGGAGTCGGCGGGCGAGGTGGTCGAGGTGGGCGCGGTGACCGCACCGAACCGGATCAGCGCTCTGCTCGATCTTCAGCCCAAGAGCAAGACGTTCGTACGGCGGCGGCTGATCACGCGTGATGGCGAACCGACCGAGCTGGTGTCGCTCTGGCTGCCGTTGGAGCTCTCCGAAGGAACGGATCTCACCAGCGGGGAACCCCTGAGACAGGGCTTCCGCGAACACCTCCAGGCGCGCAAGGGCATCCGCTTCGATCACATCGTGGAACAGATCACCGCCCGCATGCCCTCGGCCGACGAGGCCAAGCAGCTCGCGATGCCGAAGAACCAACCACTCCTGGCCGTCTTCGGCGCGGTCCGCAACGCCTCCGGCCGGCCTCTCACCGTCGTGGAGGTCTTGCTCCCAGCAGACAGGCATGAGCTAGAGGACGCCTACCCCATTTCCTAGCATCCGGGTACTCCATGCGCCCGTTCTGGGGGCGCCGTGCACACCGGCGGATCTTCCTGCCACACATGATTGCTGCGGCTCTTGTACTGATACATGGCGAAGATGACGAAGAGCACCATGCCGAGCACGATGAGCCCATAAAACCAGCTGCCACCCTTGTTGTTCAGCGCCCTGGCAGCGATCAGGCCTACGACGGGTCCTCCGCCTCCGAGTCCGAGCGCCAGGTAGATGAGCACCTGGCCTAGGTCCGCATTCGCCGGTTCGGCTCCCATCAGGGCGAAGCTGTACGCGAAACCCAGCCATCCAAGTACCAGGGTGCCCAGCACCCATACGCCCCCTAAGACCAGCAGCGCCGTGCTCCCTCGCGATCCACTGCTTTCCGGCTCCATGATCGAGAGTATTCGTCCCGGCTTGTCCGAGAAGCAGCACGGCCAGTTCACGATTCCGCACTGAAGCTTCTCTTAGGCACTTGACCTAGCAAGTTTGAGATGCGTAATCTCAGAGCATCAACTTGATAGGTTAAGTGCCTGTCAGTCAAGAGAGGAGAGCCATCATGGCTCTGCAAGGCCCCATTCCCGTCACCTTCGCCATGGTTTTCCCGCACGGCTGCTACGTCGTCGGCGAGGTCGAGCCCGTCAAGGACTTCGACGCCTCGTCCAACGGTCGCTTCGTGCAGGCCCGCGACAAGCAGACCGCAGAGCTGGTCTGGCAAGTCGCGGTCATGGACGGTGACCCGACCCTCAAGCCCGCCCAGAAGACCGTCGCGGTCAAGATCCTGGCCCCGGTCCAGCCGGTACCGCCGCAGCCGATGCCGGGGCTGCCGTTCACACCGGTCGAGTTCGACGGCATGTCCGTCACCCCGTACGTCAACGCCGCCGGACGCCTCGCGTTCTCGATCAAAGTCCACGAGATGCACGCTCCCCGCCAGGCCACCCAACCCGCCCACACGGCTAAGGCCGGAAAGGACGCCGCCTGATGACCCGACGCCGCACCCCGCGCAACAGCGTGATCCGGCTGACCACCGGGCACGCCGCCCGCACCATGAACCACCCGTTCGCCCGCCGTGAGCCCGTCCTGGCGCTCGACTTCGGCGCCACCTCCGTCCTGGTCACCACCAACGGACCCGCGACGGCAGAGGATCTGCAGTTCGCCCGCCAGCTCGCCCAGGCGGCCCACCGCTTCGCCCGCTCCGTCGAGCGCAGCTTCTACGGCCTGCCCGACGGCAAGGGGGTCGCAGCATGAGTCTGCGCCCATACACCTACGTCACCGTGTCCCTGCGACCGGAGTCCACGCCGCACGTCGGCGTCTCCTTCCACACGCCCACCCTCAAGGTCCGCGCCGGTCTCCTGCTCAGTAGTCCGCGCCCGTACCTGGAGCTCTACTCCCACGAGGCGAATGTGCACATCTCCACCACCGGAGCCGGGCCGGTCACCGACGCCGACCTGAACACCGCCCGCGAGATCTTCAACGCCGCTGCCCGCTACCTGGCCGACTGCGAGCAGTTGCACGCCGAACAGGCCGACGACAAGGACGCCACCCCAGAGGCCACCGGCCCGGCGGCCTGACACATGAGGCGGGGCCGCTGGAAGCGGCAACTTCCGGCGGCCCCTCGGTTCTCCCCTGACTCCACATCACGAGAGGTTCCCAGCTTATGTTCAAGCGGCTGCCTGGCGACGAGGCGCGCAACCTCGTCTCCACCACGCCCGACACGGCCGTCGTCTTCCGACCGGCCGTACTCAAGACACCGGCCATCGTCACCTTGCTCGTCTACATCTGGCGCTTCCTGTCCGCCCTCGTCCGCACGACGTGGCGGCACCCGGTCGCCGTCGCTGTACCGGTCACCCTGGGGCTCGCCAGGTACTGGTACGGCTGGCCCGCCACGGCATCCATGCTCGGCTTTGTCGTCCTGTCCCTGCTCTCCTGGGCCTTCACCGAGCCCGACTCCTTCTCCCGCCTCGTCGGCTTCCGCCTGCTGGCCTGGTGGCGGCTGATGTCGATCTACCGCCGACACTGGCAGCCGGTCATGGACGTCTCCGGCCTGGCCAGGCGCGTCAACGGTCGCGTCTACATGCCACGTCTGCTGCGCGTCACCTGCGACGGCTGGGCCGACCGCGTCATCGTCGGGATGCTCTCCGGTCAGGCGGTCAAGGACTGGTCCGACCGCACCGACAACCTCGCCCATGGCTTCGGCACCACCTCGTGCCGGGTCGCGCTCGTCAAGGGCGGCCGACTGCTCCTGACGTTCCCGCGCAGCGATCCACTGGCCGCGCCCATGCCCGCCCTTCCCATCCCGGACGAACCATCGGTCGGGCCGGTCGAGATCGGCAAGCAGGAGGACGGCCGGCCGCTCCGGCTCAAGGTCCACGGAACCCACGTCCTTGTCGCGGGCGCGACCGGGGCCGGCAAGGGCTCCTTCCTGTGGGACACGATCCGCGGCTTGCTCCCCGCGATGCGGGCGGGCCTGGCCGAAGTCTGGGCGCTCGACCCCAAGCTGATGGAACTGTCCTTCGGACGAGAGCTGTTCCAAGGCCGGTACGCCGCCGACCCGGCCGACTGTGCCGACCTGCTGGACGAGGTCGTCAGTGTCATGCAGAAGCGGGCAGCCCGCTTCGCCGGTCTCCAGCGCTCCCACACCCCGACTGTCGAGGACCCGTTCGTCCTGGTCCTCGTGGACGAGGTGGCGTTTCTGACCGCCTACCAGCCTGACAAGCAACTGCGGCAGCGCATCTCCGCCGCCCTGGCCACCCTGGCGACACAGGGCCGTTCGGTCGGCGTCGGCGTCATGGCGGCTCTCCAGGACCCGCGCAAGGAGGTTATGAACATCCGCAACCTGTTCCCGGACAAGATCGCGCTCCGGCTGGACGAGTCCGAGCAGGTGGACATGGTCCTTGGCGACGGTGCACGCGACCGGGGCGCACTCGCCGATCACATCTCACCCATCCCCGAACAAGGGGCCGGCGTCGCGTACATGCGATTGGAGGCCTCGCCCGAACCGATCCGTGTCCGGGCCGCCTATGTCTGCGACGACGACATCCGGCAGATGGTCGCCCTGTTCACCGAGCGAGAGGAGGTTGCATGACCAACCCGCACGACCGCGCACTACCCCGGGCAATTCGGATGGCGATGCCACTGGCCCGGGATGTCGTGGAAGAGGTCGCCAAGCTGCATGGCGTGTGCATCCGGCCTGTCCCGCTCAAGCGGCTCGACACCCACACCGGGCTGTGGGAACTGGTCGATGTCCCGTGCGGTTCTACGCTGGAGGCCAAGTGTCCGCCGTGCGCCAAGCGCAACCGGCAGCTCCGCATCGCCCAGTGCCGCGAGGGCTGGCACCTCGACCACGAACCCGCCATCACACCCGACGAGCCGTCAGACGATCAACGGTGGCTGGTCGAGTTCCGTGCCGATCTCCAGGCCCGGCGTGAGGAGGCTGAACAGCTCGGCGAGGACACCGCCGACTGGGATGCCGCGATCGCCGGTCTGGACGAGGAGATCAACGCGGCCGGGATGCGGGGGAGTGTTCTTGGCCGGACCGCTCCGAAGCGCACCCGCTCGACCCGGCGACGGCAGGACGCGCCGGACCTGCCCAAGCGCAAGTTGGCCGACACCACCCTCGGGCGCACCTTCCAAGCCGCCGACGGCAAGATCTACCGCCCAAGCCTGTTCGTCACGCTCACCTTGCCCTCGTACGGCAAGGTCCGTGACGGGGTGCCGGTCGATCCGGACACCTACGACTACGCGCGGGCCGCTCGCGATGCGCTGCACTTCTCCAAGCTCGTGGACCGGTTCGTGCAGAACCTGCGCCGCGTCGCGGGCTACGACGTGCAGTACTTCGGCACTGTCGAACCACAGCAGCGGCTCGCCCCGCACCTGCACATCGCTATCCGCGGGACGCTGCCCCGCGCCGAACTCAAGCAGATCATCGCCGCGACCTACCACCAGGTCTGGTGGCCACCGACCGACGAAGTCCGCTTCGACGGCGATCACCTGCCCATCTGGCAGGACAGGGCCGGCTACCTCGACCCCGACACGGGTGAGGTGCTGCCCACCTGGGACCAAGCCCTCGACCAGCTCGACGCCGACGAGGACGCCGAGCCCCTGCACATGGTCCGCTTCGGCCAGCAGCACAACATCCAAAGCGTCCTGGCGGGAACGCCCGCCGCTGGCAAGTGGCTGGGCTACCTCACCAAGTACCTGACCAAGAGCCTGGCCGACCCCCTCGACCACGCCGCCGACAACCCGGCCCGCCGCGAGCACGCCGCCCGCCTCATCGAGGCCCTGCGCACCGAACCGTGCTCACCTACCTGCGCCAACTGGCTGCGCTACGGCATCCAGCCCAAGAACGCCAAACCCGGCATGGCTCCGGGCCGCTGCCACGGCAAGGCCCACAAGCCCGACCACCTCGGCTACGCCGGACGCCGCGTCCTGGTCTCCCGCAAGTGGTCCAACAAGACCCTCGCCGAACACAAGCAGGACCGCCGAACCTGGGTCCTGGAAGCCCTCGGCCAGAGCGACGAGACACCAGACCCACACCGCTACGTCTGGAAGCCGGTCCCGGCCGGAGACGCCAACGTGCCCCCGCTCACGGTCCGGCTTCTTCGGACGGTGGCCGAACGCCAACGATGGCGCGCCCACATGGCCCAACTTCAGGCCCAAGCAGATGGCCAAAATCTTTCGGCAACCGAGGGGAGGGCGGCATGACCAGACTCCTCGTCACGCCCATCGAAGCCGCCCAGACGCTCGGCGTAGGCCGGACCAAGCTCTACGAACTCATGGCATCGGGTGCACTTCGCTCGGTCAAGATCGGCCGCGCCCGTCGCATCCCCCTCGAAGCCCTGACCGCATTCGTGTCGGCAATCACAGAGGAGCGAGCAGCATGACCAGTCGTCGGCGTTCACAGGGTGAGGGTTCCGTGTTCCAGCGCAAGGATGGCCGCTGGCAGGGCGCCATTGACCTCGGCTGGCTCGACGGCAAGCGGAACCGCAAAACGGTCTACGGCAAGACGGAGCGCGAACTCCTCGAAAAGCTCGCGGCTCTGCGGGACGCTCAGCGTAAGGGGCAGAACCTCGCGGCTCGGCCGCGGAGCTTCGCCGAATGGCTGGACGAGTGGATCGAGATGAAGACCCGCCAGGGCACCAGGCCTCTGACGCTCCGCGGCTACCGGCAACTCATCGCCGACCACATCAAGCCCGTCCTCGGCAAGAAGAAGCTCGACAAGCTCTCACCGACCGACGTACGTCGGCTCATCGAGGCCAAGGCGGACTCGGGCCTCAAGGCAGCCACAGTCAAGCAGATCCACGGGCTGATCAGGAACGCGCTCGCCGATGCGGAGCGGGAAGAGCTGGTGCATCGCAACGTGGCCAAGCTGGTCAAGCCTCCATCCATTCGACGAGAGGAGGCACGGGTCCTGACGATCGAGGAGGCCAAGAAGCTGCTGAACGAGATCAAGGAGGACCGGCTTGAAGCGTTCTGGATCTGCGCTCTCACCCTCGGTCTGCGGCGCGGCGAACTGCTCGGTCTCCGCTGGACCGACATCGATTTCGGCAACGGGCACCTCACCGTACGGCAGACCCTCCAGCGGGCGGACGGAAGCCTTCAACTCGTCGATCCCAAGACCGACCGCTCCAGACGTACCGTTCCCGTTCCGGAACCGACCCTCGCCGCGCTCCGTAAGCACAGGCGCGCACAGGCCGCCGAACAACTGGCGGCGGGGGAGCGGTGGATGGACCATGGGCTCGTCTTCGCCACGTCAATCGGCACGCCGCTGGAGCCGGGAAACTTGAGCGCCCGGTGGCGCAGGGCAAGGGCAAGGGCCGGCCTCGACTGGCTGCGGCTGCATGACCTGCGCCATGCCTGCGCCTCGTATCTCCTGGCATGCGGTGCCTCGCCTCGGACGGTCATGAAGACGCTGGGCCACAGCCAGATCGCCCTGACCATGAACACCTACGCTCACGTGCTTCCCGACATCGAACGGGCGGCGGTCGACGCGGTCGCCAAGCAGCTCTTCGGATGACCGAGGGCCGGGCTCCCATCAGCGGGAATCCGGCCCTCTTGGCTGTAAAAGCTGGCTGTACGACCTCGCCAAACAAGATCGAGCCGAAGTGTTCGAGCTGGTAGGGCGCCCGGGGCTCGAACCCGGAACCTACGGATTAAAAGTCCGCAGCTCTGCCAATTGAGCTAACGCCCCTCGCACGAGCAAGGGTACAGAGATTACCGCCCCGCCCGCGACGCATCCATCACCGGTAAGCGGGCAGCCCCGTCAGAGCCTCCCCCAGCACCAGTGTGTGAATCTCCTGGGTCCCCTCGTACGTCAGCACAGACTCCAGATTGTTCATGTGCCTGATCACAGGGTACTCCAGGGTGATCCCGTTTCCCCCCAGGATGGAACGGGCCTGCCGGGCGATGTCCAGGGCGGCCCGTACGTTGGCCAGCTTGCCGAAGCTGATCTGCCGGGGCTCCAGGCGTCCCTCGTCCTTCAGTGCGCCCAGGTGCAGGGCCGTGAGCTGGGCCTGGGCGGCGCCGACGTACATCCAGGCCAGTTTCTCCTGGGTGAGCTGGAACGCGCCGATCGGCTTGTCGAACTGGACGCGGGTCTTCGCGTAGTCGACCGCCGACTCAAGGCAGGCGCGGGCGGCCCCGACGACCCCCCAGAGGATGCCGAAGCGGGCCTCGGACAGGCACGACAGCGGCCCCTTGAGTCCGGTGACGCCGGGCAGCACGGCGGAGGCGGGCAGGCGGACGTCGTCGAAGTACAGGGACGAGGTGACCGAGGCCCTCAGGGACAGCTTCTTGTGGATCTCAGGGGCGGAGAAGCCCGGCGTGGAGGTGGGGACGACGAAGCCGCGGACGCCCTCGTCCGTCTGCGCCCACACCACGGCGACGTCCGCGATCGAGCCGTTGGTGATCCACATCTTGGAGCCGTTGAGCACCCAGTCGGAGCCGTCCCGCTTGGCGTACGTGCGCATGTTGGCGGGGTCGGACCCGTGGTCCGGCTCGGTCAGGCCGAAGCAGCCGATCGCCGTGCCGGCCGCCATGCGCGGGAGCCATTCCTCCTTCTGCTCGTCGGAGCCGTACCGCCAGATGGGGAACATCGCCAGCGAGCCCTGCACCGACACGAACGAGCGCAGGCCCGAGTCGCCCGCCTCCAGCTCGCGGCAGGCCACGCCGTAGGAGGTCGCGTCGGTGCCGGCGCACCCGTACCCCTCCAGGTGCATGCCCAGCAGCCCGAGCGAGCCGAGCTCCGGCGCGAGCTCGCGCGCCGGGAAGACGGCCTCCTCGAACCAGTCGCCCACGTGCGGAAGGACGCGGTCGGAGACGAAGGACCTGACCGTGTCGCGGATCAGCCGCTGGTCGCCGTTGAGGCGGTCGTCGAGGCGCAGCAGATCGTCCATGGCGGGTCCTCTCCTCGCGTAAGGGGTTACCAGGGTTCTACCAGGGACAATCCTGATGTGCTAACACCGGCCCCAGGGGCAGTCTTGAGACATGAACGAATACAGCGAGCACAACGTCAAGAAGCTCCGTCGCACCAACAAGGGCCGGATGATCGCGGGCGTCTGCTCGGGCATCGGTGAGTACGTCGGCATCGACGCGAACCTGATCAGGGTCGGCCTCGCCATCGCCACCCTGTTCGGCGGGGTCGGCGTCGGCCTGTACGCGATCGGCTGGCTCCTGCTGCCGGACGAGGAGCGGGACACCTCGATCGTCCAGGACCTGATCAGCAAGCAGCAGCAGCAGCGGAACGCCACCGACTGGACCGGCGAGCACAAGCCGCAGCAGTGATCAGGCCGGCGCCTGGGCGGGCAGCTCCTGGGCATCACGGTCGTCCCGGGACTCGGTCCACATCAGGGCGAGCACGGCCGCCGCGATCACTCCGGTGATGCCGGAGAGCGCGACCACCAGCTCAGGACCGAGTCTCTCCGCCGCGAACCCGCCGACCAGGATCCCGATCCCCTGCACGGCCATCAACCCCGACTGCACCAGCCCGAACGCCTGGCCGCGCCGCTCCGGCGGCACGTTCTGGACGAAGGCCGCGTTCGCCGCGAGCTGGTACGCCCCACCGATCCCCGACAGAACCCACGCCGCCAGCACCACCGCGAGCGGCGGCCGAAGCGCCGTCACGGCCAGGGGCGCGCAGCTCAGCATGGCCATCCACCCCATCAGCCGCAGCCGCCGCGCCGGGGTCACGAACCTGCTGAACAGGAACGCGCCCACCACCGTGCCCGTGGGCATCGCGGCCATCAGCAGACCGGTGATCACGGGCACCGGCAACGACCCCGTGGCGAGTTCGGCGGCATAGGGCACGGCGATGCCCTCAGGAAGGATGTAGAAGCCGCACAACCAGGCGAACAGGACAAGTGTTCGCAGCCTGCGCGAGCCGAAGACGAGTTGGGCTCCCGCCCTGGTCATCGCCCACATGGACGGCTTCGCGCCGTCCTGGCGGGCGGCCGGCCGCGGGCGTACCCCGGAGACCAGGATCAGGGCCGAGGCGAGGAACGTGGCCGCGTCGAGCGCGAGCGCCCGGTAGGGGCCCAGGGTGGCGATCATCGCTCCGCCCGCAGCGAAACCCAGCATCTGTACGGCCTGGTTCGTCATGTTCTGCAACGCCGAGCCGACGACGTACCGGTCGCCTTCGAGCACCTCGGGCAGCAGCGCCGCGCGCGCCGCCGAGAACGGGGCGCTGAGCAGCACCACGAAGAACACCAGCACGCACAACGCCCAGAACGGCATCACCGGCAGCGCCATCACGCCGACCAGCACCGCCCGGACGACGTCGCAGGTCATCATGACGCCCCGGCGCGCGAACCGGTCGGCCAGCCCCGCCAGCAGCGGCCCGCCGACGATCGACGGAAGGTACGTCAGCGCGTAGACGGCCGCGGTGGCCAGGGGCGACCCGGTGCGGGAGTAGACGAGGACGGCGAGCGCCACCTGGGCGAGCTGGTCACCGAGGAGGGAGAGGCCCTGGCCGTACCAGAGTGCCCGGAACTCCCGGATGGCGATGACCTCGCCGTAGGTGGCCTGGTCTGTCTCGGCACGGCGATGCCGTCCCGGCGGCCTACCTGCCTGCATGGCCCCCATTGGACTCCGCTGCGCCTGACTCACCGTGTTCGCTATGTGACCTAAGGTGCCCGATCATGAGGCAAGGCGCAACCCAAAGAAGTCAACGAGCTGCAAAGGGTCACCAGCCCAGTTCGTGAAGTCTGTCATCACTGATCCCGAAATGGTGTCCCACCTCATGGACAACGGTGATGCGCACCTCGTTAACGACTTCCTCTTCTGTCTTGCATATCTGACATATGGGATTGCGGTAGATCTCGATCCGGTCGGGCAGGACACCTGAGTACCAGTCGCCGCGCTCCGTGAGGGGGACACCGGTGTACAGGCCGAGCAGGTGGGGCTCTGGCGGATCATCGACGACCGTGACGACGACGTTGCTCATGACGCGGGTGAGCTCGGCGGGGATCGTGTCCAAAGCCTCGGCCACGAGTTCCTCGAACTTCTCCCGCGAAACCTCGATCACGCATGCCATTCTGCCCTGTCAGTCAGGTATGCAAGAAACTGTATGAAGTTCGTTGACAGGTCGAAAGCAGTCATTCGGTCACGCGCAACGAGGGCCGTGGCGGTGCTCGTGGTGGCCGCCGCCGGCGCCTGGCTGGGCATCTTCCTGAGCGGCACCGTGCACGCCCAGGTCGGCCCCGTCGAGACGGGCATGTCGCTCAGACCCGCCTGGAACGGCGAGACGGTCGTCGACGCCAGCCCCCTCGGCACGCTGACCTTCCGAACCCACGACGCCCCGCTCAGGCTCCGCATCACCCTGGAGAACATCGACCAGGAGCGTGCCAAGGCGCTCATCGAGGACCCCAAACTGGCCGACCGCCTGCCGGGCCTCATCGAGAGCGACCTTCTGGACGGTGTGCGCGCCCTGGCGATCCGCAGCATGCTCTGTGCCGGGGCGGGGGCGCTGATCGCCGTCCTGATGGTCTACAGGCGGCCCAAGACGGCTCTGGTGGGGCTTCTGGCGGCCTCTGTGGGGCTTGCGGCCACCGGGGCGCTGGCCGCCCTCACGTTCCGTCCCAGCTCGCTCGTGGAGCCGCGCTACTCGGGTCTGGTCGCCGCGGCGCCGTCGCTGGTGGGCAGCGCGGAGTCGATCGTGACGAAGTTCGAGTCGTACCGGTCGCAGCTCACCAAGCTCGTCACGAACGTCTCGAAGCTGTACGACACCGTCTCGACCCTGCCGCTGTACGACGCCGACCCCAATTCCATCCGGGTCCTGCACGTCTCGGACATCCACATCAACCCCATCGCCTGGAACGTCATCCGCTCGCTCAAGGACCAGTTCGCCGTCGACATGATCATCGACACCGGCGACATCTCCGACCACGGGACCAAACCGGAGAACAAGTTCGTCGACGAGATCAGCCGCCTCGGGGTGCCGTACGTGTACGTACGGGGCAACCACGACTCGATGATCACTCAGCGAGCCGTCGAGAGGCAGAAGAACGCCGTGGTCCTGGACGACAGGGTGGAGAAGGTCGCCGGCCTGCGCATCTACGGCCTGGGCGACCCACGGTTCACCCCCGACAAATCGGTGGCCGTCGACTCCGACCCGGACGCGCTCGAACAATTCGCCCGCTCGCACCTGCCCAAGGTGGACAAGGCGGACCTGGTGGCCGTCCACGACCCCGTCGTCGGCCGCGGCTTCAGCGGGGCGGCGCCCATGATCCTGGCCGGTCACACGCATGACCGGTCGACGTCCATGCTGCCGTCCGGCACCCGCATGCTCGTCCAGGGCTCGACCGGCGGCGCCGGCCTGCGGGCGCTCGAACACGCCCAGCCCACGCCCGTACAGGCCTCGGTCCTGTACTTCGACCGGGAGACACGCCGCCTGCGCGCCTGGGACGACATCACGCTGGGCGGCCTGGGGGAGCAGTCGGTGTACATCCAGCGTCACGTGGAGGCCGACCCACAACGTATGATTTCTCCGGAGCCAACGAACGCCCCGTCTCCAACGGGAACGGTCACTGGCACCGCGTCACCGACCGCCGGTCAGCCGCTTTGGCATCAAGGGCAATCGTCCCCTATGCTTCAGAGGTCTCCGACGGAAGGCGACAGGGAATCCTGAGCCCCCATCGTCTAGCGGCCTAGGACACCGCCCTTTCAAGGCGGCGGCACGGGTTCGAATCCCGTTGGGGGCACTTGCGAGCGCCTGGCGCACCGCGAACCGGCTGGTCGAAAGGCCACCGGAAAGCTGGTAAGCTAAGCGAGCGCAAACAGAAAGAAACGCAACAAAAGCAAGGTCCTGTAGAGCAGTTTGGAGTGCTCGCCACCCTGTCAAGGTGGAGGTCGCGGGTTCAAGTCCCGTCAGGACCGCTCTGGGTCAGGTAGCTCAGTTGGTACGAGCGTCCGCCTGAAAAGCGGAAGGTCGGCAGTTCGACCCTGCCCCTGACCACCAGCTTTGAACATCAAGAAAGCCCTGAAGCATTTTCGCTTCGGGGCTTTCTTGTTCCTGTGACAGTAACGTCGCCGCCTCTGCTGATCCAGTCCATGGCAGGCTGATTCTCGTGCGGTTACTTCCTTGGCCCGTGGCGAAAGATCTGGATCACGGCACCGTATTGCCCAAGGCGCTTCACACCGTTCGCGCCGTCGACACCGCCACGATGATCGAGTTGCTGGGTGAGACCTCAGGGGCTGCAAAACCGCAGGCCATCGAGATTCTGGCTGCTCACCTTGCTCCAGGAGGGACCCACTATGTGATCCCCTGGCCGCGCAGGTCGTGGGAAGCGCCCGTCGAGGGCTGTGTCTCTGCGGTCATGCTGCTGAGAATGAGCGATGGTGCGCTCATCATGAGGGGGCTTCACGAGCAGGTCCCCCTCCTGCGTTTCCAGCAGCTTCCCAAGACGATGTCATCGTGGGAGGAGTATCGGACTGCGCGACGCGCGAGAGGGATCAGGCGGGACTTGCATGTGTGGTCCCGTGATCATCGGCATGACCACAGCTGCAAGCACCCGCACTGCCTTGAAGAACGTGCGGGGCATTGCTCCTGCTTCACGTTCCTGGAAGACCTGCGGACAGCACGTGACAGGCCCGCCGGGCTGGAACGTGGTTCGGCGCAGGAGGCCATAAGGCTCCTGATGGCGAGTGGGTTCATTGAGATCCGAGCCCGAAGCCACCTCGTCGAGCACGCCTTGGCTGATAGAGAAACGGATGCGGCACTGAGGCATCTGAAGCAGATGCGCATGATTGCGAACCTGTGTCACAACCTTCCGCAGAACTTCTTCCCCAAGAGGGCCAAGGCCCGTGAGCGGCTGGCGATCGAGAGCCTCCGATTCCACTTGCGGGAACTCGATCCTGACGATCGTGCTGCTCAGTGGGTCGTGCGGCAGTTGGAGGCCCAGGGATTCGACTACGTTCGCGTACTCCGAGATCGGATCAAATGGAGGCACACCCGATAGCGGGGCCACCGAGGCCGCCGTCCAGCGGCGTGCCGCATTGTCGACCAGTCGGGGCATGGCGTGGCGGGGTCAAGGGCGGAAGAGGGTGTTGAGGGTGTTGAACTCGAGGGAGTCGGTGAGGGTGTTGTAGGTGCCGGTGGTGAGGAGTTCTTCGGCGGCTTTGCGGGCGGCGGTGTAGGCGGTTTGGGCGAGGGCGGTGCCGAGGCTGATTCGGCGTACGCCGGCCTGGGTGAGTTCGGCGACGGCGGGGCCGCCGGCGACAGCCATCGCGTTGACCGGGAGCGGGGACTCGGCGCAGAGGGTGGCCAGCGCGTCGAGGTCGAGGAGGCCGGGGACGAAGATGCCGTCGGCGCCGGCCTCGGCGTACGCCGTCGTGCGCTTGAGCACTTCGTCCAGGCGGCCGGCGGAGGGGCCGATGGCGAAGAGGAAGACGTCGGTGCGGGCGTTGACGAAGAGTTCGGGGAGGCCCGCTGCGGCCGCCGCCTGCCGGGCGGCGTGCAGTCTGGCGGTCTGGTCGGCGAGGTCGAACAGCGGGCCGCCGACGGCCTGGGAGTCCTCCAGGTTGACGCCCACCGCGCCCGCTCCGGCCACGGCTCGGACGGTGTGCGCGACGTCCTCGGGGGCGGGGCCGTAGCCGCCCTCGATGTCGACCGTCACGGGGAGGTCCACGGTGTGCACGATGCGCCGGGCGGCGTGCAGCGTCTCGTCGCGGGTGAGGTGCTGGCCGTCGCCGCGGCCGAGGGACCAGGAGACGCCGCCGCTGGTCGTGGCGATGGCTGTGGCGCCGGCTGCGGCGATCACGGCGGCGCTGGCGGCGTCCCAGGCGTTGGGGAGGATCAGTACGGAGTCGGCGTGGAGCTTTCTGAACAGATCAGCCTTTTTCGTCGTCGCCGCATCGGTGGAGGGGAAGTTGTCCACAGACATGTGGGTGACCGCTTTCGGGGTGTTCGGAATCCGGCACCATGGCTCGGTGGGCGCCTGGTCCGGGATGTTGCCGGGCCGCGAGGTAGGCGTCCATTGATTAAGCTCTGACCGAATCGTGGACCCGCGGGAGGCGGCATGAAGGCACGGCTGGCCTTTTCGGTGAACGATCTGGCCGAGACCCGGTTCGCCGTCTCGGCCATGTGGGAGGTCGTCACGAGTTGCCGGGCGCTGGCCGGGGCCACGGTGCCCGATCCTCATCGTGGGTGGGCCGGGCAGGTGGGTCCCCGGCTCGCGGCGGCGGGGCTCGATCGTGGCTGGCTGGCCGACATGGTGGCGCCCGTCGGTCATTTCCCGGACTTCCTCAATCCGACGACCGCGTCCCACGAGCTGCCCGACGAGCTGGCGGCCATCGAGGCCACCGACCCCGAGCAGGTACGGCGCGACCTCGACCTGTTGTCCACCGAGCGGGACGGCCGGTTATCGCCCCGGTTGCGGAACCTGCACCGCAATCCCCGGGCGTATCTGCCCAAGGTCGTCGCGGAGATCGAGACCTACTGGGAGCTCGCGATCGCGCCCTATTGGGCGCGCATCCGGTCGGTGCTGGACGCGGACGTCTTCCACCGGGGGCGCCAGGTGGCCGAGCACGGCACGGCGCGCACGCTGGACCAGCTCCACCACACCGTGCGCTGGGACAGCGGCGGCCTCCAGCTGGCGCAACGGCACTGTGCGATCACCAGGATCGAGACCGGTGCGGGGCTGCTTCTCGTGCCGTCGGTCTTCGCGTGGCCGCGGGTGCTGACGCGGTCCGTCGCGTCCGAGCCGCCTCAGCTCGCCTACCCGGCGCGTGGCATCGGCGCGTTGTGGGAGTCGCGCAGGCATGCGCCCATGGACGCGCTCGCCGCGGTGATCGGCCGTTCCCGGGCGTTGATCCTGGCCGAGCTCGACTCGCCGGCCTCGACCACCGAGCTCGCCGAGCGGTCGGGGATGTCCGCGGCGGGGGTGTCGCAGCATCTCACCGCGCTGCGGGCCGCCGGGCTGACCAGCACACATCGGGCGGGCCGCACGGTGTTCTACGCCCGCACGGGCCTCGCGGACGCCCTGCTCACGGCTCAGGTGTGAATCGCGGGCCTTGTGAGGGGGCTCTGGTGGGGGTGGGGCGGCTGGTCGCCGCATCTGCGGCTGTTCGCTGCATTGGCGCGGTTGCGATTGATCGGCGGGTGGTTTGGGTGACAGGCCGGACGGGGGCGTGTTCGGGTCGTATGCTCGCTGCTGGGCTGTGGGGGCGTTCTGGCCCTGTGCGGCTGCGGCTGCGGCTGGTCGAACGCGTTCGCGCGGCTGGGTGCGGTGCTGGGTGCGCGGCCGGGTGCGGTGCTGAGTGCGCGGGCCAGGCGGGCCGGGTGCGGTGCTGAGTGCGGTCTGGGTGCGGGCCGGGCCGGGCCTGGTCAGGCGGGGGCGTGCGGTGCGGCCGGGGCGGCGCTGATCTTTTTTGTCTCGATCATCCTGACTATTGTGATCCCCACTGTTCGGGGGGAAGGCGGGCGATGGACGAGGGTGGGGCCGAGGCGTTCCTGGGCAGCCGGTACGTGCTGCTCGACGAGATCGGCGCCGGGGCGATGGGGACCGTCTGGCGGGCGCGGCACCGGGAGACCGGCGAGATCGTGGCGGTCAAGCTGTTGCGCAGCAACCTCGCCGGTGACCAGGACCTGGTGCTGCGGTTCGTCCAGGAGCGCAATGTGCTGCGCACCCTTCGCCATCCCCACATCGTCACGATGCGCGACTTCGTCATCGAGGGGGAGCGGCTCGCGCTGGTGATGGACCTCGTCGAGGGCGGGGATCTGCGCGGCCTGCTGCAGCAGCACGGCACGCTCCCGCCGGCCATGGCCGCCGAGCTGATGGCCCAGGTCGCCGAGGCGCTGGCGGCGGCGCACGCGACGGGTGTCGTCCACCGGGACGTCAAGCCGGGGAACGTCCTGATCGACGGGCCTACGGGGCAGGTGCGGCTGACGGACTTCGGGGTCGCCCGGATCGTCCTCGGGCCGGGGCTGACGCAGACCACCTCGATCATCGGCACGCCCACGTACCTGTCGCCCGAGGTGGCCGACGGCGGCACCCCCACGCCGGCGGTGGACGTCTACGCGGCCGGGCTGATCCTCTACGAGCTGCTGGCCGGGCGTCCGCCGTTCGTGGGCGAGCATCCGATGGCCCTGCTCCGGCAGCATGCGATGGCCATGCCGCGGCGGTTGCCCGGGATGCCCGACGTCCTGTGGTCGGTGATCGCGGCCTGCACGGCGAAGGATCCGGCGGCGCGTCCGGGGGCCGGGCAGGTGGCGGTGGCGCTGCGGGAGGCGGCGCCGGTGGTGGCGGGGCTGGCCGCCTTGCCGCGAGTGGGCAGGGCCGACGCCCCGTCCGCGACGTCAGAGCCGATCCCGGGACCGCCGTCTGGGCCGCTCCCGGGGTCGGTGCCTGGGCCGCCGCCGGGACCGCATTCGGGGTCGGTGCCTGGGCTGCTCCCTGGGCCGCCGCCGGGGCTGCTTTCGGGGTCGGTGCCGGGGCCGCCGCCCGGTTCCTCAGCGGCCGCCGCCGCTGGGCCGTCCGGTGAGCCCGTTCGGGGTCCTGGTCCGCGGGCGGCCTCTGGGGATGTCGCAGGGGGCGGGGTGGCCTCGGGCGTCGGCGGTGGGGACGGCACGGTTCCTTCCGCCGGGCGGGGCGCCGCCCAGTCCGGCATGGTTGCTTCCGCCGGGCGGGCCGCCGCCGCCCAGGCGGGCCCGGCGGCTGCGCGGCCGCCCGGACGGTCCCGCCGGCGGCTGGTCGTCATCGCGAGCACCACGACGGCGGTGGCGCTGACCGCGGCGGCTGTGGCCGTCATGGCCCCATGGCGGACGCCGGGTGCGGGGGCCGTGAACGACGCGTCCGGGCTCTCGGCGTCCAGGTCGGCCGACGTGGCCGGCACACCGACGTCCGTCGAGTCCGGGACGGCGAAGGAGAGCCCCGTCCCGTCGGAGGCGGACGAGGAGACGTCCGGCACCGCGGACGAACCGCTCAAGTCGTCGGCGAAGAAGACGCCGAAGGAGCCGGTCCGCACGCCGGGCACGGCCGTCCCGAAACGGACGCCGGACGCGACGACGGACCCCACGGGTACCGCCGACCCCCGCCGGACGTCGGCCGGCCGGAAGACGGAGGCCCCGCACACCGTGGACCCCGAGAGCGACGGTGACGACGCCCCGCCGCGCAACTCCCAGCCGGACTGGAAATGCCGCTCGTGGATCACCGCGGGCGACGGTTCGGGCGTGGAGATGTCGCCGTGCATGGCCATGGTGGGCGACGTCTTCTACCTGATGGGACGCATCCGAGGGGCGAGCTCGGTCCGCTCGGACGTGCACGTCCAGCTCTACAACACCGACGCGGACCGTAACGTCTCCCAGCCCTTCACCTGCTCCGGGGTGTCTCCGCGGAACGACGGCGAGGTCGCCACCTGCGGGCCGTTCACCACCACCGCGCCGGCCATCCAGGCCAAGCACGACGTGCGGCAGCGCTGGCGTCGGACGGGGACGGCGGCGTTCGGCGGCGGCGCGGAGAGCCCCTGGATGTTGTGGTGACAACCAGGCCTGACCTGAAGCTCTTCCCGGCGCACCCGGCCCCGCTCACGCGTCCGTGATCAGGGGCCGGGCGCGGCAGGCCGGGTCACTGTCTGGTGGTGCAGACGGTTCCGTTGAGGGTGAAGACGGCGGGCAGGAGGTTCGGGCCGGCGTAGTTGCCGACGAACCCGATCGTGGTCGAGGCGCCCGTGGCCAGGGAGGCGTTGCCGGGCTCGCTGACGGCCTTGACGTTCGATCCCGTCTGGGTCCAGGTGGCGCTCCAGCCGCTGCCGAGGCTCTGCCAGGGCCTCGGCCAGGTGAAGCTCAGGGTCCAGCCGTTGACCGGGGCGCCGTTGTTGGTGATCTCGACGGCGCCGACGTAGCCGCTGGCCCAGTCGGTCTGGTCGGTGAATCGGACGGCGCAGGAGCTGGTCGCCGGGGTGCCGGTGGTGAAGGTCAGGGGCGGTGAGGCCCAGGAGACGCCGCCGCCGCTGTCGCGGGCGATCACGTTGACCGTGTAGGTGGTGCCGGGCTTGAGGTTGCCGACCGTGTAGGAGGTGCCGGCGGTCTCGCCGAGCTGCTCGCTGACGGCGCCGTTCTGGCGGTGGAGCTCGTACTTGACGATCGGGCGGGCGCCGGGGGCGGCGGCGGGCCAGGAGACGACGGCGGTCCGGTCGGTGACGTTCGAGGCCGCCGGACGGCCGGGCGCGCCGGGCAGGCCGGCCTGAAGCGCGGCGGGACGCACGACGACGGTGGTCAGCGAGAGCGGCGGCAGTGTCTGGCTGGTGGCGGTGCCGGTGGTCGCGGTGGTGATGGCGGTCGCGCCGTTGACGTGGGTCAGCACGGTGGGCGCGCCCGCGGCCGGCGTGAAGCCCGCGTAGTCCACGGCGACCGGGTACGACGTGTCCGGCGAGCTGTTGATCAGCATGACCGCCAGGTCGCCGTTCGGCCGCCGGACGGCGTGCGCGCTGACCTTCGGCTGGTCGGTCGCCGCCGTGACGAACTGGTCACCGGCCCGCGCGAACACGCTGACCATCCGCAACGCGTGGTACGGCGCGAACGGCGTGTTCAGCGGCGGCTCGCAGACCCCGGAGGAGTTGCAGACCCCGCTGGACAGCAGCCCGAAGTCGCCGTAGTCGGTGTGCCCCTCGACCTCGGTGACGTTGCCGATGCCGTTGTGCACGTTCCACCAGTCGACGGTGAACACGCCGTTCGCCAGCAGGCTCGCGTAGGCGTCGGCGGCGGCCAGGGCGCCGGGCTGGGTGTTGGTGCCGTTGCTGCTGGAGCCGGTGTTGAACTCGGTCATCGCGATGCCGATCCGGTCCGAGCCGGGCCCGGCGTACGCGGCGAGCTGCTGCCGGGTGAGCCGGATCATGTCAGGGACCTGACCGGCCTTGTCCAGGGCGCCGGGGTACCAGTGCAGGATCACGAAGTCGATCTTCGGTCCGGCGAGGGACAGGACGACCTTGTTCCAGCTCCCGTCGTCGCCCTCGGCGGTGATGGCGTCGGGCCAGTTGGCGGGGGTGGTCAGCACCGCGCCGATCTTGATCGTCGGGTCGGCCGCCTTCATGGCGTCGGCGTAGGCGACGACGTGGCGGGCGTACTCGGCCGGGCTCTTGTCGGCGTGGTCGTCGGCCTCCCAGGCGCTGCCGTAGCGGCCGTTGCCGTAGTTCTCGTTGCCGATCTCCCAGTATTTGACGCCGTAGCCCTTGGTGACGTTGGCGTGCCGGACCCAGGCGGCGGCCTCCTCGGCGGTGCCGGTGCCGTAATTGGCGGTCACCATGGCCTGCGCGCCGGTGCGCCGTACGCCGCGCATGAAGGTGTCGAAGTCGGTGTTCGGGGCGACGTACCCGCCGGGGGCGGTGTGGTCAGCCCAGTGGTAGATGTCGGAGTAGGAGCCGCCGGGGTAGCGCAGCAGCTTGACGCCGGCGTCCTTGAGGAGGTCGGCGGTCTGGTCGGTGCCGAGGTTCGCGTCCCAGATGGCATGGTTGGAACCGATGCCGGTCTCGGGGGCGGTGGCCAGGGCGGCGCGGGCGTTGACGGTCACCGTGACGGGGGTGACGTCGTCGGCGCGCGCCGGGGGAGCGATCAGCGTGGTGAGGGTCAGGAGGGCCGCGGTCGCGGCCCTGGGCAGGATCTTGCCAGGCATCGGGGTACCTCGCCGTGGGTAGCGGTATGGCTCGACGCCCCCTCCTGACCAGGAGGCAAGCATGATCATGCGACGTGGGGTCCGGCCCGTCAATCGGCGCTGAAACTTTCACGGCGGTCAGGCGGGCTTGAGCAGGACCCGGCCGGTCAAGGGGAGGCTTGAGCAGGACCCGGCCGGTCAGGGGGAGGCTTGAGCAGGACCCGGCCGGTCAGGCGGGCTTGAGCAGGCCCCTGTCGTAGGCCGCCGCGACGGCCGCCGCCCGGTCCTTGACCTCCAGCTTGGCGAAGACGTGCAGCAGGTGGGTCTTCACGGTGGCCTCGGTGACGAACAACTTCCTGGCCACCTCGCGGTTGGTCGCGCCGCGGGCGATGAGGCCGAGCACTTCGAGCTCGCGCGGGCTCAGCGCGCGCTGCTCCGGGGGGTGCGCGTGCCGCGTCAGCACACCGGCCACGGCCGGTGACAGCACGCTCTCGCCGCGGGCCGCGGCCAGCACGGCCCGGCGCAGCTCGGCGCGCGGCGTGTCCTTGAGCAGGTAGCCGGTGGCGCCCTGCTCGATCGCGGGCACCACGTCGGCGTCGTCGCCGAAGGTGGTCAGCACCAGCACGTGCGTGCCGGGGCACTGCTCGCGCAGCCGGCGGATGAGCTCGGCGCCGCTCGGCCCCGGCATGCGCAGGTCGAGGAGCACGACGTCGGGGGCGGTGCGCAGGGCCACCGCGAGCGCCTCGGCGCCGTCGGCCGCCTCGCCGACCACCTCGAAGCCGTCGGTCTCGAAGATGCCGCGCAGCCCGTCGCGGACCACGGGGTGGTCGTCGACGATGATCAGGCGTACCGGCATGGGCTCACGTTCCCGGGTCGGCGGGGATGGCCGGAACGGTAGCGGAGATCGCCGTGCCCTGGCCAGGGGCGCTCTCGACGGCGAGGCTGCCGGCCAGGCGGGCGACCCGCTGCCGCATCGCCACCAGCCCGAACCCGCCGCCCGAGCCGCCGCCGGCCCCCGGGGTGAGGCCGGACCCCGGGGTGAAACCGGACCCGTCGTCGCGGACGTCGAGCGCCACCACGTCCTCCATGTACGACAGCGTGATCCCCACCCGGGAGGCCCGCGCGTGCTTGCCCACGTTGGCCAGCGCCTCCTGGGCCACCCGCAGCAACGTGCTCTCCACCTCGGTGTGCAGCGGCCGGGCGTCGCCGGTGACCGACACCGAAGCAGGCACCTCGCAGGCCCGCGACCAGGCCGCCGCCACCTCCGACAGGGCGGTCCCGAGCTGCGCCGCCGTCGCCAGCGGCGCCGGGCGCAGCGCCTGGACCGAGCGGCGGGCCTCGGTCAGGCTCTCCCTGGCCAGCTCCCGTACGGTCGCCAGCCGCGCGCGCACCGCCGGCGTCGCTCCGGCGGCCTCGTCGGCGGCCTCCAGCTGGGTGAGAATGCCGGTCAGCCCCTGGGCCACGGTGTCGTGGATCTCCCTGGCCAGCCGTTGCCGCTCGCCCAGCACGCCCGCCTCGCGGGCCTGGACCAGGAGCCGGGCCTGGAGGTCGGCGTTCTCCTCGGCGAGCGCGGCCAGCCTGGCGCTCTTCTCCTTGAGCTGCGCGTTCTGCTCGGAGACGGTCTGGAAGACCAGCCCGGTCATGGACGCGACCAGCACCCCGACCACGAAGGAGGCCAGCAGCTCGACCGGGGTGCGACCGGCCGGCGGACGGGCGGCGACCAGCGTCCCGACCGTCACCGCGACCCCGGCGTACGCCCACAACCCCGGCAGCAGCGCGAAGCACTGGACGAACACCCCCACCCCGGTCACGGTGAAGACCGGGTCGATCCGCACCAGCGCCGCCACCACCGCCAGCAGCACCACGAAGTACCCGGCCACCACCCACGCCCGCGCGGTCCAGGCGGGACGGCAGGCCACCACGAACCAGTGCCAGGCCGCCGCGAACAGCGCCAGGGCCAGCACCTCGACCCGCCACACCCGCAGCAGCGAGAACAGCGCGGGAAGCAGCACCAGCAGGTACGGCAGGGCCGCCGTGGCCCGCTCCCACCGGCTCACCACCGCAGGGCCTTCACCGCGAGGCCGCCCGCGACGGCGCTGACCGCCACCATGATCCCGAGGGCGAGCGGCGGGAGCGCGCCGGCCGACCAGCCGTCCCGGATCGCCTGGACGGCGGGCGCCATGGGCGTCAGGTCCCCGATCGCCCGCATCGACCCCGACATGGTCTCGCGCGGGATCACCGCGCCGGACAGGAACACCATCGGGAAGAACAGGGCGAGCCCGATCACCGTCGCCGCCCGCCCGCTGGGGGCCAGCGCGCCGAGGAGCAGCCCGACGGCGCCGAGGCTGAGCGCGCCGAGCAGCCAGGCCAGCAGCACGCCGGGCAGGCTGGCGGGCGCGCTCAGCCCGTAGCCGGCCACGCCCAGGACGACCAGCAGCACGCTGCCGAGCACCGCCAGCAGCATGTGCGCGGCCCACTGGGCGCCGCACAGCATGAACGGCGTGGCGGGCGTGGCCCGCAGCCGCTTGAGCACCCGGCGCTCCCGGTACTGGGCCAGCGTGGCCGGCAGGACGACCAGGGCGGCCAGCCCCACGACGAAGACGGTCAGCATCGGCACGGTGGCGTCGACCAGCCGCTCGCCGCCGGGCAGCGGCCGGTCGCCGCCGCGCAGCTTGACCCAGAGCATGACCAGCGGGAAGCCCAGCGCGAAGTACGCCGACATCGGGTCGCGCAACCCCAGCCTGAGCTCGACGGCGACCACTCTCGTGAAGCCCTTCATGCCTCGGCCCTCCCGGTCAGCGTGAAGTAGGCGTCCTCCAGGGAGGCGGCCCGCGTCCGGCCGATCAGCTCGCGCGGGCTGCCCTCGGCCACCACCCGGCCGCGGTCGACGACGGCGATCCGGTCGCACAGCGCCTCGGCCTCGTCCATGAAGTGGGTGACCAGGACGACGGTGATCCCGCGGTCGCGCATGGCCCGGATCAGCCCCCAGGTGGTGCGGCGGGCGTCGGGGTCGAGGCCGGTGGTCAGCTCGTCGAGCAGGACCACCTCGGGGTCGCCGACCAGGGCCAGCGCGATGAACAGGCGCTGCTTCCAGCCGCCGGACAGGCCGCCGAAGCGGGCGTCCTTCCTGTCGGTCAGGCCCCATTCGTCCATGATGGCCCGCCAGTCGGCCGGGTGGTCGTACAGGGAGGCGTAGAGCCGCAGGGCCTCGCCGACCTTGATGCCGTCGGGCAGTGCGGCCTCCTGCAACTGGGCGCCGACGCGCTGGAGCAGCGCGCGCCGGTCGCCCTGCGGGTCGAGGCCCAGCACGCGCACGCTGCCGCCGTCGGGACGCCGCAGCCCGGACACGCACTCCACGACCGTCGTCTTCCCGGCGCCGTTGGGCCCGGCGAGCCCGAAGATCTCGCCGCGTTCCACGGTCAGGGAGAGGCCGTCGAGGGCCCGGGTGTGCCGGTAGCTCTTGCGCAGGTCGTCGATCTCGATGACTGTCATGATCCGAGGATCACGCGGGAGCGGGGGGGGGGCGCCCCCCCCCCCCCCGGGGGGGGGGGGGGGGGCCCCCCCCCGGGGGGGGGCGGGG
>NZ_JBITLS010000025.1:28846-93507 GCF_044465465.1 Nonomuraea sp. NPDC049655
CTGTACACCTGCTGGGGCGGCAGCAACCAGAAGTGGACCTACAACGCGGGCGCCGCGTGAGCGTCGCCGGCCCGGGGGGGGGGGGGGGGGGCGGCCCCCCCCCCCCCCCCCCCCCCCCCGCCCCCCCCCCCCCCCCCCCCCCCCCGCCGGGGGTGGTCACTTCGACAGGTAGAGGGTCTTCCAGGTGCCGGCGTACAGGCAGTTCAGGGACGGCTTGGAGCCCTTGCCCTCGGCGCAGACCTTCAGCTCGACCTGGTAGACGTCGTGGTACTCGAAGGAGAACCGCTTGGCGGAGCTGGAGGAGCAGTTACGGATGCCGCGCTCCTTGTTGGGCAGGTTGCTCCCGTCGCGGTAGGTGATGCGGAACACCGCCCAGCCGCAGGCGGAGTCCTTGCGGGTCGAGTCGGTCAGCTTGCCGGAGATCCGCACCACGTCGGCGGTCGGCAGGTCGGCGTGGTCCTCGCCGGTCGCGCTCAGCGTGCCGGTCGCCTTGGCGGCGTGCCCGGGGGCGTAGTAGGGACCCCAGGGTGCGGCCGAGGCGGCCTGGGCGGGGGAGGAGGCGAGCGCGACCAGGGCTGCGGCGGCGACACCGGTCAGGACGGCGGCGGTACGGGAGGCGGTCATCGAGGGGTTCCTTCCTCTCTGGGATGACCACACAGTGCATTGGCCCGATTTCAACCGGCTTGCGGGGCCGCTTGCAAGCTAGTTGTATTTGTACTGCCGCGTCGCGACCCGGTGGGAGCCGTTGTAGACCGACGCGCGGTACATGCTGATCGACTGGTCGCCGTGCTCGGCCTTGCCGCAGGTGTTGAGGCCGGCGAGCTGGTGGATCTCGTAGCGGGCGGTCGGGTCGCCGGCCACGAAGTACTCGGCGCGTGCCTGGTACTCGTCGGCCCTGGTGTCGCAGGCGAAGACGTACGTGTCGCGCTCGTGGAAGCACACGCTGGCCCCGCCCTTGGTGTACGAGCACAGCTTCGCCCGGCCCCGCGCGGCGGCCGGGGTGACGCCGGTGTCGCGCTTGACCGGGTATTTGGTGAGGTTGCGGACGGTCTTCCAACGGCCCACCCGGACGCGGTGGTTGCCCTCGTACACGGCGGCCCGGAACGTCACGGTCCTGCCGATCTCGCGGTTGCCCCGG
Organism: Nonomuraea sp. NPDC049655; assembly: GCF_044465465.1. Classification (NCBI taxonomy): domain Bacteria; kingdom Bacillati; phylum Actinomycetota; class Actinomycetes; order Streptosporangiales; family Streptosporangiaceae; genus Nonomuraea; species Nonomuraea sp. NPDC049655. The sequence goes on from NZ_JBITLS010000025.1 coordinate 29,985, forward strand.
ATCTCGCCCTTGCCGGCCAGGTTGTGGATGACGTACTTGGTGCCCAGGTACTCGTTCAGGTGGTACTCGACGGCGGCGTGCAGCTTGTCGTTGCGGGTGTCCTCGACCCAGATGCCGGGCCGGTCGCTGCCGTCCGGGCCCACGCACACCTCGGCGCCCTTGACCCGCATGCAGGCGGGCTCGGCGACGGCGGCGGGGGTGGTGGTCAGAGCCGTGGTGGTCACGGGGGCCGGTTCCTGAACGGCGGCGGCGGCCGGGCGGGCCTCGCCCCGGGCCACGGCCCCTCCCGTGGTGAGCGCGGCGGCCGTCATCACGGCCATGGCTACGAGTTTGCGACCTGACGCCACTTCGGTCTCTCCAGTCTCATGGATCACACACCGGGCTGTGCTTGAGTGTGACGCGGAAAATGCCGGAGTGGTTCTGAAATATGCGATTTGGGCCTTCGGTAGGTTGGACGGATGGCGGACCGGCATGCGTGACGAACGGCTGCGGGAGATCGCGGCGAAGCTGGCCGAGGTGCCCGGCGTGGTGGCGGTCGCGCTCGGCGGCAGCCGGGCGCGCGGCACGCACCGGCCGGACTCCGACGTCGATCTGGGCCTGTACTACCGGGGGCCGCTCGCCGTCGGCGACCTGCGCGCCCTCGCCCGGGAGATGACCGGCGAGCCGACCGAGGTGACCGAGCCCGGCGGCTGGGGCCCGTGGGTGGACGGCGGCGGCTGGCTCACCGTCGAGGGGTGGCGGGTGGACTGGATCTACCGCGACCTCGACCGGGTGCGCCGCGTCTGGCAGGACTGCCGCGCCGGACGGTACGAGATCGGCGTCCAGCCTGGCCACCCGCTGGGCTTCTACTCCCACGCCTACGCGGGCGAGGTGGCGCTGTGCAAGGTGCTGGCCGACCCGTCCGGCGAGCTTGCGGCCCTGCGCGCCGAGACGGCCGCGTACCCGCCCGCGCTGCGCGAGGCGCTGGTCCAGGGGTTGTGGGAGGCCGGTTTCTCGCTGACGATCGCCGGATACGGCGCCGCCGGGCGCGACCCGGTGTACGCCGCCGGGGCGCTGTTCCGCGCGATCGGCGTCGCCTGCCACGCCCTGCACGCGGCCGACGGCGCCTGGCTGATCAACGAGAAGGGCATGGTCGCCGCCGCCGACCGGCTGCCCTCGGCGCCCGCCGGCTTCGGCGAGCGGGCCCAGGCGCTGCTCGCCTCCGTCGGCGGCACGCCGGAGGAGATCACCCGTACGGTGGCCGCCGCCGAACGGCTCATCGCCGACGTGCGGGCCGCCTGCGGGGTGTGATCAGGCGTTCTCCCTGGCCCTGGCGGGGGCCAGCGTGGTCAGCAGCAGCAGGAGCGCACTCTGGGCGAGCATGCCGGGCGCGAGCGGCGGGGCCGGGCCGACGGACTTGGTCAGCGCGTACCACCATTGGGTGAGGGGCGAGAGGGTCTGCCAGGTGTCGGCGTGGCGCGGGTCGAAGGCGCCCATGTCATGGTTGGCCGAGATGTGCGCGTACACGCCGTAGGCGGAGGCGAGCAGCACCACCAGTGCGATCCCGCGGACGACCTTGAGCGTGAGGGGCGAGGCGTCCAGGGCCAGCAGCACGAGCGCGGCCCCGAGCGCCAGCAGCGCCACCCAGGGGACGAACTGCTGCCAGGACTGCCAGTGGCGTTCGAAGGCCAGCTCCAGGCCGGCGCCCAGGATGCCCAGCGCGACCAGCCCGAAGAGCCCCAGGCGTACCGTGACGGCCCCGAGCCGTCCGATCTGTGTTTGCGCGTTCGTTGGAGGCACGGGCACCACGGTGTGCTCCCGGTCTCAGAGAGATCTCAGGAATACATGAACGTTCAATGAGAATCGCGGATCTTCCGCCGTTTCTGGACAAGCGTGACTTAAGGGATCATAGGGGCGTGAGCGTACTCGCGGTCGTCTCCTCGGTGCTCGCCCTCGTCCTGAACGGGCTGATGGCGGGCGTGTTCTTCGCCTTCTCCACCTCCGTCATGCCCGGCCTGGACGCCGTGGGGGAGTCCGTGGGGAAGGAGGGCGCGGCGGCCGCCATGCGCAGCATGAACAGGAAGATCCTGAACCCGGGGTTCCTGTCGACGTTCACGCTGGCGCCCGTGGCCTCGCTGCTGGCCGGCGTGTTCCTGCTGATCGGCGGGGACGGCGGGCCGGCGATGCTGGCGTTCGCGGCGGCCGTCGTCTACTTCCTGGGCTCGATCGCCGTCACGGCCGCGATCAACGTGCCGATGAACAACGCCCTGGAGGCGGGTGACCTGGCCTGGCAGGCGTACGCGCCGCGCTGGACCCGGTGGAACACGCTGCGCGGCTGGGCCTCGGCGCTGGCCGTGGCGCTGCTGGGCGTCGCCCTGTACGTCTGGGTCTGACCCGGCGTACGTCTGTCTGGGGCTGACCCGGCCGGATGCATCCCGATGGACGAGCACCGGGATGCGCATCCGCGCGACGGGATCACATGTTGATCATGTGGCCCGCGAGGCCGTGGATCGCCTCCTTGACCGCTTCGCCGAGCGTCGGGTGCGCGTGCACGTTGCGCGCGACCTCGTGCACGGTCAGGTCCCACTGCTGGGCCAGCGTGAGCTCGGGCAGCAGCTCGGTGACCTCGGGGCCGATCAGGTGGGCGCCGAGCAGCTCGCCGTGGGTGTTGTCACTGATGATCTTGACGAACCCGGCGGTGTCGCCCAGGCCGTGGGCCTTGCCGTTGGCCGTGAAGGGGAACTTGGCCACCTTGACGTCGTAGCCCAGGTCGCGGGCCTGCGCCTCGGTGTAGCCGAAGCTGGCCACCTGCGGCTGGCAGTACGTGGCCCGCGGGATCATCACGTAGTCGAGCTCCATGGTCTCGGCGTCGCCGATGGTCTCGGCGGCGATGATGCCCATCGACTCGGCGGCGTGGGCCAGCATGAGCTTGGCGGTGACGTCGCCGATGGCGAAGATGTGGGGCACGTTCGTGCGGCAGCGGCCGTCGACGGCGATCGCGCCGCGCTCGGTGAGCTGCACGCCGGTCTTCTCCAGGCCGTAGCCGTCGACGCGCGGCTGGAAGCCGATGGCCTGCATGACCTTGTCGGCCTCGAGCACCTGGGTCTGGCCGTCGCGGGTGACGGTGACCTTGACCGAGCCGCCGGTGTCCTCGATGCCGTCGACGCGGGTCGAGGTCAGCACCTCGATGCCGAGCCGCTTGTAGCGCTTGGCCAGCTCGGCCGAGACCTCTTCGTCCTCCAGCGGCACGACCCGGTCGAGGAACTCCACGATCGTGACCTTGACGCCGTAGTTGTGCAGCACGTACGCGAACTCCACGCCGATCGCGCCCGCGCCCGCGATGATGATGCTGCGCGGCAGGTTCTCGGTGAGGATCTGCTCCTCGTACGTCACCACCCGCTCCGACAACTGCGTGCCCGGGATCAGTCTGGTGGTGGCCCCGGCCGCGATGATGCAGTGGTCGAACGTGATCGTCTCATCGTTGACCTGCAGGGTGTTGGCGTCGAGGAAGGTGCCGCGCCCGTCGTACTCGGTGATGGCGTTCTTCTTCATCAGGTAGTGAACGCCCTTGACCCGGCCGTCGGCCACCTTGCGGCTGCGCTGGAAGGCAGCGCCGTAGTCGAAGCTCACCTCGCCGCTGATGCCGAACGTCTTGGCCTCGTTGTGGAAGATGTGGGCCAGCTCGGCGTTGCGCAGCAGCGCCTTGGACGGGATGCAGCCCACGTTCAGGCAGACGCCACCCCAGTACTTCTCCTCGACGACCGCGGTACGCAGCCCGAGCTGGGCGGCGCGGACGGCGGCCGTGTATCCTCCCGGACCCGCGCCGAGAACGACGACGTCATAGTGAGTGCTCATGACTCGGACCATACCGCCCACCCCAGGCCACCCTTGACGCTAGACCTCCACCTTGTACGGCAGCGTCAGCTCGTCGGCCGGAACGCCCCGAATTCCCCAGTTCACCTTGGGCATCTCAATGATCGTGATCTCCACATCCTCAGGGTCGTATCCCGACTTTTCGTAGATCGACCGGATCAGCGCGCGCTTCGCGTCGTCGCTGCGTCCCGTGAAGCACACGACCTCGATGATCAGGTAGTTCGCGCTGCGCCCCGGGCATACGAAGTCGTCGGCCTCCAGCAGCAGGAACCGGTGGAACCGCTTCTCCTCGGGCACGCCCCACGCGCTGACCAGGCACGACTGCAGCAAGTCGGAGATCTCCCGCTGCCGTCCGGCCCACACGTCACGACGCCCGTAAACCTTCACCTGTGCCATGTCGGCAATATAGAGGGCGTGATCCGCGTACTCCTCGCCGACGACGAGGCCATGATCCGGGCCGGGGTCAAGGCGATCCTCGACTCCGACCCGTCCCTGGAGGTGGTCGCCGAGGCAGGCGACGGCAGACAGGCCGTCGACCTGGCCATCGGCCACCGTCCCGACGTCGCGCTGCTCGACATCCGCATGCCGCGCCTCGACGGCCTGGCCGCCGCGGCCGAGCTGCGCCGCGTCGCGCCCGCCACGGCCGTGGTGATGTTGACCACGTTCGGCGAGGACGACTACATCGCCAGGGCGCTGGAGGTGGGGGCCGCCGGGTTCCTGCTCAAGTCCGGCGACCCGCGCGAGCTGATCGCCGGCATCCACGCGGTCGCCGACGGCGCGGCGTACCTGTCGCCCAAGGTGGCCCAGCGCGTGATCGCCCAGCTCGCCGGCGGCCGGATGGTCCGCGAGGCCGAGGCCCGCGACCGCGTCGGCGTGCTCACCGACCGCGAGCGGGAGGTCCTCGCGCTGCTCGGCGCGGGCCTGTCGAACGCGGAGATCGCCAAGCGGCTGCACATCGTGGAGGGCACCGTGAAGGCGTACGTGAGCACGATCCTGACCCGGCTCGACGTGCGCAACCGCGTCCAGGCCGCGATCATCGCCCACGAGGCGGGATTGGTAGCCTGACCCGTGATGTATCGCCTCGTGTTCACGCAGGTCTTGCGGCGTTTCGACGCCGAGGCCGTGCACCGTCTCACCGTCAAGGGCCTGGCCGTGCTCGCCCGGCTGCCCCTGCTCAAGCGGCTGCTCCACCGAGCGTTCGCCCCGCACGACCCGGTCCTGCGGGTGACCGCGTTCGGCGTGCACTTCCCCGGCCCGTTCGGCCTGGCCGCCGGGTTCGACAAGGACGCGGCCTGCGCCGAGGCGATCGCCGCGCTCGGCTTCGGCCACGTCGAGGTCGGCACCATCACCGCGCACGCCCAGCCCGGCAACCCGCAACCGCGCCTGTTCCGGCTGGTGGGGGAGCGAGCGGTGATCAACCGGATGGGCTTCAACAACTCCGGCGCCCGGGCCGCCGCCCGGCGGCTGCGCCGTACGCGCGGGGTGCCGGTCGTGGTCGGGGTGAACATCGGCAAGACCAAGGTGGTGCCGGAGTCCGAGGCGGTGGCCGACTACGTGACCGGCGCCAGGGAGCTGGCCCCGCTGGCCGACTACCTGGTGGTCAACGTCAGCTCGCCCAACACGCCCGGCCTGCGCAACCTCCAGGCCGTCGAGCTGCTGCGCCCGCTGCTGGTCGCGGTCAAGGAGGTCGCCGACGCGACGCCGCGCCGTACGCCGCTGCTGGTGAAGATCGCCCCCGACCTGGCCGACGAAGACGTAGACGCGGTCGCCGACCTGGCCGTGGAGCTGGGCCTGGACGGCATCATCGCGACCAACACCACCATCAGGCACGGCGGCGAGACCGGCGGCCTGTCCGGGCGTCCGCTCAAGGGGCGCTCGCTGGAGGTGCTGCGCCGGCTGCGCGCCAAGGTCGGCGACCGTCTCACGCTGGTCTCCGTGGGCGGCGTCGAGGACGTCGACGACGTCTGGGAGCGCCTGCTGGCCGGGGCCACCCTGGTCCAGGGGTACACCGGCTGGATCTACGGCGGCCCGCTGTGGGCCGCCCGCATCCACCGGCAGCTCGCCCGCCGGGTCCGCCGCCACGGCCTGTCCTCCGTCACCGAGGCGATCGGCCGCACCGCCTAGGGCCCCTATCGTGGAATCGTGATCAATGCCGAGGTGAAGCTCACCGACGACGTCGTCATGCGCCCCGTCGCCAGGTCCGACGCGCGGGCGCTGGCCGACGCCTACCGCCGCAACCGCGACTTCCTGCGCCCCTGGGAGCCCCGCAGGCCGGCCGACTTCTTCACCCCCGCGGGCCAGGCCGCACGCCTCGAACGACTGGCCGAGGACCGTGCGGCCGGCTTCGTGATGCCGTGGGTGCTCACGGACGGCGACCGCGTCGTGGGCAGGATGAACCTGAACAGCATCATCCGCGGCGCCGCCCAGAGCGCGTCGCTGGGCTACTGGGTGGACGCCGCCTACAACGGGCGGGGGCTGGCCACCAAGGCGGTGCTGGAGGCGTGCCGGGCCGCCGACGAGGACCTGAGCCTGCACCGGGTGGAGGCCGGCACGCTGCTGCACAACAAGGCCTCGCAGGCGGTCCTGCGCAAGGCGGGCTTCGAGGAGTACGGCATGGCCCCACGCGCCGTCAGCATCGACGGCGCGTGGCAGGACCACGTGCTGTTCCAGCGCATACTCAACGACCGCCCCGCGCCCATGTGACCGACGGTCAGACGCTCGGCCGGGTCGACTCCGCGTCGTGCGTCATGGCGTCGATGCGCTCCATCACCTCGTTCACCTTCACGCCGCTCGGCCGGTGCGGACGCCGCCGCTGCCACGGGTGCGGGCCCGCCGCCGGCCGGTACTCCACGCCGATGGCGTCGAGCCGCCGCAGGTGACTCTCCAGCCGTCCGGCGAACCCGTCGCCGTCCGAGCCGGCCCAGGCCACCTCCGCCAGCGCGCACGACCGCGGCCAGAGCCGGTAGTCGACGGTCCGGGGGTCGGGCACCCGCTCGGTCCAGAGCTGGGCCTGCACGCCCATGACGCGCGCCCGCTCCTCGTCCGTCCAGTCGGCGGGGGCCGGGTCGAACGCGGCCACGTCGGCCACCGTGGTGGTGTCGCCGATGGCCATCGGCTCGTCGGCGGAGGCCGCCTCGGCGTAGTCGAAGTAGAGCGGGAACACCGGGGTGGCGACCACGTCGTGGCCCGCCGCGGCGGCCCGCCGCCCGACGCCCATGCCGCGCCACGGCATGACGACGGTGTCCTGGCGCAGCCCGCCGCTGACGAACGCCTCGTCCCACACCACGGCCCGCGCGCCGCGCTCGGCCAGGGCGTCGGCCAGCGCGCGCAGGAACCACGCCTGCAGGTCGGGCACCGTGGACAGCCCCAGCGACTCGCGGTAGGCCGTGATCTGCGCCGACTGCGCCCAGTGGTCGAGCACGACCTCGTCCCCGCCGATGTGGAAGAAGGGCACCTCGCCCAGCGCGCCGATGATCTCGTCGAAGATCGTGATCAGGAACTCGACGGTGGGCGGCAGCGGCGACAGGATCGCCGGCGAGATGCCCCACCGGTCGAGCACGTCGTAGGGCTCGCCGGTGGCGCCGAGCGCCGGGTAGGCGGCCAGGATCGCCGAGGCGTGCCCCGGCACGTCGATCTCGGGCACCACCGTGACGAACCTGGATCGCGCGTACGCGCCGATCTCGGCCAGGTCCTCCAGCGTGTAGTAGCCGCCGTGCGGGATGTCGTCGTACGCCTCCGGCTCCCGGTAGTAGTTGACGGCCGTGCGCGGCCGGTGCGAGGAGACCTCGTGGAGCAGCGGGTACGCCCGGCTCTCCACCCGCCAGCCCTGGTCGTCGACCAGGTGGAGGTGCAGCCGGTTCAGCTTGTGCACGGCCATCAGGTCGATCAGCCGGAGCACCTCCCGCTTGGGGGAGAAATGCCGGGCCACGTCGAGGTGCAGCCCCCGCCAGGCGAACCGCGGCGCGTCCTCGATCCGCACCCCGGGCACCGGCCACGACGCGCCCTCGGCGAACCGGTAGGAGGCGTCCGGCAGCAACTGGTGCAACGACTGCGCGGCGTAGAACGCGCCCGCCGCCCCGCCGGCGACGATCTCGATCCCCCGCGACCCGGTGGTCAGCCGGTAGGCCTCCGCGCCGAGCGCGGGATCCTGGCGTACCTCGATCTCGCCCGAGTCTCCCGGGCGCAGGTCGAGGAGGGGCAGCGCGCGACGTACCGCGTCCGCGTACGGACCGGCGACGGTCGCGCCCGAGGTCAGCTCGAAGGAGCCGGAAAGATCACTGAGCAGCTTGGGGCGAGGAATCATGCTTCGAGATAGTGCTGCATCCCGTTCGCGAGTGCCAAGGCGATCCGCTGCCTGAACTTCGGGTCCTGGAACTTGGCCGCGTCGACGGCGTTGCGCATGTTGCCGCACTCGACGAGGACCTTCGGCACGGTCGAGAGGTTGAGCCCGCCGATGTCGTTGCGGAAGTTCAGCGCCTTGGCGCCGACGTAGTTGGAGTAGGGGATGCCGGTGCCCTTGAGGTAGGCGTCGCGTACGTCGATCCCCAGCTTGGTCGAGGCGCCCACGACCTTGTCGACCGGCCCGTTGATCTTCTTCGGGAGGATCACGTGGAATCCCCGGTGCGAGGGGTTGTCCGAGCCGTCGCCGTGGACCGAGATCGCGGCGTCGGCACGGGCCTTGTTGCCGATCGCGGCCCGCTTGTCGATGCACGGGCCGACGCCGTCGTTGCTCGACCTGGTCAGCTTGACGGTCGCGCCGCGCTGCTCAAGGATCTTCGCCATGCGGTTGGAGACGTCCCAGGTGAAGGCGGCCTCGCTGTAACCGCTCTTCGTGGCCGTGCCGGTCGTGTCGCATTCCTTCATCTTGGTCAGCACGTTGACCTTGCGGTTGATCTCGGCCGGATGGCGGTAATTGGCGCCGTTGTGCCCGGGGTCGATGACGATGACCTTGCCGGCGAGCGGTTTGGCGCCGGGCGGTGCCTGCTTCGCCGTTGCCGTCTCCGTCGGCCCGTCCTGGACGGACGCCTTGCCGGTCTCCTGGACGGTGGAGGGGGCCTGACCTGCCGCGGCGCCACCAGGCTCGGTGCCGCCGCACGCGGAGGCGATCAGGCCGCAGACGGCGAGGACGGTGGCTGGTAGAGCACGCATGAGCTCCAACTTACGTGAAGCCACGCGTTCAGGCCCGTATCAACAGCAATCCTGCGAGTCGGTCCGCGACCCCGCCGAAGTGCCGGACCGGGACCGCTGCGACGGTCCGCCTGGCGGTTTCGCCGTCCGCTTCACCACACGTGCTCGCCAACCTCCTGCCGTTCGAGCAGGGCGGCCAGCTCCCGCGCGTCCTCGGCGTCGAGGCCGAGGACGACGCGGGGGCGGCCCCACGGATGGTCGAGGGAATGCGCCACGTAGCTGGCGACGGACTCGGCGCCGACGTCGGTGCCCCGCCCCCTGCCCGCCCGCCAGTGCCCCCAGGCGCGTTCGAGCTCGGCCGCCGCGCGCTGGGCGCAGGACACCAGTTCTGGATCACGCATGACTGTCCCCCGGATCAGATCGTGACCGAACCAGATTCGGCCACAATTAGCATGACCCTGACGAGTAAACCGCCGTCCGGCGACGCTGCCGTACGGCTTGACCCAGGCTTTGGGCGGGCTTGCTGACGAGAGACCTGCGCATTGGCCCGCCGTGCCATTGCGGCGCCGGTAAAGGCCCGCAACGGCAGCGCAACCGGCAGATATCCCCTCAGGCGGGTCCCGTGCTGCGGCGCACGATCAGCTCGGGTTGGATCTCGCGCAGCCGGGCGCCCTTGGCCGGCTCGCCTATCCTGTCGCTCAGCAGCGCGGCCGCCGACCTGCCCATGGCACGGCGCGGCTGGTCGACCGAGGTGAGCGAGATGTGCCGTGAGGCCGACAGGTGGGTGTTGTCGTAGCCGACCACGGACAGGTCGTCCGGCACCCGCAGCCCCAGCTCGGCCGCGGCGGCCAGCACGCCCAGCGCCACCACGTCGTTGGCCGCGAACACGGCCGTCGGCCGCGGGTCGCGGGTCAGCAGGGCGATCGCCGCCTCGCGGCCGCCCTCCTCGGTCGCGTCCGCCGCCTCGACCATGATGTACGGGGCCAGCGAATGCCTGCGCATCGCCACGAGGTAACCCTCGCAGCGCGAGGACCGGGGGCCCTCGATGTGCGCGATCCGCTTGTGCCCCAGGTTCACCAGGTGGTCGATGGCCAGCCGGGCGCCGAGCCGGTCGTCGTCGACCACGATGTCGACGCCGTCCAGCTCGATGTCACGTTCCCCTACGACGACGGTCGGGGTGTAGGCGGTGGCCTCGATCAGCGTCTCGCTGGTCGGCGCGATGCCTAAGAGCACCAGCCCGTCGACCCGGAGCTCCAGGAAGGCCTCGACGGCCTCGTCCTCGAACGCCGGGTCCCACTGGCTGTTCCCGATCAGCATGCGCAGCCCGTCGCCGTGCAGGCTCTCCTGCAGGCCGTCGAGGAACTCGGCGTAGAACGGGTTGTGCAGGTCGGCGACGAGCGCCCCGACCAGATGTGTACGTCCTTCCACCAGGCTGCGCGCGACGGCGTTCGGCCGGTAGCCGAGCTCGCGCGCCGCCTGGAGCACTGCCTGCCGCCGATGCTCGCTCACGTGCGGGGATCCGCGCAGCACGAGTGAGACCAGCGACTTCGAGACGCCGGCTCGCTCGGCGACGTTGCGGATGGTGGGTCGTGGCCGAGGCAATGGCTCTACCTCGCGGAGCTCGGCGATGGTTGAAGTGTTGACGGGCGGTCCTGACATGTGTCTCCCCCGCGATGCGGATATGGGCACCTGTCTCACCAAACGATCGAGTAAGCCGCAGGGTACGGCTTCGGGTTAGGGAAGCCTGATATTGACCCATTCGCCACACGTCCGCTATTGGGCATGCCGTCGGATACTGTGCAGGTGTGACACCCGGGAAGTCAGCCGAGACGGCACGCCCCGCACGCCGAAGGCTGAGCGTGGACCGCCGTCGCGAGGAGCTCATGGCGGCCGCGCTGGAGCTGTTCAGCACCCGTGACGCCGAGGACGTCTCGATCGACGACGTCGCCTCCGCGGCAGGCGCCTCGCGGGCGCTGGTCTACCACTACTTCGGCGGCAAGCAGGAGCTCTACGTGGCCGCGCTGAGGAGCGCGGCCGAGCAGCTGGAGTCGCGGTTGCGCCCGGCCGAGGGCGGCAGGCCGCTCGACGAGCTGGCCGCGGGCCTCGGGCGTTACTTCGACTTCGTCGAGGAGCACGCCGCCGGCTTCGCCGCGCTGCTGCGCGGGGGGCCCGCCAACCGGGCGGGCGAGGTCGGGGAGATCGTCGACGGCGTGCGCCGGAGGCTGTTCCGCCTCATCCAGAAGCAGATGCGCGTCGAGGAGCCGAGCCCGGTGCTGCGCACCACGCTGCGCTCGTGGATCGCCTCCGTGGAGACGGCCGGCCTCGACTGGCTGGAGCACCGCGACGTCGAGCGGCCGATCCTGGAGAAGATGCTCGTCGACCACATGGTGGCCCTGCTCGGCGTGGCCGCCGCCTACGACGGCGAGGTCGGGGAGCTGCTCGACGTGCTCACCGGCGAGCAACTGCGGTAGCGGGGGAAGAGTGGCGCCGGGCGGGCGACGCCAACTTCCCCGTGCGACGTCACGTCGGTGGACCGGGCAAGCGTACCTGGTCCACCCTCAACCCCCCTGAGGTTCGTGACGACCCTTGCGACTACTCGGAACGCTGCTGCGGAATGCCCGCGAGCAGTGCGCGAACCTCGGTCTCCCGGTAACGCCGATGACCGCCGAGGGTACGAATCGACGTCAACTTGCCCGCCTTGGCCCACCGCGTAACGGTCTTGGGGTCGACCCTGAACATGGTCGCGACCTCAGCGGGCGTGAGCAGTGGCTCGGCCTCGGGTGTACGAGCTGACATTTGTGCGGCCTCTCCTCCGTGTGGACCGGCTTAGCGATCCTGTGACTGCCTTTGCGCGTGTCACGGATGTCCCCCTATGGCGCAGAGCGTGCGGCTTTTCTGAGCCATATGCGGCATCACCCGATGTGACCATACCGCCACGCAGAGCGATTGGCGAGCCCTTCTTTGACCCAACTGCCCGCCCCCATGGCGATGTCACGCTCGGTGATTCTAGCGACACGGTTCGTGGTATCGCAGTGAAAACGGCAAACTACTCAGTTCGCAGAAGAGAGCAGCCGCGAGACGTGACCTACTCATGCAGGTCAGACGGTTGTTTTGGGAATCAGTTGGCGGATTCCAGCTGTTGCATTGACTTCCACCGAAGGATGACGCGCTGGTACATGGCATAGGCAAGTTCTTCTTGACCCGTGTCCAGACCGGTCAAAGCGGCCGAAAGCTCAGCAACCGACTGGTCGGCCTGGAGGGCGTCGTCGTTCATCAGGTGGACCAGGCCGCCGTAGTCGAGCTCGACCAGCGAGTGCGGGTGGAACTCCTCCAGCCAGCGCGCGATGTCCTCCACGTCGAAGTTGGACGACGCGTCGCCGAGGTGCCGGCGCATCACGTTGAGGGCGCGGGCCGCTCGCCTCCTGGCCTGCGCCATGGAGGTGACGTAGATGAGGTTACGGCCCGTAGTGGTCGTCACGTCCTGTCCCGGGGTGGAGGAGCCGAGCACCAGCCAGCGCTCGTTCCCATCAAACGGCACGAACCACGATGGCGGCACATGCCACGCCGTGGTGCGAATGTGCGTACGCAAGGCGGACGAACCGGCCCGGCGCTTGAACCGGTCGAAGTCGTCGGCCGTCTGCTCGGCGATGGCCTTGGGCACGAGCCGGTCCATCAGCTTCACGGGAGTGGCGCCACGAAGCCTTGAGAAGGCCAGCCACGACCGCAGACGGGTCTGCCAGGGACATACGTACAAACGGTCCTCAACGCGCCGCAGATAGGCATTGGGGCTCTCCTGGGCGGGAACGGGCTGAGGGGGCATGCCGAGCAGGCGCATGACCGACTCGCTGTGCTCCGCGTTGAGCGCGTTCGCCCGGCGCGGACGGTCGCGTGAGTCGGCGTAGTCGGTCCACAGCTTGCGCTCGGACTCGGCGAACGCGGTCAGTGGCTCATAGACGCGGAGGTAGGCGGCATAGGGCAGCACGGAGGCATCGTGTCACGAAGAGCACCTGCGCGCACCGTCGGGCTCACTAGTCTGAGAGTGACCTCCGCCGCGAAGGAGCGGTGGACCGGACAGGGAGTCACTACCGTGACCGACGTCTTCGGCACGTCCCACAAGGACGTCCACGAGCAGGTCGTCTTCTGCGCCGACGAGCAGAGCGGCCTGCGTGCGATCATCGCCGTCCACAGCACGGCCCTCGGGCCCGCGCTCGGCGGCACCAGGTTCTATCCGTACGAGAACGAGCAGGCGGCCCTGGCCGACGTGCTCAACCTGGCCAAGGGCATGTCCTACAAGAACGCCCTGGCCGGCCTCGACCTCGGCGGCGGCAAGGCCGTCATCATCGGCGACCCGGCCAAGGTCAAGAGCGAGGCGCTGCTGCGCGCCTACGGCAGGTTCGTCGAGTCGCTCGGCGGGCGCTACATCACCGCCTGCGACGTCGGCACCTTCAGCGAGGACATGGACGTCGTCGCCCGCGAGTCCCGCCACGTCACCGGCCGCACCCTGGCCCACGGCGGCGCCGGCGACTCCTCGGTGCTGACCTCGTTCGGCGTCTTCCAGGGCATGCGCGCCTCGGCCGAACGGGTCTTCGGCACGCCGTCGCTGCACGGCAGGCGGGTCGGTGTCGAGGGGGTCGGGAAGGTGGGCCACCGCCTGGTCGACCTCCTGCGCGAGGACGGCGCCGAGGTCGTGATCTGCGACGTCGACCCACGGGCCGTCGAGCGGGTGCGCCAGCGGCATCCGGAGGTCGAGGTGGTCGCCGACGCCCAGGCGCTCACCACGTCCGACATCGACGTCTTCGCGCCCTGTGCGCTGGGCGGCGCGCTCGACGACGCCACGGTGGCCGGTCTGCGGGCGAAGATCGTCTGCGGCGCGGCCAACAACCAGCTCGCGCATCCCGGCGTCGAGAAGCAGCTGGCCGACCGCGGGATCCTGTACGCGCCCGACTACGTGGTCAACTCCGGCGGCGTCATCCAGGTCGCCGACGAGATCGAGGGCTTCAGCATGGACCGGGCCAGGGCGAAGGCGGCCCAGATCTACGACACGACTCTGAAGATCTTCGGGATCGCGGCGGACGAGGGCGTTCCGCCGGCTGTGGCAGCGGATAGGCTAGCTGAGCGCAGAATGTCGGAAGTCGGGCGTATTAGGGCCATTTGGCTGGGCCACTGACGCCCCACGCCCATACGACGTACCGAGCTGGGCACAAAACAGGTACGGTAATAGGCGAACGATAGGCTGACGTCCAAAGTCAGGCGGCGTCAGTGTGTGGTGCGTTAGCGACGAGGGGTCGGGGACGACCCCACACGAGGGGGTCGAGCCAATGGGGCGCGGCCGAGCAAAGGCCAAGCAGGTCAAGGTTGCTCGCCAGCTGAAGTACAACAGCGGTGGCACGGATCTTGACCGTCTGCGCGACGAACTCGGGGTCGGAGACTCCAGCAATGACGACGCCGACGACCTCAACGATGAGCTGGCGGATCGCTATGCCGATTACGCCGATGACTACGGCTCCGGGGACGACGAAGACGGCCGTCCCGGTCGCCGATAGCCGTTCTTCAGAGTGACGTGGCCGAGGATCCGGCATGTGCCGGATCCTCGTTCATGAGCGTCGGGCCCCACGGGCAACCGTGGGGCTTTCGTCACGCTTGCGTGCGGTCGAGAAAGCCCGCGACCAGCGGCGCGATCTCAGGGAGCCTGTCCTCCAGCGCGAAGTGCCCGGTGTCGAGCACGTGCAGCTCGGCGTCCGGCAGGTCCCGCAGGTAGGCGTGCGCGCCCGGCTCCGGGAAGAAGGCGTCGTTGCGGCCCCACACGATCAGCGTGGGCGGCCGGTGGCGGCGCAGCCATGCCTGCCAGTCGGCGTAGAGCGCGAGGTTGGAGCGGTAGTCGAGCGCGAGCGCGAGCTGGGCTTCCCGGCGTCCGGGCAGGTCCAGGAAGTGCTGGTCGAGGGTCCATCCGTCGGGTGCGACCGCTGAGACGTCCGACGCGCCGCCCTCGTACTGGCCGCGCGTGACGGGCAGGGTGAACAGGTCGCCCAGGCTCTCCGCGGGCGCGTGGATGGTGGTGCGCGCCAGGTCCGACAGGCCCTCGTCGTAGGCGTTGGCGTTCTGGACGATCAGGCCGGCGATCCATTCGGGGTGCCGGGTGGCCAGGCGGAAGCCGACGGGGCCGCCGAAGTCGAAGGCGTACCAGACGAAGCGGTCGAGCCCGATCTTCTGCACGAAACCCTCGACCACGTCGGCCAGGCGGTCGAAGGAGTAGACGAAGTCGCCGGGGGCCTCGGTGTGGCCGAAGCCGGGATAGTCCGGCGCGATCAGGCGGTGGCGCGCGCCCAGGGCGTCCATCAGGCGTCTGTACTGGTGGGAGGCCGAGGGAAAGCCGTGCAGCAGGAGCACGGGGATGCCGTCGCGCGGGCCCGCCTCCCGGTAGAACACCTGCACGCCTTCCACGTCCACGAAACCGTGGCGGATCTCCGGGATCTCCATGCCTAATGCCTTTCTCGCGCAATGATGCGTTAGTTATAGCGAGCAGGCTTCTAACGCGTCAAGTGGGGGATGTAGCATTAGAACCCATGGAGTTCCTGATCGGTGAGCCGCTCGCGCTGGACCTGGTGAACACCCGGGCCCAGGACTTCGACGTCCTCGACACGCCCGAGGTGTTCGGGAACTGGCTCGATCGTCAGGCGGGCCGGCTGACCTCCGTCGGGGGGCCGTACACGGCGGACGACCTGGGCGTGGTCCGGGAGTTGCGGGCGCATGTGGCGGCGGCGGTCGACGCCGTGCGCCGGGGCGAGAGACCGCCCGGCGAGGCGGTCGGGGCGATCAACGACGCGATGCGCGCCGCGCCCGCGTACGGGCAGCTGGACGTCACGGACGGCGGGCTCACCAAGGGCGCGCGCAGGGACGGCGACCGGCTCGCCCGCCTGCTCGCGCAGCTCGCCGAGGCCGCGGCCGACCTGCTCACCGATCCGGCGGCGAGCCGGATCCGGGCCTGCGAGGGGCCCCGGTGCCGCATGATCTTCCTGCCCGCCCATCCGCGGCGGCGCTGGTGCTCACCGGAGCTGTGCGGCAACCGCGTGCGCGTCGCCCGCCACTACCAGCGGCACAAGACTGGCTGAACGGGGGCCGGGTCGAGCCGGCCCCCGTCGGGTCAGCGGTAGCGGGCCTGGCCCGACCCCTGGACGATCTCGCCCAGCACCCACGCGTGCAGACCGCGCTCGGCGAGCAGCCGGATCGCCTCGTCGGCCGAGCCGGGCGCCACCACGGCCGCCATGCCCACGCCGAGGTTGAACGTACGGTCCATGTCCTTCTGAGCGATCCGCCCGTGCCCGGCGAGGACGCCGAAGATCGCCGGCGGGGTCCAGGACGACCGGTCGAGCAGCGCGTCGAGGTGGCCGGGCAGCGACCGCGACAGGTTGGCCTCCAGGCCGCCGCCCGTGATGTGCGCGTAGGCGTGCACCTCGGTCGTGCGGGCCAGGTGGAGGCAGTCGAGCGAGTAGACGCGGGTCGGCTCCAGCAGCTCCTCGCCCAGCGGACGGCCCAGCTCGGGCAGCACCGCGTCGAGCGACAGCGACGCCTCGCGCAGCACGTGCCGAACCAGCGAGTAGCCGTTGGAGTGGATGCCGGAGGAGGCCAGCCCGAGGACCACGTCGCCCTCGCGGATCCGGTCGGGGCCCAGCATGGCGTCGGCCTCGACCACGCCGGTGCCGGCTCCGGCCAGGTCGTACTCGTCGGGGCCCATGGCGCCCGGGTGCTCGGCGGTCTCGCCGCCGACCAGCGCCGCGCCGGCCAGCCGGCAGCCCTCGGCCACGCCGCCGACGATCTCGGCGACGCGCTCGGGCACGACCTTGCCGACGGCGATGTAGTCGGTCATGAACAGCGGCTCGGCCCCGCAGACCACCAGGTCGTCGAGGACCATGCCGACCAGGTCGATGCCGATCGTGTCGTGCTTGCCGTAGCGCTGGGCGATCATGACCTTCGTGCCCACGCCGTCGGTGGAGGAGGCGAGCAGCGGACGCCGGTAGCGCAGCAGCGCCGAGGCGTCGAAGAGCCCGGCGAAGCCGCTGGCGTCGTCGACCACCTCCGGCCGGCGGGCCCGCGCCACCTTGTCCTTCATCAGGGTGACGGCGCGCTCGCCCGCCTCGATGTCGACGCCGGCGGCCTCGTAGGTACTCACGCTTTGCTCTCCAACACGAACTTGCCCACGTTGTCCTGGTCGATGGGGATCGGGTACGAGCCGTCGAAGCAGGCCCGGCAGAGCCGCTCGGCGGGGATGGTGGTGGCCTTGGTCAGGCCCTCCAGGGAGATGTACCCCAGCGAGTCGGCGCCCAGCGAGGCCCGGATCTCCTCGACCGACAGCGAGCCGGCGATCAGCTCGGCGCGGGTCGCGAAGTCGATGCCGTAGAAGCACGGCCAGGCCACGGGCGGCGAGGAGATGCGGACGTGCACCTCGCGCGCCCCCGCCTCGCGCAGCATCTTCACGATGGCGCGCTGGGTGTTGCCGCGCACGATCGAGTCGTCGACGACCACCAGGCGCTTGCCCGCGACGACCTCGCGCAACGGGTTGAGCTTGAGCCGGATGCCGAGCTGGCGGATGGTCTGCGAGGGCTGGATGAACGTGCGGCCCACGTAGGAGTTCTTCACCAGGCCCTGGCCGTAGGGGATGCCGCTCTCCTCGGCGTAGCCGACGGCGGCAGGGGTGCCGGACTCGGGCGTGGGGATGACCAGGTCGGCCTCGACCGGGTGCTCGCGGGCCAGCACGCGGCCGACCTCGACCCGGGTGACCTGCACGCCGCGGCCCGCGATCGTGGTGTCGGGACGGGCGAGGTAGACGTACTCGAACAGGCAGCCCTTGGGGTCGGGCAGGGCGAACCGGCGGGACCGGACGCCGTCCTCGTCGATGGTGAGCAGCTCGCCGGGCTCGACCTCGCGGACGAACGTGGCGCCCACGATGTCGAGGGCCGCCGTCTCGGAGGCCACCACCCAGCCGCGCTCCAGGCGGCCCAGGACCAGCGGGCGGATGCCCTGCGGGTCGCGGGCCGCGTAGAGCGTCTTCTCGTCCATGAACACCAGCGAGTACGCGCCCTTGACCTGCGGCAGCAGCTCGGCCGCCGAGTCTTCGATGGAACGCGTGCGATCCTGGGCGAGCAGCGAGGCCAGGACCTCGGTGTCGGTGGTCGCCCGGGTGGAGCCGGGAGCCAGGCGCTCGGCCAGCTCCGGCGTGTTGATCAGGTTGCCGTTGTGCGCGAGCGCGAGCCCGCCGACCTCGGTGGAGCTGAGGGTCGGCTGCGCGTTCTCCCACACGCTCGAACCGGTGGTGGAGTAACGGCAGTGGCCGATGGCCAGGTGGCCGCGGAGGGTGCCCAGCACCGACTCGTCGAAGACCTGGGCCACCAGGCCCATGTCCTTGTAGACGAGGATGCGGCTGCCCTCGCTGACCGCGATGCCCGCGGACTCCTGGCCGCGGTGCTGCAACGCGTACAGCCCGTAGTAGGTGAGTTTGGAAACTTCCTCGCCTGGCGCCCAGACGCCGAAGACGCCACAGGCGTCTTTGGGTGCGCGGTCGTGGGGGTCCAGGTCATGGCCGAGCCGGCCGTCGCCCTTCAGCACATGCCTCAGTTTAGGTTGCGGGCTTCCGTGCTCGCACACCCGGGTGCTCCATCAACCGGCGTGGGACGATCTGCCGGCGTTGGATCCGTCGCGGACGAACTCTCCGGTGACGTTGCGGTTCGCCGCCGATCCGAGGAAATGGATCAGCGCCGCCATGTCGTCGGCGGTCGAGAGCCGGCGGCTCGGCGTGCGGGCCGCGACGCGGTCGAGGGCCTCCTGGGTGACCGGGCGCTCGGCCTCGGTGATCGTGAGCCCGGCCACGGCCACGTTGACCAGCACGCCGTCCCTGCCGGCCTCCCAGGCCAGGGCGCGGGCCATGCCGTGCAGGGCCATCTTGGCGGTGCCGTACGGGCCGGGGCCCGGCTGGCCCTCCTCGGCGGCGCCCGAGGAGACGAAGACGATCCGGCCGAAGCCGTTCCGCCGCATCCCGGGCAGGAGGGCCTGGACGAGCAGGGCGTTGCCGACGACGTTCGCGTGCAGGGCGGCCGTCCATTCGGCGGCGGGCACGTCCTCGAAGCTCATGCTGTTGGGCATGATCGTGCCCCAGCGGACGGCGTTGAGCACGAGGGCGTCCACCGGGCCCGCCTGGGCGGCGGCGGGCGCGATGGTGGCGTGGTCCTCCAGGTCCAGGTGGACGGCCGCCGCCTGGCCGCCCGCCTCCTCGATGCGCTTGACGACCTCGGCGGCGCGGCCGGGGCCGGTGTTGTAGGTGATCGTGACCCGCGCGCCGGCCCTGGCGTAGGCGAGCGCGGTGGCGGCGCCGATGCCGGAGGAGCCGCCGGTGATGAACGCGTGCATGGGGATGCCTCTCTTGATTAGCCGACTAATTAGCCAGCTAAGTCGCTTTTGGCCGCTGGAGGCAAGGGGGTTTCGCTCTCGGTGAAGAGGGTTACTGGGGGATGGCGCGGACGAGGCGGGACAGCAGGGCGCGTTCGGTGTCGTCCAGGCCGTGCTGGAGTTCTTCGTCGGTCCTGGCCCAGATCTCCTCGACCGGCTCGCGCAGCGCCCTGCCCGCCTCCGTCAGGTGCACGCGGCCCACCCGCGGGCGGTCGGGGTCGGGGGAGCGCTGGACGAAGCCCGCGCGTTCCAGGCGCTGGAGGGTCTTGGTGACGGTCGGCGGCTCCACGCCCAGCCGGGCGATCAGCTCGCCCTGGGTGAGGCCGTCCTGCCGCCACAGCTGGTTGAGCAGCAGCTCCTGGCCCGTGTGCAGGCCCAGTGGCGCCAGGGCGGCGGCCATCCGGTTGCGGTGGGTCTTCATGACCATGATCAGGGCGTACGTCAGGGTCTCGTCCAGCATGCACTCATCTTGCCCGCCGCCTGCCGCTTTGGCGCATGGTGACCCAAGGATGGCGCCCGTCTTACCGTGTCGTGCGCTTTAGCCGATGCCCTCCGCGAAAAGGTGAAGTATCCGGCATGCAGACCCGTCGGGAGACGCAGACGTGACCACACCTGGGGACCCCAACGAACCCCGCGAGGGGCAGGACCCGCAGCACCCCGAAGGCCACCCCCGCGAGGGCCGGCCCGAATCCGCGCCGCCGCAGCACACGCCCGAATGGTGGCGGGAGGGGACGGCCGAGGAGGATCGGCCGGCGCCTGAGGAGGATCGGCCTGCGCCTGAGGAGGAGCCGCCGGAGATCGGGCCGTACGAGGGCGGGCCGACGAGCAACGAGTGGCGTCCGAGCGAGTGGGCCGTCGGCGGCCCGCCCGGCGCCGGGCCGACCGGCGGCGCGGGCACCCCGGAGGGCTGGACCGCCCCCGACCACGAACACGCCCCTGGACACGAGCACGCCCCTGGACGCGAACACGCTCCTGGACACGAGCACGCCTCTGCTCACGAGCACGCCTCTGCTCACGAGCACGCCTCTGCTCACGAGCACGCCTCTGGTCACGAGCACGCCCCTGGACGCGAGCACGCCTCTGGTCACGAGCACGGCGCTGGTCATGCGGACACTCCGCAGGGCGCGGCGTCCGGCGAAGGCGCCGGTCCCGTAGAGGGAGGCCGGTCGGGCGGCGGGCGGCACGAGGGTGGGCGGTCCGAGGGTGAAGGAGCTGGGGGGCAGCCCGGGGGTGGGCGGTGGGCGGATGAGTGGCCGTTCGAGGAGGAGCGGGAGGGCGAGGAGCCGATCGCGCCCGTGCCGCCCGTGGTGCCACCGCCGCCACCTGACGTGCCGCCGTCGCACGAGCCCAGGCCCGGGGGCCGTCCCGACCATCCCGACCTGCCCACCTCGCCCGAGACGCCGGGACCGGCCGAGGGCGGCGCCGGCAGGACGCGGTGGTCCGGCGGGGACGCCGAGGAGACGCAGGTCTATCCGGTGCCCGGCGGCACCCCGGCCTATCCCGGCTGGGGCACGCAACCGGACGAGGAGCCGAGCCGCCCCGCGCCCTCCCGGTACGAATACGGCGACGTGCCCACCTTCGAGCCCCCGCCCACCGGCACCCACGCGGCCAGGGGCCCCGAGGAGCCGGGCGGCGCTGAGGGCGCTGAGGGGGCTGAAGGGGCCGGGGGCATCGCAGGCGCGCCGGACTTCCGGAGCCCGCCGGGCGAGGGCGCACCGGGCCAGGCCGGCACCCCCGCGCCAGGAGGTGCAGGAGGCCCTGGCGGCGCCGTAGGCCCAGGAGGTGCGGAAGGCCCAGGAGGTGCTGAAGGCCGTGGCGGCGCCGTAGGCCCGGGAGGTGCGGAAGGCCGTGGCGGTGCCGTAGGCCCGGGTGCCACAGCCGGCGCGGGAGGCGTGACGCCGACCCCCGGAGGCGCGGGTGTGCCCCCAGGAGGGCCTGGCGCCCCTTACGGGGGCGAAGGAGCTTACGGCGGGCCGGGGGCGCCGTACGGGGGCGAGGGAGCCTACGGCGGCCCCTCAGCGCCCGGCGGCGGGGAGGGGGCTTATGGGGGGCCGGGATCCGGTGGCGAAGGGCCCCATGGGGGGCCGGGGTCTGGTGGCGGCGAGGGGGCCTATGGGGGGCCGGCGGCCGGGGGGTCCTATGAGGGGGCTCCGGGGGCGTACGAGGCCGGGGGCCGGGACGCGTCCGTTCCCGGTACCACCCCCTCCAGCCCCTACGGCGGCCCGCCCGGTTACGGCCCGCCGCCGGGAGCCCCCGCCTACGGCCAGTACGGCCCCTACGGCGCCCAGCCGACCGCGCCGCCGGGCAGCGGCCTGGCCACCGCCTCGCTGGTGCTGGGCGTGGCGAGCCCGTTCCTGGTGTTCGTCTGCTTCACCGGCGTGCTCACGGCGATCCTGTCGATCGTCTTCGGCTGTGTGGCGCTCGCCAAGCGCGTGGGCAGGGGCCGGGCCATCGCCGGGATCGTGATCAGCGCATTGTCGCTGGTGTTGTTCGCGATCGTCGCGATCTGGTTCTGGAAGGTGGTCCAGGAGTGCGGCCAGCTTCCCGGCCAGCTCGCCGACCAGTGCTTCGAGAGCAGGTTCCCCTGGATGGGCAAGGGCCGCTAGAGCGGCAGGTGGGCTGACAGGTCGGCGCGGGAGCCGCTCGCCGCGACCGAGCCCCTGGCCATGGCCTCGTCCCAGGTCAGCCGGCCGAGCGCGAGCTCCAGCCAGGTGCGGGCGTCGGTCTCCACCACGTTCGGCGGCGTGCCGCGGGTGTGGCGGGGGCCGGGGACGGCCTGGACGGCCGCGTAGGGCGGCACGCGCACCTCGACCGTGCGGCCGGGAGCCGCGGCGGCCAGCTTCTCCAGCAGGTGGCGCACCGCCTGCCTGGCCGCGTCGCGCTCGGGGGCGAGCCCGCGGTCGTAGGCGGTCAGCACCGCGGCGACCAGGGCGTCGGGCAGGGCCGAGGCGGGGCCGTCGTAGGGCGGTTCGTCGAGGGCGACGAGCTGGCCGTCGAGGGCCGCGCGCAGTTTCTCCGGGTCCATCTTGCGTGGTGGCACGGGTCCATTGTCTCGCGGCAAGCGTTCATCGGGGCGGAGGTCGTCGTTCACCCCGGGTTTCGTTGACGACCGTAACGTCCCCGCCGTACAACCGCGCACATATCTGGAGGACCTGTGGCGAACCCTGAGGCGGGGCGGCTGCTGCCGCTGCTTTCCACCCCGCACAAAGGTGGCCGATCCGCTCTGACCTGTCAGTTCCGTTGCGGGAACGCGTGCGCGCACGACGTGGCCAACACGACGGGCAACGCCTACTTCGGCGACGTGGTGAAGGAGGCGCTGACGCGCCGCGGCGTGCTGCGCGCGGGCGCGCTCGGCGCGCTGGTGGCGGGCGTGGGCGTGGCGGGCGCGGTCCCGGCGCTCGCCGACGAGCCGGCGGCCGAGACCGCCGCCGCGCCGGTCGGGGTGGGCGGGCGCGGCCCGGGTGAGATCGCCTTCACCCCGGTGCCGCCGAACAAGGACGACGCGCTGCGCATCCCCGACGGCTACACCTCCTCCGTGGTCGTGCGCTGGGGCGACCCGGTGCTGCACGACGCGCCGGCCTTCGACTTCGACCACCAGACGGCCGACGCCCAGAACAAGCAGTTCGGCTACAACTGCGACTACGTGACGTTCTTCCCGATGGGCCAGAACCGCGGCCTGCTGTGGGTGAACCACGAGTACACCGACGAGAACCTGATGTTCCGCGGGTACACGGGCGGCGCGGCCGCGACCGAGGAGCAGATCAAGATCGCGCTGGCCGCGCACGGCGGCTCGGTCGTGGAGATCGAGCGGGCGCACGGCACCGGCGAGTGGAGGCTCACCACCAAGGGCCGCCGCCGCTACAACCGGCGCGTCACCGCGCAGACGCCGATGCGCTTCTCCGGCCCCGCCGCCGGTCACGCCCTGCTCAGGACGGCCGCCGACCCCAAGGGCCTGGCGCCGGTCGGCATGCTGAACAACTGCTCGGGCGGTTCCACCCCGTGGGGCACGGTCCTGACCGCCGAGGAGAACTTCGACCAGTACTTCGTCAACGGCGACAAGGTCCCCGAGGCGCAGCGGCCGTACATCTCGCGTTACACGATCACGACGGGCACCCCGGCGAGCAGCCGCCGCTTCGACCGGGTCGAGGAGCGCTTCGACCTGGCCAAGCACCCGAACGAGGCCAACAGGTTCGGGTGGATCGTGGAGATCGACCCGTTCGACCCCGACTCCACGCCGATCAAGCGCACCGCGCTCGGCAGGTTCAAGCACGAGGCCGCCAACACCACCCTGGCCGCGGACGGTCGTCTGGTCGTCTACATGGGTGACGACTCGCGCTTCGAGTACATCTACAAGTTCGTCTCCAAGGACCGGTACATCCCGGGCTTCGACCGTCACAACCGCACCCTGCTGGACGAGGGCACCCTGTACGTCGCCAAGTTCACCGGCGACAGCCCGGCCGCCGAGATCGACGGCTCCGGCAAGCTGCCCTCCGACGGGCTGTTCGACGGCTCGGGCCGGTGGATCCCGCTGGTGTCGGGCGACAAGTCGTACGTGGACGGCATGACCGCCGCCGAGGTGCTGGTCTACACCCGTACCGCGGCCGACAAGGTCGGCGCGACCAAGATGGACCGTCCGGAGGACATGGAGCGCAACCCGGTCACCGGCGGCGTCTACGTGGCCCTGACCAACAACTCCAACCGCACCGCCGCCCAGGTGGACGAGGCCAACCCGCGCCCGTCCAACAAGCACGGTCACATCCTGGAGGTGGCCGAGCGGCGCAACGACGCGGGCGAGACCACCTTCGCCTGGTCGCTCCCGCTCGTCTGCGGCGACCCGAACGACCCCGCGACCTACTTCGCCGGCTTCGACAAGACCAAGGTCTCGCCGATCTCGTGCCCGGACAACGTGACGTTCGACGCCGACGGCAACCTGTGGATCTCCACCGACGGCAACCAGCTCGGCAGCAACGACGGCCTGTTCGTCATGCCGGTGCGCGGCTCCGACCGCGGCCACCTGCGCCAGTTCCTCACGGTCCCGCTCGGCGCCGAGACCTGCGGCCCGCTGGTCACCGCGGACCAGAAGAGCGTGTTCGTGGCCGTGCAGCACCCGGGCGAGATCGACGGCGCGACCCCGGAGAACCCGGCCAGCCGCTGGCCCGACGGCGACCAGCCGCGCCCGTCGGTGGCGGTGGTCTGGCACGGCGGGGGCAAGAAGATCGGCAGCTGATCCCCGGTAAAACCAGTTGACCTCAAGTTAACTTGAGGAAATAGTCTCCCATGCATGAGCATGGAAGTGACCGCCTGGCATCAGCTTTACTCGATGAACAACCGGCCGGAGCGTCGCCCGCTGAACAGGGCGACGCTTCGGCGTATCGGCGGGTTCGCCCGTCCCCACCGCCGCAGGATCGTGCTGTTCCTGGTGCTCAGCGTGGTGCTGGCGGGTTTGGCCGTGGTGTCGCCGCTGCTCGCGGGGCGGGTGGTCGACGCGATCTTCAACGGTGAGCCGCTCGGCGTGGTGGTCGTGGTCGCGCTGCTGATCGCGGGCCTGGCGCTCGCGGAGGCCGGGCTCGGCCTGCTGAACCGCTGGCAGTCGGCCACCATCGGCGAAGGGCTGATCCTCGACCTGCGCACGGCGGTCTTCGACCACGTGCAGCGCATGCCGGTCGCGTTCTTCATGCGGACGCGCACCGGGGCGCTGGTGAGCCGGTTGAACAACGACGTGATCGGCGCGCAGCGGGCCTTCACCGACACCTTGTCCAGCGTGGCGGGCAACCTGGTGCAGCTCGTGCTGACGCTCACCGTGATGATCGGCATCTCGTGGCAGATCACGCTGCTCGCGCTGCTGCTCCTGCCGGTGTTCGTGCTGCCCGCGCGCCGGATGGGCGTCAGGATCGCGCGGCTGCGGCGCGAGGCCGCCGACCACAACGCCGCCATGGGCACCCAGATGACCGAGCGGTTCTCCGCGCCGGGCGCGACGCTGGTGAAGCTGTTCGGCCGTCCGGCGCGCGAGTCCGCCGAGTTCGCCGCGCGGGCGCGGCGGGTGCGCGACATCGGCGTGCGCTCGGCCATGAACCAGTCGGTGTTCGTCACGGCCCTGACCCTGGTCTCGGCGCTCGCGCTGGCCCTCGTCTACGGCCTCGGCGGCTTCTACGCCCTGCGCGACCAGCTCGAACCCGGCGCCGTGGTGTCACTGGCCCTGCTGCTGACCCGCCTCTACGCGCCCCTGACCGCCCTGGCCAGCGCCCGGGTGGACGTGATGAGCGCCCTGGTCAGCTTCGAGCGCGTCTTCGAGGTGCTCGACCTCAAGCCGCTGATCCAGGAGCGCGCGGACGCCCGCGACGTCCCCGAGGGCCCGGTCGCGGTCGAGTTCGACGACGTGCGCTTCGCCTACCCCGCCGCCGACAAGGTGTCGCTGGCCTCGCTGGAGGAGGTCGCCACGCTGGACTCGCGGGGCGGCGAGGAGGTGCTGCACGGCATCTCGTTCACGGCCCTGCCGGGCCAGATGGTGGCGCTGGTGGGCTCGTCGGGGGCCGGCAAGTCCACGATCGCCCAGCTGCTGCCCAGGCTGTACGACGTCGACTCCGGCGCGGTCCGCCTCGGCGGCGTGGACGTACGGGACCTGACCTTCGACGCCATCCGCGACACCCTCGGCATGGTCACCCAGGACGGCCACCTCTTCCACGACACGATCAGGGAGAACCTGCTGCTGGCCAGGCCGGCGGCGAGCGAGGAGGAGATCTGGGACGCCCTGTCCAGGGCCCGGCTGCGGACGCTGATCGAGTCGCTGCCCGACGGCCTGGACACCGTGGTCGGCGAGCGCGGCTACCGGCTGTCCGGCGGCGAGCGCCAGCGGCTGACGATCGCCCGGCTCCTGCTGGCCAGGCCGCGCGTGGTGATCCTGGACGAGGCCACCGCCGCGCTCGACTCCACCTCCGAGGCGGCCGTGCAGGAGGCCCTGGGGGAGGCGCTGGCGGGCCGGACCGCCGTGGTGATCGCGCACCGGCTGTCGACCGTGCGGGCGGCCGACCAGATCCTGGTGATCGAGGACGGCCGCGTGGCCGAGCGGGGCACGCACGCCGAACTGCTGGCCATGGGCGGCCGCTACGAGGAGCTGTACCGCACTCAGTTCGACGAGCCGACGGTCGCCGGGGCGGTGGCCTGAGGCTCGTCCGTCACCGGCGGGCGGCGGGACGGGCGCAGCGCGTACAGGCCGAGCGGGACGGCGGCCAGCACGATCACCGCCGCGATGACCAGCGTGAACTGGTAGGCGTCGAGGAAGGCGGCCAGCGGGGGCCGGTCGCTCCCGCTCTGGCGGGAGCTGAGGATCGCGCCCAGCACGGTGATGCCGAGCAGGCCGAACACCTCGCGCGAGACGTTCAGCACGCCTGAGGCCACGCCCGCCCTGTCCTTGGGCAGGCCGCCGAGGATCGCCGAGGTCAGCGGCACCAGCAGGCCCCCGCCGAGGCCGTAGAGCAGGAACCAGGGGGCGACGTCGGCGTAGTCGCCGTCGGCCCCGACGCCGGAGATCAGGTAGATCGCCGCGCCCATGAGCGCCATGCCGAGCGCCACCGTGCGGCCGGTGCCGAGCCGCGCGGAGATCCGCTGCGAGGTGATGGCGACGACCGCCATGACCAGGGCCATCGGCACGAACGCCAGGCCGGCCTGCGTGGGGGAGAAGCCGAGCACGTTCTGCAGCCACAGGGCGCTGAAGAAGTAGATGCCGAACACGCCGAACGACCAGATGCCCATGGTCAGCGCGCCGCCGGTGAACACCCGCGAGCGGAAGAGCGACAGGTCGATCATCGGGCGCTCGGAGCGCGTCTCGACCAGCGCGAACGCCACGGCGGCCGCCGCCGCGAGCCCGAACGCGGCCAGGATCTCGGCCGACGTCCATCCGGCGCGGTCGCCCTCGATGAGCGCGTAGGTCAGGGAGACCAGCGCGAGCGCCGAGGTGGCCAGGCCGGGCAGGTCGAGCCGGTGCCGGCGGCGGGTGAAGTCGGGCCGGACCGCCCACAGGGCCAGGCCGAGGGTGGCGATCCCGATCGGCACGTTGATCAGGTAGATCCAGCCCCAGTGCAGGTGCTCGCTGATGAAACCGCCGGCCGCCGGGCCGAGCGCCATGGACAGCGCCCCGGACGCGCTCCAGATGCCCACGGCCCTGCCGCGCTCGCCGGGCTCGGGGAAGATCTGGCTGATCAGGGTGAGCGACGTGGGCGTGAGCAGCGCCGCCCCCACGCCCTGGACGGCCCGCGCCGCGATCAGCGCGCCGCCCGAGGTGGCCAGCCCCGCGCCCAGCGAGGCCGCGGTGAAGACGGAGAGCCCGGCCAGGAACACCACGCGGGCCCCGAACAGGTCCGCGAGCCGGCCGCCGACCAGCATGAGCCCGGCGAAGACCAGGATGTACGAGCTCACGATCCACTCCAGCCCGGAGATCGTCAGCCCGAGCTCCCGCTGGATCGTCGGCAATGCGACGTTCCCCACGTTGTTGTCGAGATAGGTCATGAAAGTGCCCAATGTCACGGCACCCAGCGCCCACCATCGCATGTCGCCAACCTCCTATACGCCGTACTTGTACGTCGTACAGTTCAACTTGTACGGCGTATAGTTGTCAACCGTGATGGGAAAACTGGACGCGCGGACCATCGCCGAGCGGGCGCTGGAGATCGGCGACACCGAAGGGCTCGACGCCGTGACGATCCGCCGCCTGGCGACCGACCTGGGCGTGACGCCGATGGCCCTCTACTGGCACTTCAAGAACAAGGACCAGCTCCTGGTCGGCATGGCCGACCACCTGGTCGGCGGCTTCGTGCCGGAGCCGGCCGACGAGCGGCCCTGGCAGGAGCAGCTCCGCGACCTGACCCACGGGCTCATCAGGACCCTGCGCACCCATCCCTGCGCGAAGAACGTCATCGAGCAGATCGACCCGATCTCCGTCCCGAACTTCCTGGTCGTCTGGGACAAGGCGCTGGGCCTGGCCCGTACGGCCGGGTTCGACGTGGAGGAGAGCTGCCTGATCACCAAGTACCTGCTGCAGAGCGCCCTGTCGATCGCCGACGCGCCCGTGCACCTCAAGGCCGGCCGGACCGGCGAGGAGATCGCCGAGATGGTCAGGGTCAAGCGGGCCGGCCTCCAGTCGCTGCCGCCCGAGAGGTACCCGTACCTGGTCGAGATGGCCTCGCCGCTGGTCGCGGGCGCCGACCCGGCCTTCTACGACTCCTTCGGCGTCGATCTCGTGCTGCGCGGCATCGAGGCGCTGGCCGCCGAGCGTTAGGGTCGGGATCATGCCTTTCGAGCTGGTCTGCGAGATCGAACCGCCCACCAAGCCCGATCTGAAGCGGGTACGCCACCAGATCGGCACGCTCAGCCAGGTCGCCCATTCCTTCCTGATCCCCGACAACCACATCGGCCGGGCCACCGTGTCCAGCGTGGCGGTGGCCCACGAGGTCGAGGCGATGGGCGGGCGCAGCATCGCCTGTCTCAACTCCCGCGACCGTAACCTGCTCGGCTTCCACCGCGACCTGCTGACGGCCGCGGCGTACGGCGTCGACCAGTTCCTGTTCGTCCACGGCGACAAGCCCGCCAGCGGCAGCCGGACCAGCGACCTGACGGTCCGCTCGATGATCGAGGAGGCCAGGGGCTTCTCGCCGGCCTTCCGCGTCGGCGCGGCGGCCGGGCTGCGCCCGCTGCCCGCCTGGAAGCGCGCGGCCGACTTCCTGTTCGCCCAGGTCAGCTTCTCGGTCGAGGCGCAGGTCCGGTGGCGCGAGGCCAACCAGGTCGACGTGCCGGTCTACGCGGGCGTCATGGTGCTGGCCAGCGAGCGCCACGCCCGTACGCTGGCCGCCGCCATCCCCGACATCGCCCTGCCCGGCGAGCTGGTCGAGCGGGTGGCCGCCGACCGCATGGCGGGCGTCGAGGCGGCCTGCGAGCAGGTGTTCGCGCTGCGCGACTCGGGCGCGTTCGACGGCGTGCACCTCATCCCGGTCTCGCGCTACCGCGACGTGGAGTCGAGGCTCGCCGGAGCCCTCTGAGACCGGGCGAGCGCGGCCAGCACCGCGCCGGCCAGCGCCACGGCGAACAGCACCGCGTACGCCCGCTGGAAGCCGTCCATGAGCTGCCCGACGGCCACCGGGGAGAGCGTGGACAGCGTGCCCGCGTACACCTGGGCGCGCAGCTCCGGGCCCACGGAGCTGGTCACGACGCTGAGCGACAGGCCCACGCTGATCACGATGCCGACGTTCATGATCATGACTCGGAAGCCGTTGACCACGCCCAGGCTGCCGCTCGGCAGGGCGGCCATGACCTGGGTGGTGTTGCCGGTCAGGAACGTCCCGCTGCCGCAGCCGGCCACGAACAGGGCGATCCCCGTCACCCAGTACGGCGTCGCCGGGTCGGCCGTCAGCATGAGCGCGCCCAGCCCCAGCGCGCTCATCGCCGCGCCGCCGATCGACAGCCCGTACGGCGAGACCCGCGGCCCGAGCAGGCCCGCGATCGGCGAGGCCAGCCCGATGCCCACCGGCACCGGCAGCACGCTCAGCCCGGCCGAGAACGCGTCGAGCCCGCGCGCCGCCTGGAAGTAGAGCGCGACCACCAGGATCAGCGCGGAACGCGCGAGCGCGTTGCAGAAGGAGGCCAGGTTCGCGTAGGCCAGCAGCCGCCCGCCGAACAGCCGCAGGTCCAGCACCGGGTTGGCCGAGCGCCGCTCGGCCAGCACGATCAGCGGCACCAGCAGCACGAACAGCGCCGCCCCCGTCAGGACGACCGGGCTTGTCAGGCCGCCCGACCCGGCCTCGTTGACGGCCAGCAGCACGGCCGACAGCGCGGCGAACACCAGCACGTTGCCGAGGGCGTCCACCGGCTGTCTGGGCCTCTTCGGCATCTTGCGTAAGATCACCGCGCCCCAGCCGAGCGCGATCAGCCCGGCGGGCACGTTCACCCAGAAGATCCACTGCCAGCCGGCGGTCTCGGCGATCAGGCCGCCGAGCGTCGGGCCGGCGAGCTGGGCCACCGACAGCGTGCCGATGTAGACGCCCATGCCCTGGCTGAGCCGCTCGGGCGGGAACGCGTCGGTGATGATCACCGTGCCGTTGGCCAGGATCATGGCCGAGCCGATCGCCTGGAGCACGCGCATGCCGACCAGGAACCAGACGTCCGGTGACAGCCCGGCCAGCAGCGAGGCCACCGTGAACAGGGCGAAGCCCGCCAGGTACACCTCGCGCCGGCCGAGCAGGTCGGCGACCCGCCCGAAGAACACCAGGCTCGCGGTGTTGACCAGCAGGAACGCCAGCAGGATCCATCCCGACTGCGTCGCGTCGGCGTGGAAGTGCCGCACGACGGCCGGCAGCGCGACATTGAGCGTGCTGCCGGCGATGCCGATGAGGACGAGGCCCAGGCTGGTGACCGAGCACACGCGCCAGGCGTAGCGCATGCGGGTGCCGGCTTCGGGGGTGACCGCGACCATGCCTCCCACTATGACGTACGTCGTACGTCCGTTTTGTACCAGGGGTCACCTGGCTCGCCTGCGTAACCCCTCGACGTCGTGGATGACCACCCGTCGCCGGCCGGTCTCGATGAGCCCGCGGTCGCGCAGGGTCCGCAGCGCCTTGCTGACCGCCTCCCGCGAGGAGCCCGTCCAGCCGGCCAGCTCGTCCTGGCTGAGCGGCAGGGCCACGCGCACGCCGGTGCTGGTGTGCTCGCCGTACCGGTCGGCCAGTTCGAGCAGCCGGGTCGCCACCCGGCCGGTGGTGTCGAACGCGCCGTACTCGACCCGCTTGCGGTCGGCGTCGCGCAGCCGGCCGACGAGGAGCTGCAGGAGCAGGACGGCGATGCGGCCGTGCGCGGCCAGGAAACCGCTGAAGTCGCGGACCACGATGCCCTGGATCGGCTCCAGCGCGGTCACGGTGGCCGAGCGCGGCGAGCCGTCCACGGCTGACATGTCGCCCAGCAGCGCCCCTGGGCCGCGTACCGCGAGGACCACCTCGGTGCCGCTGCTCGTGTGCGAGGACACCTTGACCCGGCCCTGCGTCAGCACGAGCACCCAGTCGGCCGCGTCGCCCTCGGTGATCACCGTCGTGCCGCGGTCCCATCGACGCGGGCGCCCGGCGGCTCGCAGCGCCTCGACCTCCTCGGCGGTGAGCAGGGAAAGGAACTCGCCGGGCTCTGGATCCATGCGCCGATTATGTACGCACGGCTATTGCCGTTCTATGGCATTCCAGTCAGAACGTACGCGGCCACGAGCTCTTCCTTGCCCTTCAGGCTGAGCCGTCCGAGGGCGTTGACCGAGGCGTCGCGGCCGAGCTGCCTGAGTGTCGTCTCGCCGATCACCACGGTCCCCGGCTCGGCCAGGGCCTGGAGCCTGGCGGCCACGTTGACGCAGTCGCCCATCGCGTTGAAGCCGCGTAACTCGGGGCTGCCGATGTTGCCGACCAGCGCGGGGCCGGTGTTGACGCCGACCCGGAAGGTCGGCCACTCCACCTCGCCGACGCGTTTCCAGGCCATCTCCTCGGCCACCTCGGCGGCGGCCCGCTGCATCTCCAGCGCGGCCCGGCAGGCCGCCCTGGCGTGACCGGCCTGCGGTGCGGGCGCGTTGAACAGGGCCAGCATCGCGTCGCCGACGAACTGCACGATCGTGCCGCCGTTGTTCAGCACGCAGGGGACGGCGGCCGTGTGGTAGCGGTTGAGCATCTCGACGATCTCGCCGGGCGCGACCTGCTCGGAGAAGGTGGTGAACCCCTTGAGGTCGGCGAAGAGCGCGGTCAGCTCCCGCAGCTCGCCGCCGAGCGCCGCGCGCGCCGGGTCGGCGAGCAGGGCGTTGGCCACGTCGGGCGACATGTACTGGCGGAAGAGGGTGTCCAGCTCCTGGTAGAGGCGGGCGTTCTCCAGCGAGATGGACAACTGGCCGGCGAGCGTGGCGGCCAGCGCCTCGTCGTGGCCGCCGCGGCCCACCGGCACCTCCAGCACGCCGGCGAGGTGGCCCCTGACCGTGAGCGGGTAGGCCAGCCGGTGGTCGCGGCGGATCGGGCCGTCGCCCTCGAACTCGTACGCGCGTGAGCCGATCTGGGTCTTCCCCTCCGACACCAGTGCGATCTTGACGTCTCCGTACGCCTGCCTGACCCGGTCGAGCGCGGTGGTCAGCAGCTCGCCCTCCGGCAGGCCCACGCGGGTCTGCGCGCTCACCGCCACCAGCGCGGCCAGCCGCTCCGACAGCTCCCGCTCGTGGGCCAGCGCCGTCCCGGCCCGGTCGAGCACGGCGGCCTGGCTCTCGTTCAGCCGGAACTTGCCCGACAGCCGGGCCGCGGCCAGCGGCTCGCCCCGGCGTACGTGCTCGACCAGCTCCTCCAGGGCCTGGTCGTAGTCCTGCCGGAGGCGGGCGACGGTCGCCGCCAGCGTCACCGAGTCGAACAGCCCCGCGCTCGACCCCTCGCGCCGGAACTGCAGGTAGGCGCTGTAGGCCACGAACACGAAGGCGAGGGTGAGCAGCGCGTGCCACTCCCACCACGTCAGGTGCCAGTTGAGCTGCGACATCCCGGCGACCATCGCCTCGGCCAGCAGCGCGTACGCGGTGATCAGGCTGACCAGCATGGCCGAGGGGCCGCGGCGGTGGAGCAGGAACATCAGCACGCCGGCCGCGCCGTACAGCAGGACGCCGGGGATCGAGGCCGCGCCCAGCCAGCTCACCGGCGCGACCGGCGGCGGCTGACTGAGCTCGGTCAGCTCGGGCACCAGCGAGACCAGCGCCCACAGCAGCATGAACCCGAACAACACCGCCCGGACGAAGTGCTGCCCCGCGAGCACGCTCCTGGCCGCCCGCTCGCCCAGCGGCAGGGCCGAGGCGAACGCGAACATCGACGCGATCGTGAGCCCCACCTGCTGCCCGAGGTCGAAGCCCAGCGAGCCGGTCGGCAGGATGATCCCCGGGGTGGCCAGGCCGTGCAGGAGGAAGAAGCCCGCGCTGCTGAGGAACACCATGGAGACCAGGAACAGCCGGGCGTCCTGACGGCGGCGCGCGGCCTCGGTGATCAGCCCGCCGAGCGCCACGTTGATCCCGGCCACCGCGACGATCATCCAGAAGTGGCTCGCGTTGTGCTGCCAGACGACGTTGAGGTGGGGCTGGGCGAGCAGCAACCAGAGCCCCAGCAGAGGAAGGGCGAGGTGGATGACCCAGACCACGCCTCGGACGGGCTGCGTGGCCGGCGGCAGGTAGGTGCTGGGCACAGACCCGATTATGCACGTGGGATCGCCGCCGCCAATGCGTCCTTTTACCCACTACGACAGCGACAGTCGGTCAATCCGGTCAGTAACCCTCCGTTTCGTGACAAATACGTTATGTAGTTACTGCCAACCTTTGGAACGGTCGAAACGTGAATCTCATGCACCACATGAGCATCACTTGTTTCCTGGAAGGAAAGCCGTGGCTATCAACGTTCGCGGTGGGCGTACGCTCACCCTCGCCACTGTCGGAGCGCTCGCCGCCTCGCTCCTCGCCGTCGGTGGCGTGGCCACCGCCTCGTCGGCGGCGAGCGAGGTGTACGCCTGCGTGCACAAGAAGACGCGGTACGTCCGCATCGTCAACCCGACCACGCCGTGCCGCAAGACCGAAGAGCGGATCGTGATCGGCGGCAGCACGACGCAGCTGAACGGCGGCACGTCCGGCCCCAAGGGCGACCAGGGCCCCCAGGGCAAGCAGGGTCCGCAGGGCGAGACGGGTCCGGTGGGCCCCCAGGGCAAGCCCGGCCTCCCCGGCAAGGACGGCAAGGACGGCCTGCCTGGCAAGAACGGCCAGGACGGCAAGGACGGCGAGCGCGGCCCGGCGGGCCCCCAGGGCCCCAAGGGCGACGACGGCAAGCAGGGCCTCCCCGGCAAGAACGGCCAGGACGGCAAGGACGGCCTCCCCGGTAAGGACGGCCTCCCCGGCAAGAACGGCCAGGACGGCAAGAACGGCCTTCCGGGCAAGGACGGCAAGGACGGCGAGCGCGGCCCGGCGGGTCCCCAAGGCCCGCAGGGCCCCAAGGGTGAGCCCGGCAAGGACGGCGCCGGCGCCGCCTACACCACCTACACCAACAGCGTGTCCATCAGCGGCCTCGGCTCGGAGACCGCCACCTGCAACAACGGCGGCACCCCCACCGGCGGCGGCTTCTCCTTCGGCACCCTGAAGAACGCCGAAGTCCTGGGCAGCTACCCCGGCGCCGGCGGCTGGACGGTCACCGTCGCCAAGGACGACAACGGCGGCGGCAACAACCTCACCGCCGACACGCAGACCACCCAGACCCACGGTGGCGGCAACAACGGCACCAGCGTCTCCGGCAAGGTGTACGTCATCTGCATCAAGAAGGTCTGACAAAGCGGAATGGGCCGGTGCGGGGGATCACCCCGCACCGGCCCTTTCCGTTGAACGTCAGCCGAACAGCGCCGGCAGCGTCGCCGAGTGGGTCTCGCGGATCTCCTCGACCCCCACCTCGAACACGCCCTCGACCACCAGCGACGCCCCGCCGGTGACGCCGAGCCCGTAGCACGGCACCTCGTGCCGCCCGCACAGCGCCGCGAACTCCTCGAACGCCTCCGGCCGCACCGCGACCAGGGCCCGCGCCGCCGACTCGCTGAACAGGTCGGTGAACGGCTCGCCGCTCAGCGCCACCGTGGCCCCGATGCCGCGGGCCAGGCACGACTCGGCCAGCGCCACGGCCAGGCCGCCGTCGGACAGGTCGTGCGAACCCTCCAGCAGCCCGCGGGCAGCGGCCTCGACCAGCACGGTCGCCAGCGCCTGCTCGGCCTCCAGGTCGGCGTGCGGCGGCAGGCCGCCCAGGTGGCGGTGGGCCACGTGCGCCCACTCCGAGCCGCCGAACTCCTCGGCGGTGTCGCCGAGCAGCACCACCCGCAGCCCCTCGGCGGTGAACCCGGACGGCACCCGCTTGGCCACGTCGTCGATGACGCCGAGCACGCCCACGACCGGGGTGGGATTGATGGCCGTCGAGCCCGTCTGGTTGTAGAAGGAGACGTTCCCGCCGGTCACCGGCACGCCGAGGGTGCGGCAGGCGTCGGCGAGCCCGCGTACGGCCTCGGCGAACTGCCACATCACCTCGGGGTCCTCCGGCGAGCCGAAGTTGAGGCAGTTGGTGACGGCCAGCGGCTTGGCGCCGGTCACGGCCACGTTCCGGTACGCCTCGGCCAGCGCCAGCTGCGCCCCCGCGTAGGGGTCGAGCTTGGCGTAACGGCCGTTGCCGTCGGTGGACAGCGCGATGCCCCGCGTCGTCGGCTCGGCTCCAGCGATGACCTCGGAGATGCGCAGCATCCCGGCGTCGGCGGGCTGGGCCAGCACGGTGTTGGAGCGGACGTAGCGGTCGTACTGGGAGGTCACCCACTCCTTGGAGGCCAGGTTGGGCGAGCCGAGGAGCTGCAGCAGGGTGGCCCGCAGGTCGTCGGGGCGCGCCAGCCGGTCGGTGGTGTCGGCGTTGAGCGCGGCCTGCCCGGCCGGCTCGTGGTAGGGACGCTCGTAGACCGGGCCCTCGTCGGCGGCGGTGCCCGGCGGGATGTCCACGATGACCTCGCCGTCCCAGGTCATGACCAGGCGGCCGGTGTCGGTGACCTCGCCGATGACGGTGGCCGGGACGTCCCACTTGGCGCAGATCGCCATGAACGCGGGGATGTCGTCGGGCCGGACCACGGCCATCATCCGCTCCTGGGACTCGCTCATCAGGATCTCCTCGGGCTTGAGCGAGGAGTCGCGGAGCGGGACCAGGTTGAGGTCGACCTTCATGCCGCCGGTGCCCTTGGCGGCCAGCTCGGTCGTGGCGCAGGAGACGCCGGCCGCGCCGAGGTCCTGGATGCCGACGACCACGTCGGCCGCGTAGAGCTCCAGGCAGCACTCGATGAGCAGCTTCTCCATGAACGGGTCGCCCACCTGCACGGCGGGCCGCTTGGCCTGCGACTCGTCCTCGAACGTCGCCGAGGCCAGCACGGACGCGCCGCCGATGCCGTCGGGACCCGTGGACGCGCCGAACAGCACGACCTGGTTGCCCGGCCCCGGCGCGGTGGCCAGCTTGATCTGGTCCTTGCGCAGCAGGCCGACGCACAGCGCGTTGACCAGCGGGTTGCCGATGTAGCAGGGGTCGAAGACGACCTCGCCGCCGATGTTGGGCAGGCCCAGGCAGTTGCCGTAGTGGCTGATGCCCTCGACCACGCCGGGCAGCACCCGCCGGGTGTCCACGGCGTCGGCGCCGCCGAAGCGCAGCGCGTCCATGACGGCGATCGGGCGGGCGCCCATCGACATGATGTCGCGCACGATCCCGCCGACGCCGGTGGCCGCGCCCTGGTGCGGCTCGACGTAGGACGGGTGGTTGTGCGACTCGATCTTGAACGTGGCCGCCCAGCCGTCGCCGATGTCGACGACGCCCGCGTTCTCGCCCATGCCCACGAGCAGCGCCTCGGACTTGGGCGCCTTGGTGGCGAACTGCCGCAGATGCACCTTGGACGACTTGTACGAGCAGTGCTCGGACCACATGACGCTGTAGATGGCCAGCTCGGAGCCGGTGGGACGGCGACCCAGGATCTGCTTGACCCGGTCGTACTCGTCCTGCTTCATCCCCAGCTCGGCGAAGGGCATCGGCTCGTCGGGGGTCTCGGCGGCCCGCTTGACGTTGTCGGTGCTCATGCGTTCACCAGATTCTTCAGGATGGACGTGAAGAAGCCGAGCCCGTCGGTGCTCGGCGCTCCGACCAGCTCCTCCACGGCGTGCTCGGGGTGCGGCATGAGGCCGACCACGTTGCCCGCCTCGTTGCGGATGCCGGCGATGTCGTTGAGCGAGCCGTTGGGGTTGCCCCCGGCGTAACGCACGACGACGTGGCCGCCGGACTCCAGCTCGGCCAGCGTCTCCGCGGAGGCGACGTAACGGCCCTCGCCGTGCTTGACCGGCAGCACGATCTCCTGGCCGCGCTCGAAGGAGCCGGTCCAGGCGGTGGCGGTCTGCTCCACCGTGAGCCGCTGGTCGCGGCAGACGTAGTGGAGCGAGGCGTTGCGGGTGAGCGCGCCGGGCAGCAGGTGGGCCTCGCAGAGGATCTGGAAGCCGTTGCAGGTGCCGATGACCGGCAGACCGGCCTTGGCGGCCGGGACGAGCTCGTCCATCAGCGGGGCGAACTTGGAGATCGCGCCGCACCGCAGGTAGTCGCCGTAGGAGAAGCCGCCGGGCAGGAAGACGGCGTCGACTCCCTTCAGGTCGTGGTCGGCGTGCCACAGCGGGACCGCCTGCGCGCCCACGAGGCGCACGGCTCTGGCGGCGTCCTGGTCGTCGAGAGTTCCTGGAAACGTGACTACGCCCACACGGGCAGCGCTCATGACAGTCGTCCCCTCCGAGGAATGCGCACGCGCGTGCCACCGTCTCTTTGGGGGCGGACGGCGGTCTACGGCGGTGTACTCAGATTATCGGGTGCGCGGCTGTGTTCCGGGCAGCGGGTCGGACGGCGGTCAGACGGCGGCCAGCTCGCGGTGACGGGCGCCCTCGGCCTCGTCGTCCCAGGCGAGCGTCTTGCGCAGGTGGACCGTCGTGCCGCGGCCGGGCGTGGTGCCGAAGGAGATCTCGTCCACCACGGACCGCATGATGAGCAGGCCGCGGCCGTTCTCGGTGTCGGGCGGAGGGAAGTGCAGCGGCATCGACGGGAGGCCGTCGCCGTTGTCGGCGACGCGCACGTCGCAGCGGCCGTAGCCGATCGACGCCGAGACCTCGTAACGGTTGGCGGGGCCGCCGTGTCGCACCGCGTTGGAGCACGCCTCGGAGACGGCGAGCAGCATGTCGGCGATGCAGGTCTCACTCACGTTGAGTGACCGCATCGCGTCGCCAAGCACTCGCCTGACCATCGGTATGCCGATCGCATCCCGAGGCAGCGCCAACGAGAACTCAATATCCACCGGACTCCTCCGGGCTCCGGAATGTCACCTGGAGTAGGTTTCCCTGTGAAATCGGGGCTAACCGCAAAATCACGTTGTTGTTATTTAGTGTTGGCACGCCCGTGGCATTGTGGCATGCCCGAACGCGACTTTAACTCACCAGGGGTAAAACCAGGCATCAAATGTGCCTTCTACCCCTCAACCCGGACGCTGTAGTCCTCGATCACGGTGTTGGCCAGGAGTGTCTCGGCCATCTTCCGTACCTCGTCGAGGGCCGCCTCGTCGGCCGGGCCCTCCAGCTCGACCTCGAACCGCTTGCCCTGACGGACCGCCGAGACGCCGGAGAAACCGAGCCTGGGCAGCGCCCTGGCGATGGCCTGGCCCTGCGGGTCGAGGATCTCGGGCTTGAGCATGACGTCGACGATGACGCGCGCCACTACGTTCCTCCTGGGTGGAGTGGGTGCTTGGGAAAGCAAGCCTACCGGCGCGCATGGCCGTCAACACAACGGGAACGGGGAGGACATGGGGCTTGCGCGGAGGGCTGTGACGTCTGCCACGATGTCCCCAAACGCGTATGAACCACCACCACATGGTTCGCACGCACACACGGCTGGCCTCAGGTGGCGACCCCATCGACACCGGCCCCGATCGCACAGGAGCGGCACGTGACAGTCGACGCCTCTCGTGGTGCCGAAGCACCCCCTGAGCTCGTGCAGTTGCTCACCCCCGAGGGAGTGAGGGTCGAGCATCCCGACTACGACATAGACCTGACGCCCGAAGAGGTCAGGTCGCTCTACCGCGACCTGGTGCTCGTCCGGCGCATCGACCTGGAGGCCGTGGCGCTGCAACGTCAGGGCGAGCTGGGCATCTGGGCCTCGCTGCTCGGCCAGGAGGCCGCCCAGATCGGCTCGGGCCGCGCGCTCACCGACTCCGACATGGCCTTCCCCACCTACCGCGAGCACGGCGTCGCCTGGTGCCGCGACGTCGACCCGGTGAAGCTGCTCGGCCTGTTCAGGGGCGTCAACCACGGGGGCTGGGACCCCAAGGAGCACAACTTCCACCTGTACACGATCGTGATCGGCAGCCAGACCCTGCACGCGGTCGGCTATGCCATGGGCATCCAGCGCGACGACGCCTCCGCCGCCACGATCGTCTACTTCGGCGACGGCGCCACCAGCCAGGGCGACGTCAACGAGTCGTTCATCTGGGCCAGCGTGTTCAACGCGCCCGTCGTCTTCTTCTGCCAGAACAACCAGTGGGCCATCTCCGAGCCGCTGGAGAAGCAGAGCCGCATCCCCCTCTACCGCCGGGCCTCGGGCTTCGGCTTCCCGGGCATCAGGGTCGACGGCAACGACGTGTTCGCCTGCCTCGCAGTGACCAGGAAGGCGCTCGAAGCCGCCCGTACGGGCCAGGGGCCGACGCTGATCGAGGCGTTCACGTACCGGATGGGCGCCCACACCACGACCGACGACCCGACCCGCTACCGGGTGGCCAGCGAGCTGGAGGCGTGGAAGCTGAAGGACCCGATCGAGCGGGTCAAGTCGTACCTGTTCCGCAACGAACTGGCCGACCAGGGCTTCTTCGACGCCGTGACCGCCGAGGCCGACCAGCTCGGCGCCGACCTGCGCAGGCGGTGCCTGGCGATGCCCGACCCCGAGCCGCTCGATATCTTCGACCACGTCTATCGCGAGCCCCACGCGCTCATCGACGGAGAGCGCGCTCAGTTCGCCGCCTACTTGGAGGGCTTCGAGAAATGACGGTGTTGAGCCTGTCCAAGGCGCTTAACGAGGGCATGCGCCGCGCCATGGAGGACGACCCCAAGGTCCTCATCATGGGCGAGGACGTCGGCAAGCTCGGCGGCGTGTTCCGCGTCACCGACGGCCTGCAGAAGGACTTCGGCGAAGACCGGGTCATCGACACGCCGCTCGCCGAGTCCGGCATCATCGGCACCGCGATCGGCCTGGCGCTGCGCGGCTACCGGCCGGTGTGCGAGATCCAGTTCGACGGGTTCGTCTTCCCGGCGGCCGACCAGATCATCACGCAGCTCGCCAAGATGCCGATGCGCTCGCTCGGCGCGATCAAGCTGCCCGTCGTCGTGCGCATCCCGTGCGGCGGCGGCATCGGCGCGGTCGAGCACCACAGCGAGTCGCCCGAGGCGTACTTCGCGCACACGGCCGGCCTGCGCGTGGTCGCCTGCTCCAACCCGGCCGACGCCTACACCATGATCCAGCAGGCCATCCGGAGCGACGACCCGGTCATCTTCTTCGAGCCCAAGCGCCGCTACTGGGAGAAGGCCGACATCGACACGGTCTCGACCGACTGGTGGACGCCGTTCGACAAGGCCACGGTCGTACGGCCCGGCTCCGACGTCACGCTGCTGGCCTACGGCCCGATGGTCAAGACCTGCCTGGAGGCCGCCACGGCCGCCGAGGACGACGGCCGCTCGCTGGAGGTGATCGACCTGCGCTCGCTCAATCCGCTGGACGAGCCGCTGGTCATGGAGTCCGTCCGCCGCACCGGCCGGGTGGTCGTGGTCCACGAGGCGCCCGTCTACAGCGGCTTCGGCGCCGAGCTGGCGGCCCGGATCACCGAGCAGTGCTTCTACCACCTGGAGTCGCCCGTCCTGCGGGTCGGCGGCTTCTCCACCCCCTACCCGCCGTCGAAGCTCGAAGAGCACTACCTGCCCGACCTGGACCGGGTGCTGCACGCCGTCGACCGCGCCTTCGGGTTCTGAAAGGGGGACGCGCTTCCATGCGACGCGAGTTCAAGCTTCCCGACGTCGGGGAGGGGCTGACCGAGGCCGAGATCGTCCGCTGGCACGTGCGGCCGGGCGACGAGGTCAAGGTCAACCAGATCGTGGTGGAGATCGAGACCGCCAAGTCCATCGTCGAGCTGCCGATCCCCTGGGACGGCGTGGTCGCGGGCGTGCTGGTCGAGGAGGGCCGCACGGTCGACGTCGGCACGCCGATCGTCGCCGTGGACACCGGCGGCGAGGCGGGCGGCGCCGACCAGGGCCCCGCCGGCCAGCACCGTGCCGACCAGGGCCTCGCTGACCAGGGCCCCGTTGACCAGGGCCTCAAGGCGCTGGCCGACGACATGGTCCCCAAGCCGCCGGAGGAGGGCGCGGTCGAGCCCGGCGCCCACGGCAGCCCCGCGCCCAAGGAGGAGCGGCAGGCCGTCCTGGTGGGTTACGGGGTCAAGACCGGCGCCTCCAAGCGCCGTCCCCGCAAGCAGCCGCCGGAGCCGATCCCGGCCGCGCCCGTGGCCAACCCGGCCCGCGTGGAGGCGTCCGGCCCGGCCCCGACGGCCCGTCCGGCCGAGCCCGTCCCCGCTGCCGCGCCGGCCGCCGGAGTGGTCGCCGGTTCCGGCCGCGTGGCCGTGCTGGCCAAGCCGCCGGTCCGCAAGCTGGCCAAGGACCTGGGCGTCGACCTCGCCACGCTCACCGGCACCGGCCCCCAGGGCTCCATCACCCGCGACGACGTGCACGCCGCCGCGCAGGGCGGTCTCCAGGGTGGTCTTCAGGCGGCGCCCGAGCCCGTCCGGCAGGCCGAGCCCCAGCGGCGGGAGGAGCGCGTCCCCGTCAAGGGCGTGCGCAAGATGACCGCCCAGGCGATGGTGGCCAGCGCCTTCACGGCCCCGCACGTCACCGAGTTCCTCCAGGTGGACGTGACGGAGACCATGGAGGCGGTCCGGCGGCTGCGGGCCCTGCCCGACTTCGCCGAGGTCAAGGTCTCCCCGCTGCTGCTGGTCTGCCGGGCCCTGCTCACCGGGGTCAGGCGCTACCCGATGATCAACTCGTCCTGGGACGAGGCGGCCCAGGAGATCGTGGTCAAGCACTACGTGAACCTGGGCATCGCCGCCGCCACCCCGCGCGGCCTCGTCGTGCCCAACATCAAGGACGCCCACGCCCTCCCGCTCCCCGAGCTGGCCAGGCAACTGGGCGCGCTGGCGGAGACGGCCAGGGCGGGCCGCACCCAGCCGGCCGAGATGGCGGGCGGGACGATCACCATCACCAACGTGGGCGTGTTCGGCGTCGACGCCGGCACCCCCATCCTCAACCCGGGCGAGTCTGCCATCCTGGCCTTCGGCCAGGTCAGGGACATGCCGTGGGTGGTGGACGGCGAGCTGGCGGTGCGCAAGGTGACCACCCTCGCGCTCAGCTTCGACCACCGGATCGTCGACGGCGAGCTGGGCTCGATGTTCCTGCGCGACGTCGGCGCGATGCTGGAGGACCCGCTCCGCATGCTCGCCTGGGGCTGAAGCCGGGCCGAAGCTGGGCCGAAGCCGGGCGGCGACCGCCGGGCGGCGACCGCCGGGAGGACCCCTCTCCCCGGCGGTCACCGCAGGCTCGGCCAGGGCGCCTTCTTGTCCCGCGCGCGGGGGCCGTACGACTCCAGCCACACGGGCGCGCCCACGACATGAGAGACCGCCGCGGGCCAGTCTGATACACCCTCCTCGTAGACCGGCGTCGCCCGCAGCAGCCGGGCCGTGCGGTCCGGCTCGGCGAACGTGACGGGCCGGTCGTAGCGCACGCACATGCGGGTGACGTCCGCGTCGAGATGGGTGAGCGCGAGACCGTCCACGCCGCCGGCCGCCTCGGCCGCGTACCGGTGGGCGACCGCGTCGAAGTGCCCGCGGCGGAAGGCCCCCTGCCACGGCCCGGTCACGTTGTGCGGCTCGGGCAGCTCCAGGCCGGGGTCCTCGGTCACCAGCGGGCCGGGGCCGTGCCGGGTGGTGTAGGTCCGCAGCACGCCGAGCCGCGCCGCCCCGGACCCGTCCAGCAGTTCCAGCGCGTTGGCGAAGGTCGTCGTGCTCCACGTCGTGTACGGGTCGAACCCCTGCCGCTCGTCCAGCAGCACGCCCTGCGCGCCCTCGAACACCACCGGCCCCCGCCTGACCAGCCCGGCGGTGTACGACGAGTCCACCAGCCGCACCCGCTCGGCGAACGCCCGGTAGACGGCCACGCAGTCGGCCACCGGCGGGCCCTCGACCCCCAGCGCCTCCCGCAGCACGGTCAGCTTGCGCGTCAGCTCGCGCGGCGGGTCGCCCGCCCGGGGCGCGAGCGCGCCGTGCTCCAGGTGGTACGCCATCGTCTCCCCGACGCCCATCCCGCAGGACCCGTGCCGCGCCTCCCCGCGCGCCAGCTCCCGCCTGCGCCCGGCCTCGACGTGGTACGGCGTCGCCAGCAGGCAGTCCCGGTCCACCGTGAGCAGCCCGAAGGGGTCGGGCACGCCGAGCCGGGCCAGGTGCTCCGCCTCGGCCGACAACGCCAGCGGATCGACCACCACGAACCGCGAGAGATGCGTGCGAACCCCCCGGAACGTCCCGGCGCCGAACTGCGCGAACGTGTGGTGCCGCCCGTCGTCCAGGACGACGTTGTGCCCCGCCTGGGCGCCCCCGTTGAACCGGACCACGGCGTGGACGGGCAGCGTGGCGCACGCCCAGTCCACGACCGTGCCCTTGCCGGCGTCGCCGTACCCGAGGTCGACGACGACCAGGTGCTCGTTCACGGCAGGAGCCCGCCCAGCCCGCCCCCGAGTCCGCTGTCGAGCCCGTCGAGCGGCTCGGCGGTGACCACCGTGCCGCGGTCGAGCCTGGCCAGGGCCCGCGACACCGACGCGCCGGCCGTCGAGCCCAGCTCGGCCAGGTCCTCAAGGCCCTCGTCCAGGCCGATCGCGTCCTCGCCGAGCCCGACGGTGAGCGCGATCGTCTCGCACACGGCGTCGAGGTCGTCCAGCTCCAGCACGTTCTGGCCGAGCAGACGGCGCCAGGAGTCCAGCACCTCGGGGTCGCCGGCGTAGCTGGCCCCCTGCGGGAGGATGAAGTAGACGTCGTACTTGCGGGTCAGCTCGGCCACGACGTCGTCCACCCCGAGGGGCGCGGTCAGCCGGTCGCCGACGAGGTCCTTGACGTGGTTCCTGGACACCCGCTGGTAGGGCATCTCG
The DNA here is from genome assembly GCF_044465465.1 of Nonomuraea sp. NPDC049655. Lineage (NCBI taxonomy): Bacteria > Bacillati > Actinomycetota > Actinomycetes > Streptosporangiales > Streptosporangiaceae > Nonomuraea > Nonomuraea sp. NPDC049655. The sequence goes on from NZ_JBITLS010000025.1 coordinate 74,219, forward strand.
TCGCCGATGACGAACAGGTAGCCGCGCTTGCCGCGCTTCTCGTGGCAGTCGATGGAGGTGTGCCTGGCCATGAAGTACATGGCCAGCTCGTAGGACTCGCGCTTCTGCCCGCCGCCGCCGCCCTCCAGCAGGATCAGGCCGAGCTGGTCGTCCATGCGGTTGTCGGACTCGAACTGGCCGACCTGCAGCGGCGCCCGGTCGCAGGTGGCGTCGCCGATCGCGCCGAACATGATCTGCGGGTCGGTGGCGTACCCCTTGCGCAGCAGCAGCCCGAGCAGGTCGGGCAGGCGCGTCTGCAGCGTGCGGGGGACCGCGCGCATCGAGCCGGTCACGTCGAAGAGCACGGCGATGGCCAGCGAGTCGGGGTGCTCGGCCGAGTCGCGGCTCTCCCGCGTCACGCCGAAGGGGTCGAGGTCGGGGTGGACGCGCCGGGCTCCGCCGTCGCTGTAGGCGAAGGCGCTGGAGCCGGTGGCCGCGCGGTAGCGCGCGGCGGAGTCGTAGACGTTCGTGGACCAGATTCCGCTGCCCATGGCAGCCTCCCTCAAAGGTGGAGCGGACGGTACGTACGGGGTCCGTAGAGGTCGTCGAGCAGGTCGTCCAGCTCGCGCAGCAGCTCCCACGCGTCGGACGGCGGGCGCAGCAGGCAGCCGCGGACGAAGGCGCGCATCCGGCGCGGGCACTCGCCCATCAGGTGGTCGACGCACCGGGTCAGCGCGGCGATGTCGGCGCGCTCGTCGAGCCGGTCGCCGTGGCACCAGTCGACCAGCACGAGCCCGTGGTCGAGCGGATGGATGAGGACGTGGCGGGGGAGCACGGCGCCGTGCGCGACGCCCGCCCGGTGGGCGAGCCCGGCGGCCACGAGCAGCCGCCGCCAGATCCAGGCCACGTCGCGCGGGTCGAGGCCGGTGCCGGCGCGTTCGAGGGTGACGAACCCGGCGGGCGCCCGGCTGACCACGTTCGCCTGCCGGACCACCTCGCCGGCGCGGTAGCGGAAGCTCGCGACGAGGCGGGGGACGTACGGCAGGAAGCGTGGGTCGCCGTCGGCCGCGATCTTCCGCAGCGCGGCGGCCTCGCGGACCAGCAGCCGGTCGGCGGCCGGGTTACGGGCCACCTTGAGCAGCGAGTCGCGCTCTGCGCCGCGCCCGGCCGGGTAGAGCACGGCGGTGCCGCCCTTGTGCAGCGGCGGCCCGACCAGGAAGTCGCCGACCCGCTGGCCCCGGTGGTAGGTCTCCCAGAGCGCGACCAGCCGCTTGAACGCCTCCTCGCCGCCCGGCGCGAGGTCGGGATGCAGCGCCCTGGCCAGCCGCCGGTAGACGCGGGCCGCGGACCCGCCGGCGAAGAGCTCCTGGGCCGATCGCGCACCCATGACGATCGCCGCCGCCCGCTCGGTGTTCATCGCACCTCCTCCTCCCGGGCGGGCCGCAGCAGCGCGGGGTGGAGCAGCCGGGCGTCGCCCGCGCGGTAGAGCTTGGCCCGCGGGCCGCCTCTGGGGCCGCCGGTCTCGGTCGTCTGTCCGGTGCTCTCGACGAACCCGGGGACGGACAGGACCTTGCGGTGGAAGTTGCCCGCGTGCAGCGGCGTGCCCCACACGGTCTCGTAGATCAGCCGCAGCTCGGAGACGGTGAACTCGGCGCCGGCGAAGGCCGTGGCCAGCGGCGTGTACTCCAGCTTCGACCGGGCCCGTTCGACGCCGTCGGCCAGGATGCGGGCGTGGTCGAAGGCGAGCGGCGGCACGTCGTCGACCGGGTGCCAGACGGCCGCGGCGGCGTCCGTGCCGGGCCTGGGGTCGGGCAGGTCGGGGGCGAAGGCGAGGTAGGAGATCGACACCACCCGCATGCGGGGGTCGCGGCCGGGGCCGCCGTAGCTGGCCAGCTGCTCGATGTGCGCCGGGCGGGTGGCCACGCCGGTCTCCTCGGCCAGCTCGCGCACCGCCGCCTCGGCCAGGTCCTCGTCCGGCTTGATGAAACCGCCGGGCAGGGCCCAGCGGCCCGCGTACGGCTCCACGCCGCGCTCGACGATCAGGACGTGCAGCCGCCGGTCGCGGATGGTCAGCGCCACCACGTCGACGGTGACCGCGACCGGCGCGTAGAGCCGGGGGTTGTAGCCGGCTAGGAACTCTTCCATCCCCAAGTCCTTCTCAGTTCGAGTCAATCTCGACTTGAGAATAACTCCGCTGATGGGTGTGTGTCGATAGGGTTGGCGCATGATCCGTCACATTGTGCTGTTCACCTGGGCCGACGACGCCACCGACGAGCAGAAGGCCGCGGTCGCGACCGAGCTGCGCAAGCTGCCGGGCGAGATCCCGCAGCTACGGGCGTACACGGTGGGGCCCGACGCCGGCATCACCCCCGGCAACCACGAGTTCGCCGTGGTCGCCGACCTCGACAGCGTGGACGACTTCGTGATCTACCGCGACCATCCCCGGCACCAGGCCGTGATCGCGGAGTACATCAAGCCGATCCTGGCGACGCGCGCCGCCGTGCAGCTCAGCCTCTAGAGCTCGGGCGGGTGGTTCTCGCGGTGCATCAGCCGGTCCTCGGAGGTGCGCCCGCGCCGGGGCGCGAGCACGATGCTGAGCACGACGCCCACGCCTCCGACGATCATGAAGATGACGCCGACGATGTCCATGTGCACGCTCTGGCCGAACACGTCGGGTTCGATGGCGAACCGCAGGATGGCGCCGAGCGTGAGGAAGAAGATGCTGACCCCGACACCCATGACGACCTCCAGGCAAAGGCGAGATGTGCCCACGGTCATACCCGGGTATCGGTGATCACACCCCCGCCGCGTCAGGCGAGACAGGACAGTGGCCGCCCGCCGTTGTAGGCGATCATGTCCTGGACGGCCGCGCCGACGTCGATCGGCGCGCCCGGCGGGCGGCCGTCCAGCTCGGCGTAGGCGCGGTGGAGGTTGCCCACGATCCGTTCGGGGTCGAGCAGCGCGCCCCACTCGCCGAGGTCGGTCTCCCGCGCCGCCTCCAGGGGCGTCCGGCCCGCCGCGTGGCCCCGCCGGGCGGTCTCCTGGACGAACCGCAGGTAGCCCTCGACCCGGTCGTAGACCTCGGGCCCGCACACCTCGCCGTGCCCGGGGACGATCGTCTCCGCGCCCAGGGCCCTGAGCGTGTCCAGGGCGGCGATCGTCCCGGCCACCGAGCCCATCAGGACGAACGGCGTGCCGCCGTTGAAGACCAGGTCGCCGGAGAACAGCACCCGCCGCTCCGGGATCCAGACGATCGAGTCGTTGGTCGTGTGCGCGGCCGGCCCGACGTGCCGCACCTCGCAGCGCAGGTCGTCGGACCAGAGGGTGACCCCCTCTGAGTACGTCAGGAACGGCGGCGCGACCTCCATCGCCCCCCACACCACCTCCGGCGACCAGGCCCCCCGGTACGCCGGGACCCCGTCGGCCAGGATCTGGGCGCGTACGCCCTCGTGCCCGACGATCGTGGCCTCGGGGAACAGCCAGTTGCCGAAGGTGTGGTCGCCGTGGTGGTGGGTGTTGACCAGCGTGGTGATCGGCCCGCCGCTGACCTTGCCGACGGCCGCCCGCAGGTCGCGGGTGCGGCGCTCGGTCGAGCAGGCGTCCACGCAGATCACGCCGCGCCGCCCGGCCAGGAAGCCGGTGTTGTTGATCCACCAGCTCCCGTCGGGCTGGACGTAGGCGTAGACGCCCTCGGAGACCTCTTCGACGCGCGGCGGGGGCAGGGGGTGGTCATGAGGTGAAGAGCTCATGCCCGGAACCTAACAGCGACGCCCGCCCCCCGGACGGGAGGCGGGCGTCACAAGCGGTGGCTCAGAAGGCCTCTTCGGGAAGCTCCATGAGGTCCTGGCCGGTGGCGGCGAGGACGCGCCGCTCGGCCGTCAGCCTGGGCAGCACGGTCGTGGCGAAGAACGACGCCGCGGCCACCTTGCCCTGGTAGAACGGGTCCTCCGACTCCGCCAGCCGGGCCAGGGCCACCTCGGCCTGGCGCAGCAGCAGCCAGCCGATCACCAGGTCGCCCAGCGAGAGCAGGAACCGGGTGCTGTTCAGGCCGACCTTGTAGACCTCCGCCGGCTTCTCCAGCGAGCCGAGCGCCCAGCCGGCCATGGTGTCGCCCATGACCTTGACCTCGGCGGCGGCCTCGGCGAGCAGCTTGCGCTCCTCCTTGAGCCGGCCGTTGCCCGCCTCGGAGGCGGCGAACTCGTTGATCTCGGCGAGCAGCGCGCCGACCGCGGCGCCCTGGTTGCGCAGGATCTTCCGGAAGAACAGGTCGAGGCCCTGGATCGCGGTGGTGCCCTCGTACAGGGAGTCGATCTTGGCGTCGCGGATGTACTGCTCGATCGGGTAGTCCTGCAGGTAGCCCGAGCCGCCCAGGGTCTGCAGCGAGCGGGCCAGCAGCTCGTACGAGCGCTCGGAGCCGACGCCCTTGACCAGGGGCAGCAGCAGGTCGTTCATGGCCTCCGCGTGCCGGTCCGCCGGGTCGATCAACAGGGCGTCCTGGAAGGTGGCCGTGTAGAGGACCAGGGCGCGCATGCCCTCGGCGTACGCCTTCTGCAGCATCAGCTCGCGGCGCACGTCCGGGTGGTGGGTGATGGTCACCCGGGGGGCGGACTTGTCGGCCATCTTGGTCAGGTCGGCGCCCTGGTAGCGGGACTTGGCGTAGTCGAGGGCGTTCAGGTAGCCGGTGGAGAGCGTGGCGATGGCCTTGGTGCCGACCATCATGCGGGCGTGCTCGATCACCATGAACATCTGCTTGATGCCCTCGTGCACGTCGCCGACCAGCCAGCCGATCGCCGGGTGCTTGTCGCCGAAGGTGAGCTCGCAGGTCGTGGAGACCTTCAGGCCCATCTTCTTCTCGACGTTGGTGACGTAGGCGCCGTTGCGCTCGCCCAGCTCGCCGGTCTCCAGGTCCACGTGGAACTTGGGCACCAGGAACATCGACAGGCCCTTGGTACCCGGACCGTGGCCCTCGGGACGGGCCAGGACCAGGTGGAAGATGTTGTCGGCCATGTCGTGCTCGGCGCTGGTGATGAAGCGCTTGACGCCCTCGATGTGCCAGGTGCCGTCGGGCTGCTGGACCGCCCTGGCCCGGCCGGCGCCGACGTCCGAGCCCGCGTCCGGCTCGGTGAGCACCATGGTGGCGCCCCAGTTCTTCTCGATGGCCAGCTCGGCGAAGCGCTTCTGCTCCGGCGTGCCCAGCTTCCACAGGGTGTAGGCGAAGTTGGGGCCGGCGGCGTACATGTACAGGGCCGGGTTGGAGCCGAGCACCATCTCGGCCGTCGCCCAGGCGAGGCTGCGCGGGATGCCGGGGCCGCCCAGCTCGGCGGGCAGGTCGAGGTGCGCCCAGCCGCCGTCCACCAGCGCCTTGTACGACTTCTTGACGCCGGCCGGGACGGTCACCGTGCTCGTCGCGGGGTCGAACACCGGCGGGGTGCGGTCGCCCTCCTCGAAGGAGTCGGCGAGCACGCCGGTCGCCAGCCTGTTGACCTCGTCCAGGATGCTCCGCGCGACGTCCTCGTCCACTTCGCCGAAGGGCCCGGTGCCGAGGATCTCGCGTCGACCGAACACCTCGAAGAGGTTGAATTCCAGGTCACGCACGTTGCTCTTGTAGTGGCCCATGGGTGCAGATCTCCTTGAACCGAGGTCTTCATGTACTGGCCAGTAACCTTACCTGCAATGCTACCCGCGGGTAACCCCGCCCATGCGTGGCATGCTCGACTCCATGGACGCCGAAGAACTCGCCACAAGATGGCGGGAGCGACTGGAATCCTGGGCCATCCCCGAGGAGATCCTGGCCAAGGCTCCGGCCGATCCGTGGAGCCACTCGCCGGCCCGGTTCGCCACGCGGACCGACCGGGCGCTGGCCGAGCCCGACGACGGCCCGACCATGACCCGGCTGGCCGAGGCGCTGCCTGACAAGGGCACGCTGCTCGACGTCGGCTCGGGCCCCGGCGCCGCGTCGCTGCCGCTGCGCGAGCGCATCGGCCACCTCTACGCGGTCGACACGTCCGCGCCCATGCTGGAGGGCCTGAAGGTCCGCGCGATGGACCTCGGCGTGCCCGCCACCACCGTCGAGGGGCGCTGGCCGGACGTGGCCGACCAGGTGCCGGTGGCCGACGTGTCCGTCGCCGCGCACGTGGTCTACAACGTGCCCGACCTGGCGGAGTTCCTCCAGGCGCTCGACCGCCGCACCCGCGGCCGGGTGGTGCTCGAACTGCCCCACCGCCATCCCATGAGCTGGATGACGCCGCTCTGGCAGCACTTCCACGGCGTCGACCGTCCGGTCCGGCCCATCGCCGAAGACTGCGTGGCCCTGGCCGCGGCGCTGGGCTTCCCCGTGCGCGTGGAGGAGCGGGAGGCGCCCCTGGAACGTTTCACGACCGTCGAGGAGCTGGCCGAGAGCGCCTGCCGCCGGGTGTGCCTCGACCCGTCCAGGGTGGAGGAGGTGGCCGAGACCGCCGTCGAGCTGGGCATGTGGCCGGTGCCGCGTGACCGGTGGGTCACCGTCTGGTGGGAATGATCCGTTTCGCTCAGCCGTTGTACGCATTGAGCTGACCGCTCCCGGACGAGACGCGCCGTACCCGGACACGCCAAGACGACGCACGTACCTGTACGTCTCGTCCTCAGGAGTACTGATCATGGCGTGGATCCTCATCGTGCTGGCCGGCCTGTTCGAGGTGGCCATGGCACTGTCGCTCAAGCTCAGCAACGGCCTCGGCAACCTGTGGTGGACCCTGTCCTTCCTGGCCACGGCCGCCCTCAGCTTCGGCCTGCTCGCCTACGCGCTCAAGACCCTGGAGGTCGGCACCGCGTACGCCGTGTGGACCGGCATCGGGGCCGTCGGCACCGCGATCCTCGGCATGGTCGCCATGGGCGACGACGTGTCGCCGCTGCGCCTGACCTCGATCGCGCTCATCCTGGCCGGCGTCGTGGGGCTCAATCTGGCTGGTGGACACTAGTGCGATGATTGAGATCCATGCCATCACCGTCGACGCCACCGACCCCTACGAGATCGCGAGCTGGTGGAGCCAGGCCACCGGGTGGCCGCTGGCCGAGGGCGACAAGCCGGGCGCCGACGAGGTGATGCTGCGCACGCCGCAGGACCCGTTCCTGCTGTTCATCCGCGTGCCCGAGGGCAAGACCGGCAAGAACCGGGTGCATTTCGACGTCAACGGCACCGAGGGCCGTACGCGTGACGAGGAGGTCGAGCGGCTGCTCGGCCTCGGCGCGACCGTCTTCCAGGACCAGCGCAGGCCCGACGGCACGGGCTGGGTGACCATGCTCGACCCCGAGGGGAACGAGTTCTGCGTGTGCCGGAGCGAGGCGGAGAAGGCCTTGCCGGAATGATGTTCTGTCGGTGAAGCTGGCCCCATGAGCGTGAGGGCCGTCGTCTGCACCGAATACGGCAAGCCGGTCCGGCTGGCCGAGCTGCCCGATCCCGTCCCCGGTCCCGACCAGGTGGTCGTCGAGGTCGAGGCGGCCGGCGTCAACTTCGTGGACGGGCTGATGGTGCGCGGCGGCTACCAGATCAGGCCGCCGCTGCCCTTCACCCCCGGCTACGAGGTGGCCGGGCGGTTGCCCGACGGCGGCAGGGTCGTGGCGATCACCGGGCTGGGCGGCTTCGCCACGCGGGTGCTGGTGCACAGGGCGCAGGCCGTACCGCTGCCCGAAGGTTTCGACGTGCTCGCGGCGGCGGCGTTCCCGCAGAGCTACTGCACCGCCATGTACGCGCTCAGCGAGCGCGGCCGGCTGCTGCCCGGCGAGCGGGTGCTCGTGCTCGGGGCGGGCGGCGGTGTGGGGCTGGCCGTGGTCCAGGTCGCCAAGGCGCTCGGCGCCGTCGTGCTGGCGGCGGCGTCCACCGGCGAGAAGAGGGAGCGCGCCCGGCGGGCGGGAGCCGACGACGTGATCGGCTACGACGGGCTGAAGGAAGCGGCCAGGGCGTGGGCCGTGGACGTGGCCGTCGACCCGGTCGGCGGCGAGCTGTCCGAGCAGGCCCTTCGCGGGTTGCGCGAGGGCGGGCGGCTCCTGGTCGTCGGATTCGCCTCGGGCGGAATCGCGAAGCTGCCGGCCAACCAGGTGCTGCTGCGTAACCGGGCCGTGGTGGGCGTCGACTGGGGCGCGTGGTCCATGGGCCACGCCGTGAAGAACCGGGCCATGCTCGAAGGTCTGCTGGCGATGCCGGGCATCGTCCCGGCGGCGCCGGAGGTCAGGCCGCTGGCGGAGGCGGGCCGGGCCATGGACGACCTGCTGGAGCGGCGGGTCACTGGGAAGATCGTGCTCGTCCCTTCATCGTGAGGGTCAGGATCGCGGCGATCAGGTAGACCAGCGCGCCGTGCCACATCGCCTGCACGGCCGAGCCGAACACGCCCTCGTCGTCGAGCACGAGCTGCACCGGGTAGTCGAGCACCGCCGTGATCGCGGCGGGCAGGAGCGCGAACTTCCACGGGTGCCGCAGCGACCAGAGCCGGGCCTGACGGGTGACGCGGTCGCCCTCGTGCGGCTTGGCGACCGCGCCGATCGCGGCGATCAGCGCGAACAGGCTGATGCCGAGGCCCAGGGCCCAGACCAGGTCACCGCCGCCGGTGACCAGGCCCATCCCGAAGCTGGCGGCCGACACCACGACGCCGCCGATGGCGGCGGTCTTCCAAGGGGCGCCCCGCAGGGCCGCCGCGGACAGTGAGACCTCGTCGCGTCTACTGATTTCGTTCATGTCCTCATGGTGCCGCCGCGGGCCCCCATGAGGCATCGGGGACGGACCCTGACCTGTCCCTGACATGATTCCCATATGACGGAAATCGCCATTGTGCAGTTGGGGCCGGACGAAGGGGAACGACTGAGGGACGTCCGGCTGCGGGCGCTGCAGGAGTCACCGGACGCGTTCGGCTCCTCCTACGCGCGGGAGGTCGCGTTCTCCGCCGACGACTGGGCCGACCGGCTGAAGAACCCGCACTCGCGCTGGTGGGTGGCCGAGGACGTCGGCCTGGGCGACGTCGGCCTGGTGTGCATGCTGCTGGAGGAGTCCGGCGCCCACCTGCTGTCCATGTGGGTCGCCCCCGAGGCCAGGGGACGCGGGCTCGCCTCCCGGCTGGTCGACCGCTCCGTGGAGTGGGCCCGTTCGGCCGGGGCCGAGCAGGTGCAGCTCTGGGCCGTCGACGGCAACCACGCCGCCCGCGCGCTCTACGCGGCCAAGGGCTTCGTGCGCAGCGGCAAGGTCATGGCCCTGCCCTCCAACCCGTCCCTGATGGAGTCCCACTACGTGCTGTCCCTGCTGTTCCGGCAGGCGCGCAAGGAGGACGTCCCGGCCATCGTCCGGCTGCTGGCCGACGACCCGCTCGGCGCGGCCCGCGAGGGAGCCCCCGACGACACCCGCTACCTGATGGCCTTCGACCGCATCGAGGCCAACCCGCACGACGAGCTGATCGTGGCCGAGCGGGAGGGCGAGGTGGTCGGCACGATGCAGCTCACGTACCTGGCCGGGCTGTCGCGGCTGGGCTCCGAGCGGTGCCAGATCGAGGGCGTCAGGGTGGCCGCCTCGACGCGCGGCCAGGGGCTCGGCGGCAAGATGATCCAGTGGGCCGTCGACCGGGCGCGGGCCAGGGGGTGCGCCGTCGTCCAGCTCACCTCCGACAAGTCGCGCACCGACGCCCACCGCTTCTACGACGCGCTCGGCTTCACCGCCTCCCACGAGGGCTACAAGCTCTCACTCGGCTGATTCGCCGTCGGCGAGCTGGGTCAGCATCCAGCGGCACCACTCGGCCCGGTGCCGCTCGTAGCTCAGCCCGCAGCGCAGCGTCGCGTAGCCGCCGAACCCGGGGTCGCCGAAGGCCGGCCGCCCGCCGAACGACTCCTCCTGCCGCTCGTAGTCGGCCAGCCGCTCCTCGTGCGCGGCGAGCTGGTCGGCGAACAGCCGCCGCAGCGGCTCCGGCTCGGCCAGCCACGCCGCGTACGTCTTCAGCACCAGCTCGTCGCGCTCGGGCCGCTCGCGCGGCGGCTCGGTGACCCATGCCCGCAGCGCCGCCAGGCCCTCGGCGGTCAGGTGGTAGACCTTCTTGGCCTGCGGCCCGGGCCCGTGCGCGCTCTCGAACCCGACCAGCCCGGCCGCCCGCAGCTTCTGCAGCTCGGCGTGGATCTGGCTGTGGCCGGCCGTCCAGAAGTAGCCGACCGGGCGCCGCATGGCCGCCGCGAGGTCGTAACCGGTGCGGTCGCCGCGCGCCAGCACGGCCAGGATCGCGTATCCGAGCGTTGAGGTCATGGTGGGTCCAAGGATATGGTGCTTGCGGCACTATGTCAGTTCAGACATAGTCAGGAGAAGGGCGCGGCGGCCATGCGAAAGATCGTCGGATGGATGGCACTCCTCACCATGGGGCTGACCGGCTGCGGGGGCACGGTCGGCACCGGCACCACCGCCGTCCGCACGACGGCCGCCGAGTCCCCTGCCCCTGTCAGCGAGACAACCACCACCCCGAGCGCGCCGCCCACCGGCCCCAACGTCTCGGGCTGCTTCACCGAGCAGGACGGCAAGATCTTCACCCACGTCCGCGGCCTGCCCGGCGTGATCGCCGGCGACGGCCCGGTGGGCGTGGTGATCAGCTACGAGCGCCGCGGCACCGTGTGCTCCTGGCGCCCGCTGTCGGACCGCCTGGTCGCCGCCGGCTACCGCGTCCTGCTGTACGCCAGGGACGCCGGCCTCCTCCCCGAGGACGGCGCGGTGGCCATGGGCAAGCGCCTGGCCAAGGAGAAGGGCGTCGAGCGGCTGTTCCTGGTCGGCGGCTCGATCGGCGCCACGGCCTCGGTCCCGGCGGCCGAGCGGCTGGGCGCCGAGGTGGCCGGCGTCGTCGCCCTGTCAGGCGAGATCGACAAGGGCGACGCCGCCGCGCTCACCGTGCCGCTGCTGCAGATCGGCTCCGAGCACGACTCCTACGGCGGCGCCGAATCGATGCGCGCGGCCGAGGCCGCCGCGACCAGGTCCCCGGACAACCAGGTGCTGGTCATCCCCGGCGAGTCGCTGCACGCCTCGGCCCTGCTCGGCAGCCCCTACTCCGCCAAGGTGCTCGACACGGTCGTGGCGTTCATGGACCGGCACAAGGGCTGATCTCGACCAGATTGTCGTGGAAGGCCGGGCCCCGGCCCATGTCGCCGTCCCGCTCGGCCACCACCGCGTTGGCGTTCGCGCCGCCCGGGGTCAGCTTCGGCCACCGGCCCTTGGGCGAGGCCACCACGCCGGGCGCGACCCGGTCGCTGATCTCCACGTCGGCCAGGAACTCGCCGCCGTCGTTGTGCACCCGTACGCGCTGCCCGGCCACCAGCCCGCGGGCCGCCGCGTCGGCCGGGTTGACCAGCACGGCCGGCCCCTTGGCCCGCCGCCGCAGCTCCGGATTGTTGGCGAAGATCGTGTTCAGGAACGTGTGCGAGGCCGGCGTGACCAGCGTCAGCGGGTACGCCGACCGGTCGGCGACCGCCGTGTGCGAGGGCACGTACGCCTTCCCCGCGCGCGGGAAGCGCAGCCGCCCGGAAGGCGTCGGAAAGCCCTCGGCGAACGGCGCGAACGGCTTGGGGTAGTTCATCCGCACCCACCCCTCCTTGCGCAGCCGGTCCAGCGTGACGCCTTCGAGCGACGGGTGCCCGCCCGACAGCAGCGACTCGGCCAGCTCCAGGTCGGAGTCGTACAGGGACGGCTCGGTCAGCCCCATGTGCGCGGCCAGCCGGCGGAAGGTCTCGGTGGTGGACAGGCACTCGCCGGGCGGCGGCACGGCGGGCTCGTTCCACAGCAGGTACATGTGGCCGTACCCGGCGTGCAGGTCCATGTGCTCGGTCTGCATGGTCGCGGGCAGCACGATGTCGGCGTAGTCCACGGTGTCGGTCGGGAACTGCTCCATGACGACCGTGAACAGGTCCTCGCGGGCGAGCTGCCGCCTGATCGTGTTGGCGTCGGGAGTCGAGCCGAGCGGGTTGGCGGCGTACACCCACAGACATTTGACGTCGTCGAGCTGGGAGCCGAGCTTGGTCATGACCAGCGTGCGCACCGGCTTGGCCAGCAGGTCGTCGCGGGTGTCGACGGTCACGCGCACGTGGCCGCTCGTCGAGTACGCCACGCCGCCGCCCGGATGCCGCCAGTCGCCGGTCACGCCGGGGATCGCGGCGATCGTGCGCATCGCGGCGCCGCCGCCGGCGTGCCGCTGGATGCCCATGGTGGCGCGGATCGCGGTCGGCCGGGTGTGGGCCAGACGCATCCCCAGGCCGTGGACGTCCTCGGCCGGGATGCCGGTGATCTCCGCCACCCGCTCCACCGGGTACTCCAGGATCTCCTTGCGGAAGTCCGCCCAGCCCTCGGTGTGCTCGGCCAGGAACTCCTCGTCCTGGGCGTTCTCCGCGAGCACGACGTTGAGCAGCCCGAGCGCGAGCGCGGCGTCCGTGCCCGGCCTGATCGCCAGGTGCTGGTCGGCCTGGTCGGCGGTCCTGGTGCGGATGGGGTCGATGGCGACCACGTGCGCGCCGTCGGCGCGGGCGTCCTGGATGAACTTCCACAGGTGGTGGCCGCTGGTCAGCGTGTTCGTGCCCCAGAGCAGGATCAGCCTGGCCTGGGCGAAGTTCTCCGGGTCCATGCCGCCGGCGGTGCCGTTGGCCTTCATCAGCCCGCTGCTGCCGGCCGCCGAGCAGATGTTCAGCCAGTGCTTGGACGCCCCCAGCACGTTCCAGAACCGGCGGCCCGCCACGCCCTCGCAGCCCTGGAGGTAACCCAGCGAGCCGGTGCCGAGGTAGGGCCAGATCGCCTCGCCGCCGTGCTCGTCCACGATGGCGCGCAGCCGGGTCGAGATCTCGTCGAGCGCCTCGTCCCAGGTGATGCGCTCGAACTGCCCCGACCCCTTCGGCCCGGTGCGCCGCATCGGGTACAGGATGCGGTCCTCCGCCTGCGTGTGCTCCAGGTACCGGTTGACCTTCACGCACAGCGCGCCGCGGGTGTAGGGGTGGTCGGGGTTGCCGCGCATCTTGACGGCCTGCCCGTCCCGTACGGTCACGATCCAGGAGCAGGTGTCCGGGCAGTCAAGCGGACATGCCCCCAAAACCCTCAAATCACCCGACATGCGCACAGCCTACGTCGAGAGGCCCGCGCCCGCCGTCCCCGCGACACCGCCGAGCCGACCTCGTGAAAGAAGCCAAAGGTGAACGGTTGGAGTTCCACCGTGTACCCTGCCTCGCGCAGCCTGGCCGCGGCGTTCTCGGCCGACGCGTCGTGACCGGGCCGTCCGGGCGCGCGGTTCCACCCGCGGGCGCCGGGCGTCGGGGGCGACGAGGCCGGCACCGGCATCGCGGGAGTGAACATGCCAGACGCGCGGGCAGATCGATGCCGGTCGGGTCCTCACCCGGTGCGCGCGCCGGAGCGGCGAACGAGGACACTGGAGAACAGAGATCGTACGGTCCGGCCGGGAAGGTGCAGAATCACTGTCGGTGGCCGAAATCAGGGAACGAGACGATGACACGGAGGACCTCGCGGAGGGGGATCCAGCCGTGTCCGAGCCACGCGCCGACGGCGGCGTCTACGTAGTCGAGCCGCTCCTTCCCCAGCGGCTGCGGCGGCCGTCCGACCTGCTGCGCTTCTTCGCGACGCTGGCGGTGCTCGCGGCGGTGATCCTGCTCGCCCTCGTCGCCAAGCAGACGCTCAACGGCCTGGAGCAGGACGTCAAGGTCGGCGCCGAGATGGTCCCGCTGCTCAGCCGGGTCGCGGCCTTCATCGGCAGCGCGGCCGTGCTCATCGTGCCCGCCGCGTTCGCCGTCGAGCGGGTCTTCCACCGCGACGGCCTGCGCGTCGCGGAAGGGCTGATCGCGGCCATCATCGGCATGGCCGGGTCGTTCCTGCTCGGCCAGTGGATCGAGGCCAGCAGCCTGACCGACCTGCGCATCCTGCTCACCGGCGACCGCGCGATCGAGCCGTTGAACACGCTGCTCACCTCGGTGATCGCCTACACCACCGCGGTGCGCATCGCCCGCCGCCCCACGTGGCGCATGCTCATGTGGACCTCGATCGCCCTCTACATCCTCACCTACTTCTCCGGCAGGCAGATCACCCTGCCCAGCGCCATCGTGACCGTCCTGGTCGGCATGGCCATCGGCTACGCCACCCTCTACGGCGTCGGCAGCCCCAACACCCGCCCGCCCGGCAGCGCCGTGGTCGCCGCGCTGCGCAAGCTGTCCTTCTCGCCCGTCTCCGCCCGCCGCATCGAGGACGACCACCAGGGCAGCCGCCGCTACGCCATCGGCCTCAAGGACGGCACCAGCCTCGACGTCACCGTCCTCGACCGCGACCGCCAGGTGGCCGGGCTGCCGTACCGGCTGTGGCGGCGCATCAGGCTCAACTCCGAGACCAGACGCCGGGCCATCCGCTCGCTCCGGGCCGAGCTGGAACGCGAGGCCCTGATGGCGTACGCGGCCCAGGCCGCCGGCGCCAGCACGCCGCGCCTGCTAGGCACCAGCGAGATCGGCACCGAGGCCGCCCTGCTCGCCTACGAGCACATCGAGACCCGCCCGCTCGACGAGGTGCCCGACGCCGAGATCGACGACGCCCTGCTCGCCCAGATCTGGGAGCAGGTCGCGCTGCTGCAGATCCAGCGGCTGGCACACCGGCGGCTCACCGGCGACAGCATCCACCTCGACCGCGCCGGCCGGGTCGTGCTGACCGACGCCCGCAGCGGCGAGATCGCCGCCGGCGACCTGCTGCTCCGGCTCGACATCGCCCAGCTCCTCACCTACCTGGCGCTGCGCGTCGGCGCCGAGCGCTCGGTCCGGGCCGCCGCCGCCGTGATGGGCCCCGACGCCCTCGCCGCCGCCATGCCGCTGCTCCAGCGCATCGCCCTGACCAGGGAGACCCGCTCGGCCCTGTCCAAGGCCAAGAACGTGCTCACGAGCCTGCGCGACCACATCGTCGCCCTCAAGCCCCAGGGCAAGGTCGAAGAGGTACGCCTGGAGCGCTTCCGCCCGCGCACCCTGATCACGATCATCGCCAGCACGGTCGCCGCCTACGTCGTGCTGTCCCAGCTCAGCAAGGTCGACCTCTACAAGGTGGTGACCACGGCCAACTGGGGGTGGTCCGGCCTGGCGCTGATCGCCTCGTTCACCAGCTTCGTCGCCGCCGCCCTCATGCTGCGCGGGTTCGTCCCGGAACGCCTGCCGCTGTGGCGCACCGTCCTGGTGCAGTTCGCGTCGTCGTTCGTCAAGCTGGTCGCGCCCGCCGCGGTCGGCGGCGTCGCGATCAACACCCGCTACCTGCAGAAGCGCGGCATCGCGCCGGCGCTCGCGGTGGCCAGCGTGGGCGCCTCGCAGCTCATCATGCTGGTCTTCCACATCGCCCTGCTGCTGCTGTTCGCCTACATCACCGGCTCCGACGCCGCCACCTCCTTCACCCCCTCGCGCGGCCTGGTCGTGGCGATGCTCGCCATCGCGCTGCTGGTCGCGGTGGTGCTCGGCGTGCCGCCGCTGCGCAGGATGGTGACCGTGCGGATGCGCAGGCTGTTCTCGAACGTGCTGCCCCGCCTGCTCGACGTGCTCCAGTCGCCGGCCAAGATGATCGAGGCCGCCTTCGGCACGCTCATGATCACGATCGCCTTCGTGGCCTGCCTCGACGCCTGCGTCGCGGCGTTCGGCGGTCAGCTGAGCTTCACCGCCGTCGCCGTCGTCTACCTCACGGCCAACGCCATCGGCTCGGCCGCCCCCACGCCGGGCGGCCTCGGCGCCGTCGAGTACGCGCTCACCCTCGGCCTGGTCGCGGCCGGCCTCGAATGGGACCTGGCGGCCTCGGCCGTGCTGCTGCACCGGCTGCTCACGTTCTGGCTGCCGGTGCTGCCGGGCTGGGCCGCCTTCACCTACCTCCAGCGGCACGAGGCCCTGTAGGGCGATACAGGACCCCGTGCGCCGCGGATGATCAGCGGGCCGCCGTGACCGCCTCGGTGACCTTGTCGATCGCCGCCAGCTCGCTCTCGGTGAACACCGGGCCGTCCACGCACGCCACGTTGTCCTCCAGCTGCCGGACGCTGCTCGCCCCGATCAGCACGCTCGTCACCCGCGGGTCGCGCAGCGTCCACGACAGCGCCATCTGGGCCAGCGTCTGACCCCGGCCCCTGGCGATCTCGTTGAGGTCGCGGGCCAGGTCCCGGTCGATCTGCTCGGCGCTCAGGAACCGGCTCGTCGCCGCCCGCGAGCCCTCCGGCACGCCCTCCAGGTAGCGGTCGGTGAGCAGCCCCTGCGCCAGCGGCGAGTACACGATGCAGCCCATGCCCGCCTCCTCCAGCACGTCGAGCAACCCGTCGTCCTCGATCCAGCGGTTGATCATCGAGTACGACGGCTGGTGGATGAGCAGCGGCGTGCCCAGCTCGCGCATGATCCGCGCGGCCTGCGCGGTCTGCTCGGCCGAGTAGTTGGAGACGCCCGCGTACAGCGCCTTGCCCGAGCGCACCGCCCGGTCCAGCGCCCCCATCGTCTCCTCCAGCGGCGTCTCCGGGTCCGGACGGTGGCTGTAGAACACGTCCACGTACTCCAGGCCCATGCGGGCGAGCGACTGGTCGAGGCTGGCCAGCACGTACTTGCGCGACCCCCACTCCCCGTACGGCCCCGGCCACATGTCGTACCCGGCCTTGGTCGAGATGACCAGCTCGTCCCGGTACGCCGCGAAGTCCTCCCGCAGGATGCGCCCGAAGTTCCGCTCCGCCGACCCGTACGGCACGCCGTAGTTGTTGGCCAGGTCGAAATGCGTCACCCCGAGGTCGAACGCGCGCCGCAGCACCGCCCGCGAGTTCTCGATCGGCCGGTCGTCGCCGAAGTTGTGCCACAACCCCAGCGACACCGCCGGCAACCGCAGCCCGCTGCGCCCGCTGCGGTTGTACGGCTGACGCTCGTAACGCCGCTCGTCGGCCACGAAGCTCACGCCGTCCCCCTCTCGATGATCCAGGACAGCGCGAACGCCTCCTCGCGCCAGGCGTCGTACCGGCCGCTGCGCCCGCCGTGCCCCGCGCCCATCTCCGTCTTGAGCAGGAACGGCCCGCCGGACGCGGTCGCCCGCAGCCGCGCGATCCACTTGGCCGGCTCGTGGTAGAGCACCCGCGTGTCGTTCAGGCTGGTGATCGCCAGAATCGGCGGGTACACCCTGCCGTCCACGTTCTCGTACGGCGAATAGCTCTTCATGTACGCGTAGACGTCCGGGTTGTGCAGCGGGTCGCCCCACTCGTCCCACTCGATCACCGTCAGTGGCAACGACGGGTCGAGGATCGTGTTGAGCGCGTCCACGAACGGCACCTCGGCCACCACCCCCGCGAACTCCTCGGGAGCCAGGTTCGTCACCGCGCCCATCAGCAGCCCGCCCGCCGAGCCGCCGCGCGCGACGATCCGCCCGCTCCAGCCGCCCGCCTTGAGATGCCGGGCCGCCGCCACGAAGTCGGTGAACGTGTTCCGCTTCCTGGTCAGCTTGCCGTCCTCGTACCAGTGACGGCCCATCTCGCCGCCACCCCTGACGTGCGCGACGGCGAAGACGAACCCGCGGTCGAGCAGCGACAGCCGGGGCACCGAGAACCCGGGGTCGATCGAGGTCTCGTAGCTGCCGTAGCCGTAGAGCAGGGTCGGGGCCGGCGTCGTGGTGTCCTTGCGCTTGACGATCGAGATCGGCACGCGCGTGCCGTCCTCGGCCGTCGCCCACTCCCGGAACTGCTCGTAGTCGCCCGCGTCGTAGCCGCCCAATACCGGACGCTGCTTGAGCAGGATCAGCTCGTGCGAGTCCAGCTCGTAGTCGTAGACGCTCGGCGGCGTCACCATGCTCGTGTACGCCAGCCTCAGCCGCGTCGTCGTGAACTCGGGGTTGCCCGCCGGGCCGACGTCGTACAGGGGCTCGGGGAAGTCGATCTCGTACGCGTTCCGCTCGGCGGCCTCGATCCGCTCCCGCCAGCCCGCGCCCGCGGCGCTGTAGGGCAGCACCCGCAGGCCGGTCAGGCCGTCACGGCGGAAGTGCACGACGGCGTGGTCGGAGAAGGCGTCGATCTCCAGCAGCCGGGTGTCCTCGCGGTGCCCGATCAGCGGGGTCCAGGTGCCGGGCTCGTCGATGGGGGCCGTGGCCAGCTCGAAGTTCTCGGCGTTCTCGTTGTGCAGGACGTAGAAGAAGTCGCCCGCGTGCTCGACGCCGTACTCCACGCCGGTCTTCCTGGGCCGGACGACCTGGAACTCGCCGGTGGGGTCGGCGGCGTCGAGGATGCGCACCTCGCTGGTGATCTTGCTGCCCGCGCCCAGCACGAGGTACCGCTCGCTGCGGGTCAGCCCGATGCCCACCCAGTAGCGCTCGTCGGTCTCCTCGTAGACCAGGACGTCCTCTTCCGTCCCGAGGGTGTGCCGGTAGACCTGGTAGGGACGCCAGGCGTCGTCCACCCGCGTGTAGAAGAACGCCGAGCCGTCGGCCGACCAGGCGCCGCCGTAGAAGATGTCCTTGATCTCGTCGGGCAGCACCTCGCCCGTCTCAAGGTTCCTGAACCTCAGCGTGAAACGCTCGTCGCCCTTGTAGTCGGTCGAGTAGGCCAGCATCGTCCCGTCGGGCGTGACGGCGCTGGTGCCGACGGAGAAGAACGCGCTGTCGCCGGCGAGCTCGTTGCCGTCGAGCACGACCTGCTCGCGCTCAAGGCGCTCGCCCGGCGTGATCTGCGGCGGCGCGTCACTGTCGGCCGGCACCCGGCAGGACACCGCGTACTGCTTGCCCTCCTCGGTACGCGTGAAGTACCACCACGCCCCCTTGCGGCTCGGCACCGACAGGTCGGTCTCCTGGGTGCGCCCCTTGATCTCCTGGAAGACCTGCTCCTGGAGCTCGGCGAGATGCGCGGTGTGCTCTTTGAGAAAGTCGTTCTCTGCCTCCAGGTACGCCGTTGTGTCCGGGTCGTCCTTGTTGCTTAGCCAGGCGTACTCGTCGATGAACGTGTCGCCGTGATGGAAGCGCTCAGTCGGTACCTTCTTCGCCACTGGCGGCGTGTTGCTGCTCACGGGGGGAGTCTATGTTCGGCCGTGATCGTTCTGTGGCCGGGAGAGCTGCGGAACGCGTCCCGAGCGCTCGGGAGCGCTGCTAATCTTTAGAAGCCGACGAGGTGCGGCGCAACCCACTCCCTTCACTCCGGTGACTTTGGTGCGTTGCGACGCGTAACGTCGGCAATCCCTTCTGGCTCGCGGGTTTGAAGATCGGTTCGCTAACCGAGCGACAGGCTGGTAAGTTAGAGGGGTTGTCCCGGAAGCGGGGCGCGACTTAATTCCAGCAGGTCGAGCAAGTCCGGTCAATTTGACAGAGACTTGAACGGCTGAAA
>NZ_JBITLS010000026.1:0-70961 GCF_044465465.1 Nonomuraea sp. NPDC049655
TTTCATGCACTGGCTTTTAACACACTGTTGAGTTCTCAAGAAACGGACGCGTACTTCCTCACCAGAACCCGTTCCCGGATCCCCGCTCAGAGGCGCTCACATTTCATTTCCTTCAGTCTACCAGATCCGGACGATTCTTGTCAAACCACCCGATCCGGGAGCTTCCGGACCTGCTCCGTTTCGGAGCAACCCTGCTAACTTACTCTAACTTCCGGCCTTTGTCCAACCGCCAGGTCAGACAGCCCGAAAGTCGGGGTTGATCAGAAGGGGTGTCGGGGCTGATCGGCCCCGCGTTGAAAACTCTAGCAGCCCTGAGGACGTCGAAGGTCCATGTTCGGTAACGAATGGACCTTCCCCGCGTTCGTATGCTCTAAACCCCGAGCCCGGATAGCTGTGCCTCAAGGCGCGCGATGTCCGCGGCGGCCTGCTCGGCCCGGCCCCGGACCTTGGCGACCACGTCGTCGGGCGCCTTGGACATGAACTGCTCGTTGCCCAGCTTGCCCGCCGCCTGCGCGGCTTCCTTCCGGGCTGCGGCCAGATCCTTCTCCAGGCGCTTGCGCTCGGCCACGACGTCGATGGCACCCGCGGTGTCGATCTCCACGGTCACCGCGCCCACGCTGAGGCGCGCTGTGGCGTTGAACGTCTCCGCCGGCTCGGTCAGCCGCAGCAGCGCACGGATCGCCCTCTCCTGGGCCTCCAGCGGCGTGCCGGACAACCCCAGACGGGCGGCCACCTTCTGGCCGGGCTTGAGCCCCTGGTCGGAACGGAACCTGCGGACCTCGGTGACGAGCTCCTGCAGCGCGTCGATCTCGGCCTCGGCCGCCGGGTCGGCGTAGCGGGCGTCGGTCTGCGGCCAGGGGGCCACCACGATCGACTCGCCACCCGTCACCGCCCGCCACAGCTCCTCGGTGACGAAGGGCACCAGCGGGTGCATCAACCGCAGCAACGCGTCGAGCACGTGCCCGAGCACGAGCCGGGTGTGTTCGAGCCCCTCCCCGAGCTGGATCTTGGCCAGCTCCAGGTACCAGTCGCAGACCTCGTCCCAGGCGAAGTGGTAGAGCAGGTCGGAGGCCTTGGCGAACTCGTACTCGTCGAAGGCCGCGTCGGCGGCGCTCACCACGGTCTGCAGGCGGGACAGGATCCAGCGGTCGGCCGCGGTGAGGTCGAGCCCGTCGAGCGAGCCCACCGCCGCGCCGTTCATCAGCGCGAACCTGGTGGCGTTCCAGATCTTGTTGCAGAAGTTGCGCGAGCCGGCCGCCCATTCCTCGCTCACCGCCACGTCGGCGCCGGGGTTGGCGCCACGCAGCAGCGTGAAGCGGGTGGCGTCGGCGCCGAAGCGCTCGACCCAGTCGAGCGGGTCGACCACGTTGCCGAACGACTTCGACATCTTCTTGCCGTACTGGTCGCGGACCATGCCGTGCAAGGCCACGGTCTGGAACGGCGGACGGCCGTCCATGGCGTAGAGGCCGAACATCATCATCCTGGCCACCCAGAAGAACAGGATGTCGTAGCCGGTGACGAGCACGGAGGTCGGATAGAACTTCTCCAGCTCCGGGGTGGAGTCGGGCCAGCCGAGCGTGGAGAACGGCCACAGTCCGGAGGAGAACCAGGTGTCGAGGACGTCGGAGTCCTGGGTGTAGCCGGCCGGCGGTTCCTCGTCGGGGCCGACGCAGACGACCTCGCCGCCCGGGCCGTACCAGACCGGGATGCGGTGGCCCCACCACAGCTGACGGGAGATGCACCAGTCGTGCATGTCGTCGACCCAGTCGAAGTAGCGCTTGGCCAGCTCCGGCGGGTGGATGCGGGTGCGGCCGTCACGCACGGCGTCGCCGGCGGCCTTGGCCAGCGGCGAGACGTTGACGAACCACTGCAGCGACAGCCGCGGCTCCACCACGGTCTTGCAGCGCGAGCAGTGGCCGACCGAGTGCAGGTAGGGACGCTTCTCGGCGACGATGCGGCCCTCGGCGCGCAGCGCGGCGACCACGGCCGGGCGCGCCTCGAAGCGGTCGAGCCCCTGGAAGGGGCCGTGGGCGGTGATGACGCCGCGTTCGTCCATGACGGTGAGGGACGGCAGCGAATGGCGGCGGCCGATCTCGAAGTCGTTGGGGTCGTGGGCCGGGGTGACCTTGACCGCGCCGGTGCCGAAGGCGGGATCGACGTGCTCGTCGGCGACCACGGGGATCATGCGGCCGGTCAGCGGCACCTCGACCATCGTGCCGACCAGGTGGGCGTAGCGCTCGTCGGAGGGATGGACGGCCACGGCGGTGTCGCCGAGCATGGTCTCGGCGCGGGTGGTGGCCACGACGATCTCGTCGGAGTAGCGGATCGAGACCAGCTCGCCCTCGTCCTCGCTGTGCTCGACCTCGATGTCGGACAGCGCGGTCAGGCAGCGCGGGCACCAGTTGATGATGCGCTCGGCGCGGTAGATGAGCCCGTCGTCGAAGAGCTTCTTGAAGATGGTCTGGACGGCTCGTGACAGCCCCGGGTCCATGGTGAAGCGCTCGCGCTCCCAGTCGACGCCGTCGCCGAGCTTGCGCATCTGGCCGAGGATCCGGCCGCCGGACTCCTCCTTCCACTCCCAGACGCGCTCGACGAACGCCTCGCGGCCCAGGTCGTGGCGGGACAGACCCTGCTTGGCCAGCTCGCGCTCCACGACGTTCTGGGTGGCGATGCCGGCGTGGTCCATGCCGGGCAGCCACAACGTCTCGCGGCCCTGCATGCGGGCGCGGCGGGTCAGCGCGTCCTGGATGGAGTGGTCGAGCGCGTGACCGATGTGCAGGACGCCCGTCACGTTGGGCGGCGGGAGGACGATGCTGTACGGCACGCGCGAGCTGCCCGGGTCGGCGTGGAAGTAGCCTTCGGACACCCAGCGCTCGTAGCTACGGGTCTCGACGTCGGCCGGCGTGTATTGGGTGGGCAGCTCTTGCGTTGTCACAAGCACCAATTCTAGGGAGCCGGACAAGCGAAACGCCCCCGGGACGAACCCGGGGGCGTTTTTCGAGGACGGTCAGGCCGACTTCTCGCGCGGCGTGCGCTGCTGCTTGGCGGCGAGCTGGTCGCGCGGGACGAGCGTCGGGATCGCGTGTTCCAGCACCGACTCGCGGGTGATGACCACGCGGGCGACGTCCTGGCGGGAGGGCACCTCGTACATGACGGACTGGAGCACCTCCTCCAGGATCGCGCGCAATCCGCGGGCGCCGGTGCCGCGCAGGATGGCCTGGTCGGCGATGGCCTCCAGGGCGCCGTCGGTGAACTCCAGCTCCACGCCGTCGAGCTCCAGCAGCTTGCGGTACTGCTTGACCAGCGCGTTGCGGGGCTCGGTGAGGATCTGGATGAGGGCCTCGCGGTCGAGGTTGTGCACCGAGGTGATGACCGGCAGGCGGCCGACGAACTCGGGGATCATGCCGAACTTCAGCAGGTCTTCGGGCATCACGTCGCCGAAGATGTCGGCCGTGTC
Organism: Nonomuraea sp. NPDC049655; assembly: GCF_044465465.1. Taxonomy (NCBI): domain Bacteria; kingdom Bacillati; phylum Actinomycetota; class Actinomycetes; order Streptosporangiales; family Streptosporangiaceae; genus Nonomuraea; species Nonomuraea sp. NPDC049655. Next base: position 3,458 of record NZ_JBITLS010000026.1, read on the forward strand.
GACCTCTTCCTTCGAGCGGATGATGGCGTTGAAGCCGATGCCCTTCTTGCCGATGCGCGACTCGATGATCTTTTCGAGGCCGGCGAAGGCGCCACCGCAGATGAACAGCACGTTGGTGGTGTCGATCTGGATGAACTCCTGGTGCGGGTGCTTGCGCCCGCCCTGCGGCGGCACCGAGGCCGTCGTGCCTTCGAGGATCTTCAGCAGCGCCTGCTGCACGCCCTCGCCGGAGACGTCGCGGGTGATCGACGGGTTCTCGCTCTTGCGGGCGATCTTGTCGACCTCGTCGATGTAGATGATGCCCGTCTCGGCCTTCTTGACGTCGTAGTCGGCGGCCTGGATGAGCTTGAGCAGGATGTTCTCGACATCCTCGCCGACGTAGCCGGCCTCGGTGAGGGCCGTCGCGTCGGCGATGGCGAAGGGCACGTTGAGCATCTTCGCCAGAGTCTGTGCGAGGAGAGTCTTTCCCGACCCGGTCGGCCCGAGCAGCAAGATGTTGCTCTTGGCCAGCTCAAGGCCGTCGTCTCTACCCCGGTCACCGGACTGCACCCGCTTGTAGTGGTTGTAGACCGCCACCGAGAGCGCCTTCTTCGCCTTGTCCTGTCCGATGACGTAGGCGTCGAGGAACTCGTAGATTTCCCTCGGCTTGGGCAGGTTGTCCCACTTGAGCTCGGAGGACTCGGAGAGCTCCTCCTCGATGATCTCGTTGCAGAGATCGATGCACTCATCGCAGATGTAGACGCCTGGACCGGCAATGAGCTTCTTGACTTGCTTCTGACTCTTCCCGCAGAAAGAGCACTTCAGCAGGTCTCCCCCGTCGCCGATGCGTGCCACCCCAGATACTCCTTTGCGTGGGACCGCCCTGCTCACGCGAGCAGTGTCTCCGGACATCCTCCGGACTAGGCCGAACCGCTCAGGTTTCGACGTTACCGTCTTCTGGGCCCTCAGTGAGCCCCCTAGCGGCGAGTCGCACCGGAACGTGCCCTATTGGGCAGCGCTCCGGTGCGTCACATCTCAACTAGGAAGCGACGGCCTGAGCTCGTTTCTTCCTGGTCGGGATGATGTCGTCGATCAGACCATACGCCTTTGCCTCGTCCGCGTTGAGAATTTTGTCGCGTTCGATGTCCTTGCGGATGTCGGCGGAGGCCTTGCCCGTGTGCTTCGCCACGATGTCCTCGAGGAGGGATCGCATGCGGAGGATCTCGCGGGCCTGGATCTCGATGTCGCTTCCCTGGCCACCGCCCTCGGTGGAGGGCTGGTGGATCAGCACCCGGGCGTTGGGCAGCGCGAAGCGCTTGCCCGGGGTGCCGCCGGCCAGCAGCACGGCCGCGGCGGACGCGGCCTGGCCGAGGCAGACGGTCTGGATCTCCGGCCGGACGAACTGCATCGTGTCGTAGATCGCCGTCATGGCCGTGAACGAGCCGCCGGGCGAGTTGATGTAGATGCTGATGTCACGGTCGGGGTCGAGCGACTCCAGCGTCAGCAGCTGGGCCATCACGTCGTTGGCCGACGCGTCGTCGATCTGCACTCCGAGGAAGATGATGCGGTCCTCGAAGAGCTTGTTGTACGGGTTCATCTCCTTCACGCCGTAGGACGTGCGCTCGACGAAGGAGGGGAGAACGTAACGGCTCTGGATGTTCATGTCAGCTCCCCCTAGGAGACCGGGCCCACGGAGGGCACCTGCCGCGCGCTGCGCACCACGTGATCGATGAAGCCGTAGTCCTTCGCCTCCTCGGCCGTGAACCAGCGGTCACGGTCGGAGTCGGACTCGATCTGGTCCAGCGGCTGCCCGGTGTGGAAGGCGATCCGCTCGGCGAGCGTCTTCTTCACGTAGAGCATCTGCTCCGCCTGGATGGCGATGTCGGCCGCGGTGCCGCCGATGCCGCCGGACGGCTGGTGCATCATGACGCGGGCGTGCGGCAGGCCGTAGCGCTTGCCGCGGGCGCCGGCGGTGAGCAGGAACTGCCCCATGGAGGCGGCCATGCCCATCACCACCGTGGACACGTCGTTAGGCACATATTCCATCATGTCGTAAATCGCCATACCGGCACTCACCGAGCCCCCCGGCGAGTTGATGTACAGCGTGATGTCGCGCTCGGGGTCGTCGGCCGCGAGCAGCAACAGCTCGGCGCAGATCCGGTTGGCGATCTCGTCGTTGACCTCCTGACCGAGCACGATGATGCGCTCACGCAGCAGGCGCTGGTAAAGCTGGTCCTCAAGCCGGAAGGACGAGCCGTTCTCACGGCCTCGCGACTCAGGCTGATAGAAGGTCGGCGGGCTGGTCACAGCGTCACCTTCCGATGCGTCGTAAGTGATTGGCTTTGCTTGTGACCTTAACGCGCGACGCCCACAGGTCATGCCCGGTCCCCCGTACTGTTCGCTGACGGCGCAGGTCTGGGTGGCCGGCCTTCTGTCAGACTACGCCGTTCCTCCACGTCCAGCTCATGGTCCGGCTCTGTGGGCGATTCGACAGGGATGGCGCCGTGCTGGTGGGGCTCGTGGAGCTTGTGAGGTTGCGTACCGGTGGATGCCGTCCGGCGGCGCGGAGGCGGTCGCGCGGGCGGTGGCGGTGAGGGGCTGCCGAGCCGTCGAAGGGCGGGCCGCGCGCCTGAGGGGCCGTTCGCGCCCCGCGGGATCGTCAGGTGCCTTGTGGGCGCGTACACGCGCTCGGCCGTGCTCTCGGACGCGGGAGGCGCGCCGCCGCGGCCGCACAACACGAAGCCCCCGAACCCATGGGGTTCGGGGGCTTCGGGGAAGGTCAGGCTTCGGCCTTCTCCTCGGACTCGGCGGCCTCGTCGGCCTCCTCCTCGACCGGGGCGCCGTTGATCTCGGCGTAGATGGCCTTGAGGTCGACCTCGTTGCCCTCGCTGTCGACGACCTTGGCGGCGTCGCCCAGCACGGACTTGGCCTTGTCTCGGACGATCTCGACCATGGCCAGCGTGAGCTGGTCGTTGTCGGCCAGGTGCTTGGCCAGCTCGTTGGGCTGGACTCCCATCTCCATGGCGCGGCGCACCACGAAGTTGGTCAGCTCCTGCTCGTTGACGCCCAGCTCCTCGGCCTTGACGATCTTGTCGAGCACGAAGCCGACCTTGAGCGCCTTGGCGGAGTTGTTGTCGAACTCGGCGAAACGCTCCTCCTCCGTCGTCTGGTACAGACGGAAGAAGGCGTCACGGCTGAGGCCGCTCTCGGCGATCTGGTGGTCGAGGTTGTGCTTGCGGGCGTCGACCTCGGCCTTGAGCGCGCTCTCGGGCAGCGGGATGTCGATCTTCTCAAGCAGGGCGTCGAGGGCCTTCTCGCGGGCCTGGACGACCTGGTCGATGAGCTTGTTGCGGCGGGCCTGCTCGCGGATGCTGGCCTTGAGCTCGTCGAGCGTGTCGAACTCGCTGGCGAGCTGGGCGAACTCGTCGTCGAGCTCGGGCAGGACCTTCTCCTTGACCGACTTGACGTTGATGATCACGTCGGCCTCCTCGCCGGCGTTCTCGCCGCCGACGAGCTCGGTCTTGAAGCTCTTCTCCTCGCCCGCGGACATGCCCACGAGGGCGTCGTCGAGGCCCTGGAGCACCGAGCCGGCGCCGACCTCGTAGGAGACCTCGCTGGCCTGCTGCTCCTCGATGTTCTCGCCGTTGATCTCGGCGCGCAGGTCCATCACCACGAAGTCGCCGTTGGCGGCCGCGCGCTCGACGCCGGTCAGCGTCGCGAAGCGCTGGCGCAGCGAGTCGAGCTGGGCGTCGACGTCTTCGTCGGAGACCTCGGCGGAGTCGACGGTGATCTCGGCGCCCTGGTAGTCGGGCACCTCGAAGTTGGGCCGGATGTCGACCTCGGCGGTGAACTCGATCTGCTCACCGTCGTCGATCTTCGTGACCTCGATGTCGGGCTGGCTCACCGGGAACACGTCGACCTCGTCGACGGCCTGGCCGTAGAGCTTGGGCACCGCGTCGTTGAGGGTCTCCTCCAGCACTACCGCCCGGCCGAAGCGCTGCTCGATGATGCGGGCCGGAACCTTGCCAGGCCGGAACCCGGGGACGCGCACCTGCTGCGCGACCTTCTTGTACGCCGCATCCATGCTCGGGCGCAGCTCTTCGAACGGCACCTCGACGGTGAGCTTGACCCGGGTCGGGCTGAGCTCCTCGACAGCGGTCTTCACGGAATGGTCTCCTTGATCAAGCTACGAGTGATCGCGGGCGCGTCCATTCGGTACGGCTCACGCGCCGCGCCCACATGAGCGGCGTTGGGCATGCTCCGCCACGGCGGGATCCAACGCCGATGGCCAGTCTAGGGCAGATGCGTACCGAACAACGACGCCGTCGCCGTCAGAACTCCTCGGCGATCGTCCGCAGCAGATCGATCGTCTCATCAGGAGTGGTGCTCACGGCGCACAGCCGCTCCATGACCTCCGTGTATCGGTCCACGTCCTCACGCTTGTCCAGGTACAGGGCGCTGGCCAGTTGCTCGACGTAGACGACGTCGGGCAGGTCGCGGTCGGGGAAGCGCAGGATGCTGAAGGCGCCGCCCTCGGCGCTGTGGCCGCCGAAGCTGAACGGCATGATCTGGATGGTGATGCTGGGCTGCCGCATGAGGTCGATGAGGTGTTCGAGCTGGGCGCGCATGACCTCGACGCCGCCGATGGGCCGGCGCAGCGCCGCCTCGTCGATCACGGCCCAGAAGACGGGACCGTCCGGCCGGTCGAAGATGCGCTGGCGTTCGAGCCTGAGGTCGACCCTCCTGGCGATCTCCTCCGCCGCGATGCCCGCCGCTCCGGCGGTGACGACCGCCCGGGCGTACTCCTTGGTCTGCAGCAGTCCCGGCACGAACTGGACCTCGTAGGTCCTGATCCGGGCGGCGGCCTCCTCAAGGCCGACGTACGCCTGGAACCAGGTGGGCAGGACGTCGTTGAACCGGTGCCACCAGCCGGGTTCGTTCGCGGTGGCCACCAGGTCGAGGACGGCGGCTCGCGCCTGCGGGTCCACGACGCCGTACAGGGTGAGCAGGTCGGAGACGTCACGTTCCTTGAACCCCACCCGGCCCAGCTCCATGCGGCTGATCTTGGATTCGGAGCCCCTGATGAGGTGCCCCGCCTCCTCGCGGGTGACGTTCTTCGCCTCCCTGAGCTTTCGCAGCTGGGAGCCCAGGAGGATGCGCAGCGCCGTCGGCCCGGAACCCGGCTGGTTCTGCGTCACGTTGCCTCCTATCAAGGTCCGCACACACAGTGACACCACATTGCCGGGTATGACAAGGTCTCAACCTCGTGTCCGATTAGGAGAGATTTGCCCCAAAAGGCGCATGCTGTTGCACATTGCAGCTGCACGTGCATTTGGGTCTTGCAGCCGCCGCGTTCGTGACCCATGATGGCTTAGTGCATTGTGGGCCAAACATGCACTAAACCGAGGGCTACGGGGAGGTATCGGCGGCATGGTGGAGGATCCTCTGGCCACTGCCGATTGCCTGCAGATCACCCGTGAGGTGGGGTTCGACCACCTGCTCAAGGGCGGGAAGCCGAACACGACCGCGTGCCCGCTGCCCTTCCAGGCCGACTCGGTGAAGACCGCCAGGGACGTGACCCGCTCCACACTGCGGGGATGGGGCCTGCACGAGCTGAGCGACGACGCCGCGCTCGTGGTGTCCGAGCTGGTGACGAACGCCGTGCGGTACGCGATGTACGCGGCCGGCCGGCGGGAGATCGAGCTCTTGCTGATGCGCGTGTCGCCGCACGTGCTGCTGGCGGTGGCGGACCCGAGCGACGAGGTGCCGCGCCGCAAGGAGCCGGACTTCATCTCCGAGAACGGGCGCGGCCTCTACATCGTCGAGACCTACAGCCAGTGCTGGGGCTGGGACCCGCTCGACCGCGGCGGCAAGGCCGTGTGGGCGTTGTTCCGCGCCGAAGAGGGTTCCGAAGAGGGCTGAGCCCTCGGCCTGGCCGTTACTCGCCGGTGGCGCCGTCGATGCGCTCGCGCAGCAGGTCGGCGTGGCCGTTGTGGCGCGCGTACTCCTCGATCATGTGGACGAGGATCCAGCGGTGGGTGCAGTCCTGGCCGTTCCGGTCGCCCACGGCGTCGAGGGGCTTGGCGGCCGAGATGGCGCGGGCGCGCTCGATCTCGTCCTGCCAGGTGGCGAACGCCTCCTCCACCGAGGCGTCGTCCACGTCGTTGAAGTCGGCGTCGTTGTCGACGTCCTTGTTCCACAGGCGGGGGATGTCCTCGCCGTTCAGCACGCGGCGGAACCAGACACGCTCCACGTGCGCCAGGTGCCGGACCAGGCCGAGCAGCGACATGGCGGACGGCTCGGCGGAGCGGAGCCTGAGCTGCTCGTCGGTCAGGCCGGCGCATTTGACGGCCAGCGTGCCGCGATGCCATTCGAGCCAGTTGCCGAGCACGGTCCGTTCGTCGCCGGTGAGGGGCGGAGGCACACGATTGTCTGTCACGCCTCGACCTTAATGGGCACTTCGTCCGGGTCCGCGAACCAAGAAGGCCCCCTCCGCGTCGGAGGGGGCCGAGGAGCTGGTCGGGGCGACAGGATTTGAACCTGCGACTTCTTGCTCCCAAAGCAAGCGCGCTGCCAAGCTGCGCCACGCCCCGCCTCGCCGGGTGCGCATGCGGTCCGCGACTCCGGTACGCTTACGCCCTGACGACCGGATGAAGTCTAGACCAGAGTTCGACCGGTTCGCGCGGACGTAGCTCAATGGTAGAGCCCTAGTCTTCCAAACTAGCTACGCGGGTTCGATTCCCGTCGTCCGCTCTCGCAGGCGAAAGGCCAGGTCATCCCCGGTTCGGGGGGCCTGGCCTTTTGTGATCTTCGGGGGCGTAGGCTGGCGTCGATGCGTGCACGTCCGATCTCCCGGGAGGCGCTCGTCGAGGAGCTCGCCGAGCTCGTCGCCGCGCGGCCCAAGGACGCCTGGGTGCGGGTGGCGGTCGACGGAGCGCCCGCGGCGGGGCCCGGCGCGCTGGCCGACGAGCTGGTCGCGCCGCTGCGGTTGCGCGGCAGGCCCGTGCTGCGGGTGTCGGCGGGTGACTTCCTGCGGCCGGCCTCGCTCCGGCTGGAGCACGGCCGGACCGATCCCGACGTCTTCTACGAGGACTGGCTCGACGTCAAGGGCCTGCTGCGCGAGGTGCTCGAACCCTTGGAGCCGGGCGGCTCGGGGCGGGTGCTGCCGGCGTTGTGGGACAGCGGGATCGATCGCGCGTACCGGCTGCCGTACCGGGAGCTGGCGCCGGGCGGGGTGGTGCTCGTGGACGGCACGCTGCTGCTGGGACGGGGGCTGCCGTTCGAGGTGAGCGTGCACGTGTGGCTGTCGGCGGGGGCGCTGGCGCGGCGCACGCCGCAGGACGAGCGGTGGCGGCTGCCGGCCTACGAGCGGTACGAACGCGAGGCGCGCCCGCAGCGGGCCGCCGACGTGGTGGTCAGGGCCGACCATCCGGACCGGCCGGCGGTGCTGACGGACGGCTGAGCCCGAGCAGCGCGTCCAGCTCGGCGACCGCCTGGGCGTTCGAGGTGAAGCGCACGGCGTGCAGGCCGGCCGCGCGGGCGCCCTCGACGTACGGCTCGTGGTCGTCGAGGAACACCGTGGCGGCGGGGTCGGCGCCGAGGGCGTCGCAGGCCATCAGGTAGATGCGCGGATCCGGTTTGCGCACTCCCGCCTCGTGCGAGTAGACGATGTGGTCCACCAGGCCGGCGTAGCCGTACGCGGCCTGCTCGCGTTCCCTGGCGCCGACGAAGCTGTTGCTCACCAGGCCCGTGCGGTAGCGCGGACGCAGGGCGCCCAGGTACGCCATGAGCTCGGTGTTGGGCGTGCCGAGGTACTCCGTCCAGACGTCGTCCATGAACGCCCCGGCGTGCGCGCCGAGCACCTTGGTCACCTCGGCGCCGGCCTGCTCCTCCGTCATCTCGCCGACCGCCCCGGCCAGCCAGGTCGGCTCCAGCTGGGCGTCGATGTGCCCGGCGGGCAGCCCGAGCTTCTCCTCCCACCTGGCCGTCACGCCCAGGGACGGCGTCAGCTCCAGCACCCCGCCGATGTCGAACACGACCGCATCGATTTTCATATGCTCCTCCTGTGAACTGATTCAACCAAGGTAAAGAAGGAACGTGTCCGTGTCCAGACCCTTGACGGCCCACAGGGGCGGCTCAAACTGAAACGGTGATCCCTGGCAACTGGTACAACATCGTTCCCGATCTTCCCGTGCCGCCTCCGCCGCCGCTGCATCCCGGCACCCGCCGTCCCGTGGGGCCGGACGACCTCGCGCCACTGTTCCCCATGGAGCTCATCGCGCAGGAGGTCAGCGGCGACCGCTACGTGCCCATCCCCAAGGAGGTCATCGACGTCTACCGGCTGTGGCGGCCCACGCCGCTGATCAGGGCGCACCGGCTGGAGAAGGCCCTCGACACGCCGGCCCGCATCTACTACAAGTACGAGGGCGTCTCACCGGCCGGGTCGCACAAGGCGAACACCGCCGTGCCGCAGGCGTACTACAACGCCAAGGAGGGCGTGCGGCTGCTGACCACGGAGACCGGCGCGGGACAGTGGGGGTCGGCCCTGGCGTTCGCCTGCGCCCAGTTCGACGTCGAATGCCGGATCTGGATGGTTCGGGCGTCCTACGACCAGAAGCCGTACCGGCGCTCGCTCATGCGCGTGTACGGCGCCATCGTCCACCCCAGCCCCTCCCCCCTCACCGGCGCGGGCAGCAAGGCGCTGGCCGACGACCCCGCCTCCCCCGGCAGCCTGGGGCTGGCGATCAGCGAGGCGGTCGAGGTGGCCGCCGCGACCCCCGAGGCCCGGTACGCGCTCGGCTCGGTGCTCAACCACGTCCTCATGCACCAGACGGTGATCGGCGAGGAGGCCCTGGCGCAGCTGCCCGAGCTGCCCGACCTGGTCATCGGCTGCACCGGCGGCGGCTCCAACTTCGCCGGTCTGGCCTTCCCCTTCCTGCGGGAGAAGCTGGCCGGACGGATCGGCACCCGGTTCAGGGCGGTCGAGCCGGCCGCCTGCCCGTCGTTCACCCGCGGCGTGTACGCCTACGACTTCGGCGACACCGCCGGGCTGACGCCGCTGCTGAAGATGCACACCCTCGGGCACTCCTTCGTCCCCGACCCGATCCACGCCGGCGGGCTGCGCTATCACGGCATGGCGCCGCTGCTGTCCCACATGTACGAGCTGGGGCTGTTCGAGGCGGTGACCCGTACCCAGAGCGAGTGCTTCGAGGCGGGTGTGCGCTTCGCGCGGACCGAGGGCATCGTCCCGGCCCCCGAGCCCACGCACGCGCTGGCCGAGACCATCGCCGAGGCCCTGCGCTGCAAGGAGAGCGGCGAGGAGAAGGTGATCCTCACCGCGCTGTGCGGGCACGGCCACTTCGACCTGGCCGCCTACGACCGCCACCTGGCCGGCGAACTGGAGGACTACTCACTTCCGCAGGAGCGCCTCGACCAGGCGCTCAGCGAGCTGCCCGGCTGAGATGACACGGGTGGCCGCGAGATCCGCGGCCACCCGTGTTCAGTTCGCGTTCGGGCGCTTCCCGTGGTTCGCCTTCTTCTTCTTGCGCGCCCTGCCCTTGCGTGCACGTTTCGCCATGGGCTCACCTCCGACGGTCGGGATCGTGACCTACAAGGTCTCCCCTGCCCGCGGGCCGCACAAGCGATACGCCGCGACCTAACATTCCTCAACAAACTCGTGTCATAATTTGGTGGAATCTGTTGGAAGGGGTGGGCGTGCTCGCACAGCAGCGTCAGCAGACGATCCTCGAACGCGTACGCAGCAGCGGCGGCGTCCGGGTGGCCGACCTCGTGCGCGAGCTCGGCGTCTCCGACATGACGATACGCCGCGACCTTGAGGTGCTGGCCGAGCGCGGGCTGCTGGAGAAGGTCCACGGCGGCGCGACGGCCCTCGGCCCCGGCTCGACCGAGGAGCCCGGCTTCACCGCCAAGTCCGCCCGCCAGCAGCAGGAGAAGGAGGCCATCGCGCGGCACGCGGCCACCCTCGTACGGCCGGGCACCGCCGTGGCCCTCTCCGCCGGCACCACCACGTGGGCGCTGGCCCACCACCTCGTCGCGGTGGCCGAGCTGACCGTGATCACCAACTCGATCCCCGTCGCCGAGGTCTTCCACCGCAACCCGCGCGCCGACCGCACGGTCGTGCTGACCGGCGGCGTGCGCACGCCCTCCGACGCGCTCGTCGGCCCCGTGGCGGTGGCGGCCATCCGCCGCCTGCACGTGGACACGCTCTTCCTCGGGGTGCACGGCATGAGCCTGCGCGCCGGGTTCACCACGCCCAACCTCCTGGAGTCCGAGACCGACAGGGAGCTGGTGGCCGCGGCGCACCGGCTGGTGGTCCCCGCCGACCACACCAAATGGAACACGGTCGGCATCAGCACGATCGCCGAGCTGACCGAGGCCGACGTGGTCATCAGCGACGCGGGGCTGCCCGAGGAAGCACGCACCGAGCTGGCCGAACGGGCCGGAGAACTGATCATCGCGGAGGGCACGCCTTGAAGCGCACCATCACCCACCTGGCAGACGGCCGAGAGCTGATCTACTTCGACCGGCGCGACGACGCCGACCGGAGCGCGATCGACCGGCGGCCGCTCGATCCGCGGCCGGTGGCCTCCGAGCTGCGCTACGACCCGCTGACCGAGGAGTGGATCGCGATCGCCGGCCACCGGCAGACGCGGACGTTCCTGCCGCCGGCCGACGAGTGCCCGTTGTGCCCGTCATCCGCCACGCGGGCGTCGGAGATCCCGGCCCATGACTATGACGTGGTGGTGTTCGAGAACCGCTTCCCCTCTTTCTCCGGAAATTTTGGGACTTACGGGGATGTCGGCGGCCTGAGTGAGGTGCGGCCGGGTGTCGGACGTTGTGAGGTGGTGTGCTTCACCTCCGACCACTCCTCCTCCTTCTCCAGGCTCTCCAACGCGCAGGTCAGGCTGGTCATGGAGGCGTGGGCCGACCGCACGGCCGAGCTGTCCGGCATGGAGGGTGTCGAGCAGGTGTTCTGCTTCGAGAACCGGGGCGAGGAGATCGGCATCACGCTCCCCCACCCGCACGGGCAGATCTACGCCTATCCCTACGTGACCCCGCGCACCAAGCTCCAGCTGGGGGCCGCCTCTCGGCACACGGGCGGCAACCTGTTCGCCGACGTGCTGGCCGCCGAGCAGGCCGCCGGCACGCGGGTGGTGGCCGCCAACGAGCTCTGGACGGCGTTCGTGCCGGCCGCCGCGCGCTGGCCGTTCGAGGTGCACGTGTATCCGCACCGGCAGGTGCCCGACCTGGCGGCGCTGTCGGAGGAGGAGCGGGCCGCGTTCGCGCCGCTGTACACCTCGGTGCTGCGGGCGCTCGACGCGCTGTTCGGGGTCGCGATGCCGTACATCTCGGCCTGGCACCAGGCGCCGGTGCGGTACGGTCGCGAGCTGGCCTACCTGCGCCTGGAGCTGTTCAGCATCAGGCGGGCGCCCGGGAAGCTGAAGTACCTGGCGGGCTCGGAGTCGGCCATGGGGGCCTTCGTCAACGACGTGCTGCCGGAGGAGGCGGCACGCATGTTGCGATCACGAATTGATCACTAATTGGTTTCTCATTAAAGTCGCATGACTCGTGATCTACCACTAATATCCCGTTAGACATCGGCCATAACGGTCGTTGTACGCCTAATCCCGGGCGTGTTGCCCGGGAGCCGGGGACCCATCGCATCCGGGGTGAATCCGCGCAAGTGGTAGGGACTGCTCCCGTGCCCGAACCCGTCAGCTAACCCGGCCGGCAGAGGGAGAGGAACAACCACGTGGCGGCTTCGTCCCCCGCGAGTCTCGCCGTCGGTCTCATCACCGCCACCGCCCTGCTCGTCCATCCGGCCGCCGCCTCGGTCTCCGGGGCAGCCGCCGTGGCGGCCGCGCCCAAGCCGTCCGAGGCGCAGCTGCGGGCCCAGCTCAAGGAGCTCAACCGCAAGGTCGACAAGCTCATCGAGACGTACAACCTCAAGCGGGTCGAGCTGGCCAAGGCCCAGCAGGCCGCCACCGCGGCCCAGCAGCGGCTCACCGCCGCCGAGCAGGCGCTGGCCACGGCCGAGCAGCGGGTCGCCGAGATCGCCCGGCTGCGCTACCAGAACGGCGACACCTCCCTGCCGGCGTTCATGATGACCCCGGACGGCGGCGGCGCGGCCGTGCTCGAACAGCTCACCGCCGAGCAGCAGGCGGTCGTGGACAGCGTGGCCAAGGCCCGCGACGACCAGAAGAAGGCCGCCACGGCCGCCGCCGCGCTCGCGACGGAGCTGAAGGCGGGCACGGCGGAGGTGGCCGAGCAGCGCGACGACGCCCAGGACGTCATCGACGACATCAAGAAGAAGCTCCAGGACCTGGTGCCGTTCGGGCCGGGCAAGAAGTCCGACGGGAGCTGGGCGCCCGAGCTGCCGGCCGGCTCGGACAACATCACGCCGCGCACCCGGCTGATGCGCGCGCAGGTGCAGAAGAACTTCTCGCTGCCGTACGAGGTGGGCTGCTTCCGGTCCGGCTCCAGCGGCGAGCACCCGCTCGGCCGGGCCTGCGACTTCATGATGAGCACGGGCGGCACCATGCCGAGCGCCGTCAACAACGCCCTCGGCGACCGGCTGGCCGACTGGGCGCTGAAGAACAAGGCCAAGCTGGGCGTCAAGTACGTGATCTGGAAGCAGCGCATCAACCAGGGCTCGGGCTGGCGCTCGATGTCCGACCGCGGCAGCATCACCGAGAACCACTACGACCACGTGCACATCTCGATGAACTAGCCGCGGACCGGCGGCTCAGCGGATGCCGGTGAGCTTGTCGGGGTTGGTGACGGAGTAGACGGCGGCGATCCGGTCGCCCTCGGGCGTGAGATCGACGACGACCACGGCCAGCGGCCCGTCACCGGAGAAGACGAGCGCGCACGGGTCGCCGGCCACCCGCCGGTAACGCAGGTCCACCGCGCCCGGGGTCAGCGTCGCGGCGACGGACATGAACAGCGCCGCCACCTGGTCCCGGCCGTGGACCGGCTGCAGGCTGGTGGCCGGTCCCTTGCCGCCGCCGTCGGTCCACAAGGTCACCTCCGGCGCCAGCACCTCCAGCAGGGCCCGCAGGTCACCGCCGAGGGCGGCCGCGGCGAACCGCTCGGTCACCTCGGCGTGCACGTCGGGCTGGGTCCGGTGACGAGGACGGCGCGCGTGGACGTGGCGGCGCGCGCGGGCCGCGAGCTGCCGGACCGCCGCGGGCGTGCGCCCGAGGATGTCGGCCGTCTCCGGGTGGCTGAATCCGAACACCTCGTGCAGCACGAAGACCGCTCGTTCCAGCGGTGACAGGGTCTCCAGCACGACCAGCACCGCCATCGACAACGACTCCCCGCTCTCGGCGGCGCCTCCGGTGTTGTCGGGGGCCGTGACCAGCGGTTCCGGCAGCCAGGGGCCGACGTAGGTCTCCTGCCGACGGCTCAGGTCCGCCCGCCGGGCGAGCGCCTGGTTCACCGCGATCCGCACCAGGTAGGCCCGGACGTTCTCCACCGGTCCGGCGTCCGGCCTGCGGTGCCGGGCGGACCAGGCCAGCCACGCCTCCTGCAGCACGTCCTCGGTGTCGGCGACGCTGCCGAGCATGTTGTAGACCACGGAGAACAGCAGTTCCCGGTAGCCGAGGAACTGCTCGGTGGCGGCGTCGGCGGGGTGCCGCGGGGTCGGTGTCATGGCGTGCCTCCTCGTCTGTCGTAACCGAAGAGCCCCGATGCGTGGCGATTGTGACATGAAGGCATCAAGCGTGATCTATGCCACTCATGTCACAGTTCCCGGCCGGTTGCCCCTCTGTGGTGGCGTCACGACTCACAAGGGAGAGCTTCGATGCGTACATTGATCCGCGACGTCAGGGTGTTCGACGGCGAGCAGACCGTCGCGACGGCCGACGTGATGATCGAGGACGGCCTGATCGCCGCTGTCGGCAGCGGCGCGGGCCACCCGGCCGACGCCGAGGTGGACGGCACGGGCAGGACGCTGCTGCCCGGCCTGATCGACGCGCACACCCACGTGTTCGACGGCAGCCTGGCCCAGGCCCTGCGGTACGGGGTCACCACCGAGCTCGACATGTTCTGCCTGCCGCAGATCCTCGCCGGGCAGCGGCGGCTGGCCGCCGAGAACGACGACGTGGCCGACCTGCGCAGCGCCGGCACGCTGGCCACCGCCCCGGGCGGGCACCCGACCCAGTTGCTGACGGCCCTGGCGGGCACCGTCCTGGACGGGCTCGACGTCACGGCGATCGACTTCGTCTCCGACCCGGCGCAGGCGCCGGCGTTCGTCCAGGCCAGGCTGGCCGAGGGGGCCGACTACCTCAAGATCGTCATTGACGACGGCGCCGTGCACGGGGCCGACCTCCCCGTCATGACGGCGGAGGTCGCCGCCGCCCTGGCCGCGGCGGCGCACGAGGCGGGCCTGCTGGTCGTCGCGCACGCGGTCACCGCCGCCGAGGTGGGGATCGCGCTCGACGCCGGCGTCGACGGCCTGGCTCACGTGTGGACCGACCTGACGCCGGACGACCCGGCCTCGCCGCGCCTGGCCGGGCGGGTGCGCGATCAGGGGGTCTTCGTGGTGACCACGCTGGCCTACTTCGAGGCGATCACGGCTCAGCACGTCGAGACCGCCGACTGCGCCCGCCCGGGCAGCTCCGCCAACGCCGTCGGCGCGCTGCGGGCCCTGCGCCGCGCGGGCGTGCCGCTGCTCGCCGGGACGGACGCCACGCCATTTGTGCCCGCCCACGGCGCCGGCCTGCACCGCGAGCTGCGGTTGCTCACCGAGGCCGGGCTCGGCGCCGAGGAGGCGCTGGCCGCCGCGACCAGCGTGCCCGCCCGGCACTTCGGGCTGGCCGACCGCGGCCGGATCGCCCCCGGTCTGCGCGCGGACCTGGTGCTGGTCGAGGGCGACGCCACCCGGGACGTCACCGCCGTCGGCGACATCGCCGAGGTCTGGCGTCGCGGGGTGCGCCAGGCGCGGTGACCCCCGCCCGTGACGCGCCGGCCGGGTCAGCCGAGCGTGAGGGGGTTGACCAGGTCGGCGTAGACCAGCAGACCGGCCATGATGATCAGCACGAACGCCATTGCGTACGTGAGCGGCAGCACCTTGGCGATGTCGACGTAGCGGGGCTCGGGGCGGCGCAGGATCTTGGCGTAGCCGCGCTTGATCCCCTCCCACAGGCCGCCCGCGATGTGGCCGCCGTCGAGGGGCAGCAGCGGGATCAGGTTGAACAGGCCGATCGCCAGGTTGAACCCGGCCAGCAGGCTGACGAAGGTGAACAGCTTGCTCTTGTTGGACATGTCGGAGGCCAGGATCTCGCCGCCGAGCCGGCCCGCGCCCACCACGCCGACCGGGCCCTCGGGGTCGCGCTTGTCGCCGGAGAAGGCGGCGTTCCAGACGCCGACCATCTTCGCCGGCAGGTTGACCATCGAGCCCACGACGCGGCCGGTCAGGTCGCTCATGTAGCCCGGCACCTGCCCGATGCTCTGCTGCTCGAAGACCTGGGAGGGCACGACGCCGAGGAACCCGACGCCCTTGTCGATCTTGGTCTCGTCGGTCGGGTTCGCCATGTCGCGGGCGATGAGGGTGACGTCGAGCGTCATCGGCCTGCCGTCGCGGACGATGCCCAGCTTGACGGGGCCGGCGCCGTGGCCGCGGATCAGGCGGGTGGCGTCCTGCCAGGTCGCGATCTTCTGGCCGTCGAGGGAGACGATGTGGTCGCCGACCTTGACGCCCGCCTTGGCGGCCGGGGTGCGCTCGTCGGTGGGCGCGCACGTCTTGCGCACCTCGGTGGTGGGGATCACGCACGTGTTGGTGTCGGGCGACACGATCGGGGCGGTCTTGGGCAGGCCGATGCCGACCAGCAGGACGCTGAAGAAGATGAAGGCGAGCACGAAGTTCATCGCCGGGCCGCCCGACATGATGATGATCTTCTGCCACCACTTCTTGCGGTAGAAGACGCGGTCCTCGTCGCCGGGCCGCACCTCCTCCATGGCGGCCTCGCGGGCGGTCTCGATCAGGCCCTGCCACGGCCCGGTCGACGCGCTGCGCAGCCTGCCGGGGGCGTCGCCGGGACGCGGCGGCAGCATGCCGATCATGCGGATGTAACCGCCGAGCGGCAGCCACTTGATGCCGTACTCGGTCTCGCCCCTGCGGATGGACCAGGCCGTCGAGCCGAAGCCGACCATGTACTGGGTGACCCGGACGCCGAAGATCTTGGCCGGCACGAGATGGCCCACCTCGTGCAGGCCGACGGAGACCATCAACCCCACCAGGAACAGAAGGATCCCGGCGACAAAGAGCCAGTTCATCTACGCGCGCTCCAGGCAGACAGACGGTCTCGACGTTCCCAGACTAGTCGAACTCAGCACATCCCTCGGGCTTGCCCGCACTTTGGTGAATCAACGGACCGCATTGACAGTAAGCGATCAGCCGATCACCCTGGGAGACGATGGAGGGGGACGTCTTGATCCGCATACTCATCGCCGAACACCTGCCCTTGGTGCGACGCGGTCTGCAGGCCACGCTCGAAGCCGAGCCCGACCTGCGGGTGGTCGCCGAGACGGGCAGCCCCGACGGTGTGCTGCCGGCCGCGCGGTCGAGCGCGCCCGACGTCGCGATCGTCGATCTCGACCTGCCGGGCCTGCCGGTCGCCACGCATCTGACCGAGCAGGTCCCCCGCTGCTCGGTGCTGATCCTCTCCGCCCGGCCGAGCCCCGGCCAGGTGCGCAGGGCGTTCAACGGCAGCGTGCTGGGGTTCATGAGCCTGCGGGTGGCGCCCGAGCGGCTGGCCGAGGGGGTGCGCCAGGTCGCCGCGGGCGGGCGGGCGGTGGAGGCGGAGCTGGCGGTGGCGGCCCTGCAGTCGGCCGCCAACCCGCTCACCCGGCGGGAGCTCGACGTGCTGCGCATCGCGGCGGGCGGGGCGAGATCGACCGAGATCGCCGACCAGTTGTTCCTGTCGGTCGGCACCGTGCGCAACCATCTGTCGCGGATCATGTGCAAGACGG
The DNA here is from genome assembly GCF_044465465.1 of Nonomuraea sp. NPDC049655. Lineage (NCBI taxonomy): Bacteria > Bacillati > Actinomycetota > Actinomycetes > Streptosporangiales > Streptosporangiaceae > Nonomuraea > Nonomuraea sp. NPDC049655. The sequence goes on from NZ_JBITLS010000026.1 coordinate 20,432, forward strand.
GCGCCCGCAACCGGCTGGACGCCGTGCGCATCGCCAGCGACAGCGGCTGGTTGTAGCGGCTGGTTGTAGCGGCTGGTTGTAGCGGCTGATTGTGCGGGACCGGACGAGATGACGGGCCCGGTGGAGCCGCGCCGCTCCGCCGGGACCCGAACAGTCGAATGATCTCAGCCCGCCGAACCCGTTGCCAGTGACCGCCATCACGACCTGACCCATGTGAAACGTCACTACGGACGCCAGATCAACACCAGCGCGCAGTCGTCGTTGTGGCCCGAGGACATCGCGTTGACCAGCGCCCTGGCGCCGTCGCGGAAACCGGAGGGCAGCAGCCGTTCGGCCTCGCCGAGCAGCCGGTCGAGGCCGGCGTCGATGTCGCGCCCCGGCTGCTCGATCAGGCCGTCGGTGTAGAGCAGCAGCGCGTCGCCCTTGCGCAGGGTGCCGCTGTCGGGCTCGCAGTGGAGGTCGGGCACCACGCCGAGCACCACGCCCTTGGCCGAGGCGACCTGCCAGTTGCCGGTGCCCGAGTCGAGCTTCACCACCGGCGGATGGCCGGCCGAGGTGATCGTGTAGTCGCCGGTGGCGAGGTCGAGGCGTACGTGCACGGCCGTCACGAAACCCTCGTCGCCGCGCTGGCGGTGGAGGTAGGCGTTGCACGCGGGCAGGAAGTCGTCGACCGAGCCGAGCAGCCCGCCGAACGTGCCCGACAGCAGCAGCGCGCGGGTGCCGGCGTCGACGCCCTTGCCGGAGACGTCGACCAGGGCGATCTCCACGGAGTCGCCGTCGCGCATGGAGACCAGGAAGTCGCCGCCGAACGACGAGCCCCCGGCCTGCTTGAGCACCACCTTGCCGCCCCAGTCCTTCGGCAGCGGGGGCAGCTCGCCCTGGCTCCTGAGCCGGTCGCGCAGCTCCAGCAGCATCGCGTCGCCGCGCAGCCCCTGGACGCCGAGCTTGCCCCGGGTACGGGCCATGAGCACGGCGAGCACGGTGGTGAACACGATCGTCACCGTGAGCCCCAGCCCCACCCGCGCCACCCCGAGCGTGGCCGCGACGTAGGTCAGCGCGACGCCCACCGCCACCAGCAGCTTGACCAGGCTGCGCAGCCGCAGCTGCAGCCCGCCGATCAGGGTGACCAGGATGAGCAGCGACGGCGAGAACCACTCGGTGGACACCTTCGCCGCCAGCAGCCCGATGACGAGCGAGAGCACGGTCAATGTGATGAGCAGGTTGCGGTCACGGGCCAGCGGCCCTCTCCGGACGAACCGGACGGCGGACACCAGGAACGGCACCCGCACCAGGACCGCACGGACCCGTGGCGGAATCAACGGCGCCGGACGGGAACTCATGATGCGTGTGACTGTATCGGTCTGACCCCTGTTTGGGCAGCCCACTTGACCAAGGCCTTGATCATTAAGCACGGATATTGGGTGGCCGTCCCCCTTTGCCCGCTCCTACCGTGGACGGATGACCTATCCGATCCGTCCCATTGACGAATCCGAGTGGCCGGGCTTCGCCGGCGTGCTCGCAGAGGGGTTCGGCTGGACGCCGCATCCCACCCAGGACGAGCGGTACAAGGCGGCCACGGAGTTCGACCGCACCCTGGTCGCCTTCGACGGCACCACCATGGCGGGCGTCACGTCCGTCTTCAGCCTCACGATGACCGTCCCCGGCGGACGCCAGATCCCCGTGGGCGGGGTGACCGCGGTCAGCGTGCTTCCCTCGCACCGCCGCCGCGGCGTGCTGTCCGCGCTGATGCGCCGGCAGCTGTCCGACATCCGCGACCGCGGCGAGTCGGTGGCCGCCCTCTACGCCTCCGAGTCGCTGATCTACGGCAGGTTCGGGTACGGACGGGCGGCCAGCGAACTGTCGTACAAGATTGACAAGCACCGCTCGGCCTTCGTGCGGGACGCCCCCACCGACCCGGCGCTCCGGCTCAGGGTGGTCTCCCCCACCGAGGCCAGGGCCGAGTTCGAGAAGGTGTTCGCCGCCGTCGTGACCCGGCGTCCGGGCCGGTACGAGCGCACCCGGCACGTCTGGGACGCCTTCCTGGCCGACGAGGAGCACGACAGGGGCGGCTGGGGCTCGCTGCGCGCGGTGCTCGCCGAGGACGACCAGGAGGTGCGCGGTTACGCGCTGTTCCGCACCAAGTCGGCGTGGGACGCCAACGGCGTGCCCAGCGGCGAGCTGCGGGTGTTCGAGCTGGAGGCGACCGATCCGGCGGCCTACGCCCTGCTGTGGCGCGACATGCTGGACCGTGACCTGATCACCAGGCTGGAGGCGGAAGCCCGGCCGGTGGACGACGCCCTGATCGCGCTGCTCGCCGACTCCCGCCAGCTGCGCGCGACCTGGTCCGACGAGCTGTGGGTACGCCTGGTGGACGTCGACCGGGCCCTGACCGCCCGCGCCTACGCGGCCCCCGTGGACCTGGTGATCGAGATCGAGGACGACGTGTGCCCCTGGAACGCCGGTCGCCGGCGGCTCACCGCCGACACCACCGGCGCGGAGTGCAAGCCGGTGGACGACGAGCCGCACCTGACGGTGCCGGTGTCCGCGCTCGGCTCGGCGTACATGGGCGACGGCCTGCTCGGCGCGCAGCTCGACGCGGGCCTGCTGCGCGAGCACACGCCGGGCGCGGTGCGGGCGCTGGCCGCGGCCATGGCGTGGAGCCCCAAGCCGCTGGCCGGGCTGGTGTTCTGAGACACACGACGTAGGCTCTTGAGCATGGCCCTGCAAAGTCTGCAGATCACCGCGACCATCGCCATGCGGGCCCGCGACGTGTCCAGGCCGTCGAAGGAGCAGCAGGAGGCCGCCGACCGGCGGCCCCTGCGCGACGAGACGCCCCGGCGCGAGGCCAGGCGCAAGACCTAGGGCAGCGAGGGCAGCTGGCCGATCGTCTCGTAGGTGGTCAGCTGCGCGATGCGCCTGCTGTGGCGCTCGCTGCCGGAGAAGGAGGTGGTCAGGAAGACCTCGACGAACCTGGTCGCCTCCTCGGTCGTGTGCATGCGCGCGCCGATGCTGACGACGTTCGCGTTGTTGTGCTCGCGGGCCAGCGAGGCGGTCTCCTCGCTCCAGGCCAGGGCCGCGCGGATGCCGCGCACCTTGTTGGCCGCGATCTGCTCGCCGTTGCCCGAGCCGCCGATCACCACCCCCAGGCTGCCGGGGTCGCCGCCCACGCCCTCGGCGGCGCGCAGGACGAACGCCGGATAGTCGTCCTCGGCGTCGTAGACGAAGGGACCGCAGTCGGTCACCTCGTGGCCGTGGTCCTTGAGCCAGGACACGAGGTGGTTCTTGAGCTCATAGCCGGCATGGTCGGCACCGATGTAGACACGCACCCGTCCAGTCTTCCACAGCCCCGCCGATCCCACTCGCTGGCTAGAGTAAGGACCCCTACCGTTCCCCAGTCCTTACGAAAGTGGAGACGCATGCGTGAGATCCGCGTCATCGGCGATCCGGTGCTGCGCACGCCCGCCGAGCCCGTCACCGACTTCGACCGCGAGCTGCGCCGCCTGATCGAGGAGATGTTCCAGGCGATGTACGCGGTCAACGGCGTGGGCCTGGCCGGTCCGCAGATCGGCGTGTCGCGGCGGCTGTTCGTCTATGACATCGCCGGGCGCAAGGGCCATGTCGCCAACCCCGTGCTGACCGTCGACGATGCCGAGGAGGTCTCCGACGAGGAGGGCTGCCTGTCGGTGCCCGACCGCCGCACCCGCACGCCGATCTACGCCCCCGTCGCACGGGCCGCGGGCGTCACCGTCGAGGGCGTCGACCGGCTCCAGCGGCCCGTGCGCATCAAGGCCCGCGGCTCGCTGGCGCGCTGCTTCCAGCACGAGACCGAGCACCTCGACGGCAGGCTGTACGTCGACCGCCTGCCGAAGGACGAGGCCCGCAGGATCATGCTGCGCGCGTAGGCCGCGGCGGGCCGGGGTCTACAGCTGCAACGACTTGATCTCCAGGTACTCCTCCAGGCCGAACTCGCCCATCTCCCGGCCCACGCCCGACTGCTTGTAGCCGCCGAAGGGGGCCAGCGGGTTGAACTGGCCGCCGTTGACGACGACCTGGCCGGTGCGCAGCCTGCGGGCGACGGCGACCGCGCGCTCCTGGCTGCCCGACCAGACCGCGCCGGCCAGGCCGTACCTGGTGGCGTTGGCGATCTCCACGGCCTGGCCCTCGCTCGTGTACGGGATCAGCGCCAGCACGGGCCCGAAGATCTCCTCCTGCTCGATCGTCATGCCCGGCTCGACCGCGGCGAAGACCGTGGGCTCGACGTAGAAGCCGCGCTCGCGCGGGCGCTCGGTGCCGCCGGCGACGAGTCTGGCGCCCTCCTCCTGGCCCCGGTTGATGTAGCGGACCACCCGGTCGCGCTGGGCCGCCGACACCAGGGGTCCGACCCTGGTGGCCTCGTCGAAGGGGTCGCCGACGGTGTACTTGCGGGTCGCCTCGACGGCCAGGCGGACGGCGTCGTCGTACTGGTCGCGGTGGACGATCATGCGGGTCCAGGCGGAGCAGGTCTGGCCGGCGTTGATGAAGCAGTTGGCCACGCCGACCTTGACGGCCGTGGCCAGGTCGGCGTCGGGCAGGATGATGTTGGCCGACTTGCCGCCGAGCTCCAGCGCCACCCGCTTGACGGTCTCGGCGGCGAGCGCGGCGACCCGGCGGCCGGCCACGGTGGAGCCGGTGAAGGAGACCATGTCCACGTCGGGATGGGCGGCCATCGCCTCGCCGACGACCGGGCCGCGCCCGCTGACCAGGTTGAACACCCCGGGCGGCAGGCCCACCTCGTCGAGGATCTCGGCCAGCGCGTACGCCGCCAGCGGCGCCACCTCGCTGGGCTTGAGCACCACCGTGCAGCCGGCGGCCAGCGCGGGGCCGACCTTGCAGATGATCTGGTGCAGCGGGTAGTTCCAGGGCGTGATCGCCGCGACGACCCCGATCGGCTCCTTGACCAGCAGCGAGTTGCCGATGCGGGACTCGCGCGGGTAGCTCTCGGCCAGCTGCGCGTAGGAGGACAGGACGGCGGCGGGCATCAGCGTCTGCACCTTGAGCGCGAAGCCGAGGGGCGCGCCCATGTCGGTGGCGATCGTCGCCGCGACGCTCTCGGCGCGCTGTTTGAGCAGCTCGGCCGCGTGGCCGAGGAGCTTCCCGCGCTGGGCCGCCGAGGTGTCGGACCAGGCGGGGAACGCCTCCCGCGCCGCCGACACCGCCGCCTCGACGTCGTCGGGGGTGCCCGCGGGCACCCGGTCGATGATCTCCTCCGTGGCCGGGTTGGCGACCTCGATGGACTCGTCTGACGTAGAGGCGTTCCAGGAACCGCCGATATACAGCTGGCGCATGGGGCCATCCTCGCGTGCACGTCGTGGGGCTGGCGAGACCACGGATCGAGCAGAGGGGGATTCCTCATCCTCCGCGCGTCCGAGAACCTACCGCCGGGGTATGAGTCTTACCCCGGCGGTGGCGACATATCTAGTCGAAGGTGGGCTGTCTGGTACGAGTGCGCTTGAGCTCGAAGAAGTCCTCGAACTCGGTGACGAGAAGCACGCCGTCCCACAGCCTGCCCGCGTCCTCGCCCCTCGGGATGGACGTGATCACGGGGCCGAAGAAGGCGTTGGCGCCGACGCGGATGACCGGGGTGCCGACGTCCTGGCCGACCAGCGTGATGCCCTCCTGGTGGGAGGCGCGTACGGCGTCGTCCCACTTGGTGGAGTGGGCGGCGGCGGCGAGGTCGCGGCTGAGGCCGATCGCCTCCAGGGAGTCCTCGATCAGCTCGCCGAGGCGGCTGAGGTCCTTCATCCCGCGCTCGTTGTGCAGGCGCGTGCCGAGCTCGGTGTAGAGCGGGCCGACGACCTCGTCGCCGTGCGCGGCCCGCGCGGCGGCCACCACGCGGACGGGTTCGATGGCCCTGGCGATGGCCTCACGGTAGGAGTCGGGCACGTCCTTGCCCTCGTTGAGGACGTTGAGGCTCATGACGTGCCAGCGCGGCTCGACGGCGCGTACCTTCTCCACTTCGAGAAGCCATCGTGACGTCGCCCAGGCAAAAGGGCAGAAAGGATCGAACCACAGGTCCACGGGAATCTTCTCAGTCACGTGGGGCCATAACCTGAGGGTGTCGAGGTCCTATTCCCGGCGTGGCAGGATACCGACAAACTACAACGAAGTGGTGAAAAGGAGCGCAACTTGGCAGGCAACCTGACCCGGGACGAGGCTCGCGAGCGTGCCCGGCTGTTGAAGGTCGAGTCGTACGAGGTCGCACTCGACCTGACGGAGGGGGACGAGCGCTTCGAGAGCGTCACGACGGTGCGCTTCACCAGCACCAGCCCGGGCGCCTCCACCTTCATCGACCTGCACGGCGCCAACGTGCGCAAGGTCACCCTCAACGGCGCCGACCTCGACGTCTCCTCCTATGACGCCGAGAAGGGCCGCTTCCCGCTCCCCTCGCTGGCGGAGTCCAACGAGCTGCTGGTCGACGCCGACTGCAGCTACATGCGCACGGGCGAGGGTCTCCACCGCTTCGTGGACCCGGTCGACCAGAAGGTCTACCTGCACAGCCAGTTCGAGACGGCCGACGCCCACCGCATGTACGCCTGCTTCGACCAGCCCGACCTCAAGGCCGTCTTCCAGCTCACCGTGCTGGCCCCCGCCGACTGGGAGGTCGTCTCCAACGGCGCCGCGGCCAAGGTCGAGGACCTCGAAGGCCGGTCCGGCCGCCACGGCGGCGTCCAGGCGGCCAGGCGCTGGGAGTTCGAGCCGACGCCGGTGATCTCGACGTACATCACCGCGCTGGTGGCCGGGCCGTACTACAAGGTCACCTCCGAGCACGACGGCATCCCCCTCGGGCTCTACTGCCGCGCCTCGCTCGGCGAGCACCTCGACGCCGACAACCTCTTCGAGGTCACCAGGCAGGGCTTCGACTTCTTCCACCGGGTGTTCGGCGTCCGCTACCCCTTCACCAAGTACGACCAGCTCTTCGTGCCCGAGTTCAACGCCGGCGCGATGGAGAACGCCGGTTGCGTGACGTTCCTGGAGGACTACGTCTTCCGCTCCCGCGTGACCGACGCGGTCGTCGAGCGGCGCGCCGAGACGATCCTGCACGAGATGGCCCACATGTGGTTCGGCGACCTGGTCACCATGCGCTGGTGGGACGACCTGTGGCTGAACGAGTCCTTCGCCACGTACGTGTCCGTGCTGGCCCAGGCCGAGGCCACCCGCTGGGGCAACGGCGCCTGGACCACGTTCGCCAACGTGGAGAAGTCCTGGGCCTACCGCCAGGACCAGCTTCCCTCCACCCACCCGATCGCCGCCGACATCCCCGACATGCAGGCGGTCGAGGTCAACTTCGACGGCATCACGTACGCCAAGGGCGCCTCGGTGCTCAAGCAGCTCGTCGCCTACGTCGGCCTGGACAACTTCCTGGCCGGCGTGCGCGACTACTTCGCCGAGCACGCCTGGGGCAACACCGAGCTGAAGGACCTGCTCGCCGCCCTTGAGCGCACCTCGGGCCGCGACCTGTCGTCGTGGTCGAAGGAGTGGCTGGAGACCGCGTGGGTCAACACGCTGCGGCCCTCCTTCGAGGTGTCCGACGGCCGCTTCACCTCCTTCGAGGTGCTCCAGGAGGCCCCGGCCGACTACCCGACGCTGCGCTCGCACCGCATCGCCATCGGCCTGTACTCGCTGGCCGACGGCGTGCTCACCCGGACCAAGCGGGTCGAGCTCGACGTGGTGGGCGCCCGTACCAGCGTGGCCGAGCTGGTCGGCGCCGAGCAGCCCGACCTGGTGCTGCTCAACGACGACGACCTGACCTACGCCAAGATCAGGCTGGACGAGCGTTCCCTGCGCACGCTCGTCGAGGGCGGCATCGCGGCCTTCACCGAGTCGCTGCCGCGCGCCCTGTGCTGGTCGGCGGCCTGGGACATGACCCGCGACGGTGAGATGTCCACCCGCGACTACGTCAGGCTGGTCATCTCCGGCGCGGGCACGGTCTCCGACATCACGGTCCTGCAGGCGGTGCTGCGCCAGGCGCGCCAGGCCGTCCAGCAGTACGCCGCCCCGGCCTGGCGGGCCGAGGGCGAGGCGCTGCTGGCCGCCGAGCTGCGCTCGCTGATCGGCTCGGCCGCGCCCGGCTCCGACCACCAGCTCGCCTTCCTCCAGGCGTTCGCCCCGGTGGCGGTCGCCGGCGCCGACCTCGACCTGCTGCAGGCCATCCTCGACGGCACCGGCGTGCCCGAGGGCCTGACCGTCGACGCCGACCTGCGCTGGACGCTGGTGGCCGCGCTGGTCTCCGGCGGCCGGCTGGGCGAGCCCGACATCGCCGCCGAGCTGGAGCGCGACCCTACGGCGACGGGTGAGCGGTCGGCCGCGCTGTGCCGGGCCGCGATCCCGACGGCCGAGGCCAAGGCGGCGGCCTGGGACCGGATCGTGGGCGGCGACCTGGCCAACCACATCGCCCGCAACACCATCGCCGGCTTCCAGGACGCCCACCACGCCGAGCTGCTGGAGCCGTACCGGGAGAAGTACTTCGCCGAGGTCGGGCGCGTCTACCGCGAGTGGACGTTCGAGAAGGCCTCGACGTTCGCGATGAACTGCTTCCCCGCGCTGCTCATCGAGCCCGCCACGGTCAAGGCGGCCCAGGACTTCCTGGCCGCCGAGCAGCCGCCGCAGGCCCTGCGCAGGCTGATCCTGGAGGGCGCCGACGGCGTCAGCCGCGCCCTGCGCAACCGCGAGACCGACGCCGCGTCGGCCTGATCCGTCCGGGTCCCCGCCACACCCGGCGGGGACCTGGCTTCGCGCTGCGGCGAATACGGCCTGAGCACGGAGACCGGGTGTTAGCCTCAAGTACGTGCTAGGCGCCGGTACCACGCTCAACGACCGCTACATGCTGGCCGACCGCCTCGGCGGCGGCGGCATGGGCGAGGTCTGGCGTGCCGACGACCTCGTGCTGGGCCGGGCCGTCGCGGTCAAGGTGATGATGCCCGCCCTGTCGGAGAACCCCACCTTCACCCAGCGCTTCCAGAACGAGGCCAGGGCCATGGCCACGCTCAGGCACCGCGGCGTGGTGGGCGTCTACGACTACGGCGTCCACGAGGCCGACGGGCGCCGGGTCAGCTACCTGGTGATGGAATACGTCCGGGGCGAGTCGCTCGACCGGGTGCTGCGGCGCGGCCCGCTCGGCGCGCAGGAGGCCATGCGCCTGGTCGCCGAGGTGGGCGACGCGCTGGCCGCGGCCCACGCCCAGGGCATCGTCCACCGCGACGTCAAGCCGGCCAACCTCATGGTCCGGCCCGACGGGCAGGTCGCGCTGACCGACTTCGGGGTCGCCCACTCCGCCTCGGCCGGCCATCTCACGGCCACGGGCACCATGCTCGGCTCGGCCGCCTACTGCGCGCCGGAGATGGCCGCGGGCAACGAGGTCACCCCGGCGGTCGACGTCTACGCGCTGGGCGTGGTGGCCTACGAGTGCCTGACCGGGCGGCTGCCGTACCAGGGGGACACCCCTGTGCAGATCATCTTCAAGCATCTCAACGCGCCCGTGCCCGAGCCGCCCGCCGAGCTGCCGCCCGCCGTTCGCCAGGTGGTGACGCGGGCGCTGCAGAAGGATCCGGCGCAGCGCTGGTCCTCGGCGTCCGACATGGCGCGGGCGGCCCGCGCGTCGGTCAGTGGCGCGGCTTTGCCCGGCTCGCCGCTCACCGTCCCTCCGGCGACCCCGCCAACGACGGGCTCCCACACGGGTCTCCCCACCGGCTCCTACGCAGGTCTTCCCACGGACCCCCACACCGGTCTGCCCATGGGCTCCCACGCGGGCCTTCCCACGGGTTCCCAACCGGGCCTTCCCACGGGATCGCACCCCGGTCTTCAGCCGACGGGCGTCATGCCCGTGGCCGACCCCGGCTCGCCGCTCACCATGCCGTCGGCCCCCGCCGGCGGCAGCTCCCGCCGTCGTCGCACGCTGACGGCCCTGGCCACGATGGCGGCCGCCGTCGTGGTGTCGGCCGCGGTGGCGGGGTCGGTGTGGCTGCGTCCGGCCGAGCCCGCCAGCACGGGCCAGGTGCTGCCGCCCGCCGACGAGACCACGCAGGTCCACAGCCCGAGCAGCCCCGAGCACACCACCAAGGAGCCCGCGCCGCCGACCAAGGCCGTGCCGAGCGCCAAGCCGAGCGGCACCACCAGCGCGACCCCCGGCCCGACCGTGGCCCCCACCACCCCGAGCGCCACGCCCACCGTCTCGCCGAAGCCCACGCCGACCGTGACCACCTCGGAGCCCGAGCCGACACAGGAGCCCACCCAGCCCCCCGAGGAGCCCACGGACGAGCCCACGGTCACCAGCCCGCCGGAAGACGTGCAATGCGTACGCGCCCCATGCCCGTAACCACCCCAAGCCGTCCGGTGCGTGAACGCGCCCTACCTGTAACCGCTCCGGGACGTCTGGTGCGTGCGTGCCCCATGTCCGTGACTGCTGCAAGATCGTGAGAAAGTCTTCGCGTGGATTCGACTCGTGAGCTGCTGATCGCCCTCGCCCGCCGGTACGCCTTCGCCGATCTGGGGGCGCTCGCCCCCACGGCCGAGATCTCCGACGTGTGCGAGTTCGGGCAGCGGCTGCTCTCGCTCGACGCCGAGGACTTCGCCGCCGAGGCCAGGTCCGTACCGGCCGACCTGCGCCGGCTCGCCCGCGCCTGCCACATGCCGCAGACGCCGCGGGAGCAGCCGCGCGGAGCCCTGGAGTCGCTCAAGCCCGCCTACGGCCTGCTGCTCGAGGTGATCGCCGTCCGCTGGCACCGGCGGGAGCTGAGCCCCATGATCGCGGCCGTGCACATCGCCAGCGAATACCTGCCGCTGCTGGCGTTCGAGCCGCAGCTCGGCCACGCCGGCGATCCGGCCCGCTGGCCCGCCGGGCTGAGCGCGCCCGGAAGCAGGTTCGGCGTGATCGGCGACCGTGAGTGCGACCACACCAAGTCCGAGCAGTCGGCCACGAACCGCACGCTGCGGGTGTCGGTCGAACCCGGCGAGGGCTGGCGGGCCTACTTCGACCGGCAGCACAGCCAGTTGGCGGGCGCGCTCGCGGTCTGCGTCGCGACCTGCCGCAACCCCTGCACGGCCATGGACTGGATCGACCCCGAGCCCCGCGCCGACCTGCAGGTACGCGCCCGTACCGCGCTGACCTTCGCCGAGACGCCGCTCGTCCGGCTGCGGCACGCGGCGCCCGTCGGGCACGGGTTCGGGGTGCCGTCGCCGGAGGAGGTGCTCGACGCCTGGGAGCGCAGCCGGACGGCGCTGGACAAGAACGTGGTGGGCGCCGCGGCCGCCAAGGACGACGGTTTCCCGCTGCCGGGGCTGCCCGCCCTGTTCTCGGCCGTGGCCGGAGCGCCGATCGAACCGTCCAGCCTGCTCGCCGGCGTCAGCGACCACGTCGTCACCCTGCTGCAACGCGCCTGACCACACCCCCACGAACACACCTGAGCCGACGGGCACGTCCCCCTCGCGGTGCGGGGGGACGGCACGCCTGCCCGCCGCCAGGCACAGCGCACACAGGCTGAGGCAACGGCACATCCAGTCCCGAAAGGACCGCCCCCTGAGCTGCCTCAGCACACAGCACACCTGAGCCGACGGCGGTGGTGTGCCCGGCACGGAAGGGGGGCGCGTGAGAGCGTGGCCGACCCGGTGGTGCCATTAGTGGTGGGGGGTGGCTTGGTCGGCGAGGGCTGTGATGCCGTGCAGGAGGTCGCCGATCAGGTCGCCCGCGCTGAAGGCGGTGGCCATCGACAGGGCGGTGAGCCGGCAGGCGCCGTCACTCAGCCGCCGCCTCGCGTTCGCGCCGGTGACGATCTCCAGGGCGTGGCCCGCCGGATCGACGAACACGACCACGGCGTCGGCCGACTCGGCGCCCAGGGCGGTGTGCAGGCGCTCGGCGAAGTGCCGTCGCGCGCCGACCGGCTCGCCCAGGAACACGCCGAAGCGCAGCCCGCTGCGCCGCTCGGCCCTCTGGACGGCCCTCCTGAGATCGTCGACCTGAGCCGTCGTCAGTGCCCGCCTGGACGCACGGGTCCGCGTCCGCATCGGTGTCTGCGCCGAAGCCTGTGTCGATGACCGTGTCAGGGGTCGCTCCAAAGGCCGCTCTGAGGGGTGGTTCGGGGGGTGCATCGTTGCGTCACCAGCCTGCCGAGGCGCCGCCGAGGTGTTCGTCCGGCTCGACGGCCATGGCCGCGGCCGCCCAGTCGAGTTCGGACGTCCGTGCCCAGGGGGCGGCGCCGTCGGCCAGCACCCGGGTCGACGTGCTCACGCCGTGCTCGCTGCCGGACGGCCCGCCCAGCCACACCGGGCCCGGCTCCACCACCCCGGACGAGCCCCGCCCCGGCACCATGACCAGCAGGCTGATCAGTACGAACAGCCCCAAGGACACCCCGATGAGAAAGAGCAGACTCTCCGCCGCGCTGTTCACACGACGAACGTAATCCTCCGGCGGGTGCCCGGCCAGACCCGTACGGGACCCTCCTACCAGACGGACGGCCGCCGCTCCCCCCAGAACCCGCCCACAGCCGCCTCGACCTGGGCCGACAGCGAGATCAGGGTGCCCTCGCCGCCGATCCGCCCGGCCAGCATGACGCCGATCGGCAGGCCCTCGGCGCTCCAGTGCAGCGGCAGGTTGACCGCGGGCTGGCCGCTGACGTTGTAGATCGCTGGGAAGGCGGCGAAGCGCTTCATGCGTTCGAAGGTCTCCTCGACATCGTCCACGTCCTCGAACCAGCCGACCGGCCTGGGCGGCTGGGTGAGGGTCGGGGTGAGCACCGCGTCGTAGGCGTTCGTGATCGTGAGCGCGCCCCGGGTGGCGAGCTGGAGGGCGGCCTGGGCCTGGAGGAACGCGGGGGCGGTGGTGGCCAGGCCGCGCTCGCGCAGCCACCGGGTGAGCGGCCTGAGCAGGTGCCCCTGGTCGTCGGCGACCGGGTGCATGCAGGCGAAGGTGTACCAGAGGGTGACGAACTGCGGCACGAGGTCCGCGCCGAACGGCCTGGGGATCTCCACGACCTCGTGCCCGAGGCCGGCGAGGATCGCGGCGGCGCCCTCGTACGCGGCCAGCACCTCGGGATCGACCTCGGCCCCCGGCACGACGGGGTCGGCGTAGCGGGCGATGCGCAGCCGTCCGGGGTCGCGGCCGGCGCAGGCGAGGTACGTGCCCTCGTGCCGGGGCGCGAGGTAGAGGTCGCCGGGCTCGTTGTGCGCCATGACGTCGAGCAGGGCCGCGGCGTCGGCGACGGTACGGGCGATCGGGCCGTTCGTGGACATGCCGGCCAGGTCGGGGATGATCGGGGCGAAGCTGATCCGGCCGCGGGTGGGCTTGATGCCGTACAGGCCGCATGCGGACGCCGGGATGCGGATCGAGCCCGCGCCGTCGCTGCCCTGGGCGGCCGGCGCCAGCCCGGCGGCCACGGCGGCGGCCGCTCCCCCGCTGGACCCGCCGGCCGACGTGCCGAGGTCCCAGGGCGAGCGGGCGGGCGGCGAGACGTCGGTCTCGGTGTAGCAGGGCAGCCCGAACTCGGGGGTGGCGGTCTTGCCCAGCATGACCGTGCCGGCCTCGCGCAGCCGCGTCACGACGGTGTCGTCCACCGGCGCGACGAACCCCCGGTAGACCGCCGAGCCGAAGGTGATCGGCACGTCCTTGACCAGATTGAGGTCCTTGACTGGGATCGGCACCCCCGCCAGCGGCCCGTCAGGCAGCTCTTTCTCCAGGCGGCGCGCCTGGTCGAGCGCCTGTTCGGCGGTCACGGTGACGTACGCGCCGACCGAGGGATCGATCCGCTCGATCCGGTCGAGATAGTGCTGGGCGAGCTCGACCGGTGAGACGTCACGGTCGCGGACGGCCCGGGCCTGCTCGAGCGCGGAAAGCTCGTGTATTTCTCGCACGATCGGCACACTAGGCATCTCTAGAGAAGAACGTAAGACATACCCCGAAAACATGAGTGGAACACGATGAGCTGGGCCATAAAACTATGGACAGGTCAACACTAGGAATCATTCCGATCTCCGAGCTACGGTGAGTTACGTGGACTCCGACAACCAGCGAGAAGACGGTCACAACGCGTCACCCATCTGGGTGAGCGACCGGCCAGAGGGCGAGCGCACCGCCGCCGCGACACCATCGGCGCCCACCACCACCTACGCGCCCGTGGAACGCGCGTCCGTGCGTGACCTGCTCCAGGAGCCGCGGTTCCGCCGCATGCGCAACCGCGCGCTCGTGGCGATCGGCGTGGCGATCGTGGTGGGTTTCCTGCTGCGCGACTGGCGTCTGGGCGTTACCGCCGGGGTGGTCGCGGCCATTTTCGAAGCGGTCTACCGCGCGCGGTCCCACTCCACGGTGCCGGCGTGGCGGCGCGCGTCCGTGGCCGAGCGGCGTACCGAGGGGCAGCTCCGCAGGCTGGAGCGCAGCGGCTACCGCACCCTGCACGCCAGGGCGATCCCCGGCAGCGAGGCCCAGATCGACCACCTCGTGGTGGGGCCGACCGGCGTCTACGCCGTGGACTCCGAGAAGTGGGACAAACGGCTTCCCGTCCGCGTCCAGTCGGGCAAGAAGCTCTTCCACGGTCCGTTCGACATGAAGCCGAGGCTGACCGAGGCCAAATGGGAGGCGTCCCAGGCCAGCGAGCTGATCAGCAAGGCGTTCGGCCGCGAGGTCGTCGTCGTGCCGTCCCTGGCCATCTACGGGCCGCCCGTGCCGTGGAAGATCATGACCATCCGCGGCGTGGACGTCTACCAGGGCGACCGGGCGCGCAAGTGGATCACCAAGCGCGAGCGGGCGCTGACCCCGGCCGAGATCGACCGGCTCTACGACATCGCCGCCCAGGTCCTGCCCGCCCGGTACGGCGAGGGCTAGGACAGGCCGGCCGGCCCCGCGGAGTCACGCTCCGCGGGGTTTTTTCACGCCCGCCGACGTGCCCGCCGACGTGCTCGCCGACGTGCTCGCCGACAGCCGGGCGCCGAAGTCGTCCAGCTCGGCGGCCAGCACGCCGCTGGGCGGCAGCGCGTCCGGCAGGCGGGACAGCAGGGCCGTGCCCACCCCGGCGATGCGGACGATGTGGTCGATCAGCGCCTCCTGGTCCTCGGGCCAGGGGAAGGACGGCTGGGCGATGAGCAGCGAGACGCAGCCGTGCACGGCCGACCAGAGGCCGAGCGCCAGCTCCTCGGGATCGCCTTCGAGCACGCGGGCCGCCACGCAGGCGGCGACGGCGTCCACCATGTGGCGGAAGCACGCGGCGGCGGCCGGCGGCACGCCCTGCACGGCCGAGGGCCGCATCATCAGCACCCGGTACTGCACGGGATGGTCGAGGGCGAAGCGGGCGTAGGCCCGTCCGCAGCGGCCGAGCGCGAGGAACGGGTCGCCCGTCAGGTTCTCGCTGAACATCCGGCCGAACTCGTCCCACACGCGCAGGCAGACGGCCTCCAGCAGCGCCTCTCTGTCGGCGAAGTGCAGGTAGACCGAGGGCGTGGACACCCCGGCGCGCTGGGCGACGGCGCGCAGGGTGAGGGCGTCCTCGCTGCCGGACTCGGTCAGCAGGTGCTCGGCCGCGCGCAGGATCTCCTCCCGCAGCAGGCCGCCTTCTCCGCGCCGGGCGCGCACACGTCTCGCAGCGGTCATGGATCTCAGATTGACGCCGTCAGGTTGACGGTGTCAATCTGACCTTCTGCTGAACGGATATCTGAAGGGATATCGCGAAAAATGGGGACTTTCGGGGAGGCGACCGCGCTGGTCGCCCGCGGCGCGGACGAGTTCGGCGCCACGCTGGACGCCCAGTGGAGCGTGGGCGCCAAGCTGCACGGCGGCTACCTGCTGGCGGTGCTGGCCCGCGCCGCCTGCCAGAGCGGCGCCGGCGAGCGGCACCCGCACGTGACCGCCGTGAGCGGCGCCTTCGTCGAGCCGCCCGCGCCCGGCCCGGCGGACGTGCGCGTGGAGCCGCTGCGGATCGGCCGGAGCCTGGCCCAGGTACGGGTCTCGCTGGCCCAGGAGGGCAGGGTGCGCGTCGAGTCGCACGTCACGCTCGGCGTCCTGGACGACGGCGACCCCTGGTGGACCTCGCTCCCCCCGGTCGAGCTGCCGGCCGAGGAGGACTGCTTCCTCGCGCCCACCGACCCGCCCGGCGCGGACTTCGCCGTGCCGCTGATGGCCGTGGTCGAGGAGCGCGTCGATCCGGCGCATCTGGCGTTCGCGTTCGGGGCGCCGACCAGGAAGGGCGAGATCGCGAGCTGGCAGCGCCTGGCCGACGGCTCCGACTGGGACCCGCTGAGCCTGCTGGTGGCGCTCGACCCCGTGCCGCCGGTCTCGTTCGACCTCGGGCTGTCCGGCTGGGTGCCGACGATTCAGCTCTCGGCCTACATCCGCCGGCTGCCCGCCCCCGGCCCGATCAGGGTCCGCCTGTCGGCCACGGACGTCGGCGGCGACCGCATGGACGAGGTGGCCCACGTGTGGGACTCCAAGGGCCGGCTGGTGGCCCAGGCGACCCAGCTCGCGGCCGTACGGTTGCCGGACTGAGCCGTCCGGGTAGTGGACACGTGTCTCAGGTGCCGGGCGGGTGGCCGTAACATGTGAAGACTCGCCTCATGATGGGAGAAGCACAATGCCGGCCCTCAGGTCACGTACGGTCACCCACGGCAGGAACATGGTCGGCGCCCGGGCCCTGCTCCGGGCGACCGGCGTAGCCGGGAGCGACTTCGGCAAACCCATCATCGCGGTGGCCAACAGCTTCACCCAGTTCGTCCCGGGCCACGTGCACCTGCGCGAGGTCGGCGACGTCGTCTCGGCCGCGATCCGCGAGGCCGGGGCGATCCCGCGCGAGTTCAACACGATCGCCGTCGACGACGGCATCGCGATGGGCCACGGCGGCATGCTCTACTCGCTGCCGTCCCGCGAGCTGATCGCCGACGCCGTCGAGTACATGGTCAACGCCCACTGCGCCGACGCGCTGATCTGCGTCTCCAACTGCGACAAGATCACGCCGGGCATGCTGCTGGCCGCGTTCCGGCTGAACATCCCCACGATCTTCGTCTCCGGCGGCCCCATGGAGGCCGGCAAGACGCCGGGCCGCAAGCTCGACCTCATCGACCCGATGATCGCCGCCGCCGACGCCTCGGTCTCCGACGACGAGCTGCTGGAGATGGAGGAGAACGCCTGCCCGACCTGCGGTTCGTGCTCGGGCATGTTCACCGCCAACTCCATGAACTGCCTGACCGAGGCCATGGGCCTGGCCCTGCCCGGCAACGGCACGATCCTGGCCACCCACAAGCGGCGCAAGCAGCTCTTCGAGGACGCCGGCCGCCAGCTCGTCGAGATCACCCGCCGCTACTACGAGGACGGCGACGAGTCGGTGCTGCCGCGCTCGGTCGCCAGCCGCGCGGCGTTCGAGAACGCCATGGCGCTCGACGTGGCGATGGGCGGCTCCACCAACACGATCCTGCACATCCTGGCCGCGGCCCGCGAGGCCGAGGTCGACTTCGGCCTCAAGGAGATCAACGAGATCTCGCTGCGGGTGCCGTGCCTGTGCAAGGTCGCCCCGGCCACCAGCAAGTACCACGTCGAGGACGTCCACCGCGCCGGCGGCATCCCGGCCATCCTGGGCGAGCTCGACCGGGCGGGGCTGCTGCACCGCGACGTGCCCACGGTCAACGGGGGCACGCTGGCCGACACGCTGGCCGCCTGGGACGTCAAGTCGCCGACCGTGCTGCCCGAGGCCGTCGAGCTGTGGCACGCGGCGCCGGGCAACGTGCGCACGGTGAAGGCGTACTCGCAGGACAACCGCTGGGACTCCCTCGACCTCGACCGGGCGCAGGGGTGCATCCGCGACCTCGACCACGCCTACAGCGCCGACGGCGGCCTGGCCGTGCTCTACGGCAACATCTCGCGCGACGGCGCGGTGGTGAAGACCGCGGGGGTCGACGAGTCGATCTGGAAGTTCAGCGGGCCCGCGGTGGTGTTCGAGTCGCAGGAGCAGGCCGTCGAGGGCATCCTCGGCGGGCGGGTCAAGGAGGGCGACGTGGTGGTCATCCGCTACGAGGGCCCCAAGGGCGGCCCCGGCATGCAGGAGATGCTCTACCCGACCTCCTTCCTCAAGGGCAAGGGCCTGGGCAAGGCGTGCGCGCTGGTCACCGACGGCCGCTTCTCCGGCGGCACGTCCGGGCTGTCGATCGGGCACGCCTCGCCGGAGGCGGCCGAGGGCGGCACGATCGCGCTGGTCGAGGACGGCGACGTCATCGACATCGACATCCCCGGCCGGTCGATGGAGCTGCGGGTGCCCGAGGCCGAGCTGGCCGCGCGGCGCGAGCGGCTGCTGTCCGACCTGGGCGGCTACCGGCCGCGCGACCGCAACCGTCCGGTGAGCGTGGCGCTGCAGGCGTACGCGGCGATGACCACGTCCGCCTCGACCGGCGCCTCGCGTGATCTGTCGCAGCTGTCCCGATAGTTAGGGTGCGGTGGACCCCCGGTCCACCGCACAGATTTTCGAAAATTGTCGGTGGTCGTCCCTATTCTTGGGGTATGACGACAGTCGTGAAGGACGAGACTCGCCCGCTGACGACCGCCGAGATCGCCGCCATCGCCCTCTCCCTCGCTCACCTCGGAGCGGGCCCGCAGGCCGTCGCCGCACGGCGCGGCCTGCAACACGCGCTCGAGCACCTGGAGCTCGACGACGACGTCATCGCGACCACGCTCGCGACCCTGACCGAGCCGCTGCCCGTGGAGACCGCCTCCCGGGCCAGGCTCATCGCCGACGCCATCACCAGCCGCCTCATGATCCGCCTCCACTACCGAGACGCCTCGGGGGCCGTCACCTCCCGCGACGTCGAGCCGGTGACCTGCCTGGTCCACCGCGAATACTGGTACCTGGTCGGCGTGTGCCGGATGCGGCGGGCCATCAGGGCGTTCCGGTTCGACCGCATCATCGCGGTCGAGCCCACCCTGACCCCGTCGCGGCCGCACCTGGCCGACCGGTTCCTGCCCTTCCAGCGCCGCCGCCGGCGGACCACCGCAGCCTGACCTGCCGCAAGCAGATCATCGCGGCGTAACCTGCCGCAAGCTTGACCCTCGGGCCCCCGGGCGTTGGTGCGGGGCGTGACAGGCTCGCGCACATGCGCGTCCGGGGGATCTCGCTCATCGCCGCCCTGCTGCCCGTCGTCGTGCCCGTCGCCGTGTCCGCCTGCGCGGCGGGCCCGCGTCCGGCCCCGCTCCCGATCGTGGCGCACCGCCAGGCGGTGGCCGTGGAACGCCTGCTGCCGCCGGCCACGCGGCGGGCGCTCGACCGGGCGCTGGAACGTCAGCTGCGGGGCCGTCCGGGGCGGGTGGCGCTGTCGGTGTACGACCGCGCGACGGGCGTGCGGTACTCCTACGCCGAGGGCAGGCCGTTCGTGCTGGCCAGCGTGGCCAAGGTGGACATCCTGCTCGCCCTGCTGCTGCTCAGGCAGAGCGAGCACCGGCGGCTCGGCGCGTACGAACGCAGGCTCGCCTCCCGGATGATCCGCCAGAGCCACAACGAGAGCGCGCACGAGCTGTACATGACGGTCGGCGGCCAGGAGGGGCTCAGCCGGGTCCTGGGCGCGCTGGAGGTGCGCGACACCAGGCCGGGCGCGGGCCTGTCGTGGGGCATGACCCTCAGCCACCCGTCGGACCAGGTGCGGGTGCTGGAGCAGCTCACCGACCCCGCCGGGCCGGTGCCGGCCGCGAGCCGCCGCTGGGCGCTGGGGCTCATGTCGTCGGTGGACCGGTCGCAGGCGTGGGGCGTCAGCGCCGCCGGCGGCGAGGTGGCGCTCAAGAACGGCTGGCTGCCGGTGGACGCGCACGACGGGCGGTGGACGGTCAACAGCGTGGGCCGGATCGTGCTGAACGGGCACGAACTGCTCATCGCCGTGCTGTCGGAGCGCAGCCCGGACATGGCGACGGGCGTGGCGACGGTGGAGCGGGCGGCCCGGCTCGCCGTGGAGGCGTTCACCCGGGCCCGCCGGTCAGGAGGAGCAGCAACCTCCGCCGCAGCAGCCGCCCCCGCCACCGCCGGCCGGACGGGGAGCGGCGGCGCCACCGGTCATGGAGACGGTGGACAGCAGCTTGACCGTGTCCCCGTGGCCCTCCGGGCAGGTCGCCGGCTCGTCTGAGGCCGACATGGGACGGGAGACCTCGAACGTGGAGCCGCAGGCGCGGCAGCGGAAGTCGTAACGCGGCATGCGGTAAGCCTAACCCGCTGTGGCCGGTGAGCGGGAGCCGGCGTAGGTCAGGTGCGCATGGTCGGAGACGGGCTCGTAGCCGATCGACCGGTAGATCGCGTTGCTGGTCGGGTTGTCCAGGTCGGTGAAGAGCACGACCTGCTCGCACCGTTCGGCCAGCGCCACTTCGCTGGCGTACGCGGTGACCGCGGCCCCGTAGCCCTTCCTGCGGCACGACGGCGGCGTGTAGACCGGTCCGACGCGGCACACGCCGCCGGCCGCCCGGCCGAGCCCGGCCACCGATACCGGCACGCCCTCGGCCTCCCACACGAACAGCTCGCGCCCGGCCACCCGCTGGGCGACGCGCTCGGCGACGTCGTGCGCCTCGCCGAGCCCGACCTCGGCGCCGAACGCCTGGTACCAGCTCACCATCAGCGGGAAGTCGCCGGGCCCGGCGAGCCGGCCGCGGCCGGGCACGGACGGGACGGCGAGCGCGCCGAGACGGTAGAGCCGTTCGGACACCGTCCGGTCGGGCTCGCCGAGCAGCCGGACCACCTCGGCCGTCGCCTCGACGGGCCCCACGACCATGGGCACGTCGCCGCCGAGCGCCTCGACCAGCGGGGCGACGGCCTCGGCGGGCATGCGCGTGAGGCTCAGGGGGGCGGGCGGCGTGCGGAAGGCGGCGGCGCGCACCTGGCCCCCGGCGGTCCACCAGGCGAAGAAGGCGGCGTCGGCGGGATGGCCGGCGCGCAGGTTGGCCAGGACGGTCAGCGGAACCGTGTTGCCGACCGGGTCGCCGAGCAGGAACGGCTCGGCGACCGCGGCGAATTCCTCCGGATCGGAGGTGAAGGTCCACATGCCCGTCATGGTGGCAGGCGGTGGCCTCCGGCTTCAAAGGGATTGCTAGGCCGCCGCCTCCAGGTAGGGCGCCCATTGTGGATCGCCGACGAGCGAGGCGCCGATGAGCCGCCAGTGGGCGCCCCTCGGCACCGCCGGGAGGACGCGCAGCGTCCATCCCAGCTCCTCCAGGTATTTGTCGGCCTTGCGGTGGTTGCAGGTCGTGCACGAGGCGACGCAGTTCTCCCACGTGTGGGTGCCGCCGCGCGATCTCGGGATCACGTGGTCGATGGTCTCGGCCCGCTGCCCGCAGTAGGCGCAGCGGTAGTCGTCGCGCCGCATGAGGGCGGCCCTGGTCAGCGGGATTCGGGACCGGTAGGGGATGCGGACGTATCTGCGGAGCCTGATCACCGAAGGCACGTCGAGGGTGCAACTCGCCGAGCGGAGCTGGGCGCCCCGCCCGTCGCGGTGCACGACGTCGGCCTTCTCCCGCAGCACCAGGACGATGGCCCGGTGGAGCGAGAGCGTGGTGAGCGGCTCGTAGGTGGCGTTGAGCAGCAGGACCTGGCGCGTCATCGGGCCTCTCCCTGCCGCGCGCGTATCAAAGGGGACATGCCGTGGCATGTCCCGCCTGTCGGCCCCTCCTGGGGCACTGGTGCTTCCGTCACATGGACCTCCGCCGGACGGTCCAGCGGATGGTCACCACGGCACCGTCCTGTCACCAAGTCTGGCGTTAGCCGTAGCGTCCCCGCCACCCCATAATCTTCAAGCCGGAATGACCAGAGGGACACACGTTACGTTTTATGCCCGCTTCACCAGCGCTTTACGCCCCCACCTTGGCAGTAGGGTTCCTGGCATGACGCGAGAGCCTTATCCGACGGCACGCCGCGAAGACGTCGTCGACATCCTGCACGAAACGCCCGTCCCCGACCCGTACCGGTGGCTGGAGGACCCCGACAGCCCGGACACCAAGGAGTGGCTGCTCGCGCAGGCCGAGCTGTTCAACGCCAGCCGTGGCGAGCAGCGGTTCAAGGACCGCATCGCCGAGCTGCTGCGGTCCGGCTCGGTGGGGACTCCGGCCTGGCGCGGGGAGCGCCGGTTCTTCTCCCGCCGCACGCCCGACCAGGAGCACGCGGTCTACTACGTGGTCGAGGCCGACGGCACCGAGCGGGCGCTGATCGACCCGATGGAGATCGACCCGTCCGGTCTCACCACGCTCGACGCCGTGCAGCCCGACAAGGAAGGGCGGCTGCTGGCGTACCAGATCTCGGTGGGCGGCGACGAGGAGTCGGTCCTCTACGTCATGGACGTCGCGACCGGGATGCGCGTCGAGGGCCCGATCGACCGCTGCCGCTACTCCCCCATCGCCTGGCTGCCCGGCGGCGAGGCGTTCTACTACGTGCGCAGGCTGCCGCGCACCGAGGTGCCGGAGAACGAGGCGCAGTTCCACCGCCGCGTCTACCTCCACCGTGTCGGCACCTCGACCGAGGACGACGTGATGATCTTCGGCCAGGGGCTGAAGATGACCAACTACTACGGCGTCTCCGTCTCGCGCGACGGCCACTGGCTCCAGGTCTCGGCGCACGAGGGCACCGCGCCGCGCAACGACCTGTGGGTGGCCGACCTGACCGCCTCGCCCGCCGACGCCCCCGACCTGAAGGTCGTGCAGGAGGGCGTCGACGCGCAGACCGCCCTGGTGTTCGGCCGCGACGGCCGGCTCTACGTCCACACCGACAGGGACGCCTCCCGCGGGCGGGTGTGCGTGACCGACCCGGCCGACCCCGGCTACGAGTCCTGGCGCGACCTGATCCCCGAGGACCCCGAGGCGGTGCTGTCCGACTTCGCGATCCTCGACGACCTGGAGCGCCCGGTCATGCTGGTGGGCTGGACCCGCCACGCGATCAGCGAGATCACCGTCCACGACCTGGCGACCGGCGAGCGCGTCGGCTCGGTGCCGACGCCGGGGCTGGGCACGATCGGCGGCATCTCCGAGCGTCCCGAGGGCGGCTTCGAGGCGTGGTTCGGCTACACCGACAACACCACGCCGCCGACGATCCAGCGCTACGACGCCCGCACGGGCGAGACCACGCTGTGGGCCGCCTCGCCGGGCGCGGTCGAGGTGCCGCCGGTGCGCACGTCGCAGGTGGTGTACCGGTCCAAGGACGGCACCGACGTCCGGATGCTGATCATCTCCCCCGCCGACGAGCGGCCCGGCCCCCGGCCCACGATCCTCTACGGCTACGGCGGCTTCGGCCTGTCCATGACCCCCGGCTACTCGGCCTCGATCCTGGCCTGGGTCGAGGCGGGCGGCGTCTACGCCATCGCCAACCTGCGCGGCGGCGGCGAGGAGGGCGAGGACTGGCACCGCGCGGGCATGCTGGCCAACAAGCAGAACGTGTTCGACGACTTCCACGCCGCGGCCGAGCATCTCATCGAGACCGGCGTCACCACCCGCGAGCAGCTCGGCATCTCCGGCGGCTCCAACGGCGGCCTGCTGGTGGGCGCCGCGCTGACGCAGCGTCCCGACCTGTACGCGGCCGTGGTCTGCTCGGCTCCGCTGCTCGACATGATCAGATACGAGAAGTTCGGCCTCGGCGCGACCTGGAACGTCGAGTACGGCAGCGCCGACGACCCCGAGCAGTTCGGCTGGTTGTGGGGGTATTCGCCCTACCACCGGGTCGAGGAGTCGGTGGCCTACCCGGCGACGTTGTTCACCGTCTTCCAGTCCGACACGCGGGTGCACCCGCTGCACGCCTGGAAGATGTGCGCGGCGTTGCAGCACGCCTCCACGGCCGGGCGCCCGGTGCTGCTGCGCAACGAGGCCGAGGTGGGCCACGGCGCCCGCTCGGTGAGCCGGACGGTCGACCTGTCGGCCGACACGCTGACCTTCCTCGCCCAGCACACCGGTCTGTAGTGTCGCAGGCATGAGCAGCCTGGGGCCGGCCGTCGTCGAGGCCGTCCCCAGCGCTGCGCTGCGGCCGTACGTCACCCGGCTCTGCGCCTACAGCGAGCACTATCCCGCGCCCGTCACGCGCGCCGAGGCCGCCCTTCCCGGGGCGGTGCTCATCCTGGGCGTCGGCGCGCCGATGGAGGCGTACGGGGAGCGGGTCAGGGCGTTCGCGGGCGGGCTCGCCGACCGGTTCGCGGTCACCCGCGTCAAGGGGCCGTGCGAGGGCGTGGAGGTGGTGCTCACGCCGTTCGGGGCGCGGCGGCTGTACGGGCTGCCGATGCGCCACCTGACGAGCCGGGTGGTCCCGGTGGAGACCGTGCTCGGGCCGTGGGGCGGGGAGCTGCTCGACCGGCTGGCCGCGACGCCGTCGTGGCGGGAGCGGCTGGCCCTGACCGACCGGCTGCTGACCGCGCGCATCCTGGCCGGGCCGCAGGTGGGCCCCGAGCTGCCGTGGGCGTGGGCGCGGCTGCTGGAGTCGGGCGGACGGCTCGGCGTGTCGTCGCTGGCCGCGTCGCTGGGCTGGAGCCACCGGCATCTGGTGGCCCGCTTCCACGACCAGGTCGGGCTGGCCCCCAAGACGGCGGCCCGGGTGATCAGGTTCGGCCGGGCGGCGCGGCTGCTGCGCTCCGGCAGGCCGATCGCCGCGGTCGCGGCCGAGTGCGGCTTCTACGACCAGGCCCATCTCAACCGGGAGTTCCGGGCGCTCGGCGGCACCACGCCCGGTCAGATTCGTCCAAGACCCGCGGGCGGGCCGCCGGACATGCTGGAGCCATGAAACGCACTGTCTACGCACTGGCCCGCTACGAGCACCCGCAGGCGGCGCTCGACTTCCTGACCGCGGCGTTCGGGTTCCGGGTGCACGAGTCGTCGAAGGACGAGTCCGGGGTCGTCGAGCACGCCGAGCTGTTCGTCGAGGACGACCTGATCATGATCGGCCGGGGGAAGCCGGGCGGGCCCGGCGTCTACATCGCGGTCGACGACGTCGACACCCACCACGATCGCGCCAGGGCCGCGGGGGCCGTGATCACCATGGAGCTCACCGACCAGCCGTACGGCTCGCGCGAGTACGCCTGCGAGGACCCCGAAGGCAACTCCTGGTTCTTCGGGACGTACCGCCCGTAAAGCCTCGAAGAGCGGTCAGCGGGGGAAGACGACGGTCTTGTGGCCGTCGAGCAGGACGCGCTGCTCGGCGTGCCACTGGACGGCGCGGGCCAGCGCCACGCACTCCACGTCGCGCCCGATGCGCACGAGGTCGTCCGGCGAGTGGCTGTGGTTGACCCGGGCGACCTCCTGCTCGATGATCGGCCCCTCGTCGAGGTCGGAGGTCACGTAGTGGGCCGTGGCGCCGATGAGCTTGACGCCCCGGTTGTGGGCCTGGTGATAGGGCTTGGCGCCCTTGAACGACGGCAGGAACGAGTGGTGGATGTTGATCGCCCGCCCGGCCAGCTTCTCGCACAGGTCCTCCGACAGCACCTGCATGTAGCGGGCCAGCACCACCAGGTCGACCTGGTAGTGCTCGACCAGCGCCAGCACCTCGGCCTCCTGCCTCGGCTTGGTCTCGGGCGTGATCGGCAGGTGGTGGTAGTCGATGCCGTACGACTGGGTGAGCGGGCGCAGGTCGGGGTGGTTGGAGGCGACCGCGACGACCTCGATGCCGAGCGTCTTCGACCTGACCCGGTAGAGCAGGTCGTTGAGGCAGTGGTCGAACCGGCTGACCATGATCAGCACGCGCGGCTTCCTGGCCACGTCGCGCAGCCTGAACTCCATGGCGAAGTCGGGGGCCAGGGCCGCGAAGGCGGCGCCCAGCTCGTCCTCGCCGAGCGGGCCGGAGAACTGCACGCGCATGAAGAACCGCTGGGTGACCCGGTCGCCGAACTGCTGGCTCTCGATGATGTTGCACCCGTGCGCGGCCAGCAGGCCGGAGACGGCGGCCACCACGCCGGGGCGGTCGGGGCAGGACAGGGTCAGGATGTACTCGGCGTGGCTGCTCATGCCTTCACTCTCGCGGACGTGGGATCGTAGGGCGCCTTGAGGCTGATCTGGGCAGAGTACAGGTCGCCGGCCACGTCGACCTCCACCTTCTCCAGCGTGACGCCGCCTTCCTGCGAGACCTCGGTGACGAAGCCCAGCGCCACGGACCTGCCGAGCGTGGGGCTGTGGGCCGCCGAGGTGACGTAGCCCACCGGGACGCCGTCGGACAGCAGGGACTCGCCGCCCCACAGGTGTGCGGCGGGGTCGTCCAGCACGATCGAGACTACCCTGCGCGCCGGCGTCTCCAGAGCGTGCCGCGCTCCCCGGTAGCCTCCGCTCTTCTTGCAGGTGAAACGCAGTCCGGCGGCGGCGGGGCTGATCTCGGGGCCCAGCTCGCGGCCCCAGGCGCGGTAGCCCTTCTCGATGCGCATGGCCTCGATGGCGTAGTGACCGGCCTGGGTCAGCCCGCCGGCGCCCATGAGCGTCTCGTGCACGGTGACGGCGAACTCGGCGGGCACGTACAACTCCCAGCCCAGCTCGCCCACGTACGTGACGCGGGTGGCGCGCACGGTGGCGTGGCCGAGGTCGACCAGACGGGACGTGCCGAAGTCGAAGGCGGAGAAGTCGGACTTCGACACCGACTGCAGGATCGTCCTGGACGAGGGGCCCATCACGCCGAAGACCGCGTACGCGCCGGTGACGTCCACCAGGACCGCCCGCCGGTCGCCGAGGCCCTTGGAGATGTGGTCGAAATCCCTGGTGGTCTGGGCCGAGCCGGTCACGATCAGGTACTCGTCGCGGGCCACGCGCGTCACCGTCAGGTCCGACTCGTAGCCGCCCCGGTCGTTGAGCAGGCCGGTGTAGACGACCCGGCCGGGCTCGACGTCCACGTCGGCGGTGCACAGCCACTGCAACGCCTCCATGGCCTCGGGGCCCTTGAGGACGAACTTGGAGAAGGCCGTCTGGTCGAACAGCGCCGCCGCGTTCCGGCAGGCCGCCACCTCGGCGTCCACGTACGGCTGCCATCCCGGCCGCCCGAACGTGGACGGCGTGGCGGGCCCGAAGTAGTTGACCCGTTCCCAGCCCATCTTCGACCCGAAGCGCGCCCCGGCCTGCGCCAGCAGGTGGTGGACCGGCGAGCGGCGCAGCGGCCGGGCGGTCTCCAGCTCCCGGTCCGGCCAGGACATCGCGTAGTGCAGCCCCAGCGTCTCGGTGACCCGGTCGCGCAGCCAGGTGTCGTTGCCGGCCCAGCGGGCGAAGCGCCGGATGTCGGCGGGCCACAGGTCGCCGGTCGGCTCGCCGTTCACGATCCACTCGGCCAGCGCGCGGCCGGCGCCGCCCGCCGAGGCGATGCCGGCCGAGTTGAACCCCGCGCCGACGAACAGGCCGCGCACCTCGGGGGTCTCGCCGAGCAGGAACATGTTGTCGGGCGTGAAGCTCTCCGGCCCGTTGTAGAACATCCTGATCCCGGCGTTCTCCAACGCCGGGACGCGCTGGATCGCGTTCTCCATGATGATCGCGAACTGGTCCCAGTCCGCCTCCAGCAGCTGGAACTCGAAGGGGTGGGGGATGCCGTCCATGCCCCAGGGCTTGGCGTCCGGCTCGAAGCCGCCCACGACCAGGCCCCCGACCTCCTCCTTGAGGTAGGCGTAGCCGTCGGGGTCGCGCAGCACGGGCAGGTCGGGGCGCACGCCGGGGATGCGCTCGGTGACCACGTAGTAGTGCTCGGCCGAGTGCAGCGGGACGGTCGCGCCGGCCATCCTGCCGACCTCCTTGGCCCACTGCCCGGCGCAGTTGACCAGCACCTCGGTCTCGATGTGGCCCTCGGAGGTGTGCACGCCGCGCACGGCGCCGTCGCGCACGGTGACGCCGGTGACCCGGACCCGCTCGATCACCTGGACGCCGTGCCGCTGGGCTCCCCTGGCCAGCGCCTGCGTGAGGTCCGCCGGGTTGGCCTTGCCGTCGCCGGGCAGCCAGACGCCGCCCACCAGGTCGTCGGTGCGCATGACCGGCCACAGCTCGCCCGCCTCGCGCGCGCTGACGACCTCGGCCTGGATGCCGTAGTTCCGGGCGGCGGCCGCGGTGCGCCGCAACTGGGTCATGCGCTCGGGGGTGCGGGCCACGCTGACGCTGCCGCACTGCTTCCAGCCGGTGCCGAAGCCGGTCTCGGCCTCCAGGCGGGCGTACAGGTCGGTGCTGTACTTGATCAGCCTGGTCATGCTCTCGGTGCTGCGGAGCTGGCCGACGAGCCCGGCGGCGTGCCACGTGGTGCCGCAGGAGAGCTGCCCCTGTTCGATCAGCACGACGTCGGTCCAGCCCAGCTGGGCCAGGTGGTAGGCCACGCTGCAGCCCGCGATGCCGCCGCCGATGATCACGACCTGTGCCCGGGAGGGCAGGGATGTCAAGAGATGCTCCTCAAGCGATTGATCCCCGGCCAGCTGCGGACGTTGCGCAGCATGGCGATGAACGCCTGCTCGGCGGGCCCCAGCAGCCGGTCGCGGCGGTGGGCCAGCACGATGGGGCGGGGCTTGGGCGCGGGCAGCACCTCCAGGGCCGCCAGCCGCCCGTCGGCGAGCTCCTGCTCGACGCAGTGCTCGGACACCAGCGAGACGCCGAGCCCCGCGGCGACCGCCTGCTTGATCGTCTCCGGGCCCCAGATCTCGCTGCGGCCGGCCTCTTCGAGCCCCCACGTCTCCAGCGCCTGCTCCTGCAGCTCGCGGGTGGAGGAGCCGGGCTCGCGGATGAGGAAGAACTCGCCCGTCAGGTCGGCGGGCTCGGCGCGGCCCTTGCTGGACAGCCGGTGGCCCGGCTGGGTGATGACGACGAGCCGGTCCTCCAGGATCGGCTCGCTGACGAGCTGCGCCGCGCCGGGCTCGCCGGCCAGCACCGCGACGCCGATCTCGCCGTCC
The DNA here is from genome assembly GCF_044465465.1 of Nonomuraea sp. NPDC049655. Taxonomy (NCBI): domain Bacteria; kingdom Bacillati; phylum Actinomycetota; class Actinomycetes; order Streptosporangiales; family Streptosporangiaceae; genus Nonomuraea; species Nonomuraea sp. NPDC049655. The sequence goes on from NZ_JBITLS010000026.1 coordinate 49,250, forward strand.
ACCAGGCCGCGCTCGACCCGCTGGCCGTTGCCGACCTGGATGCCGAGCTCGATGCCCGGATGACGGTCGCGGAAGGCGGCCAGCAACGGCGGCAGGAGGTACGTGCCGACGGTGGTGGTGCCTCCCGCGACCAGCTTGCCGGTCTGCAGCCCGGAGACCTGCCGGATGGCGGCCACGGCCTCGTCGGCCAGCAGGAACACCCGCCTGGCGTACTCCAGCATCACCTCGCCCTCGGGGGTGAGCCTGATGCGGGCGCCGCTGCGGTCGATCAGTGTGGCGCGCAGCGCCTGCTCAAGCTGCCTGACCTGGTGTGACACGGACGGCTGGCTGAGGTAGAGCTTCTGCGCCGCGGCCGAGAAGCCGCCGCACTCCACGACCGTCATGAAGATCCAGAGCCGGTGCAGGTTGAGCTGCATGTCGTCGTCAACCCCTAGCTGCCTCGATCGACTCTCGGAGCGCGTCCTCGAGCTGTTCCAGCCGGTGCCAGGGGATCTCGCCCATCGTGCAGATCCTGAAGAAGTCCGCGGAAAGTTGCCCCTGACCGGCGTAGATAACGTAACCGCGCTTTTTGAGCTCATCATGAAGCGCCGCATAAGTTACGTTTTCGGGGAGATGAAGCATTGTTACGGTGTTTGACCTGAATTGTTCATCAACGAGGATTTCCAGGCCGAGCCGCGCGAACTGGCCGCGGACGAGGGCCGCCCGCTCGCGGTACAGCCGGGTCCGCGCCGCGAAGCCGCCCGCCTCCTCGTACTCCTTGATCGCCTCGTCGAGGGAGTAGCAGACCTGCACGGCCGGGGTGAACGGCACGTCGCCCTTGCGCTGACCGGCCAGGTAGCTGGCGGCGTTGAGGTAGAGGCTGCGCGCGGGCGCCTCCTGGATCCGCTCGATCGCGGCCTCGCTGCACAGGATGAACGACATGCCGGGCAGCCCGTGCAGGCCCTTGTTGGCGGTGCCGCAGACGACGTCCGCCCTGACCTGCGCCAGGTCCTGGTCCTCGATCGCGGTGCCGCTGATCGCGTCGATCACGAACAGCGCGCCGTGCTCGGCCACGACCTCGCCGATCTCCTTGATCGGGTTGATCAGGCCGGTCGTGGTCTCGTGGTGCACGCAGACCACGGCGTCCACGTCGTCGCGCCCGGCGAGTGCCGCCCGGACGGCCTCGGGGTCGGCCGGGACCGTCCAGTCGCTCCTGACCTCGTGGAACGGGATGCCGTGCGCCTTCGCGATCTTGATCATGCGGTCGCCGTAGACGCCGTTGTTCACGACGAGCACGCCGCGTCCCGCGCGGACGGAGCTGATGACCGCCATCTCCATGGCCGCGGTTCCCGACCCGGTGACCAGCAGCGCCTCGTGCGTGCCGCCGAGGTTCAGGCACCGGGGCAGGGCCTCGCGGATCCTGAACAGCAACTCCGTGAACTCGGGCTCGCGGTGGCAGAGGTCGCCGCGAAGCAGGGCGTCCTTGACCCGCTTCGACGTACATGCGGGCCCGGGATTCAACAGAATGAGTTCTTCGTCCATCAATCCACTCGATCTTGGGTAGTTATCGGGCATTACGGACGCTATCCGGGGTGGCGCCGCACGGGACAGCCGCCTTTCACCTATGAGGGCCATAAGGGAATCGGGCTTGTCCGTGCCGAGCAGCACCGACTGGGATGGGACACGTGCCGTTGGAGACCGTCGTACTGATCGGGGTCGCGGGGCTGTTCGCCGTCGTGTCCGGGATCAACGACGGCGGGGCGCTGCTGGCGACCGGGCTCAAGCTGCCGGTGATCAGGCCGGCCGTCGGCATCCTCGCGCTCGTGCTGCTCGTCACGGTGGTCCCGTTGGTCACCCACCAGGTGGCGCTGACGTTCGTGAACCGGCTGGCGGGCTTCCACGCCCCCGGCGGCCAGGCCGCGATGACCGTGGCCGTGCTCTGCGCGCTGGCGGTGGTGTTCACGCTCAGCGCGAAGGGCCGGCCGACCAGCCTCACGCTGGCCGTGGTGGGCGGGCTCACCGGGGCCGGGCTGGGGTGGGGGCTGCCGGTGTCGGGCGGCTCGGTGGCGCTCGTGCTGGTCTTCGGGCTGGCCGCGCCGTTCGTGGGGGCGCTGCTGTCGTGGCTGCTCATCCGGCTGCTCGTCCGGGTGACCGACGCGCCCGGCCTGGCCCGCTGGCACTGGGCCGGGTTCCTGCTCCAGACGCTCGCCTACGCGGCCAACGACGGGCAGAAGATGCTGGCCGTCTTCATGATCGCGCTCGGCTTCCAGGGCGCGCCCCTGGCCTGCACCTCGCTGGTGGCGGTGCTGTTCGGGCTCGGCGCGCTCTACGGGCTGCCCAGGGCGGGCCGTACGCTGAGCCGCGAGATCATCGTCTCCCGGCCCGCGCACGGCGTCGCGGCCGAACTGGCCGCGGGCACCGCCGTGCTCGCCTGCGCCGCGGTGGGTATGCCCGTGAGCATGACCCAGGCCGTGGCCGGCGGGCTGGTCGGCGCCGGGGTGGCGCAGGGCGGCGGCCGGGTCCGCTGGTACGCCGCCGTCAAGATCGTCGTGGCCTGGCTGCTGACGCTCCCGCTGAGCGGCCTGCTGGCCGCGACGGCGGCGTTCGTCCTGAAGGGGCTGAGGGGGACGTGGTGAAGCGATGGCGCCGGATCCGTGACCTCATGACCGGCCGCATGGACGGCGCGCTCACCGGCGCCCTGCTCGGCCAGCTCAAGGCCACCAAGCAGGGCGCGTGGCTGGCGATGGCCATGATCGGCGGCGAGGTGGGCAGGACCGGCGCGCACGAGCGGATGCGCGCGATCGAGCACCTCGGCGACGAGGAGCGCGCCCGCCTGGTCGAGGAGCTCAAGACCGCGCTGGTCACGCCCATCGACCCCGAGGACCTGTTCCGCCTGTCACGCTCGATCGACGACGTGCTGGACTCGCTGCGGGACTTCGTGCGCGAGTCGCACCTGTACCGGGTGCCCGACCAGATCCGCTTCACGCCGCTGCTCGACCAGGTCATCGTGGGCATCGACGCCCTGGAGAGCGCCGTGCGCGGCCTGGCCGCCCGGCCCTCGGCGGTGGTGCAGGACGCCCTGGAGGCCAAGAAGGCCGGCGGCGCGATCCGGCGCATGTACCAGTACGAGATCTCCCGGATCTTCTCCGGCGAGGTCACCTCGGACGCGCTCAAGCAGCGCGAGCTGGTGCGCCGTCTGGAGATCGTGGGCATGGCCATCGGCGAGGCGGCGGACGCCATCGCCGACGGCGCCATGAAACGCTGACCGTCAGGCGGACGGCTGGTCCTCGGGGCGCTGCACCAGCCCTCAGCCCGCCCGCCCGGCGAAGGCGTCGACGCCGGTCAGCTCGGCCGACAACCGCCACAGGCGGGCGGCCTGCTCGGGGTCGGTGGCATGGGGATGGACCCCACCGCCGGAGCCGTCGGCCGGCTCGGCGATGTCGCAGTCTTCGCAGTAGACCCCGCCCATGCCGTCGAGCTGCGGCGAGGTGGCCGCCCACACCTGGGTGGCCGCGCCCTGCTCAGGGGTCTTGAAGCTGGTGTTGAGCTGGTTGCCCTGCTCGTCGATCCAGCCCGCCTCGACCATCTCCTGCTTGGTCAGGTGGCGCTGGAGCGGGGTCAGGATGCCGCCGGGGTGCACCGCGAACGCCCGCACCCCCGCGTCCTCGGCCAGGGCGTCGAGGTGCACGGCGAACAGCACGTTGGCCGTCTTGGCCTGGCCGTAGGCCTGCCACTTGTCGTAGCCGCGCTCGAACATCACGTCGTCCCAGCGCATGCCGGAGCGCCGGTGGCCGGCGGAGGAGACGGCCACGACCCGGCCGCCGCCGCGCTCGACGGCCGGCCACAGGCGGTTGACCAGCGCGTAGTGGCCGAGGTGGTTGGTGGCGAACTGGGCCTCCCAGCCGGGGCCGACCCGCGTCTCGGGACAGGCCATGATGCCGGCGTTGTTGATCACGAGGTGCAGGTCGCGGCCGGAGGCCAGGAACTCCTCGGCGAAGCGCCGCACGCTGTCGAGGTCGCCCAGGTCGAGCTCGCCCACCTCGACGCGGTCGATGCCGGCCAGGGCCTCCTCGGCCGCGCCGCGACGCCGGGCCGGGACGACGACCTGGGCTCCGGCCTCGCTGAGCGCGCGGGTGGTCTGCAGGCCGAGGCCGGAGTAGCCGCCGGTGACGAGCGCGACCCTGCCGGTGAGGTCGATGCCCTTGAGCACCTCGTCCGCGGTGCTTCTCGCGCCGAAACCCGAACCGATCCTGTGCTGAGGCGTTGTCATGGGACCGACGTTACGAACTGAAGTGCGCTCTAAGTCAAACCGACCCGCCGGGCCCGCCCGCCCGGATCAGAGGCCGAGGGCCGGGGCCAGGCGCTGGAGCCGGCTCAGGGCGTCGTCGAGGTCGGGGGCGCCCGGCGACAGCGGCTGGACGGCCACGTGGTCGGCCCCGGCGTCGAGGTGGGCCCGCAACCGCGCGGCGACCTGCCCTTCGTCGCCCCAGGCCACGATGGCGTCGGCCAGCCGGTCGCTGCCGCCGCCCGCGAAGTCGGCGTCGGTGAAGCCCAGGGCACGCAGGTTGCCCAGGTAGTTGGGCAGGGTCAGGTAGTAGGCCAGGTGGGCGCGGGCGATCTCGCGGGCCTTTCCCGGGTCGGTCTCCAGCACCACGGCCTGCTCGGGCACCAGCAGCCGGTTGGCGCCGAGGACGCGGCGGGCCTGCTCGGTGTGCTCGGGCGGCACGAAGTAGGTGTGGGCGCCGTCGGCCCGGTCTCTGGACAGCTCCAGCATCCGGGGCCGCAGCGCCGCCAGCAGCCGGGGCGCCCTCGCCGCGGGCAGGCCCTCCTCGGCGGCGTCCATGCCGTCGAGGTAGGCGCGCATCGCGCTCAGCGGCTTGTCGTAGGCGTGACCGCGGCTGCCGACCAGCGGGCCGTGGCTGACCCCGATGCCCAGGACGAAACGGCCGGGGAAGGCGTCGGCCAGCGTCTTCGCGCCCGCCGTCATGCCCGTCGCGTCGCGGCCCCAGATGCTGGCGATGCCGGTCGCGACCGCGACGCGGGTGGTGGCGGCCAGCAGGACGGCCGCGGTGGTGAGCGGCTCCTTGCTCTGCCGGCCCTCGTTGATCCACACGGAGCCGTAGCCCAGCCGCTCGATCTCTGCCGCCGCGCGCCGCGCCTGCTCGGCGGGGGCCTTGCCGATCAGCGGATGCCACACCCCGAAGTGCCCGGTCTCCATGGCCGCTCCCTCGACTAGAATGTTCGATCGAGATGGAACACTACACCAATGTTCGACCGCCATCGAACAGAACGCGCGGCCTGACCCACACCTCGCCCGTCGAGGTGTCGCTGCAGGCCGCCCTCGACGCGCTCGGCGACCCGGTCCGCCGCCGCATCGTCCGCGAGCTGGCCGGGGAGCCCGACTGGGCGCGCGCCTGCGGCACGTTCGCCCACCTGCCGGTGGCCAAGTCCACGCTCAGCCACCACTTCGGGGTGCTGCGCCAGGTCGGCCTGCTGGAGCAGCGCGACGAAGGCGCCCGCCGACTCAACCGGCTGCGCCGCGCGGAGTTCGACGAACGTTTCCCCGGCCTGCTCGCCCTCGTCGTCGAGGAGCCGGAGGGCGCCTAGGGCATGCGGCGGCCCTGGCGGGTAGGGGCAGGCCCATGCAGATGCGCCCGTTCGCCCGTAACCTCCTCGCCACCACGGCCGCGGTCACCGTCACGGCCACGCTCGGCAGCCTGGCCACCTCCTCCGGCTCGGCCTGGTACCGCCGGCTGCGCAAGCCCCGCTGGCAGCCGCCCAGCCAGGTGTTCGGCCTGGTCTGGACGCCGGTCTACGCCCTCATCGCCTACGCCGGCGCGCGCGCCCTGACCAGCGGCGACGACCGGGCCGGCGTGGCCCGCGCCCTGGGCGCCAACCTCGCGCTCAACGCCGCCTGGACCCCGCTGTTCTTCGGCGCCCGCTCCCCGCGCCTGGCGCTGGCCGACATCGTCGCGCTCGACGCGGCCAACCTCGTGCTGCTGCGTCGCTTCCTGCGCGCCGACCGCCGCGCCGGGCTGGCCCTGCTGCCCTACGTCGGCTGGACGGCCTTCGCCACCGCGCTCAACGCCTCCATCGCCGCCCGCAACCCCTGACCGGAGCCCCGCCCGAAGGTGGAGCCCCGCCCGCGCGGTCAGGAGACGCGCAGGTCGTCCACCGCCCAGTACCAGTTGTTGGTCGCGTCGAAGTAGTGGAACTTGACCCTCATCGACCTGGCCCCGGCCGGCACGGCCACCGCGAGCGACTCGTTCCTGGCGACCGCGTCGGCCGTGTAGTTCTTCACCAGCGTGTCCGCGCCGCCGTCGAACGACACGAGCACCTGCGCCTTCTGCGCGCCGTCCACGCGGTAGTGGGTGGCGTAGGCGAGGGTGACGGACGTCCGGCCGGTCACGGTGTAGGCGGGCGAGACGAGCGTCGAGTCGAACGTCCCGGTCCCGTGCGTCTTGTCGTCCCATTCGTCGGAGTCGGCCACCGCGAAGGTGCCCCTGGACCGGACGTTCAGCTCCCGCTGCTGGTCACGGGCCGCCCGCGACCAGAACTCGTCGGTGGTGAACGCCCAGCCGCGCCACTCCTGAACGCCCCCTGACGGCATCCTGGACGCGTCCGCCGACCAGCCCGCGGGCGGCGTGTGCGAGTAGCCGAGCACGCCGGCCGGGATGCCGGTCTCGTCGGTCCTGCCGGACAGCGCGACGCCCTCGAACGGGTCGCCGGTCCTGACATCGACGCGCCGGCCGTCGATCCCGCCCGGCACGGCCAGCCCCAGCCCGGTGAAGACCGCAGCCGTCACGTCCACCAGGCGCGTGTCGGCCGGCCGCGCCCCGGCGGCGACGCCCGGCCCGGACGCCAGGACGAACGTGCGGCGTTCCTCGATCGAGGACCCGCCGTGCCCGCCCGCGTCGGTGTGCCCGTGGTCGGTGGCCACGATCACCGTCCAGCGCTCGCTCGCGTACGTCGGCCTGGCCCTGACCGCGGCCAGCAGCCGGCCGATCCGGGCGTCGGCGTCGTGGATCGCGGTCAGGTAGGCGGCCGAGGCGGCGCCGCTGCCGTGCCCGGCGATGTCGATCGCGCCCAGGTAGACGAAGGCGGCGTCCGGGTTCTTCGTGCGCAGCACGGTCTCGCTGACCTGGGTGAGGCGCTCGTCCTCGGCCGGGTAGCCGTCGGCGTCGCCGTCCAGGACCACCCTGGCGTCGATCCGGGGGCCGAAGGTGCCCTGGTCGGCGAGCGGCTTCCAGTCGAGGGCGGCGTAGGTGGAGTGGCCGGCGCCGGTGTTCTCCAGCCGGGTCAGGAAGTCGGGGTAGCGGTCGTAGTGCTTGCCGGCGAAGGTGTTGTCCTTGACGCCGTGCAGGTCGGGCCAGACGCCGGTGGCGATCGTGGACCAGCCGGGGCCGCTGGAGGTGGCGGCCATCGGGCTGGTGTAGAGCAGGCTCGTGCCGAACGTGCCGCCGCTGATCAGGGCGTCGAGGTTGGGGGCGTCGGCGGGGGCGATGCGGTCGTGGCGTAACCCGTCGAGGCCGATGACCAGGACCTTGTCGCTGCTGATGCCGTTCGGGACGTCGGGGACGGGCACGGGCGCGGCCAGGGCGGTCGCGCCGTTGAGGACCTTGCCCTCGGGAGCGGGTGCGGGATCGGCCGCCTGGTTCGCCAGGGCCGCCGGCGCGGGGACCGACACGGCGGCGGCCACGAGAGCGGGCAGGATGCGCCATCGTTGCATGGACGTACTCCTCGCTGAGTGCTGGGGTGATCCGGCTGAAGGATCTCCAGCGTCAGGCGGGTGCGTGAATAGCGTCTTTCCGATGGACGCCATAGAGGGAAAAGGGGGCCCAAATGGGCAGTAGCCAACGTCCCGCCGCCCGCGTCGTCTGCCTCGACCGCGACGGGCGCGTCCTGCTCATGCACTGGTACGACCCGGTCAGCGGCACGGACGTGTGGGAACCGCCGGGCGGCGGCCTCGATCCGGGCGAGACGCCGCTGGAGGCGGCCCGGCGCGAGCTGGCCGAGGAGACCGGGCTGCCCGGCTCGGCCGTCGGCGAGCACCGGGTGGACGTCGAGCGCGACTTCTCCTGGCTGGGCGTGCGCTACGTGAAGACCGAGCCGTTCTTCCTGGCCACCTTCGACGAGGCGCGCCCGCGGGTGACCCCCGCCGCGCTCACCGAGGAGGAGCTCGGCGTCTACCGCGGTCACACCTGGGCCGAGGAGTTGCCGTACGGCGTCGAGCCGCCGGAACTGGCCGCCGTGGTGGCCGCCCTGCGCGCCGCCGCCCGCCGCTGACCCCGCCGCTGCGCCTCCGCTGACCCGTCGCTGAACCGCCGCTGCGCGCCGCTGAACCCGCCGCTACAGCTCGATCGTGCGGCCCGCCGTGGCCACCGCGAGGTCGCCCTGGTAGGACCTGGCCGCCGCCGCCAGCGCCGGCTCAGGCCGGGTGCCGGGCCACAGGTGGGTGAGCAGCAGCCGGGCGACCCCGGCCGCCGCGGCGGTGCGGCCCGCGTCGGCGGCGCTGGACAGGTAGGGGGCGTCCTCGCCGGGCACCTGCTCGGGATAGGTGGCCTCGGCCACCAGCAGGTCGGCGCCCGCGGCCAGCGTGACGAGGTCGGCGGACGGGCCGGTGTCGCCGGTGTAGGCGATCACCCGGCCGCCCGCGCTCAGCCGCAGCCCGGCGTTGGGCACGTGGTGCGGCAGCGAGAAGGCGTCGAGCCGGAAGGGGCCGATCTCGCGCGGCGTGCCCGGCTCCAGGTCGTGCAGCTCGAAGCTGCCGGCCAGCATGCCGCGTCGGTCGAGTGCGAGCACGGCGTCGAGCGCGCCGGGCGGCGCGTGCACGGGCAGCGCGGCCGGCGGGGCGTCGCCCAGGGCGCGGGCGCGCAGCAGCGGGTTGAGGTCGCAGCAGTGGTCGGGATGGCCGTGGCTGACCAGGACGGCGTCGATCCGCTCGGCCGGCGTCGTTTCGAGCAGCCGCGGCAGCGTGGCGTAGCCGGGATCGACGAGCACGCGGAAACCGTCGTGCTCGACCAGATAACCGCTGCACGCCTGGCCCGCCGCCGGCCAAGCCCCGCATCCGCCCAGCACTGTGATCAGCACGATCACGACCTTATCGGGGCTTGTGCCCCAGCTCGGCCAGCGTGGTGGACATCAGGCCCCGCAGCAGCGGCCCGGCCAGGCCCTCGTGCACGGACTCGACCGGCAGCCCCTGGGCGATGCGGGCGTGGTAGGACTCGCGGTCGCGCTCGCCGGTGTAGGGCAGCGCGGTCATCGCCACGACCACGGTGGCCCGGGTGCCGCCGCGCGGCAGGACGGCGACGGCGTGGGTGCGCAGGCAGGTCTCGTCGGGGGCGCCGTACCAGCCGCACTTGACGCCGGCCTCGGGCGAGCCGAGCGCCTCGCGGGCGCCGAACGTCTGCTCGCCCGCCACCTGCCGCATCCACGCCAGGACGGTGGCCGCCACCGGGTCGCCCGCCGCCGCGGCCTGCGCGAACACGGTGTAGGCGGCGGCGACCTCCTCGGCCGAGACCTCCACCGAGCCGAAGCGCGACGGGTCGCCGCCCGGCTGGGCCCACCGGACGCCGGTGCGCCGGTAGAGGTCGTCCAGCAGCACGCGGGGGCCGATGGACAGCCAGAGGCTGAGCGTGTCGGCGTTGGAGGAGACGACCACGGCGGGCTCGGCGTGGCGGCGCCAGCGGTCGGCGTCGTCGATGTGGTCGGCGGCCACCCAGGCGTAGAGCGGCTTGAGCAGCGAGGCGCAGCGCAACCGGGCCGGGCCGGAGCGCACGCTCATCGTCCGGGCGGGCGGGCCGCCGTAGCCGCGCCTGATGCCCGCCGCCTGTGCTCCGGCGCTGTCTTGGAGGTCTTTCAGCAGGTCATTGAAGGCCACCGTCCCACCGTAGACCTACGGGGAGGTCCGCCAGCGCCCTTCGTACCACTCGGCGCTCGGTGGCTCGCCGGGCAGCGGGGTCGCGCCGGGGGCGCGCAGGCCGTCGAGCGCGATGGCCAGCAGGCGCTCCTTGACCCGCTGGTGCTCCTCGCTCGGCGGGCCGGGGGCGGGCCTGCTGAACTGCTCGATGAGCAGCGAGACGTCGAGCGTGGTCACGTCGGGCCGCAGCGCGCCGGCCTCGCGGGCCCTGGCGACGAGGGTGCCGGCCAGCTCGGTGGCCCGGCGGGAGGTGCGCCACATCTCGTCGGTGACCTCGATCGTGCCCGCCACCGGGGCCAGCGCGCCGGAGCGGCCGGCGACGCAGGCGCGCACGTACGCCTCCAGCCCGGTCCACGGGTCGGGCTCGGCCAGGGCCGACTCCAGGTTGTCGACCACGCGTTCCATGGCGATCAGGCACAGCCGCTGGAGCAGCTCCTCCTTGGTGCGGTAGCGCCGGTAGAGGCTGCCCATGCCGACGCCCGCCTGCCTGGCGATGGCCGAGACCGGCGCGTCGAACCCCTGGGTCGTGAACACCTCGTGGGCCGCCTGGAGCAGCCGCAGATCGTTCCGCGCCGCCTCGGCCTGCCTGCCGCGTCCTGCCATGCCGTACAGGATATTGCGGAGCGGTGCGCTCCGATATACGGTTCTTTCCGGAGCGCAGCGCTCCGATTAAGGAGGTCTGTCATGCGTGCGGTGGTGTTGCGGGAGCTCGGCGGCCCGGGATCGCTCGTGGTGGAGGAGGTGCCCGACCCCGTCCCGGGGCCGGGTCAGGTGCTGGTCGAGGTGGCGGTCGCGGGCGTCACGTTCGTCGAGACACAGGTGCGCGCCGGACGCGGGCCGCGCGCGGCCGAGCTGCCCGCGGTCCTGGGCAACGGGGTGGCGGGCACCGTCCTGGCGGTGGGCGAGGGCGTGCCCGCGGCGCTGACGGGCTCCCAGGTGGTCACCACGCTCGGCGGGTACGGCGGCTACGCCGAGCTGGCGGTGGCCGCCGCCGAGGACCTGATCCCGGCGCCCGCCGGGCTGTCGCCGCGCGAGGCCGTGGCGTTGCTGGCCGACGGGCGCACCGCCGTGGGGCTGGTCCGCGCCGCCGCGCCGCAGCCCGGCGAGTGGGTGCTGGTGGAGGCGGCCGGCGGCGGGGTGGGCAGCCTGCTGGTGCAGCTCGCCCGCGCCGCGGGGGCGCGCGTGATCGGCGCGGCCGGCAGCGCCGCCAAGCGCGAACTGGCCGCGCGCCTCGGCGCCGAGCTGACGGTCGACTACACCGCCCCGGGCTGGGCCGAGGAGGTGCGCGCCGCGACCGGCGGCCTGGACGTCGTCTTCGACGGCGTGGGCGGCGAGATCGGCGCCCAGGCGCAGGACCTGCTGAAGGACGGCGGCCGGCTCAGCGTGTACGGCATGGCCGGCGGCCCCATGACCACCCCCGAGCCCCGGGTGACCGCCGTCGCCTGGCCCGCGGCCGACCCGCGCGAGCTGGCCCGCGAGGCCCTGGAGCTGGCCGCGGCCGGCCGCCTGAGTCCCACGGTCGGCAACGTGCTCCCCCTGGAGTCGGCGGCCGAGGCGCACGCCGCCGTCGAGGCCCGCGCGGTCACCGGGAAGACCCTGCTGCTGCCCGCGCGGGCCAGGACGGTCCTGGTCACCGGCGCCACCGGCAACCAGGGCGGCGCGGTGGCCCGGACCCTGCTGGCCCGCGGCTGGACGGTCCGCGCCCTGGTCAGGGACCCCGCCTCGGACGCCGCCCAGGCCCTGGCCGCGCTCGGCGCCACCCTGGCCAAGGGCGACCTGGACGACCCCGCCTCGCTCCGGACGGCCATGACCGGCGTGCACGGCGTGTTCAGCGTGCAGGCCCTGGCCGTGACGGAGGAGGAGCTGGCCCGCGAGGTGCGCCAGGGCGTCGCGGTCGCCGACCTGGCCGCCGGGCTGGGCCTGGCGCACCTGGTCTACAGCTCGGTCGGCGGCGCCGAACGCGACACCGGCATCGAGCACTTCGCGAGCAAGTGGGCGATCGAGCGGCACGTCGCCGGGCTGGGCCTGCGGGCGACGGTGCTGCGTCCGGCGTTCTTCATGACGAACCTGCTGTACTACGCCGAGCCCGCCGGGGACGAGCGGGTCATCGCGCTGCCGTTCCGGCGCATGCAGCTCGTCGCGCCCGAGGACATCGCCCACTTCGCGGCGGAGGCGTTCGAGCGTCCGGCGGAGTACGCGGGCCGGGCGCTGGAGATCGCGAGCGAGGAGCTCACCGGCGCCGAGATCGCCGCGGTCTACCAGCGGGTCACCGGCACGCCCACCCGGTTCGAGCAGACCGCGCCCGGCGGGGAGCGCATGTACGAGTGGTTCCTGGAGAGCGGCTACCAGGCCGACATCGCCGCGCTCCGCGCCCGCCACCCCGGCCTGCGCACGTTCGAGTCCTTCCTGCGCGACCGGCTTGCCCGCTGATCCCGGGTCAGGACAGCGCCGCCTCGAAGCGGGCCCGCAGCTCCGACAGGCGGCCGACCGGCTCGGCGCTGTAGACGAGGCGGACGTACCGGGGGGCCACGCTCTCGCCCCAGGCCGTCATGGGGGTGGCCGCCACGCGTCCGCGGTCCAGCAGGCGGGCCGACAGGTCCTCGGCGGTCAGCCCCATGGCTTCGGCGTCCACCAGGACGGACCAGCCGCCGCCGGCCCGGACCACCGGCAGCCCGTCGAGCTGGGCGAGCACGGTGTCGTGGCGGGCCTGGTACTCGGCCGCCGCCTCCGCCACCCCCGCGCCCGCCGGGTCGGTGAGCGCGGCGGCGGCGCCGTACTGGTGGTATCCGCTGGCCACGGTGGTGTTGTAGATGGTCGCGACCATGATCCGGGACATGATGTCGGCCGGGCCGGCGACCCAGCCGATCCGCCAGCCGATCATCCGGTACTCCTTGGACATCGAGCCGATGATGATCGTGCGCTCGGCCAGGCCGTCCACCTGGCAGGGGTTGATCCGCGGGTGTCCGTCGAAGACGATGCGCTCCATGGCGGCGTCGTAGATCAGGTACGCGCCCGTGCGCTCGCACACCCGCGCGACCGCCTGCCAGTCCTCCCGGTCGAAGACCACGCCCGACGGCATCGACGGGCTCATCAGCAGCAGCGCCGCCGCGGCGGGCACCCGGGCGAGCGCCTCGCGGTCCAGCCGCCAGCGCCCGTCCTGCACCAGCAGCGGCACCAGGTGGGGACGCGCGCCCGACAGCCGCACCCGCTGCAGCAGGCCGGCGTAGGTGGGGTCGGTGAGCAGCACGGGCTCGCCCGGCTCGGTCGTGGCCAGCAGCACGGGCATCACCGCCGACGTCCCGCCGGAGGTGATGCACACCTGCCGCAAGGGGTCGTAGTCGAGCCCGGTACGCGCCCGCAGCTCTGCGGCGACCGCCTGGCACAACACCGGCAGCCCGGTGAACGGCAGCCAGCTGTTGCCCGTCCCCTCCTCCAGTGACCGCCTGGTCGCGGCCACGGCGGACGGCGGCGGCGGGACGTCGGTGTCGAGGTTCTCCAGGCGCAGGACGTCGGCGTCCGCCCCGGCGGCCGCGGCCACCTTGTCGATGTCGAACGGCTGCACCTGCGCGAACCGGGAATTGGGCCGCATGACCGCACCTCCATGCATCGTTCCGTATATGGAACACCTTGGGGCACCCACGCTCCTCCAGTGGGGACGCGGGTGTCAAGGGGCGGCACGGAGGCGCCGTCGGCGGCCGGGTCGGCCAGTGGCGGCCAGTGGCGGCCCAAGCCGGGTCAGGTCGGGTCGGGTCAGGTCAGGTCGGGTCGGGTCAGGTCAGGGTGCGGTCGGCCGGGCCGTCGTAGTGGTCCGGCCCCTGCATCGACAGGTCCAGCGGCTGGACCATGTCGGAGTTGGCGGAGGCCCGCCAGCCCTTCTCCCTGGTCATCTCCTCGATCGAGTGCGCGCACAGCGACAACGACCGGCACACGATGAACATGGCCTTGAGCTGGAGCGGCTCGTACCCCATGTCGAGGCCGACGCAGCCCATCGAACCGGGGCCGTTGAGCCAGATGCGGCGGCCGAAGACGCCCTCGGTGGCGTCCTCCATCGCGCGGGCGATGCGGACGTACCGGCCGGTGACGCCCAGCTCGTCCGAGAGCTCCAGCAGGCGGACCGTGCGCGGGTCGCGGATGTGCTGGGCGTGGTGGAACCCGGGCATGCGCTCGCGGCGTTCGCGCATCTCGGCGACGACCTTGGCGGCGGCCTCCTCGTCGCTCAGCCCGTCGCGCTCGGCCCGCTCACCGACCGCGAGGAACATCTCGGCGGGCCGGTCGGCGGTGCCGTGCAGGCGGCCGATGCCGGCGACGCCCGCCGCGACGGCCGCGTTCAGCTCGGCGCCGCCGGAGGTGGCGAAGCGCACGGTGGCCGAGGAGGGCGACATGGCGTGCTCGGCCATGTTCACCAGGATCGCCTCGGTCATCCGGCCCACCTCGGGGGTCGGCAGCTCGCCGCGCAGCACCAGGTGGAAGTGCTCGGCGAAGGAGATGTTGCCGGTCAGCTCGTTCACGTCGTACCCGCGCACGACGATCCGGTCCTTGTTCTTCCAGGCGATCGCCGTCTCCCAGGCGAACGGCTTCTTGTCGGTCAACGGGCTTTCCTTTCAGGGAAGTACACGCACGCCGGGTCGATCTCCTCGCGCAGCAGGCGGAGGTCCTCGGGGGCCGGCGGCACCACAATTTCCAATGAATCCCGAAATTTCGGGGTAAAGCCGGTGTTGTCCAGTACGTCCGTGACGCTCGCCCCCGGCATGAGCGCCGTCACGGTCAGCGCCGAGTCCTCGGCCTCCATCACGCACAGGTCGGTGACGACCTTGACGCGCAACGGCCCGAGCCCGGCCTTGGCCCGCTCCCCCGGCCCGCCCAGGAACCCCGGGCTGGTGACGTAGTCACAGCGGGCGGGGAAGCGCCGCTTCTCGTGGTCGGTCAGGATCACCACCTGCCGGCAGTGGCTGGCGATGTCGTTGGCGCCGCCGCTGCCGGGCAGCCGCACCCGCGAGCCGTCCGGTCTGGGGACCCAGGTGGAGTTGATGTTGGCGTACTCGTCCACCTGGGCCCCGCCGAGGAACCCCGTACGGACCAGCCCGCGCTGCACCAGCCCGCCCAGCGCCTCGAACAGCGACCCGTGCCGCGCGGCGCCGCGCATCAGCCGCGGATCGACCACCGACACCGGCGTCGGCACGACCTTCGGGAACATCACCCCCGACTCGATGACGAGCTTGGCCTCCGGCGCGTGGGTGCGCTGGGCGAGCGTGGCGGCCAGCAGCGGCAGGCCGGTGCCGACGATCACCAGGTCGCCGTCGCGGATCTGCCGGGCGCCCTCGACGACCAGCAGTTCCCTCGGCAGGGCGGTCCACTCCGCGCTCACACCAGCCTCCCCATCTGCTCGGTCAGCCCGGCCCTGAGCGTGCCCGCCGGGTCGCGGGCCCTGAGGTAGTCGTCGAAGGACGCGCCCAGGTTGGCCCCGATCCACTCGCGCAGTTCGTCGTCCCCGGCCCGGCCCAGCGCCTGGTACTCCTTGATCTCCGGCTCGGCGAAGTCGTACGCGCGGTAGACGGAGGTCGGGAAGGCGCCGAAGGGCTGGTGGACGACCGCCGTCACGTACGCCTCCGGGATGGTGACCCGCTCGGGCCGGTCGGCGAACGCCCCGGCGGGCAGCACCTCCTCGGCCGACACGATCGTGGCGCGGGCGGCCCTGACCATGTCCACCTCGTGGGAGGTGACCCCCTCGATCACGACGTTCCCGGCCAGGTCGGCGCGGTTCGCGTGGATGATGGCCACGTCCGGCGTCATCGCCCGCAGCAGCACGACCGGCTGCCCCGTCCACGGATCGGCCGACTCCACCGCCACCCCGTCCGAGACGAGGTCGGCCAGCAGGTCGGTGCCGAGCAGGCTGCGCGTCGGCAGGAAGGGCACCCCGACGGCCCCGGCCGCGAAGCGGGTGGCCATCGCCAGATGCGAGTGGTCGCCGACGCCGACCTCGCCGCGCTCGACGGCCCGGCGCCAGGCGAACAGCGTGCCGTAACGTTCCAGGTTGCCGGTGCCCTGCTCGGTGCGGGCCACCAGGCCCGCGGCCACCAGCATGTCGAGCGGCAGCGACAGGTTGCAGCCGACCACGGTCAGCCCGCCGATCCCCTGCCTGATCACCTCGTGCACCAGCGCCATCGGGCACCGGTTGATGTTCTGACCGCCCATCCCGACGACGGCCCCGGCGGGGACGTGCCGGGCGACGGCCTCGGCGGCCGTCAGTAACTTATGCACGCCGACCGCCACTCGGTGTAGAAGTCCCAGACCTGCGGCGAGCACTCGGGCGGGCCGAACTGCGACAGCTTGGCGCCCATGTGCGGCAGGTGCGCGTACGCGCCGACGCCGGGCCGGTTGACGTGCAGCATGCCCGCCTCGAAGCGGTCCAGGGCCTCGAAGATGGTCGCCGGGTCCTGCGTGAAGATCGTGCCGCTCATGCCGTACTTGACCGAGTTGGAGATGCGCATGGCGTCGTCGAAGCCGTCGCAGTCCACCACGGACAACACCGGGCCGAAGATCTCCTCCTGGGCGATCTCGCTGTCCCAGGGCACGTCGCGCAGCACGGTCGGCTGCACGTAGCAGCCCTCGGGCACGCCCTCGGTGTGCCGCTCGCCGCCGACGGCGATCTTGGCCCCGGCCTCCTGCGCGGCCTTGACCGCGTCCAGGCAGGCGCGCATGCGGGTCTCGTTCACGACCGGGCCGATCGTGGCCTCCTCCGACAGGCCCGGCCCCACCTTGAGCCGGGCCACCTCGGCGACCAGCCGCGACAGGAACTCCTCCTTGACGGCCCGGTCGACGATCACCCGGGAGGTGGCGCTGCACCGCTGCCCCGACTGCCCGAACGCGCCGAACACGGTGGCCTTGACCGCCTTGTCCAGGTCGGCGTCCGCGAGCACCAGGACCGCGTTCTTGCCGCCCAGTTCGAGCTGGGTGCGCAGCAGCCGCGGCGCGCCGGCCTGGTGGATGGCCAGGCCCACGGGCAGCGAGCCGGTGAAGCTGATCCCGGCCACGCGCGGGTGCGTCACCAGTGCCTCGCCCGCCGCGATGTCGCCCTGCACGAGGTTGAGCACCCCGGCCGGGACGCCCGCGTCCACGAACGCCTCCACCAGCAGCGCGGAGGTCAGCGGCGTGAACGGCGACGGCTTGAGCACCGCCCCGCACCCTGCCAGCAGCGCCGGGGCGACCTTCCACATGGGGATGGCGAGCGGGAAGTTCCACGGCGTCACCAGGCCGACCACGCCGATGGGCGCGCGGAAGGTGTAGGAGAACGTGCGCGGCTCCTCGGCGGGCAGCGTCTCGCCCTTCAGCCTGCGCCCCTCGCCCGCGGTGAAGTCGAGGATGGCCAGGGCCCGCCTGACCTCGCCGCGCGCCTCCTTGACGAGCTTGCCCTGCTCACGCGTGATCGCCTGGGCGAAGTCCTCGGCCCGCTCCTCGATCAGGCGCTCGGCGGCGCGCAGGTACTCGGCGCGCTTGATCGGCCCGAGTCCCTTCCACTCCGGCATCGCCGCCGCGGCGGCCTCCACGGCCAGCTCGACGTCCGCGCCACCGGACTCGGCGAAGTCCCCGATGTGGTCGGAGAGGTCGCCGGGGTTGATGTTCGGCCGGGTCTGCCCGCTCTCGGGGGCACGCCATTCGCCGCCGATGTGGTTGAGCAGGTAGCGACTCGGGATCGTCGCCATCGGGTTCCTTTCCGGTCAACTTCTGATACGGCAAAGCCTCACGGCCTGGGATGTTCCGGACAAGGGGGATTAGACCGATGCCCCCGATAGGCAGCCGTTATATGGCTCCGCCTATAGCGGCGATAGGCAAATCACGCATTGGCCGGACCGTTCCGCTGCACTAGACATGCCGGGGAAAAGACCTGCTCACGGCACTTGTCGAATTCACCCGGAATTAACCGAGAGTCCATATGAAGCATCGCACATGGGCGGTAATTGCCGCCTCATCCCTTTTCGCCCTCACCGCGTGCGGCAGTTCGGCCGGCGCCGGTGAATACGACTGGTCCGCCGCCCCGGACACCGGCAAGATCGCCGCCCAGGGCAAGGACCTGCCGACCTACGGCCTGGCCCCCGACTGGGCCAACTACGGCGAGGTCGTCAAGACGTTCTGCGCCAAGTACCAGGGCACCTGCGCCCACAAGGACACCGACATGTCCTCCTCGGAGGAGATCGTCAAGTTCGACGCCGAGAAGGACAACCCGATCGGCACGGCCAGCGACATCGGCCTCATGTGGGGGCCGGTGGCCGAGGCCAAGGGCGTGGTGCCGGCGTACCTGCCGCCGTCGGCGGCCAAGCTGAAGGACTGGCAGAAGGGCAAGGGCGGCTGGGTCGCCACGTTCGTCGGCGCGCCCGCGTTCGTCGTCAACACCGACAAGGTGAGCAACCCGCCCAAGAGCTGGCAGGACCTGCTCAAGCCCGAGTACAAGGGCCAGATCGCCATCAAGAACCCGGCCTCCTCCGGCACCGGCCAGGCCATGGTCGTCGCCGCCGCGGTCGCGAACGGCGGCTCGGTGGACGACCTGACCCCCGCCTACACCTACTTCAAGAAGCTCAAGGACGCCGGCAACCTCAGCGACGTCAAGATGAGCGAGGAGACCCTGGAGAAGGGCGAGGCCCCGATCCAGATCAACTACGACTTCAACGGCCTGGCCCAGAAGGCCGCGCTGAAGGCCAAGAACGTCAACGTGGAGGTGATCATCCCCTCCGACGGCTCGGTCTGGTCGCCGTCCGGAATGATGATCAACAAGTACAACACGGCCAAGGGCGACTTCCTCAAGGGCCTGCTCGACTACGTGCTCTCCGACGAGGCCCAGACGCTGTTCGCCAAGTTCGGCGCCCGGCCGGTCCGCGCGCTCAACGGCGACCTGCGGCTGCCGGCCGACGCCAAGGCCAACTGGCTGCCCGAGGAGTCGTACGCGCCGGTCAAGGAGATCGAGATCACGAAGGTCAATCCCGAGCAGATCGTCGCCGACTGGGAGGCGAAGGTCCTCGCGTGACGTCCCACATCACGGAGTCCGTGGCGGCTCCCCCGGCCGCCGTGCGCCGCAGGGCCCCGGGCAGGCTGTTCACCGCCTGGGGCCCGGCCCTGCCGCTGCTGCTGTTCACGCTGGCCACGCTGGTGCTGCCGGCGCTGCGGCTGCTGCACGACACCTTCGCCCTGCCGGACGGCGGCTACGGCTTCGACCACATCGTCAAGGTGGCGCGGAACCCGGTGGACCGCCAGGCCATCGGCGGCTCGCTCGCGCTCGGCCTGACCCAGGCCACCCTGGCCACCGCGCTCGGCGCGCCCGCCGCCTGGCTGATCACCCGGATGCGCCTGGGCGGCCGGGCCTTCTGGCTGTCGCTGATGAACGTCGCCTCGAACTTCGCCGGCATCGGCCTGGCGTTCGGCTTCGTCGCGCTGATCGGCTCGACCGGCATGCTGACGCTCGTGCTCAAGGGCCTGTTCGGGATCGAGGACAACCCGTTCCCCTCGCTCGGCTCCTTCAACGGCATGAACGTCGTCTACCTGTACTTCAACGTCCCGATGTTCGTGCTGCTCACGCTGCCCGCGCTCAGCGTGCTCAAGGACGACTGGCAGGAGGCCGCCGCGGTCTGCCACGCCACCCGGTGGCAGTTCTGGCGCTACGTCGGCCTGCCGGTGCTCGCGCCGTTCGTCATCGCGGGCTGGCTGCTGGTCTTCACCTGGACGATCGGCGTCTACGCCGTCGCGTACGCCATCGGCTCCTCCCCCAGCGCGACCAAGCTCATCACCCTGCAGATCGGCAGCACGCTGGAGTCCTCGGTGTTCGGCCTCGGCCGGGCCGCCGTGCTGTCGGTGCTGCTCATGATCCTGGCCATCGGGGCGACGCTGCTCTACCGGCTCTCGCTCAGGCGCGCTGCGAGGTGGCTGTGAGACGGCGCGTCTTCCTCGGCCTGCTGGCGGTCTACTTCGGGCTGCCGCTGCTGGCCGCCCTGCTGTACTCGGTGGCCACCCGCTGGACCGACACCCCGCTGCCCGACGGCTACACCCTGGCCCACTGGGCCGGCGTGTTCGCCGAGCCGGACGTCATGGCCGCGCTCGGCCGCTCGCTCGTGCTCTCGGCGGTCGTCGTGGTGATCGAGATCGTGCTGGTGGTGCCAGCCGCGTACTGGTCGGTCGTGCACAACCCGCGCATCGGGTCGATCGTCCAGACGGTCGCGGTGATCCCGTTCGCCGTCCCGTGGGTGGTCGTCGGGGCGGGGCTCCAGCTCGTCACCAAGTCGGTCGCGCCCGAGCTGTTCGGCACGTTCTGGCTGCTGGCCGCGGCCACCGCGGCGATCGCGTTCCCGTTCATGTACCGGGCGGTGGAGAGCTCGCTGCTGGCGGCGGGGGCCGTCCAGCTCAGCGAGGCCGCCGCCACGTGCGGCGCCGGGCCCGCCCGCACGCTGGTCAACGTGATCCTCCCGGCGATCCGCGGCGGCGTCGTCTCCGGCGCGCTGCTGGTCATCGCGACCGCCATGAACGAGTTCGCGCTCGCCAAGATCCTCACCGGCGTCAGCTACGAGACGCTGCCGCTCTGGTCGGCCAGGCAGTTCGTGTCCCGGACGCTCGGCGACCCCAACGCGCTGGCCGTCGTCACCATCTTCACCTTCGGCCTGCTGTTCGCGCTGTCCGCGCTGGTCGTCTGGCTCGGCCGCGGCCGGGTGAGCGCGTCCATGGCCACCGCTCCGGTCCAGAAGGGCACCACTCCATGAGCCACGTCGTACTCGACCGCATCACCAAGCGCTACGCCGGGCACACCGCGCTGAACGGCGTGAGCGTCAGCGTCGAGCAGGGTGAGCTGCTGGCCCTGCTCGGCCCGTCGGGCTGCGGCAAGACCACGCTGCTGCGCTGCATCGCGGGCCTGACCGGGTTCGACGGCGGGCGGCTGACGATCGGCGGCGCCGACATGGCCGGCGTGCCGGTGCGCAAGCGGCCCATCGGCATGGTCTTCCAGTCCTACGCGCTGTTCCCGAACCTCACCGTGGGCGGCAACGTCGCCTTCCCCCTGACCGTCAGGAAGCGGCCGAAGGAGGAGGTCAGGGACCGCGTGGCCGAGATGCTCGACCTCGTCGGCCTCGACCACCTCGCCGACCGCCTGCCGAACCAGCTCTCCGGCGGCCAGCAGCAGCGGGTCGCCCTGGCCCGCGCGCTCTCCCCCCGCCCCGAGGTGCTGCTGCTGGACGAGCCCCTGTCCGCCCTGGACGCCCAGGTACGCCACCGCCTGCGCGACGAGGTGCGCCGCATCCAGCACCAGGTCGGCATCACCACCGTCTTCGTCACCCACGACCAGGCCGAGGCCCTGGCCATCTCCGACCGGGTCGCGGTGATGAACGCCGGCGACATCGAGCAGTGCGGGCCGCCCGCGGAGATCTACACCGCGCCCTCCACCCGCTTCGCCGCCGGCTTCGTCGGCAACCGCAACACCCTCGAACTCGACGCGGTCGGCGGCCGGGTCACCGCGGGCGGCGCGTTCGACGTCGAGGCGCCCGCGCCGCGCGTCCTGTGCATGTTCCGCCCCGAGGACGTCGAGCTGGCCGCGGACGGCCCCGGCGCGCGGGCGGTCGTCGACGTGACGGTGTTCCTCGGCGCCACCACCCGCGTGTACGCCCAGGCGGGCCCCTCGGTGATCTTCGCCGACGTGCCGTCCAGGGCCGCCGCCGGCCTGTCGCCAGGGGACGAGGTGCGCCTGCGGGTCGCCGCCGACCACGTCCAGGTGTTCCCCGCCTAATGGGAGCTACCGTGGCTGCTGATCGGGCAGACTCGGTGCCTGGTAGCCGCTGGTGAGTGAGC
>NZ_JBITLS010000027.1:0-54969 GCF_044465465.1 Nonomuraea sp. NPDC049655
CAACCCGCTACGACAAACTCGCCGTACGCTACGAAGCCGTCATCGTCATCGCCGCGATCAACCAGTGGCTCAACGCCTTATGAAACAGGACCTAGTCCTTCTGTATCCGGCTCTTCGTAGTTTGTGCATGCCCGCTATCCGGGGATGTCGAAGTACAGTGGCTCATCGAGGAGGGGCCAAATGAAGCTGCGGCTTGCGCGACACGCCCTGGGTGACGCCGTGGTGGTGGCCGTTGAGGGAGAGCTCGATCTGTTCACCGCACCGTTCCTCCGCGACGAGGTCCGCGACGCCATCAAGCAGGACAGCGCCAGGCTCGTGCTCGACCTGCAGCAACTGTCGTTCATGGACTCCAGCGGTCTTTCGGTGCTGATCGAGGCCTGGCGGCTGGCCACGGGAGAAGGGGGCGGGGTGTCCCTCGCCGCGCCCCAGGCGCCCGTGGCGCGCATCCTGCGGACCACGGGGCTCGACCGGCGGATCAAGGTGTACTCCGACGTCGACAGCGCCGTGGGCGGAATTTAACCGGCCCCGAGTAGAACTTCATTCGGTTGGCGCGTTAAGGTCCGGGATATGGACGTCAACGGATCTGCAGCAATCATCTCCGGCGGTGCCAGCGGCCTCGGTGAGGCGACGGCCCGCGAGCTCGCCCGCGCGGGCGCCACCGTGGTCATCGCCGACCTCAACGAGGAGCGCGGCAAGGCCGTCGCCGACGAGCTCGGCGGCGTCTTCGTCAGGACGGACGTGTCGGACGACGATCAGGTGCAGGCGGCCGTCGACGCGGCCGTGGCCACGGGCAAGCCGCTGCGCGTCGTGGTCAACAGCGCGGGCATCGGCTGGGCCGAGCGCACGGTCAACCGCGAGGGCAAGCCGCACAACCCGGCCACGTACCGCAAGGTGATCGAGGTCAACCTGATCGGCACCTTCAACCTCATGCGCATCGCCGCGGCCGCCATCGCCGCCACCGAGCCGGTCGACGCCGACGGCCAGCGCGGCGTGGTCATCAACACGGCCTCCGTCGCCGCCCTGGAGGGCCAGACGGGCCAGCTCGCCTACTCGGCCTCCAAGGGCGGCATCGTGGGCATGACGGTCCCCGCCGCGCGCGACCTGGCGGCCATCGGCGTACGCGTGAACACGATCTGCCCCGGCATCATCGACACCCCCATCTACGGCTTCTCCGGCAACGCCGAGGAGTTCAAGGCCAAGCTCGTGGCCCCCGTGGTCTTCCCCAAGCGCATGGGCCGGGCCGACGAGTTCGCCCACCTGGTGCACTCGCTCGTCCAGAACGACTACATGAACGCCGAGGTCGTGCGCTTCGACGGCGGCATCCGCTTCCAGCCCAAGTGAGGTCCCGTGTCTGACGAAGTGCTCGTCGAGGAGTCCGGCAACGTCGCGGTCATCACCATCAACCGGCCGAAGGCGCGTAACGCGATCAACGGCGCGGTGGCCCGGGGGATCGCCGAGGCGCTGGACGCCTTCGACGCCCGCCCCGAGATCTCGGCGTACGTGCTGACCGGCGCCGGGGGCACGTTCTGCGCGGGCATGGACCTCAAGGGGTTCCTGTCCGGGGACGTCCCGGTGGTCGAGGGGCGCGGCTTCGGCGGCATCGCCGAGGCGCCGCCGAAGAAGCCGCTGGTGGCCGCGGTCGAGGGGTACGCCCTGGCGGGCGGCTTCGAGCTGGCCCTGTCCTGCGACGTCATCGTGGCCTCGTCGGAGTCCACGTTCGGGCTGCCCGAGCCGAAGCGCGGGCTGGTGGCGGGCGCGGGCGGGATCATGCGGCTGCCGCGGCGGATCCCGTACCACGTGGCCATGGAGATCGCCCTGACCGGCGACCACTACCCCGCCTCCCGCCTGTACGAGCTGGGCCTGGTCAACCGGATCACCGAGCCGGGGGCCGCCCTGGAGGGCGCGCTGGAGCTGGCCCGCAAGATCGCCGCCAACGCGCCCCTGGCGCTCGCGGCGACCAAGAAGGTGATCATCGAGTCCCAGGACTGGCCCCTGGAGGAGATGTTCAAGAGGCAGGGCGCGATCATCAACCCGGTGTTCGGCTCCAAGGACGCCATGGAGGGCGCGGCGGCCTTCGCCGAGAAGCGCGCCCCCCAGTGGAAGGGCGAGTAACCCTCACCCGTACGCCGGCCCCTTCCGCACGTCCGGAAGGGGCCGCGTCAACGCGCGTGCGTGACCTTTCCTGCGTACGGTAAAGGGAGGAGACCACCACCAGGAGAGCGCATGAGCGACCATTCGGGTTCCAGGTTCGAGTCGGCCAAGCGCGGCGCCGGCACCTTCCTGTCGAGCGCGATCAAGGCGATCGTCATCCTCGGGTCCATGCTCGCCGTGATGTGGGTCCTGGAAGGCGTCGACTACGTGATGGGCGGCGCGCTCGACTCCTACGGCATCGCTGGCTGGGACGCCGACGGCCTGGTGGGCATCCTGTTCGCGCCGTTCCTGCACGGCGGCTTCGGCCACCTCATGGCCAACTCGCTGCCGCTGCTGGTGCTGGGCTTCCTGGCGGCGGTGCGCGACATCCGCAAGTTCCTCTGGGCCACGCTGCTGATCGTGCTGATCGGCGGCCTCGGCACGTGGGTGTCCAGCCCCGGCGTGATCACCATCGGCGCGAGCGGCCTGGTCTTCGGCTACTTCGGCTTCGTGCTGGCCCGGGGCCTGTTCGACCGCCGCCTGGTGGACGTCCTGATCGGCATCGGCGTGGGCGTGGCCTACTACTCGATCCTGTGGGGCCTGCTCCCCAACCAGCAGGGCATCTCGTGGCAGGGCCACCTGTTCGGGCTCCTGGGCGGCGTGGTGGCCGCCTGGGTGCTGCGCCGCAGGAAAGAGCTGCCGGCCCGCGTCTGAGCCCTACAGGTGCGGCTTGGTGCGCTCGGCCGGTGAGCCGGCGAGCATGCGGTCGATGAGCGCCAGGCCGATCGCCGAGGCCACGAACGCCAGATGGATGATCGTCTGCCACATGATCTTGTCGTTGGGCACGTCACGGGCCCGGATGAACGTCTGCAGCAGGTGCACCGACGAGATGCCCACGATGGCCGTGGCCAGCTTGACCTTCAGCACGTTGGCGTTGACGTGGGAGAGCCATTCGGGCTCGTCGGGATGGTCGTTGAGGTTGATCCGCGAGACGAACGTCTCGTAGCCGCCGATGATCACCATGATCAGCAGGTTGGAGATCATCACGACGTCGATCAGCGCCAGGACCGTCAGCATGACGACGACCTCGGCCGAGGTGCCGTCGCCGGTCGCCGGGTGCAGGAAGACGCTGCTGATCAGGTGCCACAGCTCGGTCATGAACTGCCAGACGTACACCGCCTGCGCCACGATGAGGCCCAGGTAGAGCGGGACCTGCAGCCAGCGGCTGGCGAACATGAGGTAGCCGAGGCTGCGGGGCAGCGCTCGCCCCTGGCCGATCGGGGGCTGTTCGGGCAAGAATGTTTCCTACTGATCGAGCCGGAGGACTGGTTGAGTTGGCGAACCTGGGATCCCTGGAACGCGCGATCATGAACGTGCTGTGGGATGCCGGCAGGGCCATGCGCGTGCGGGAGCTCCTGGGCAGCCTCAACGAGGACCGCGACCTGGCGTACACGACCGTGCAGACCGTCGCCGAGCGGCTGGTGCGCAAGGGCCTGCTGGTGCGCACGCCCGCGCGCAACGCCTTCCGCTACGCGGCCGCCTGCTCAAGGGCCGAGCACGTCAGCCGCCTGATGCTGGAGGCCCTCGCCGTCAGCACCGACAGGCTGCCGGTGCTGACGAGGTTCGCGCAGAGCGTCGAGGAGGCGGACGCCCTGGCGCTCCTGGACGAGCTGACCCGCCGGACGGGCCGGCGGGCGACGGGCTAGAGACGCTCGACCACGTGGTCGACGCAGACCGTCAGCGCCTCGACGTCGGACGGCTCGATGGCCGGGAACATCGCGATGCGGAGCTGGTTGCGGCCCAGCTTGCGGTAGGGCTCGGTGTCGACGATGCCGTTGGCGCGCAGCACCTTGGCCACCTCGGCGGCGTCGACGTCGTCGTTGAAGTCGATCGTGCCGACCACCTGCGAGCGGAACTGCGGGGCGGCGAACGGCGTGGCGTAGGACGACTTCTCGGCCCAGGTGTAGAGGCGCTGGCTGGACTCGGCGGTGCGGGCGGTGGTCCAGGCCAGGCCGCCGTTGCCGTTCATCCAGTCGAGCTGGTCGGCCAGCAGGAACAGCGTGGCCACGGCGGGCGTGTTGTAGGTCTGGTCCTTGCCGGAGTTGTCGATCGCGATCGGCAGGCTGAAGAACTCGGGGACGTACCGGCCGGAGGCGGCGATCTCCTCGACCCGGGCCAGGGCGCGCGGCGACATGATCGCGATCCACAGGCCGCCATCGGAGGCGAAGCTCTTCTGCGGGGCGAAGTAGTAGACGTCGGTCTCGGCGATGTCGACCGGCAGGCCGCCCGCGCCGGAGGTGGCGTCGACCAGCACCAGCGAGTCGTCGCCGCCCACGCGGGAGATCGGCATGGCGACGCCGGTCGAGGTCTCGTTGTGGGTGAGGGCGTAGACGTCGACGCCGTCCTCGGCCACCGCGGTGGGGTGGGTGCCGACGTCGGACTTGATCACGCTCGGGTCGGCCAGCCAGGGCGCCTTCTTGGCGACGGCGGCGAACTTCGAGGAGAACTCGCCGAACGACAGGTGCTGGGACTTCTCCCTGATCAGCCCGAAGGCCGCGATGTCCCAGAACGCGGTGGTGCCGCCGTTGCCCAGCACGACCTGGTAGCCCTCGGGCAGCGAGAACAGGTCGGCGAGGCCGGAGCGCACGCGGCCGACCAGGTTCTTGACCGGCTTCTGGCGGTGGGAGGTGCCCATGAGGCTCGCGCCGGAGGCGGCGAGCGCGGCCAGTTGCTCGGTGCGAACCTTCGAGGGCCCGCAGCCGAAGCGGCCGTCGGCGGGCTTGATGTCAGCGGGAATCACGATGTCAGCCACGTGCCAAGCGTACTGAGGCCGTCCGGGTGACGTCGCACGGGTCCGCCGAATGAGACGCGGAACGGCCCGCCCTTGAGCGGGCGGGCCGTTCATGACACGGGTGAGAACGTGTCAGATCGTGCCGACAACCTCGGAGGCGCCGGGGACGTCGCTCAGCGGGCGCGAGGCCGGGCCGATGTAGTTGGCGCTCGGACGCACCAGGCGGCCGGTGAGCTTCTGCTCCAGGATGTGCGCGGCCCAGCCGGCCGTGCGGGCGCAGGTGAACATCGAGGTGAACATGTGCGAGGGCACCTCGGCGAAGTCCAGCACCACGGCCGCCCAGTACTCGACGTTGGTGGCGAGCACCCGGTCGGGCTTGCGGGCGTGCAGCTCCTCCAGGGCGGCCTGCTCCAGCGCCGCCGCGACCTCGTAGCGGGGCGCGTCGAGCTCCTTGGCGGTGCGGCGCAGCACGCGGGCGCGCGGGTCCTCCGCGCGGTAGACGCGGTGGCCGAAGCCCATGAGCCGGTTGCCCTTGTCGAGCTCGCTCTGGACGTACTTCTTGGCGTCGCCCAGCTGCTCCACGCCTTCGATCATGTGGAGCACGCGGGCGGGGGCGCCGCCGTGCAGCGGTCCCGACATCGCGCCCACGGCGCCGGAGAGCGCCGCGGCCACGTCGGCGCCGGTGGAGGCGATGACGCGGGCGGTGAACGTGGACGCGTTCATGCCGTGCTCGGCGGCCGAGGTCCAGTAGGCGTCGATGGCCTTGACGTGCTTGGGATCAGGCTCACCGCGCCAGCGGATCATGAAGCGTTCGACGATGGTCTTCGCCTCGTCGACCCGGCTCTGCGGCACCATCGGCAGGCCGAGGCCGCGCGCGGACTGCGCGACGAAGGAGAGCGCCATCACGGAGGCGCGCGCGAGCTGGTCGCGGGCCTCCTCGTCACTGATGTCGAGCAGGGGCTTGAAGCCATAGGCCGGAGCCAGCATGGCCAGCGCGCTCTGCACGTCTACGCGGATGTCACCGGAGTGGACAGGGATGGGGTACGGCTCCGCCGGGGGCAGGCCCGGCTGGAACTTGTTGTCGACCAGCAGGCCCCAAACGTGCCCGAACGGGACACGGCCGACCAGCTCCTCGATGTCGACGCCCCGGTATCGAAGGGCGCCCCCTTCTTTGTCCGGTTCCGCGATCTCGGTCTCGAAAGCTACGACGCCTTCGAGGCCGGGTTTGAAGTCGGACATGCTCGGCCGCCTCCCTTTCTTGCCATGTAACGGCAATGCCTTGATGTCGAGATACCGGCGGGTCAATTTAACCCCCTCCCAGGTCATGGTCGGTCTCGGGACCCGCCGAAACGTCAAACCCGCTGGTAGGGAGCCTGCTGTGGGCACGTGTCCCGCGACCTGCGTCAGGCCGCCGAACGCGCCCTAGCGTGGGATCTGCCACATGAGCGCGCAAGAATACCGTCTCGTGGATGCCACCCCGCGCCCGCCCCTGCTGGCGGCGCTACGCCGAACGTACGAGGGCGAGCCGTTGCTCGAGACCGACCTCGCGTCCGACCCCGTCGCGCAGTTCACCGTCTGGTTCCAGGACGCGCTCGACGCCGGCCTGCCCGAACCCAACGCCATGGTCCTCGCCACCGCCTCCGCGGGCGGCCGGCCGAGCGCCAGGACGGTCCTGCTCAAGGGCTACGACGAGAACGGCTTCGTCTTCTACACCAACTACGAGTCCCGCAAAGGCCGCGACCTGGCCGAGAACGGACGCGCCTCGCTGCTGTTCCCCTGGCACGCCATCCGCCGCCAGATCCGCATCGAGGGCACCGTCGCCCGCATCTCCCACCAGGAGTCGGCCGACTACTACAACTCCCGCCCGTACGGCTCCCGCATCGGGGCCTGGGCCTCGCGGCAGTCGGCGGTCGTGCGCTCGCGCGAGGAGCTCGACGAGCGCTACGAGGAGCTGTCCGCCCGCTGGCCGGAGGATCCGCCGGTGCCCGACTTCTGGGGCGGCTTCCGGGTGACGCCGACCGAGGTGGAGTTCTGGCAGGGACAGCTCGACCGGATGCACGACAGGCTGCGCTACCGGCGCACCCGACCCGGTTGGGCTTTGGAGAGACTTGCACCTTAAATTGCCTTAGGTGGCATTCGGGGAACTGGTCAAACGTCATCTTGTGGACACAAGGCCGCTGGCCGTGCCCGCGTACCGGCGGATCTGGTCCGGCCAGGCCGTCTCGAACGTGGGCGTCGCCGTCACCGTCGTGGCGGTCGGCCAGCAGGTCTACGACCTGACCCACTCCTCGCTCTGGGTGGGCCTGCTCGGCATGGCCAACCTCGTCCCGCTGCTGGTCTTCGGGCTGTGGGGCGGGGCCGTCGCCGACGCCTTCGACCGGCGCAGGCTGCTCGTCATCGGCTCGCTCATCACCTGGGCGGCCACCCTGGTCATCCTGGCGCAGGCCCTGCTCGGGCTGGGCAACGTGTATCTGATCTTCGCGGCGACGGCGGTCAACGCCACCGGGTTCGCGATCACCGGCCCGACCAGGGGCTCGGTGATCCCGCGCATCCTCGACCCCGACCTGGTGCCGGCCGCCAACGCGCTCAACTCGCTGGTCTACAGCCTCGGCGCGGTCGTCGGCCCGATGCTCGGCGGCGTGCTGCTGGCCACCGGCGGCGACCACCCGAACTACGCCGCCGCCTACGCGGTGGACGCCCTGCTGTTCAGCGGTGGCCTCTACGCGGCCCTCAGGCTGCCCGCCCTGCCCCCGCTGGGCGAGGTGACACGTCCGGGGGCCCGGGCGGTCTGGGAGGGCCTCAGCTTCATCGCCAGGAGCCCGGTGCTGCTGATGTCGTTCGTCGTGGACATCATCGCGATGGTGTTCGCCATGCCGCGCGCCCTCTACCCCGAGCTGGCCGCCGATCGGTTCGGCGGCTCGATGACCGCGCTCGGCTGGGTGACCTCCGCCATGGCGTTCGGCTCGGTCGCCGGCGCGCTGTTCTCCGGCTGGGTGGGCCGGATCTCGCGGCAGGGCGTCGCGCTCGTGCTGGCCATCGCCATGTGGGGGCTCGCCGTCGCGGCCGCGGGGCTGGTGCGCGAGCTGTGGCTGGTCGTGGCGTTCATGGCGGTCGGCGGCGTGGCCGACGTGATCTCGTCGGTGTGGCGGCAGTCGATCCTGCAGCTCTACGCCCCCGACGAGATGCGCGGGCGGATGCAGGGCGTGTTCATGGTGGTCGTGGCGGGCGGCCCGCGCCTCGGCGACCTGCGCGCCGGCGCGACCGCGACCGCCTTCGGGCTCACCGGCGCCTGGGTGGGCGGGGGACTGGCGTGCACGGTCACCGTGCTCGTCGTCGGCCTGTCGGTGGCCGGGTTCCGCAATTACCGCTCCGACACCCGCGCCGCGGCCCTGAGGTCGGAGACGAAGCCCGCGTAGGCCGCGTCCCGGTCGGGAGCGCGCAGCACCGCCGAGGGGTGGATCGTGGCCACCGCGAGCGCGTCGCCCAGCGGCACCGGCTCGCCTCTGTGCTCGGTCAGCCGGAACGCCCTGCCCAGCAGCGATCTGGCCGCCGTCGCGCCGAGCACCACGACCACGTCGGGACGCACCAGCTCCAGTTCCGCGCCGAGCCACGGCCGGCACGCCTCGATCTCGGCGACCGTCGGCTTGTGATGAATCCTTCTCTTCCCCCTGGGAGTGAAGGAGAAATGTTTGACAGCGTTCGTCAGATAAACCGCGTCCCGTTCGATTCCCGCTTCCTCCAGACCCCGATCCAGCACGCGTCCGGAGGGCCCCACGAACGGATGCCCCTCGCGGTCCTCGCGATCTCCCGGCTGCTCGCCCACCAGCATGAAACGGGCCTGCTCGGGACCCTCGCCGAACACCGTCCGGGTGGCGTTGGCGTACAGGTCGCAGCCCTTGCAGCGGGCGGCCGCCGTCCGCAGGGAGCCGAGGTCGCGCCGGGCGGGAAGGAACTCGGCCGCTCCGTTGTTGCCGTCCTTAACCATCGTCGGTCGTTCTCCCAATAGGGTTCCTGATGACTTCTGTGCCCGTAGCGGACGGGCTCAGTCCCCGCCACGACCGGCGTAGCATTTCAGTTGGGAGGAGCCTTGACCGCACACGGCCTGATCGACACGACGGAGATGTATCTCCGTACGATTTATGAGCTCGAAGAGGAGGGCATCGTCCCCCTTCGCGCCCGCATCGCGGAGCGCCTCCAGCAGAGCGGCCCCACCGTGAGCCAGACCGTCGCCCGCATGGAGCGCGACGGCCTCGTCCGCGTCGAGGGCGACCGGCACCTGTCGATGACCGACCTGGGCCGCACGCTGGCCACCCGCGTGATGCGCAAGCACCGCCTGGCCGAATGCCTGCTCACCCAGGTCATCGGCCTTCCCTGGGAAGAGGTGCACATCGAGGCGTGCCGGTGGGAGCACGTCATGTCCGAGTCGGTCGAGGCGCGGCTGGTGACGCTGCTCGACAACCCCACGGTCTGCCCGCACGGAAACCCCATCCCGGGGCTGGCCGAGCTGGGGGCGCAGGAGGTGCCCGAGGGCGCGGCCAACGTCCTGACCTCGATGTCCGAGGCCGCCGGGCCGCGTGACATCCCGGTCGTGGTGCGCCGGATCAGCGAACAAGTGCAAAGCGATCCTGCTGTGATGCTTAAACTCAAGCAAGTTGGGATACAACCCGGACGCGAGGTGACGCTCGCGGCGAGCGACGACGGTGTGCGGGTGACAGGTGACGGTGACGCGAACGACACTCCCGCGGAGCTTCCGCGTGACGTTGCCGCGCACGTTTTTGTCTCCAAGCGCTGACGCGCGCGCAGCCACTTGGTTGAATCCCTCTTGGGAGGCCCTCCACTCTCCCCTGGCCAAGACAGTTGCAGGAGCACCCGTGGTCCGCTGTGCGCACAAGCCACCCCAAGGAGTGGTCTCCGGATGAAGCGATGGGGGGATCTGTCACAAGAAACGGCTGATCACCTTGGTGCCGGGTCCGTTCTGGACCATGCCGAAATGGCAGTGGTCGTGACAGACCGCTTCAGCAATCTCCTCTACTGGAATCCCTTCGCCGAGCAGCTGTTCGGCCGTCCCGGCAACGCGCCGGGGCGTGACGCGTCCGTCCTGTCCCTCGGGATCATGGAGAAGGACCACCCGCTGGCGATCGAGCTGGCCAAGCACGTGCTCAAGGGCGGCGTGTGGGAGGGCACGTTCGACGTCAGGCGCGGCGACGGCACGATCGTCTACGTCCGCGCCCAGGCCGTGCCGCTGCGCCACCCGTCCGGGTCGGTCACCGGCATCGTCATCCTGGCCCGCGAGGCCCTGCGCAGCAACGAACGCGAGAAAGACCGTTTCGGGCTCCTCGAACGCATCGGCGAGCGGCTGGCCGGCTCCCTCTACGTCGAGGAGACGCTCAAGCGGGTGGCCGAGATGCTCGTGCCGCAGTTCGCCGACCACTGCTTCATCGAGCTCATGGAGGGCGACCGGCTGGTCCGCCGGGTCTCGGAGCACGTCCAGGGCTGGACCCCGCCCGCGGGCACGTGGAAGCCGGTGGGCGCGGAGATCCGCTACCCCTCCGGCCACTACGCCGACACCGCGCTGCGCCGCCAGGAGACCATCCTCGTCGAGGACTTCTCCACCACCAGCTACCCGTCGCCGCACGAGGGCAGCGCGCGCCTGGCCAGTGAGATCGGCATGACCTCGGCCATCGTCGCCCCCCTGCTGGTGCGCGGCGAGACGCTGGGCCTGATGTACCTCGGCCTGTCCAACCTGACCGACCGGCGCAGCCCCCACTACGACGCCTTCGACCGCGACTTCGTGGGCGCCATCGCCACCCGCGTGGCCCTCGCGATCGACAACGCGCTGCTGTTCGAGGAGGAGCGCCACACCGCCGAGTCGTTCCAGAAGCACCTGCTGCCCAGGGCGCTGCCCCAGCTCGACGGCCTCGACATCGCGGTGCGCTACTACCCGGCGGCCCCGCTCGCCTCCCACGGCCAGGGCATCCAGACCCAGGTCGGCGGCGACTGGTACGACGTGATCCCGCTCTCGGCCGGCCGGGTCGGCATCGTGATCGGCGACGTCGAGGGCAGGGGCGCCAAGGCCGCGGCCATCATGGGCCAGCTCAGGGCGGCGCTGCGGGCCTTCGCACAAGACGACAAGTCGCCCGCAGACATCCTGGCCAGACTCGACGAGTGGACCCGCATCATCGCCACCCCCGAGCAGGACGACAACGGCGCCGACGTCAGCATCCCGCCCATCGTCACCTGCCAGTACCTCGTCTACGACGCCTGGTCCCGGCAGCTCTCCTTCGCCAACGCCGGGCACGCGCCGCCGCTGCTGGTGGTCGACGGCCAGTGCCTGGAGATGGACATCGAGGAGGTCGGCCAGCCGCTCGGCGTCCGGGCCAAGGGCCTGCACGCCGACCTGGTCTACAAGGAGGAGACCCGCACCCTCCCGCCGGGCGCGGCGCTGCTGCTCTACACCGACGGCCTGGTCGACCGGCGTCCGGGCCGCGACGGCAGGATGCCGAGCGAGGAGGAGACGCTCGGCGTGCTGTGCGAGAAGCTCGCCAAGATGGCCGACGCCGACGTCGAGCGCATCGCCGACGCCGCCACGATCGCGGTGCCCGGCGAGATCGACGACGACATGGCGATCCTGGTCGTCCGCTCCAGCGACGTCGACCTCGACGTCGAGGAGCGCACCTTCCCGGCCCAGCCGATCATGGTCGGCGAGGCGCGCCGCATGGCCTCCGAGGCGTTCTCCGGCTGGAACGTGCCCGAGGAACGCGCCGAGCTGGCCTGCCTGCTGGTCTCCGAGGTCGTCACCAACGTGGTGCTGCACGCCTCCACCGCCAACTCCCCGCGCCGGGAGCTGGTCGTCGAGGGGCCGCCGCTGCCGTTCGAGGAGTCCTGGGACATGCCGGGCTTCGAGGAGGAGCCGGTCGGCGACAAGGAGTTCACGCTGAGGCTGCGCAGGGGCGAGGAGTCGGTCTGGGTCGAGGTGTTCGACCAGGACCTCCGCCTGCCCCGCATCCGCAGCGCCGGGGAGAACGACGAGGGCGGCCGCGGCCTCTACCTCGTCGACCAGCTGGCCAAGCGCTGGGGATCCCGTCCCACCAGGGAAGGCAAAGCGGTCTGGTTCGAGATTCCCACCCGGAGCAGGTGAGTGGTTCACTGAGCCGCATGGAGCTGGCCTTCGAACGCCGGGGCAGCGGCGAGCCGCTGATCCTCGTCCACGGCATCGGGCACCACTGGCAGGCGTGGTTGCCGGTGATGGACCGGCTGGCCGCCGACCACATGGTGATCGCGATCGACCTGCCCGGTTTCGGGGTGTCGCCGCGGCTGCCCGCGGGCATCCCGTACACCGCGGAGTCGCTGGCGGACGCGGTCGAGTCGTTCTGCGCGCTGCTCGGCATCCGGGAGCCGCACGTGGTGGGCAACTCGCTCGGCGGCTACATCGCGCTCGAACTGGCCTCGCGCGGCGTCGTGCGCGCGGCGACCGCGCTGTCGCCGGCCGGCTTCTGGTCGCGCTCCGAGCTGCTCTACTGCCAGACGACGCTGAAGGCCCTGCGGAACTCGGCGCGCGCGATGTCGCCGGAGCAGGCGGTCAGGGCGGCCGGGAACCCGGTCATGCGGGCGGCGTCCAGCGGGGTGCTGGTGGCCCGTCCGAGCCGGCTCGACCCCGCCGGGCTGGTCGCGGCCACGCAGGCGCTGGCGGGGGCGGCGGGCTTCGACGAGACGCTGGAGTCGTTCGGCGGGCTGATGCCGCCCGCCCCGCCGAAGTCGCCCATCACGATCGCCTGGGGCGAGCGCGACCGGTTGCTGCCGCGCCGCCAGGCCGTGCGCGCGGCGCGCTGGTCGGGGCAGCGGGTCAAGCTGCTCAAGGGCTGCGGACACGTGCCGATGAGCGACGATCCGGAGCTGGTGGCCCGGGTCGTGCTGGAGGCCGACCGGGCGGCCTCCTAGCGTTCGGCGTTGGCCGCCATGCGGCGCAACACCTCGACGGCGGTCCGGTACTCCTGCGCGCTCACGCCCTGTGTGACCTGCTGCCGGAAGCGGGTGACCCGCTCGGAGACGGCCGTGTGCACGGCCCGGCCCTCGTCGGTCAGCCGCCCGTCCGCGAGCCATCCCCTCGACGTCAGGCTCTGTACGGCCTCCTCCACCCCCTCGAACGGCGCCAGCGCGGCGGCGCTCTCCCCTTGGGCGGTGGCGTGGAGAAGCTGCCACTCCCTGCGTGAGGCGCCGTGGGTGGCCAGGGCTTGGCCCAACGCGTTCTCCAGCAGGTTGTCGAGGTGCTTCACCCAATATCCGATAGGTCTGTCCATGCATGTACAATAGCAACTATATGTATGAAGACAAGGAAATCGCCGCGATCGAGCGGGCGATGGTCGCGATCAGGCGCAGGCAGAGCAGGCGGGCGCTGGCCCGGCAGCACGGCGCGGCGGGCCCCGAGTTCGAGGTGCTCGACGTGATCGAGGCCGCCGGTGGACGGCTCACCGTGTCGGCGGTCGCCGAGGCGCTCAACGTCGACCAGCCGCGGGCGAGCCGGCTCGTGACGGCCGCCGTGACGGCGGGGCTGGTGCGGCGGGAGGCCGACCAGGCCGACGGGCGGCGGGCGTGGCTGGTGCTGACCGACGCGGGCGCCGCCGCGCTCACGCAGGCCCGGCAGGCCCGGCAGGCGGCCTTCGCGTCGGCCACCGCCGGCTGGTCGGCGGCCGAGCGGGCCGAGTTCGCCCGGCTGCTGACCCGGTTCGTGCAGGGGATGCCGGGGTGAG
This sequence comes from Nonomuraea sp. NPDC049655, assembly GCF_044465465.1. NCBI lineage: Bacteria > Bacillati > Actinomycetota > Actinomycetes > Streptosporangiales > Streptosporangiaceae > Nonomuraea > Nonomuraea sp. NPDC049655. Next base: position 13,669 of record NZ_JBITLS010000027.1, read on the forward strand.
CCTTCCCGGCCTCAGCGCATCGTCTGGCCCCAGACGAGCAGCATGGCGATGATGAACACGATCATCACGCCCGCGTAGCCGACGGGGCCGAGCCGGAAGGCCCTGCGCACGCGGTTGAGCCCCCAGGCGAACAGTAACGCCAGGAAAACGAGGAGGATCAGGCCGCCGTCCATGGTGACAGTATGCGGCGCGGCCCGGCCGGGCGCGCGCCCGCCGTCAGAATCCGAAGGACCGGCCGATGATCTCCTTCATGATCTCGGTGGTGCCGCCGTAGATGGTCTGGACGCGGCTGTCCAGCCACGCCTTGGCGACCGGGTACTCCATCATGTAGCCGTAGCCGCCGTGGAGCTGGAGGCAGCGGTCGATGACCTTGTTCTGCAGTTCGGTCGTCCACCACTTGGCCTTGGCGGCGTCCACGACGGTGAGCTGCCGGGCGTTGAGCGCCAGGATGCATTTGTCCACGTAGTGGCGGGCGATCTCCGTCTCGGTCGCCAGCTCGGCCAGGACGAACCGGGTGTTCTGGAACGAGCCGATGTTGCGGCCGAACGCCTGGCGGGTCTTGCAGTACTCGATCGTCTGCTCCAGCACCGTCTCCGCCGCGGCCACCGCCGCCACGGCGATCGACAGGCGCTCCTGGGGCAGGTTGTTCATCAGGTGGAAGAAGCCCTCGCCCTCGTTAGGGCCGAGGCGGTTGGCGACGGGCACGCGCACGTTCTCGAAGAACAGCTCGGCGGTGTCCTGGGCCTTCATGCCCACCTTGTCCAGGTTCCGGCCGCGGTTGAAGCCCTCCATGCCGCGCTCGACCACGATCAGCGTCGTTCCCCTGGCCCCGGCCTCGGGGTCGGTCTTGGCGACCACGACCACGAGGTCGGCGTTGACGCCGTTCGTGATGAACGTCTTCTGGCCGTTGACCACGTAGTGGTCGCCCTCGCGGACGGCGGTGGTCCTGATGCCCTGCAGGTCGCTGCCGGCGCCCGGCTCGGTCATCGCGATCGCGGTGATGAGCTCCCCGGAGGCGAAGCCGGGCAGCCAGCGCTGCTTCTGCTCGTCGTCGGTGAGCTCGACGACGTACGGGGCCATGACGTCGTTGTGCAGGGAGAAGCCCAGGCCGGAGGCGCCGGTCCTGATGATCTCCTCGACGATCACCGCGTTGTAGCGGAAGTCGGTGATGCCGGATCCGCCGTACTCCTCGGGGACGCCGAAGCCGAACATGCCGATCTCGCCGGCCTTCTTCCAGACGTCGCGGGGCACGATGCCGTCCTTCTCCCACTGGCCGTGGTGCGGCACGACCTCGCGGGCCATGAACTCGCGCACGGTTTCCCTGAAGAGCAGGTGCTCCTCGTCGAAGAGGTCTCGCTGCATCGATTCGCCTCCCAGCAGGTGTCGTGCACGACAGAATACGATTCTGTTACCCGGAGGTATACCCGCTTTCGCGGCAGGGGAGGCGGCGGGGGACACGGCAGGGGACACGGCAGGGGACACGGCAGGGGACACGGCTTCATCACAAGTGCTGGAACTTGGGGGAAACCGCCTGCGTTGCGGGTGTTTTCGACTCTAAGATCTACCCTCGGTCTATTTGTGATGATCGGAGTGTCCCGTGAGTCGGTGGCGCAAGTCGTTGCTCGCCGCGTCGATCGCATCGGTGGCGGCCGTCGGGGTCGTCGCGTTGCCCGGCGTCCCGGCCTCGGCCGCACCGGCCGACCTGGACGTGCAGTACGAATGCGTTCCCTCCGGGGCCGACAGCATCGTGCGGCACGCACCGGTACGCCTGAACACCCATCTCACCTTCGCCACCGACCTGGTGGTCGGCGACCCGCTCAACTTCACCTGGAAGCTCGACTACGCCGACCACGGACGGCTCCAGTCGCCCGGCTACTTCGCTCCGGGCGCCAACGTGCACGCCACCGGCAACGTCGAGCTGAGCAGCAGCTGGCAGGGCATCCTGCAGCCGAAGGGCTCGGTCGAGCAGAAGGGCAAGCTGCGCCCCGACGGCGAACTGTCGCTGCCCGAGTCTCTGAACGACCCCGGCCTGATCGACAAGGTCGGGAACATCAGAGTCACGCCGAAGGACATCGAGCTCGACTTCACCCCGCCGGACGGCACGGTCGTCGCCAACGACGGCAACGAGAGCGACAACCCGACCGACATGAAGGTCACCTACGGCCCCGGCTGGACCTCGATCGACGACCGTCCGGGCTCCGAGAACCACGTGCACAACGACCTGCACGAGACCAACGACCTCGGGGCCTGGGCCGAGCTGAGCTTCACCGGCACCGGCGTGGAGTACATCGGGCCGCACGACAAGGACGCCGGCCCCGTGGACATCTACATCGACGGCGGCAAGGTGGCCACGGAGGACCCCTCGCGCTCCGACGACGACCTGCCCGTCAACGACGACCTCGACGGCGGCTTCACGATCTGGAAGTCGCCGGAGCTGAAGTACGGCAAGCACACCATCAGGATCGTGAACGCCTCCAGCAAGCCTGCCTGGCTCGACGCGTTCAAGGTGTCCACCAACACCGCCAAGATCCCGACGGGCTACCACGGCGCGAAGTGCAAGCTCATCGGCGGGCCGGTCTCGGTGACGGTGACCGTACGGGAGAAGTCGGGACCGACGATCACGCAGACCCCCACCAACACGCCGACGAACACTCCCACCAACACGCCCACGAACACGCCGACGAACACTCCCACCAACACGGGCACGTCCACGGCGACCAGCACCCCCACGCGGAACCACTCGCGGCCCACGCCGAGCAGCGGGCTCGGGCACGTGGTCGTGGTGCCGGCGGTCACGGGGACGAGCACGGCCACGCCCACCGCGACCGGCCCGACGGCGACCACGTACGTCAGGGCGCAGGTGGCCAAGGTCCCCAAGGGCGGGGTGGACACCGGTGAGGCGCCCGACGAGCCGGACCGGCCGTACGGGCTGATGGCCAGTGGGGCGATGTTGCTCATGGGCAGCGCGGGCGGCGGGCTCGCCCTGCGCCGCCGCAGGGCCGCGCACGCGGGAGGAACGAAGTGATGGCCGAGCAGAAGACTCCGATGCAGCGGGCGATGCCCGGACTGTTGATCGCCGGTTCGCTGGCCGGCGTCGGCGCGATCATGGTGGGCCTGCTCTCCGTGGCGCCCAAGGTGGACGACGGCTCCGGCACGCTGGCCGCCGCCGACCGGCCGACCGCCGTGCAGATCGAGAACGCGGGCGCGTTCGTGCTGCCCGCGACCGTGGGACCGGGCGGCAAGGGCGCGACGCTGACCCCGGCCCGGCCGGACGCGCCGCCGCCGCTGGCCGCGGCCCCGACCGTGCCGCCGATCCCCAAGGCCAGGACGAAGGCCGCCAAGGCCAAGGCGAAGCCCAGCCGGATCAAGATCCCCAAGATCAAGGTGAACGCCCCCATCGGCGGCGTCACCGTGGACATCAAGGGCAACCTGGGCACTCCGCCGCTGACCCGGCCCAACCAGACCGGCTGGTACCGCTTCTCGCCGGTGCCCGGCGAGCTCGGGCCCGCGATCATCAACGGCCACGTCAGCACCCGCAAGGGCCCCGCCGTCTTCGACCGTCTGCGCGAGCTGGCCAAGGGCGACCAGATCTACGTGTACCGGTCGGACGGGAAGGTCACCCGGTTCACGGTGAGCGGGATCGAGCAGGTCAGCAAGTCGGCGTTCCCGACGTCCCGGGTGTACGGGAACACCAAGGACTCGCAGCTCCGGCTGATCACGTGTGGCGGCGTCTTCAACAAGGAGGCGCACAGCTACACGGACAACATCGTGGTGTACGCGACGTTGTCGAAGAAGAAGGGCTGATGGGGTTTTTGGGGCGAATTTTGGGTTTTACGGGAAGTTGACAGGGACAGTTCGTAGGATCTCAACCGAACCGTGACCATCGGCTGGAATTCTGGCACGACTGTTGACACTGCGCTGAAACGGAGATGGACCCGTGCTTACGTCCCAGGCGTGGCGCCGCCTCGCCCACAAGACCTCCGCCTTGGGATTGATGGGCACACTCGCCGCCTTCTCCGGCTCGCTGGTCGGTCTGTCCTCGCCGGCCCAGGCTTCGGTGGACAAGACGATGGAAGTCACCTACACCTGTCTGGCCGGTGGTGCCTTTTCTGCCACTGACGTGAAGGTGACGATCTCGGCTCCCGAGACCGTGGAGCCAGGCAAGACAGTCGACATCAAGTGGACCCTGCCGACATTCACCGCGACATCCCAGCTGGCGCTGAGCACTCAGGTCGCGATCGAGGGCAACCTCACCGTCGGAGGCGGGGGCACTCCCACGGCACTGCAGAAGGTGCACACCGGCTCGGTGATCACCGCGGGAACCAGCTACACCCCCTCACCGGCGACGATGACGGCCACGGTCACCGCGCCGAGTACCGGCGGCCCTGTGACGATCTCGCCGGGGGCTGTAGGGACCAAGGGCCTGAAGCTGACTGTCACGCCAACCGGTGGGCAGGCGAGTATCACGGAGTGCACCTACAAGTCTGCTACTCCCAGCGCCAGTCTTTCGATCGAGGTCAAGGCAGGCACGGGTGGTGGCACAGGCGGGGTTGTCACCTACAGGTGCGACTTGGTGGACACTTCGCAAAACGATCCCTCCTACCCGGCGGCGGTGGACGTCAAGTTCAAGTTCTCGCCTGTCATGCCTACCAACGCCAAGGCCAACGAAGAAGTCACCATCGCCTGGACCACCACCGTTGACACCACGGGTGACCCGTTGATGGCTCCCACTGGCTTTCCGGCGACGGGTGCCAAATACTTCCTCACGGTGAAGGCGAGCGGAGCGGGGGTCTCGACAGTTCCCACTGCGGAGGCGGTCTTGAACAATGTGGTGGCCGGTCAGGAGATCACGAGCCTTACCGCTCCTTCTGTTAAGGTCAAGCCCACCACCACGGGTACTGTGTCGCTTACGCCTGGCGACCTGGTCCTGGGCACCTCCGCCACTCAGACCACCGGCAGCGCCATCAAGTGCCTTGCCCCTACGGCGGGTCTCACCCCCTTCACCTTCAGCGTCGGGGCCGGCACGGGGACGACCCCGACGCCCACGCCGACCCCCACTCCCACGCCCACGCCGACCCCCACCCCCAAGCCGACCAAGACCAGCACCGCGACCGTGACCGTGACCCCGCCCGACAAGTCCAAGACGCCCAAGGCGGGGGCCGACACCGGGGCCGGGGGTATGGCGGGGCCTGACGGGCGGCTGTTCGTGCTGACCGGAGCCGTTCTGATCGCGGCCGCGGCGGCCGGTGGGCTGGTGCTGCGCCGGCGTACCGCCGGCAGGGGCTGAGCGGCGTGGCCGGGCAGTATCCGTACGGCGGCCCGCCACCGCGGGACCGGGGGAGCACCGCGCTCAGGACCGTGCTGATCGGCGCGGCCATCGCCGGGGTCGTCACGGTCGTGGCGGGCATGCTGATGGTGCTGCAGTCGCCCGAGGAGTACGGCATGGACAGGGACGCCCTGCCCGTGGCCGTGCAGACGCAGGCGTCCGGGCAGCCACAGCAGGCGTTGTTCCAGGCCCCGCCGGACCAGCCGCCGCCGCTGCCGGAGATCACGCCGGCGCCGCCGATGCTGCCCTCGACGCCGATCCGGATCGTGATCAAGCGGCTCGGCGTCAACGCGCCGATCAAGTCGGTGGGGCTGGCCAAGGACGGGACGATCGAGGTGCCGCCGTCCGACAATCCCAACCTGGTCGGGTGGTACCGGAACATGTCCACGCCGGGCCAGGAGGGCCCGGCGGTGCTGCTCGGGCACAAGGACACCCGGACGCGCAGCGCCGTGTTCAGCCGCCTCGGCGAGCTCAAGCACGGCGACACCATCGAGGTCAAGCGCCAGGACAAGACGACCGCCGTGTTCACGGTCGGCGGCGTGGAGCAGGCGAGCAAGAAGACGTTCCCGACCGAGCGCGTCTACGGGAGCCGGGAGAACGCCCAGCTCCACCTCATCACCTGTGGTGGTGCCTACGATCGCACCATCGGTCACTACAACGACAACATCATCGTCTACGCGACGATGACGAGCTCCTATCGAAGCTGATTGGCGGAGGCGGGCATGGGCTGGCTGGCGAAGCGGAAACTGCGTACTGGCCCGACGGCGGCCCTGCCCGCCAGACCGGACCCCGCCGAGTTGCTGCGGATCGTCCAGCTGGCCGACCCGGACGCCCGGCGCGAGGGCGACGACATCGTGGCGGCCGACGTGCGGGTGTGCGCGCCGGTCGAGGCCGACGCCGAGCTGACCGGCGGGGTGCTGGAGAAGGCGTGGGCCTGCCGGGTCACCGCCGAGGGGCCGCTGCCGTTCGACTTCTTCGACCGCTACCTGGCCGAGGGGCTGGCCTTCCGGCTCAAGGGGCTCGCGGTGTGCCGGGGCGAGGTGAGCGATCCGGCCGACGGCGAGGAGGGCGGGCCCGCCGTCATCCTGCCGGTACGCCCGTCCGCCGACGAGCTGGCGCCGCTGCTGGAGCAGGGTGAGGACGAGTTCACCTACACGTCGGGCGACATCCGGGCCGCGCTGGTGCCGCAGAAGGGGCAGCCGCCGGCGGTGCGGGAGCTGCTGCCGTTCGCCACCGAGCTGACCGCGATCGAGCTGCGCGGCGAGGAGCCCGTCAAGCTCGGAAGCCTGGCGCTGGAGCTGGCAGAATCGCTGAACGGCCTGGTGGTGGACCGGTGGCGGTTCAGGATCGACGCCGCGGAGGACCTTCTGGCCCCGGAGTGACGAGCCACAGAACGTCGTTCTGTTGTAGTCTCTCCTCAATAACCGAATAATGCTCGGTTTCCAGGAGGCACTGTGGCAGAGGCGTACATCGTCGGAGCGGTCCGTACCCCGGTCGGCAAGAAGAAGGGCGGGCTTTCCACCGTCCATCCCACCGACCTGGCCGCCCACACGCTGAAGGCGCTCATCGACCGCACCGGCGTCGATCCGGCGGCGGTCGAGGACGTCATCATGGGGTGCGTCATGCAGTTCGGCCCCCAGAGCATGGACATCGCGCGAAACGCCTGGCTGTCGGCGGGTCTGCCCGAGACGACGGCCGGCGTCACGATCGACCGGCAGTGCGGGTCGTCCCAGCAGTCGATCCACTTCGCCGCCCAGGGCGTCCTGTCGGGCACCCAGGACCTGGTGGTGGCCGCGGGCGTGGAGTCGATGAGCATCGTCCCGATGGGCGCGTCGATCACCGCCGCGCTGGAGAAGGGCATGCCGTTCCCGTTCGGCGACAAGTGGGTCGAGCGCTACGGCAAGCAGGAGATCTCGCAGTTCCGCGGCGCCGAGCTGATGTGCGAGAAGTGGGGCCTCCAGCGCGACGTGCTGGAGCAGTTCGCCTACGAGTCCCACCAGCGGGCCGCCAAGGCCGTCGCGAACGGCTACTTCAAGGACCAGATCGCCCCCGTCAACGGCGTCGAGGACGACGAGGGCCCGCGGCCCGACACGACGCTGGAGAAGATGGCCGGGCTCAAGACCCTCAAGGAGGGCGGCCAGATCACCGCGGCCACCTCCTCGCAGATCTCCGACGGCTCCGGCGCCGTGCTGATCGCCTCCGAGCAGGCCGTGCGCGAGCACAACCTGACCCCGCGGGCCCGCATCCACCAGCTCGCGCTCATGGGCGACGACCCGGTCTACATGCTGACCGCGCCGATCCCGGCCACGCAGCGGGCGCTGCGGAAGGCGGGCATGTCGATCGACGAGATCGACGTCGTGGAGATCAACGAGGCGTTCGCCCCGGTGCCGCTGGCCTGGATCAAGGAGCTGGACGCCGACCCGGCCAAGGTCAACCCCAACGGCGGCGCCATCGCGCTCGGCCACCCGCTGGGCGGCACGGGAGCGATCCTGATGACCAAGCTGCTGCACGAGCTGGAGCGCACGGGCGGCCGCTACGGCCTGCAGACGATGTGCGAGGGCGGCGGCCAGGCCAACGTCACCATCATCGAGCGGCTCTAGCAGAACCGGACCGGAAAAGGGTGAGCGCCGCCTCCCGGGCGTAAGAGGGGAGGCGGCGCTCGCTGACTACCATCCCGGTAGTTGTCTAGCGGCCCTTGGGCGGGATGATCCGCCGGGGCGGCACGACCGGGCGCTGCGGCATCTTGGGCAGTTGCCGGGGCGGCACGGGCGTGGCGGTCTTCTTCTTGGCTGAGCGAACTCGCATGCGAAGCTCCTTTACGCGAACTCAGGACGCGGCTCGGTGAGGGCCGGGCGTCGACGAGCACAGCGTGGCCGCGTCTGTCGGACGATGGACTGAGGTGGCTGCTGTCACAGGTAAAGGCGCATGTCCGACAAGCTACGGCCTGTCCGTGACGCCGGGCAACCGAATTAACGCGGCGCCGCGAGCTGCTGCTCGAAGCCCGACACCATGGCCCGCAGGCCCGCGTCGAACCACTGGTCGTAGAAGCGCAGCGCGTCGGGGTCGTGGGTCTCGGCGGTCGAGCCGACCTGGGCCAGGGCGTGGCCGAGCACGTAGACGGCCACCGACTGCACCGCGTTGACGGTGTCGCCGGACGGCACGCCCGCCGCCTCGAAGCGGGCCAGCAGGCCGGAGATCAGCTCGGTGCCGAGCCGTACGTCCACCGGGTGGGTGGCCAGCAGCGGGACGGCGCGCGGGTGGGCGAGCAGGAAGCGGCGGTAGGCCACGGCGAACCCGGTCAGCGCCCGCGGCCAGTCGGGGACCGGCGTGTAACCGGCCATGGCCGCGGTGAACAGCCGGTCGACGACCAGGGACACGAGCGCGTCCCGGTTGGGGACGTGGCGGTAGAGCGACATGGCGGCCACTCCGAGGTCGGCGCCCAGGCGGCGCATGGTCAGCGCGTCGGGGCCCTCGGCGTCGAGGATGCCGACGGCCGCGGCGACGATGCGCTCGACGGTGAGCACGGCCGGACGCCCCGCCCGCCTGGGTGCCTGAGTCATGCGGTCAGCGTAACGACGATCGTGGCCGCCAGCATGAGCAGGGACAGCACGCCCACCACCATGTGCTGGACGTCGATGACCACGTCGTGGCCCGCGGTGGGCAGGACCTTCCAGGTGCGGCTGTACTCGCGCCGGTAGAGCTCGCGCTGCTCGGCCGTGGCCGGGCCGAAGTAGGGCAGCCACCAGCTCCGCACGTGCCCGGCCACGACCAGGACGCACAGGACGGTCGCGGCGATGAGCGACCACGTGCGGTGCAGCGCGATGCCGGCCGCGATGAGCAGCGGGAACGGGTAGTTGATCGCGGCGGCCAGGGCCCGGCCTCTGACGTTCGCGCCGTTGAGGTCGTTGAGCGGGAACATGGGCACCCAGTCGGTGAGGACGAGCCAGGCGAGCCACACGAGCGGGACGGTGACGGCGACCGCGATCATCGGGTACTCCTCGAATTTGCTTACTCGGTAAGCTTACACAGTACACAAATTCGGGCGACGGCGGTCGAGAGCCCGGCCAGAGCCGCGGCGAGCAGGGTGACCGACAACGACGCCGGGAAGTAGGTGAGCTGCTCCCAGGTCACGTACCGCCCGTTGAGCAGCACGGAGACCCAGTTCGGGTAGAACGCGAACAGCAGGACCGGTAGCAGCACCGGCACCAGCCGCAGGGCGATCCGCCACCACGGCCGCCCCGACCGCCGGGACGCCCACCGCCGCGCCCGCAGCACGCCCATGACCCCGAGGCCGGCCGCCACGACGGCGAGCAGCCCCAGCACCAGGTCGTAGAGCTGCCGGTCGCCGCCCAGGGCCGCCGGCGCGCGGCCCTCGCTCATAGCGGCCAGGCCCCGCATGATGTCGTAGGTCGGGTCGTAGAGCGAGGCACCGTTGGTCATGACGGCGAAGCCGTAGCCGGTCTTCGGCGAGACGGCCTCGACGGCGTTGTAGGTGAACAGGTTGCCGGAGTGCACGAGCAGGCCGGACTCCTCCTCCAGGCTCCAGCCCATGCCGTAGCCGTGCACGCCGGGCTTGTGCATGGTCTCCAGGCTCTGCTTCTCGACCAGCGGGCGGCCGGCGTCGTTCTGGGCGATCAGCCACTTGCCCATGTCCGCGGCGGTGGTGATGACCGCGCCCGAGCCGCTGCCGTCGAGGAACCCGGACGCCTCCGGCCGGGGCAGCCACATGCCGTAGACCGAGACGAATCCGTCCGCCGGCCGGACGGCCTGGGCGCTCACGGCGCTGCCGGTCATGCCGAGCGGGCCGAAGACGCGGTCCTTCATGTAGGCGTCGAACGGGCGGCCGCTCGCGGTCTCGACCAGGCGGGCGGCCAGGTCGTAGTTGACGTTGCAGTAGGCGTACCGGCTGCCCGGGTCGGCGGCCAGGCGGCCCTCGGCCAGGCGGGCGGTGTAGTCGGCCAGCGAGCTCGCGGACTCCAGGTCGCCGATGTCCAGCGAGCTGTCGGACAGCCCGGAGGTCTGGTTCAGCAACTGGCGCACGGTGATCCTGGTGTGGCGCGGGTCGGCCATCCGGAAACCGGGCAGCTGCCCGGCCACCGGCTCGTCCAGCGCGATCTTCCCCTGCTCCACCAGGGTCATCACGGCCATCGCGGTGAACGACTTGCTCACCGAGGCCACCCGCATCGGCGTGGCCGCGGTGACCGGACGCCCATCGGAGTCCTCGCCGTAGCCGGCGGCGTGCACGATCTTGTCGCCGCGGGTCACCACGACGGACAGACCCGGCACGCCGGTGGCCTCCAGCGCCTCGCGCAGGTAGGCGTCCACGGCGGCGGGGGTCGGCTCGGCGGGGGCCGAGGCGAGGGCCGGGGCCGCGGCGGGGGTGAGGGTAAGGGCCGCGGCCAGCCCGGCGAGGGCGATCTTCAAGCTCATGCAGGCAAACGTACGGAGAACGCCCCCACCGCCGAATCTGCCGACGGTCTAGTGGCACCCCCGACGAAAGTCAGGTCTCCGAGGCGGACGGCAGCCGTTCCGGCACCGCGTCGTGCACCTGCTGGAAGATCACCGAGGTGCGGAAGCCGACGATCTCCTTGCGCTTGCTGAGCCGGTCGAGCAGGAAGGAGTGGAGGTGGTCGAGGTCCTGGACCGCGACGTGCAGCAGGAAGTCGTCGCCGCCGGCCAGCACGAACACGCTCAGCACCTCGGGCAGCTCGGCGGCCGACTGCTTGAAGGCGTTGATCACGGCCCGGCTCAGCGGGCGGACCTGGACCGAGACCATCGCCTGCGTGCTCCGGTTGAGCGCGGCGGGGTCGATGTCGGCATGGTAGCCGCGGATCACGCCGCGCCGGGTGAGCGCCCTGACTCGTTCCAGGCAGGTCGAGGGGGCGATGCCGAGCCGGCGGGCCAGCTCCCGGTTGGACTGCCGCGCATCCGTTTGGAGCAGGCGGATGATCGCCGAATCAAGTTCGTCCATGACGCGATTCTGCTCCTTTCTCCGATCGAACGTTCGGTGGATCCGGGTTGGGGCCGAACGATCGGGCTACTTTCGCGGGCATGACTGAACAGGGCCGGATGGGTGCGGGGCAGGGCGCGGCGTTGCTGGTGGGCGCGGTGCTGGGGCCGGGGATGCTGGTGCTGCCGCAGCTCGCCGCCGCGGCGGCGGGGCCGGCCTCCGTGCTGGCCTGGGCGGGGCTGCTCGCGCTGAGCGTGCCGGTGGCGCTGACGTTCGCGGCGCTCGGCGTCCGGCATCCCGGCGGGTGCGGGGTGGCGAGCTTCGCGGGCCTGGCCTTCGGGCCGCGGGCCGCCGCCGTCGTCGGCTGGTGGTTCTACGGGGCCGTGCCGGTCGGGACCGTGGCGGGCGCGCTGGTGGGCGGCCGGTACGTCGAGGCGTGCCTGGGCGTGGACCCCCTTCGCCCCGTACGGGCTCGCCGGGGTGGCCGGCGCGGCCGGGGTGCTCATGTTCGCCTTCGTGGGCTGGGAGGCGGCCAGCCACCTGTCGGCCGAGTTCGCCGTAGGGAGGCGCGGGAGGCGCGGCCTGACCAGGGCCACCGTGGTCACTCTCGTCGTGGTCGGCGTGCTGTACCTGGGCGTCAGCGTCACCTCGGTCGGTGTGCTCGGCGCGGACATGCCGGGCGTGCCGCTGAGCGCGCTGCTGGAGGTCGGCCTCGGGGGGGAGTGGCGCGGCCGGTGACCGGCGTGCTGGCGGTGCTGCTGACGTTCGGGGCGGTCAACGCGTACCTGGCGGGGGCGGTGCGGCTGGGGGTGGCGCTGGCCAGGGACGGGGCCATGCCCGCCTGGCTCGCCGGGGGACGGGCGCCGTACCGGAGCCTCGGGGCGCTGGCCGTGCTGACGGTGCCGGTCGTGGTGTGGGCGGTGGACCTGGACCTGCTGATGCGGGCCACCTCGGCGTGCCTGGCGGCCGTCACGGCGGCGGGCGTGGCGGCGGCGGTGCGGGTGCTGCCCGCCGGACGGCTGCGGGTCACCGCCGTCGTGGCGACCGGCATGTCGGCGGTCGCGCTGGCGTGCTGCGGAGCCTTCCTGGCGGTGCCGGCCGTGCTGGCCGTCGTCGCGCTGGGAGTGCTTAAAGCCCTCAGGCGGGCAGTACTCCCAGCACATGACGGCGCACCGTCGGGAGGGTGCCATGACTGAGCAGACCACGTACGCGGAGAGCAGGCAGGTCGGCGAGCAGGCCAGGGAGCGGGAATGGAGGCTCCCCAGCTTCGCCAAGCAGCTGTTCCTCGGCGATCTCCGGCTGGACCTGGTGCATCCGGCGCCCGGGCTGCCGGCCGAGGCCGCCGAGCGGGGCGAGGAGTTCGTCCGGGCGGTGCGGCGCTTCCTGGAGACCCAGGTCGACCCGGCCCTCATCGAGCGCACCGCGCAGGTGCCGGACGAGGTGGTCAAGGGCCTGGCCGCCCTCGGGGCGTTCGGCATCACGATCGGCACCGAGTACGGCGGCCTCGGCCTGCCCTACCTGTACTACTGCCGCACCCTCACGCTGGTCGGCTCCTACTGCCCCGCCCTGGCCACGCTGCTGTCGGCGCACCAGTCGATCGGCGTGCCGCAGCCGCTCAAGCAGTTCGGCACCGAGGAGCAGAAGCGGGAGTACCTGCCCCGGTGCGCGGCCGGCGAGATCTCCGCCTTCCTGCTCACCGAGCCGGACGTGGGCTCCGACCCCGCCCGCCTGTCCACGACCGCCGTGCGCGACGGCGACGACTACGTGCTGAACGGCGTCAAGCTCTGGACGACCAACGGCGTCGTCGCCGACCTGCTGGTGGTCATGGCCAGGACCGGCGAGAAGATCAGCGCGTTCGTGGTCGAGGGGAACAGTCCGGGCATCACGGTCAGGCGTCGCAACAGCTTCATGGGCCTGCGCGGCATCGAGAACGGCGTCACCGAGTTCTCCCAGGTCAGGGTGCCGGCCAAGAACCTGATCGGGAAGGAGGGCCAAGGGCTGCGGATCGCGCTCACCACCCTCAACACCGGCCGCCTGTCCCTCCCGGCGACCTGCGCGGGCAGCGTCAAGTGGGCCGTGAAGATCGCCCGTGAGTGGGGCAACGCCCGCGAGCAGTGGGGGCGCAAGGTGGGCCGGCACGAGGCCGTGGCGACCAAGATCGCCTTCATCGCGGCCACCGCGTACGCGCTGGAGGCCGTCAGCGAGCTCACCGCCCGCCTGGCCGACGACCGGCGCAACGACATCAGGATCGAGGCCGCCCTCGCCAAGCTGTACGCCACCGAGCTGTCGTACCGGGCGCTGGACGAACTGGTCCAGATCAGGGGCGGCCGCGGCTACGAGACCGCCGAGTCGCTGGCCGCCCGCGGCGAGCGCGGCGTGCCCGCCGAGCAGATGCTGCGCGACTCCCGCATCAACCGCATCTTCGAGGGCTCCTCCGAGATCATGCGCCTGATGATCACACGCGAGGCCGTGGACGCGCACCTGACCGCGGCCGGCGAGCTGATCAACCCCGAGGCGTCCCCTCAGGAACGTGCCCGCGCGCTCGGCCGGGCGAGCCGCTTCTACGCCGGGTGGCTGCCGACCCTGGTGGCCGGCTCGGGCAGCCTGCCCACGGGCTACACCGCCTTCGGCCCGCTGGCCCAGCACCTGCGGTTCGTGGAGCGGACCAGCAGGAAGCTGGCCCGGTCCACCTTCTACGGCATGTCCCGGTGGCAGGGGAGGCTGGAGCACAAGCAGTCCTTCCTCGGGCGGATCGTCGACATCGGGGCCGAGCTGTTCGCCATGACGGCCGTCTGCGTGAAGGCCGAGGAGGACGCCGACGACCTCGGGCGCAGGCCGTACGAGGTGGCCGACACCTTCTGCCGCCAGGCCCGGCGCCGCGTCCGCACGCTGTTCGACGAGCTCTGGGACAACAGCGACGAGCAGGACGCGCGCCTGGCCCGGTACGTGCTCGACGGCCGCTACGAGTTCCTGGAGGAGGGCATCCTCGACCCGTCCATCGAGGGCCCGTGGATCGGGACGCCGGACGGCGGCGAGAACGTGCGGAGAAAGATCCTGTGACGCCCGGTCTAGACCGGTTGTGAGCTTTTTCTGCCCTGAGTGTTTTCAAACCGATACCAGCCGGTATAGACCGGCTGCTGAACACGGGCTTACTCTGGCGCAAACGCGTTGAGCTGTGGCTCTCGCACCCCTCATCCCTTTGGACGGGGTCAGGTGGCTGGTACGGACCAGCGACCCGTCCGACGAGAAGGCGGTATCACCAGTGAACATGAAGCTTGTGGGCGGCGCCGCTCTCGGCCTTGCCACGATGCTGGTCCTGTCCAGCTGCGGCTCCGACGGCGGTTCGGGTGGCGGCGGGAACGACACCCAGGCCTCGGGCGGCGGCCAGGTCACCCTCAAGATGGTCGCCGCCGACTACGGCGACGGCCCGGGCAAGCCGAACTCGGGCGAGACGTTCTGGAAGGGCGTCGTGGACGAGTTCCAGGCGGCCAACCCCAACATCAAGGTCGACGTCCAGGTCATCAACTGGAACGACATCGACAAGCAGGTCGCCACCATGGTCCAGAACGGCCAGGTGCCCGACATCCTGCAGACCGGCGACTACTCCGGCTTCGTCAAGGACGGCCTGCTCTACAAGGTCGACGAGGTCCTGTCCCCGAACGTCTCCGGCGACATGCTGCAGAAGTTCGCCGACTTCGGCAAGGTGGACGGCACCGGCTACGGCATCCCGTTCGTCTCCTCCGCCCGCGCGCTGTTCTACAACAAGGACCTGTTCACCAAGGCCGGCATCGCCGAGCCGCCCAAGACCTGGGACGAGCTCAAGGCCGCCGCCGAGAAGCTGAAGAAGGCCGGCGTGAGCCAGCCGTTCGGCCTCCCGCTGGGCCAGGAAGAGGCTCAGGGCGAGTCGTTCCTGTGGATGCTGGGCAACGGCGGCGGCTACAAGGACGCCTCCGGCAAGTGGGCCATCAACTCCCCGCAGAACGTCGAGACCTTCACCTACATGAAGGGCCTGGTCGACGCCGGCCTCACCACCCCGAACCCGGGCACCAAGGACCGCAAGACGGTCTGGGAGGACTTCGGCGCCGGCAAGGTCGGCATGGTCAACGGCGGGCCCATGTCCATCCCGATCTTCGACGCGGCCGGCCTGAAGAACTACGGCGTCACGGCGATCCCCGGCAAGTCCGGCCCGCTCGACACCACCCTCGGCGTCATGGACTGGATCATGGCGTTCAACAAGAACGGCCACGCCGCCGAGATCAAGAAGTTCTTCGACTTCTTCTACACCGGCAACGCGGCGCAGAAGATCTCCGACACCTACAAGCTGCTGCCCGTCACCAACGGCGGCATCCAGAAGCTGTCGGGTGACGAGAAGCTCAAGCCGTTCCTCGACGCGCTGCCCAACGCCAGCTTCTACCCGTTCCAGGACCCGAAGTGGGCCGAGGTGAACCCGGCGATCAAGCAGACCATCGGCGGCGCCGTCAAGGACGACCCGGCCAAGGTCCTCGGCGAGCTGCAGAAGACCGCCGAAGCCAGCTGATCCAGCGGGTGTCTGTGGAGCCGGCGCGCGGGTCGCGTCCCCGCGCCGGCTCCACCGTCATGGAAGGTTCCTCATGAGAAGGTTGCGCGCCCTCGAACCCCTGGCCTGGATCGGGCCGGCCGTGGTGCTGATCGCGCTGGTCGTCCTCTGGCCCGTGATCGAGATGATCCGGTCGTCGTTCCTCAAGATCAGCCGGTTCGGAGTGGTCCAGGGCAACAACTTCCCGGACAACTACACGAAGCTGTTCGGCGAGAAGGACTTCGCCGACATCATGATCCGCAGCGTGATCTGGGTGGTCGCGGTCGTCGCGCTCACCGTGCTGATCTCGCTCGCCCTGGCCCAGCTGTTCAACCAGCGCTTCCCCGGCCGCAAGATCGCCCGCTGGGCGCTCATCGCGCCCTGGGCGGCCTCGGTGCTGATGACGGCGATCATCTTCAAATGGATGCTCGACCCCGAGGTCGGCGTGATCAACCAGATCAGGGTCAAGCTGGGGCTCATCGACGCGATGGGCGGCGCCTCCGCCGACCAGCTCGGCGACGCCTCCAGCGCGATGCCGTGGCTGGTGTTCGTGGCGGTCTTCGTCTCGGTGCCGTTCACGACGTACGCGCTGCTGGCCGGGCTCGCGACCATCCCCGCCGACGTCTACGAGGCGGCCAAGATGGACGGCGCCACCAAGCTCAGGACGTACTGGTCGATCACGCTGCCGCTGCTGCGCCCCGCGCTCACCGTCGCCGCCCTGATCAACGTGATGAACGTCTTCAACAGCTTCCCGATCATCTGGGCGATGACCCACGGCCAGCCGGGCTACTCGACGGCCACCTCGACCATCCTCATGTTCATCCTCAAGGGCTCGAACATCGGCGAGTCGGCCGCGATGTCTGTGGTGAACTTCGGCATGGTCATCGTGCTGACCATGATCTTCCTCAAGGTGTCGCGCTGGAACAAGGAGGTGGCGTGATGGCCGTGCAGACCATGTCCAAGGCCGGCACACGCCACCAGCCCGGCCACCGCGGACGGGCGCAGCGCCGCATGCCCAGACTCAAGACCGTGATCGTGGCGGCCGCGGCCTACCTCGTCGCGTTCGTCTTCCTGTTCCCGTACCTCGTCATGCTGCTGACCTCGCTGCGGTCGCAGGACTCGCTGCGCGAGGTGACGTTCTGGCCCGACGAGTGGGTGTGGTCGAACCTCGCCAACTTCTGGACCAGCGGCCTGGCCGGGAACCTGTGGGTGACGCTCAAGGTCGCCGGCGGCTCGACGATCCTGGTGCTGCTCGTGGCGCTGCCGGCCGCGTACTACTCGGCCCGGCACAAGTTCCGGGGGCGCACGGCGTTCCTGATCCTGGTGCTGATCACCCAGATGTTCCAGCCCACGGCCATGCTCGTCGGCATCTACCGCGAGTTCTACCAGTTCGGCCTGGTGGACTCGATCTGGTCGCTGATCCTGGTCAACGGCGGGTTCAACCTGGCGTTCGCGGTGTGGATCCTGAACGCCTACTTCGCCTCGATCCCGCGTGAGCTGGAGGAGGCCGCCTTCATCGACGGCAACGGCCGCTTCGGCGCGCTGTTCCGGATCACGCTGCCGCTGGCCATGCCGGGCGTGATCACCGCGCTGATCTTCACGTTCATCGCGGCGTGGAACGAGTTCGTGGTCGCCCTGACCCTGACCACGACCCCGGCCAACCAGCCGCTCACGGTCGCGCTGAACTCGTTCATCGGCCAGTACCAGGTGGACTGGCAGAACCTCTTCGCGGGCTCGGTGATCGCCACCATCCCGGTGATCATCCTGTTCGCGCTGATCGAGCGGAAGGTCGTCGGCGGACTGACCGCCGGCTCGATCAAGTAGAAGACGTCCGGCCGCCACCAACCCACCGGGTGGCGGCCGGGCCCACTTCCGCGGGCTACTTCTGCGGGACGCGGGCCACGCAGAACACCGTCTGGCCGAACGGCGGGGTGATGAACCGCTCGATCAGCCGCGTGGCCGGGACCACCGTGCGGTCGTAGATCTTGACCAGCCGCGGGTCGGGGTAGCCCACGCCGCCCCGCCGGACCGCCGCCCACCAGGCGATGCCGCCCAGGAAGTTGATCGGCTTGAGCACGTCGATGTCGAGCCCCGCCTTGGCCACCGTGGCGCGCAGGGTCTTCGGCGTGTAGCGCTGGACGTGCCCGACCTTGCGGTCGAAGTCTCCGTAAAGCTGCATGTAGCCGGGCACCCAGATGATGATCCGGCCGCCGGGCAGCGTGACGCGGGCCAGCGAGCGCAGCGCCTCGGCGTCGTCCTCGATGTGCTCCAGCACGTTCATCATGACGACGGTGTCGACCTTGTCCTTCAGCGGGATCTCGGTCGGCAGGCCGAACTGCAGGACGTCGATGTCGTCGCGGCCCTCGAAGCGCTTCTCCAGCTGCTCGACGCAGTAGGGGTCGAAGTCGCTGACGACCAGGCGGTCGAGCCGCGGCAGGAACTGCTCGGCGAAGTGGCCCAGCCCGGAGCCGATCTCCAGCATCGAACGGCCGACGTGCGGGGCGACCATGTCGAACTCGTACTGCCGATAGTTCTTGGCCTCGTCCCCACCCAGGTGGTTCTCCAGGGCCTCGTCACCGGCCGCCGGTTGCACTACACGGTCATACCCAGAAGACATAGTCCCGTTCCTTTGAGGGGCAGACGGATTGCACGAGTCTAATGCCCCTGAGGATGACCTGATGCGTGAAACACCCTTCCCCGGGCGCGGGCGGATGCGATGGAATCTGACACGCCATGGACGACGACGAGGCGATCGCCCGCTCGCTCGACGGTGACCTGGGGGCCTACGAGGTCCTGGTCGCCAGGTACAGCGCGCTCGCCCATCGCACCGCCGCCATGCTCGGCGCGGGCGACGAGGCCGAGGACGTCGTGCAGGAGGCGTTCGTCAAGGCTTTCCGCCATCTGCCCAAGTTCCGGCGGGACGCGCCCTTCCGTCCCTGGTTGCTGCGGATCGTGGCCAACGAGACGCACAACCTGACCCGGGCCCGCGGGCGCCGCTCCGACCTCGCCGTACGGCTCACCGCCGCCGACCCGGCAGGTCCGGTGGCCCCCGACGACCCGGCGGGCGCGGCCGTCGCCACCGACCGGCGGGCCCGGCTGCTGGCGGCCGTGCGCGGCCTGCCCGAGCGGGAACGCCAGGCGGTCGTGTGCCGGTACTTCCTGCAACTGTCGGAGGCCGAGACGGCCCAGGTGCTCGGCTGGCCGGTCGGTACCGTCAAGTCCAGCACCCATCGGGGGCTGGCCCGGCTGAGGGAGGAGGTGGGCGGTGAACTCGCATGACCCCTTCGACGACCTGGAAGCCGAACTGACCGCCCTCGGCCCCCTCCTCGACACCCCGTCCCCGCCGCCGGACGACGTCGCCGCCGCCGTCCGGGCCCGCCTGGAGCTCCAGCCTGAGAAGCGCGGGCGGCGGACTCGGCGGGCGCGGTGGCGGATCGTGGCGGCCGTCGTGCTGGCCGTCGTCGCCGTCACGGCCGCCACCCCCCAGGGCCGCGCCGCCGTGGCCCTGGTCCTCCGCCTGGCCGGCGTCGAACTGCAGCTCGGCGACACCCCACCCACCCCGGTACGGACCACCGCGAACCTCCCCGGCGAGCACCCGGTGGCCCCGGACGACCTGCCCGGCCTGGTGAGGTTCCAGGTCAGAACCCCGGCCGAGCTCGGGCCCCCCGCCCGCGCCACCGTCGCCGACCAGGGCCGGCTGGTGTCGATGTTCTGGCCGGACGGCGTCCGGCTCGACCAGTTCCAGGGCGGCGTGGACCCGTTCTTCTTCAAGAAGCTCGGCCCGCCCTGGCCCGACTACGTCGAGATGGCCGGGACCACGGCCTGGTGGATCCCCGGCGCGCACCCGCTCGGCTACATCCGCCGCCAGGACGGCACCGAGATCCCCCTGCGCCAGGCCGCCCCCACCCTCGTCTGGCAGCGGGACGCGCTCACCTACCGCCTGGAGGGCGCGGGCACCAGGGAACGGGCGGTGCGCATCGCCGGGTCACTCCGGTGAGCCGGTCAGCCAGTCGTCCACGCCCTTGAGCAGCTCCTTGCGCACCGCCTCCGGCGCGGTCGAGGACCGGATCGACTGCCGGGCCAGCTCGGCGATCTCGGCGTCGGAGAACTCGTAGACCTCCCTGGCCAGCTCGTACTGGCGCAGCAGCCGGGTGCCGAACAGCAGCGGGTCGTCGGCGCTCAGCGCGATCGGCACCCCGGCGTCGAACAGCCGCCGCAGCGGCACGTCCGCCGCCCGCTCGGCCACCCCCAGCCCCACATTGGACGTCGGGCACACCTCGCAGCAGATCTGCCGGTCGGCCAGCCGCTGCATCAGCCACGGGTCCTCGGCCGCCCGCACGCCGTGCCCGACCCGGTCGGCGCCCAGGTCGTCGATGCACTGGCTCACGCTGCGCGGCCCGAGCAGCTCGCCGCCGTGCGGCACGGCCAGCAGCCCGCCGCGCTTGGCGATGCGGAAGGCCCGCTCGAAGTCGCGCGCCGCGCCGCGCCGCTCGTCGTTGGACAGGCCGAAGCCCACCACGCCCCGGTCGGCGTACTGGGTGGCGAGCCTGGCCAGGGTGTTCGCGTCGAGCGGATGCCTGGTCCTGTTGGCCGCCACGATCACCGGCATGTGCACCCCGGCGTGCTCGGCGGCCTGCCGCGCCGCGTCGAGCATCAGCTCCAGCGTGGCCGTGAGCCCGCCGAACCGCGCGGCGAACCCGGACGGGTCCACCTGGATCTCCAGCCACCGGGAACCGGCCGCCGCCTCGTCCTCGGCCGTCTCGCGCAGCAGCCGGTAGACGTGCTCGGGACGGCTCAGCACGGACCTGGCGATGTCGTACAGCCGCTGGAACCTGAACCAGCCGCGCTCGTCGGTGGCCCGCAGCCGCGGCGGCCAGTCCTGCTCCAGCGCGTCGGGCAGGTGCAGCCCCTGCTCCCTGGCCAGCTCGATCAGCGTCGAGTGCCGCATGGAGCCGGTGAAGTGCAGGTGGAGATGGGCTTTGGGCAGCGTGTGCAGGGGCCGGTGCATTTCCATATTTTGCCACTGGCCCCAGGTGCGGATTCGCATGTCGCCCAAGGCTGCGGGTCCGGCATCGGCACGGTAGAGATCGGCCGGATCGGGGGATCAACCGTCCATGATCCCTGAGGGTGCGGGCGTCGCGGGGCAGGGCCGGCGCGCGCTGCTCGCCGGCCTGGCGTTCGCGGTGACCGCTCTCGCCATCTACGCCCTGTTCCATTCGGGTTTCGGCCGTCCGCACCCGCCTTCTGCGGGCTCGTCGTACGTGCCCCCGCCGCCCCTGAAGGCGCCGTCCGGCGCCGGCGCCGCGGCGGCGGCGCGGGCCGGGGCCCCGCTGGCGGTCGTCTCCGACGACCTCTGGCTCACCTACCTGCCTCGCGGCCTGCGCCGCAGCGGCGGCGGCCCGGTCGCCCCCGACGGCGTCCGGGCCAGGTACGGCACCGCGAAGCGCTACGTGGAGGCCCAGGTCGAGCACGGCACGGTGGCCGCCGACTGGGACACCTACCGCGCGCACGCCGGCGTGCTGGACCCCCGCGAGACCACGATCAGGGGCCGGCCCGCGGTGGTCGGCGCGCATCCGCGCGGCGGCAGGGTGATCGCCTGGCTGGAACGCCCCGGCACGGGCGCCTGGATCCGGGTGAGCGACTCACTCGGCGGCGAGCTGCTGCCTATTGCCGCCTCGGCCCGCGCTCCTGTAGGAGACTAGGAGCCTTTTCCCTGGTTGATCCCACGAGTCATGGGGGGACGATGCGGCGCCCGGCAGCGGTGTTCATCACGTTCGCGCTGGCCGCGGGCACGGGCGGGTGCGGCGGCGACACGCCGCGACCGCCCAGCACCACCCCGCCGCCGCCGTCGGCGAGCGAGCCGGCGACCGGGAAACCCGTCACGCTGGCCTGCGGATCGACCAGGCTGGAGATCCCCGGCGCGCCCCCGCCCCTGGCCCGCGCCGGCACCTTCGGCCGACTGGGCGCGCTCGCCAGGCGGCTCACGGTCAGGGGCGTGATGTGGCGCGACGACGAGGACGAGCAACTACGGGTGGGCGTGGTGTGCGGCGTGCGGACGGCCGAGCAGTTCGCCACGCTGGTGGCCCGCTCGACCCTGACCGCCTACCGCGGCAAACCCGCGCTGCGCTGGACGAGCCGCGACGGCCTGCGCAACTTCATGTGGCTGGAGAGCCCCGGCACGGCCGTCTACCTCGCCGCCACGCCCGGCATGACCGCCCAGCTCCGCCAGACCGCCGCCGCCGTCAGACCCGCCGCCTCCTGAGCCGCTGCCTGAGTCGCTCAGTGAGCCTCGGACAGCAGCTTGGCCATCCGGCTGACGCCCTCGACCAGATCGTCGTCACCGAGGGCGTAGGACAGCCGGAAGTAGCCGGGAGTGCCGAACGCCTCGCCCGGCACGACCGCCACCTCGGCCTCCTCCAGGATCAGCTCGGCCAGCTCCGCCGACGACCCGGGCCGCCGGCCGCGCAGCTCCTTGCCCAGCAGCCCCTTGACCGACGGGTACGCGTAGAACGCCCCCTTCGGCTCCGGGCAGAACACGCCCGGGATCTCGTTGAGCATCCGCACCATGGTCTGGCGCCGCCGGTCGAAGGCCGACCGCATCTCCGCCACGGCCGACAGGTCGCCGGAGACCGCGGCCAGCGCGGCCCTCTGCGACACGTTGGCCACGTTGGAGGTGGCGTGCGACTGCAGGTTGGCGGCGGCCTTGACCACGTCGGCCGGGCCGATCAGCCAGCCCACCCGCCAGCCGGTCATCGCGTACGTCTTGGCCACGCCGTTGAGGATCACGACCCGGTCGCCCAGCTCGGGCACGGCCGTGGCGATGCTGGTGAACTCGGCGCCGCCGTAGACCAGGTGCTCGTAGATCTCGTCGGTGACCACCCACAGCCCGTGCTCGGCCGCCCACCGGCCGATCGCCACGGTCTCCTCGCGCGAGTAGACCGCGCCCGTCGGGTTGGACGGCGAGACGAACAGCAGCACCTTCGTACGCTCGGTACGGGCCGCTTCGAGCTGCTCGACGCCGGCCAGGTAGCCCGTGGACTCGTCGGTCACCACGTCGACCTGCACGCCCCCGGCCAGCTTGATCGCCTCGGGGTAGGTCGTCCAGTAGGGGGCGACCACGATGACCTCGTCGCCCGGGTCGAGCAGCGTGGCGAACGCCTCGTAGACGGCCTGCTTGCCGCCGTTGGTGACGAGCACCTGGGACGGCTCGACGGAGTAGCCGGAGTCGCGCCGCGTCTTGTCGGCGATGGCCTGCTTCAGCTCGGGAAGGCCGCCCGCCGGCGTGTACTTGTGGTTGCGCGGGTCGCGGGCCGCCTCGACCGCCGCCTCGACGATGTAGCCGGGCGTCGGGAAGTCGGGCTCGCCGGCGCCGAAGCCGATGACCGGGCGGCCGGCGGCCTTCATCGCCTTCGCCTTGGCGTCCACCGCGAGCGTGGCGGACTCGGAAATCGCGGAGATTCTTGCGGAGATACGGGGTCGCGTGGACATGCCTCCCATGCTCCCACGCGGGCGTGACCTGGGCGATCAGGTTTGGGTTCGACGTACCGGGCAATCCCCCGTATGCTTTCGCCTGGTCCTTCCGCCGCATGTCGGCGAGCGGTTCGGTCCAGGCAGTGAGTCAATCAGGGTAGTGTGGTTGACGACATAGGGCACTGGCGCAATTGGTAGCGCACCGGTCTCCAAAACCGGCGGTTGGGGGTTCGAGTCCCTCGTGCCCTGCGAGTGCGGTCCGCGCAATAATGGCGTGTAAGCGCGCCGCAAAACTGCGTTGGATACGACAGATTCAGGTGAGGACTGTGGCGATCGACACGCGCGGCGAGACCGCAGGCAAGCCCAGTGGCGAGAAGAAGACACGCACTTCACCTGCCCTTTTCTACCGGCAGGTCGTCAACGAGCTCCGCAAGGTCATCTGGCCGACACGCAAGGATCTCATCACCTACACCACGGTCGTTCTGGTATTCGTTCTGATCATGGTGGCGATCGTTTATGGGCTCGACGCCGCTCTGGGCTGGGCCGTCCTCCGCGTCTTCGGCGGGGAGTGATCCCGCCTAGCTCGACACCGTGTGGTGTCGGCTGACGGCGACACCATTCGATTCGAGGAAATGAGGAAAGGTCACGTGTCCGAGTCTTCTGTTCCGGCCGAGGAACCCCGCGACGAGCGGGGCGACGACGAGCTGGGAGAGGCCACCGACGAATGGGGCGACGAGCTGGGTGAGGCTCGCGACGAAGGCGTCGAGGCGGCTCTCCAGGAGGCCGACGAGACCGACGAGGTCGAAGAGGCGGAGGAGGCCCCCGCCGACGCGGAGGCCGAGATCCTGCCCGACGTCGACCCGGTCGAGGAGTTCAAGAGCTCCCTGCGCGGGCTCCCTGGCGAGTGGTACGTGATCCACTCCTACGCCGGCTACGAGAACCGCGTGAAGTCCAACATCGAGAGCCGCAACGTGTCGCTCAACATGGAGGACTACATCTACCAGGTCGAGGTGCCCACGCACACCGTCCAGGAGTTCAAGAGCGGCAAGAAGGTCCCGGTCAAGGAGCGTGTGCTGCCCGGCTACGTCCTGGTGCGCATGGAGCTGACCGACGAGTCCTGGGCCGCCGTGCGCAACACGCCCGGCGTGACCGGTTTCGTCGGCCTGTCCAACAAGCCGAGCCCGCTCAGCCTCGACGAGGTCGCCAAGCTGCTGGCGCCCGAGCCGACCGAGGAGGCCAAGAAGGCCACCACCAAGGCGGCCAGCGGCCCCACGGTCGAGTTCGAGATCGGCGAGTCCGTCACGGTCATGGACGGCCCCTTCGCCACCCTGCCCGCCTCGGTCAGCGAGATCAGCCCCGAGTCGCAGAAGCTCAAGGTGCTCGTCTCGATCTTCGGTCGTGAGACCCCGGTCGAGCTCTCGTTCAACCAGGTCTCGAAGATCTAAGACGATCACCTACACTTAGACGTTCGGTCGGCCGCCTTTCGCGAAGGGTGGCCTTCCGACATGTCCGGGCGCATCCGCGTCCGGACGGCATCACGATCAGGACCCGGAGAAGGACTCATGCCTCCGAAGAAGAAGATCGCGGCGCTCGTCAAGGTCCAGCTCCCCGCTGGCCAGGCCACGCCCGCTCCGCCGGTCGGTACCGCCCTCGGTCCCCACGGCGTCAACATCATGGACTTCGTCAAGCAGTACAACGCTGCTACGGAGTCCCAGCGGGGCAACATCATCCCCGTTGAGATCACCATTTTCGAAGACCGCAGCTTCACCTTCATCACGAAGACGCCCCCGGCGCCTGAGCTGATCAAGAAGGCCCTGGGTCTCGACAAGGGCAGCGCCGTCCCCCACAAGGACAAGGTCGGCCGGCTGACGCGCGAGCAGCTGCGCAGCATCGCCGAGACCAAGATGCCCGACCTCAACGCCAACGACGTCGAGGCTGCAGAGAAGATCATCGCCGGCACCGCCCGGTCGATGGGCATCACGATCGCCGACTAAGACCTTTCCCAGATCCGTGGGAGGGCCGGGTCCCGGCCCGCGTACCACAAGGAGACAGACATGAAGCGCAGCAAGGCGCACAAGGACGCGGCGGCCAAGGTCGACCGCGACAAGCTCTACACGCCCGCCGACGCCGCGAAGCTGGCCAAGGAGACGTCGACCACCAAGTTCGACGCCACCGTGGAAGTGGCGCTGCGGCTGGGTGTCGACCCTCGCAAGGCCGACCAGATCGTGCGCGGCACGGTCAACCTCCCGCACGGCACCGGTAAGACCGCCCGGGTCCTGGTCTTCGCGACCGGTGACCGTGCCGAGGCAGCCCGCGAGGCGGGCGCCGACATCGTCGGCGCCGACGAGCTGATCGACGAGATCGCCAAGGGCAACCGGCTCAACGAGTTCGACGCCGTGGTCGCCACCCCCGACCTCATGGGCAAGGTCGGCCGTCTGGGCCGCGTGCTCGGCCCGCGCGGTCTCATGCCCAACCCCAAGACCGGTACCGTGACGCCCGACGTCGCCAAGGCCGTGACGGAGATCAAGGGCGGCAAGATCGAGTTCCGCACCGACCGGCAGGCCAACCTGCACTTCATCATCGGCAAGACGTCGTTCCCCGAGCGTCAGCTCATCGAGAACTACGCCGCCGCCCTTGACGAGGTGCTGCGTCTCAAGCCGTCGGCGGCCAAGGGGCGTTACCTGAAGAAGGTCACCTTCTCCACCACCATGGGCCCCGGCGTCCCCGTCGACCCCAACCTCACCCGTGGCCTGACCGCCGAGCTCGACGCGTAACGGTCGCACGTTCTTCGAAAGGCCCCCGCCTGTCTCAGGCGGGGGCCTTTCGCTTTGTCCGGGTGCCGCCGGGCACCGGGCCTCCCTTTGTCCGGGGGCCGCCGGGCACCGGGTCGGAGCCGTCTCGTCCGGGTTTTCGGCCCGGATGATCTCTCCAGGTGAGCGGGGTTGTGCAGAAATCGTGCACAGCCTGTGGGGGAGAACCCTGGGTTTTCCCCGATTTATGCGGGGAAGTCGCCACGATGGGACAAGCCAACCGTAGGGTCAAAACATGCTGAAGCGCAGGATAAGTCTCGCCACCGCCGTGGCCGGAGCTGCTCTCATCGCGGCCTCGGTCGCCGGGTGCGGTACGAACGTGCAGCCCATCCAGGTCAACCTGGCCGCCTCAGAGGTGCTCGCGCAGGCCGCGCAGAAGACCGCAGAGGTCACCAGCTACACGGTGGACGCCGTCGCGAACGTGACGCACCCCCAAGAAGGCAACGGCAAGGTGCAGGGACGCATGCTCTACCAGAGCAAGCCCCAGCTCGCCGTCGACCTGACCCTCGACACCGTCGACATGGGCGGCCGGAACCTGCCGGGCGGCGTGCGCGCCGTCCTCCAGGGCGACACCGTCTATGTGAAGGTCGAGGCACTCAAGCAGCTCGTCGGCGCCACCAAGCCGTGGATCAAGGTCGCGCTCAACGAAGTGGGCGACCAGAACCAGGTCAACCAGTACCTCAGCCAGATCCAGCAGTTCGACCTCGCCAACGTGACCAAGCTGGTCACCGTGTCCAAGGACGTGAAGCAGGTCGGCACCGAGAGCGTCAACGGCGCGGACACCACCCACTACACCGGCACGTTCCCCGTGGACGCCGCCGTCGGTCAGCTGCCCGCCGACAAGCAGCAGCAGGCCAGGACGAACCTCGCCGAGCTCAAGGACGTCAAGTTCGACATCTGGGTGGCCGGCGACGGCCTGCCCCGCAAGCTCACCCTGAACGGCTCCAAGGAGGGCGCGACGCTGGACGCCACCCTGCTGTTCAAGGGCTTCAACGAGCCCGTCAAGGTCGAGGCCCCGCCCGCGGACCAGGTCGGTGAGCTGCCGAAGACGACCGTCAACTGAGGACCGATTTGGAAACTCGGCGACCAGCACGTACTCTGGTCGTTGCCGAAGACCGCCGGTCGTCGTCAGGTGCATCAGTCCTGGCGACCGAAGGATCCACGTTCTGTGGACGGCCCGCGCAGGTGTGATGCGAGTTTCCCATATGGTGCAGTTCCATATGTGAGCCCCGTGCGCCCCTGCGCCCGGGGCTGTTCTCATTTCCAGGAGCCTTCGCCGGCGGCACACCTGGAAGGAGGCCCATGGCGAGGGCGGATAAGGCGACAGCCGTTGCCGAGCTCAAGAGCGAGTTCGAAGGCAGCAGCGCCGCCGTTCTGACCGAGTACCGCGGTCTCACCGTCGCTCAGCTCAAGCAGCTGCGCGTTGCTCTTGGTGAGAATGCGAAGTTCGCCGTGGCGAAGAACACCCTGACCAAGATCGCGGCCAACGAAGCCGGTCTGTCGTTCCCCGACGACCTGCTCACGGGCCCGACCGCGATCGCCTTCGTCAACGGCGACGTTGTCGAGGCGGCCAAGGGTCTGCGTGACTTCGCCAAGGCCAATCCCCTTCTGGTGATCAAGGGTGGTGTGCTCGACGGTAAGACGCTCGACGCCACCGAGATCACCAAGCTCGCCGACCTCGAGTCCCGCGAGGTCCTCCTCGCTAAGCTCGCCGGTGCTCTCAAGGCGAAGCAGAGCGCTGCCGCCGCGGTTTTCGCCGCGCTGCCCACGCAGATGGCTCAGCTGGCCGACGCCCTTCGTGCCAAGCGCGAAGAAGCGGGCGAGTAACACGGGGGTTGCCGCAACTTCCGCGGTCCCGTTCCTAGTTTTCTGCAAGTCCTAAACGTAAGGAAAAGCATCATGGCGAAGCTCAGCAACGACGAGCTGCTCGACGCGTTCAAGGAGATGACCCTCCTCGAGCTGTCCGAGTTCGTGAAGAACTTCGAAGAGGTCTTCGACGTCAAGGCCGCCGCCCCCGTCGCGGTCGCCGCCGCCCCCGCCGCCGGTGGCGGTGGCGAGGCCGCCGCCGTTGAGGAGCAGGACGAGTTCGACGTCATCCTCGAGGCCGCCGGCGACAAGAAGATCCAGGTCATCAAGGAGATCCGCGCCCTCACGTCCCTGGGCCTCAAGGAGGCCAAGGACCTGGTGGACGGCGCTCCCAAGCCGGTCTTCGACGGCAAGGTCAACAAGGAGCAGGCGGAGAAGGCCAAGGCTGCCCTTGAGGGCGCCGGCGCCACCGTGACCGTGAAGTAACTTCCCACTTCACACAGCTCTTCGGAAGAGGCGGACACACCCTGGTGCCGGGTGTGACCGCCTCTTTTCGCATGTAACGGGGACATTCTCCTCCGCGTCTCATCGCCCGGCCAACCGGCGGCGGCATCGCGGTCTTCGACCTCAGCCGAAAGTGATCCCGGTTTCGTGGGCGGCCTCGCGGACCTTGGCGATGGCGCTCGCGTCCATGAAGTCCTTGCAGTGGACGATCCGGCCGTCCCTGATCCGCAGCATCAGCAGCCCCGGGACGACGATCGCCCGCTCGCCCACCTTGACGTGCGCGTTCTGCTCGACGACCACCACCTCGGGATCGTCCGTACGGTGCAACGCGACCCGTTCCACCTCCTGCGGCACGGCGGGGGAGAGGCCCCAGGACGCCCGGTACCCCGCCCGCACCGCCTCCCGCCCCTCGTACGGCGGCAGCCCGCCGAACGGGAACTCGTGCCTGCCGTCCTCCGCGTACAGGTCGGCCAGTTCGTCGGCCGACTTGCGCAGCATCGCGCCGTGGAAGGCGCCGACGATCTCCTCGACGGTCATGACCACAACCCCTCACATCTTGCTCAACACTCGTTGACTCAACGAGCGTAGAGCGAATCCGGTCGAACGGTCAACACGGGTAGAGTCGGACCGTGAGCGAGCGAGTGCTTCCCCGTGCCGAACGGCGGCGCAGAACCGAGGGAAGGATCCTCGACGCGGCCAGGGCGCTGTTCGCCGAAGTCGGCTACGAGCGCGCCACCATCAGGGCGGTCGCGAAGTCCGCCGAGGTCGACCCGGCCCTGGTCATGCAGTACTTCGGCAACAAGCAGGAGCTCTTCAGGGCCGCCGTGCGCGCCACGCCCGCCCCCGAGGCCGCCGCCACCCCCGAGGAACTGGTCGAGCACCTGCTCGGCACCCTCGACGTGAAGATGGGCGAGCTGCCCCAGGGTTCGCTGGCGATGATGCGTTCGATGCTCACCCATCCCGAGGCGGGCACGGCGGCCCGCGAGGCGCTCGCCCGGCAGGTCGACAGGCTCGCCGCCTCGATCCCGGGCGAGGACGCCCGCCTGCGCGCGGCCCTGATGACCACGATCCTGCTCGGCGTGACCGTCGGCCACCAGCTGCTCGAACTGCCCGAGCTGCGCGACGCCCCGCCGGAGCGCATCGCCCGGCTGCTGCGCCCGAGCCTGCGCGCTCTTACCGGACCCGACAGCACCGGGTAACAAGTTATTGGAACCGGTTCCAATTCCTCGGAACGCCGCCACCGCGAGTCCATCCTGGAAGTAAAGTGTGCGGCACGTTATCCCCTGAGTGCTCCCTGTGATCGGGAAGGTGGCCAGTGGGCGTCGAGGTCGTGGTCGAGGGGTTGACCAAGTCGTTCGGTCGGCAGGTCATCTGGGAGGATGTCTCGCTCACGCTGCCCGCGGGTGAGATCTCGGTGCTGCTCGGCCCGTCGGGCACCGGCAAGTCCGTCTTCCTCAAGACGCTGGTCGGCCTGCTGCGTCCCGACCGCGGCCACATCTGGATCGACGGCCACGACCTGGCGAGCTGCCCCGAACGCAAGCTCTACGAGCTGCGCCGGCTGTTCGGCGTGCTGTTCCAGGACGGCGCCCTGTTCGGCTCGCTCAACCTCTACGACAACATCGCCTTCCCGCTGCGCGAGCACACCAGGAAGACCGAGGCCGAGATCCGCCGGATCGTGATGGACAAGATCGACCTGGTCGGGCTGGTCGGCGCCGAGGGCAAGCTGCCCGGCGAGATCTCCGGCGGCATGCGCAAACGCGCCGGCCTGGCCAGGGCGCTGGTGCTCGACCCCGAGATCATCCTGTTCGACGAGCCCGACTCCGGCCTCGACCCGGTCCGCACCGCCTTCCTCAACCAGACGATCGTCGACATCAACGCCGACATCGAGGCCACGTTCCTGATCGTCACCCACGACATCAACACCGCCCGCACGGTCCCCGACAACATCGGGCTGCTGTTCCGCCGCGAGCTGGTCATGTTCGGGCCGCGCGAGATGCTGCTGTCCAGCGACGAGCCGGTGGTGCGGCAGTTCCTCAACGCCCGCAGGCACGGCCCGATCGGCATGTCGGAGGAGAAGGACGTCTCCGAGCTGGAGGCCGAGGCCAGGATGGGCCACGACCCCGGCGGGCTGCCGCCGATCCCGCCGCAGCTCATGCCGAGCGGCAACGTGCTGCGCCGGTCGCAGCAGCCGCCCGGCCGATGGCTGGCGGCCCACGGCGTGACCCCGCCGCAGGGCTCGTTCGTGGACGAACGCGGCCGCGACTGGCTGGAGGAGTACCCCAGGCTGGTCGCCGCCCACGCGGACGGCGTCGCCTAGATCATGAATCCGACCGAGAAGCACTTCCGCGCGGCCCATGACGGTGACTGCATGCGTTCGATCGGCCGCACATGGTGACGGCGGAGGTCGGGCGGTTCGTCGCCATGTCGCTCGACACCGCCAGGGCCGCCGCGCGACGGCCGTTCCAGGTGCGCGAGCTCGTCCGGCAGGCGTGGTTCATCGTCAGCGTGAGCGCCCTGCCCACCGCCCTGGTCGCCATCCCCTTCGGGGCCGTGCTCGCGATGCAGACCGGCAACCTGATCCGCCAGTTCGGCGCCCAGTCCTTCACCGGGGCCACCGCCGTGCTCGGCATCGTCCGCGAGGCTGGCCCGGTGGTGACCGCGCTGATGATCGCGGGCGCGGCCGGCAGCGCGATCTGCGCCGACCTCGGCGCCCGCCGGATCAGGGACGAGATCGACGCCATGGAGGTGCTCGCTGTGGACCCCCTCCACCGGCTCGTCGTGCCCAGGGTCGCCGCCTGCGCGCTGGTCGCGCCGCTGCTCAACGGCCTGGTCGTCACGGTCGGGCTGATCGCCGGCTACCTGTTCAACGTGGTCGTCCAGGGCGGCTCGCCCGGCGCGTACCTGCAGTCGTTCAACGCCCTGGCCGAGGTCTCCGACCTGTGGGTGTCGGAGGGCAAGGCGCTGGTCTTCGGGGTCACGACGGGGCTCGTCGCCGCGTACAAGGGGCTGGGCGCGGCGGGCGGCCCCAAGGGCGTCGGGGAGGCGGTCAACCAGGCCGTGGTGTTCGCCGCCCTGCTGCTGTTCGCCGAGAACTTCCTGATCAGCGCGGTCCACAACGAGCTGGTGCGGTCATGAGGGCGCTCGACCGGCAGGGCGAGTTCTACGCCAGGGCGATCAGGGCCCTCCCGGCCGGCGCGCGCTACCGGCGCGAGGTGCTCAGGCTGCTGGCCGAGGTCGGGCTGGGCAGCGGCGGCCTGGCGGTGATCGGCGGCACGATGACGATCGTCGCCTTCATGACCTTCTTCACCGGCACCGAGGTCGGCCTGCAGGGCTACACCGGCCTCGACCGCATCGGCGGCTCGGCCTTCACCGGCTTCCTGTCCAGCTACGTCAACACCCGCGAGATCGCCCCGCTGGTGTCCGCCATCGGCCTGTCGGCCACCGTGGGCTGCGGGTTCACCGCCCAGCTCGGCGCGATGCGGGTCGGCGAGGAGGTCGACGCGCTGGAGGTCATGGCGGTCCCGCCGGTGCCGTTCCTGGTCACCACGCGGCTGATCGCCGGCTTCGCCGCCGTCATGCCCCTGTACGTGCTCGGCCTGCTCGCCTCCTACGTCGCCACCCGCCTGATCGTGACCGTGCTGCACGACCAGTCCACGGGCACCTACGACCACTACTTCGAGCTGTTCCTGTCGCCCTACGACGTGTTGTGGTCCTTCGGCAAGGCGATGGTCTTCGCCGTCCTGGTGATCCTCATCCACTGCTACCACGGCTTCCACGCCACCGGCGGGCCGGCCGGGGTCGGGGTGGCGGTCGGGCGGGCCGTGCGCGCGGTGCTGGTGACGGTCAACGTCGCCAACCTCCTGCTCGGTCTGGCCATCTGGGGCACGACCACGACGGTGAGGCTGGCCGGATGAGACACGGCGCCGCGCTCCTGGCGATCATCGCCGCCTTCACCGCCCTGACGCTGGCCGTCTACACGAAGGCGTTCTCCACCGCCCGGCACGTCACGCTGCTGCTGCCGGCCGCCGGGCTGCAGCTCGACCGCCGGGCCGACGTCAAGGTCAACGGGGTCGTGGTCGGCGAGGTGGCCGACCTGGCGCCCGCCGACCACGGCGCCCGCCTCACCCTGGCCCTCGACCACGACGTCGACCGCGCCTCCACCGCCGAGCTGCGCGCCAAGACCCTGTTCGGCGAGAAGTACGTCGCCCTGATCCCGCCCAGCTCGCCGCACGGCCCGCTGCGCGACGGCGACGTGATCAGGTCATCGGCCGCCGCCGTCGAGATCACCGAGATCCTCGACCGCCTGCTGGCCCACCTGCGCGCCGTCCACCCCGAACGCCTGAACGCCGTCCTGAACGCCCTGGCCACCGCCCTGGACGGCCGCGGCGCCCGGCTCGGCACGACCCTGGACAGAACCGACGCCTACCTGCGTCGCCTCCAGCCCCACCTGCCGGCGCTGAAGCGGGACATCGCCAAGCTCGCCGACGTCACCGCCCGGTACGGCCAGGCCGCCCCCGACCTGCTGCGCACCCTCGCCAACAGCGCCGCGATCAGCCGCACCCTCACCGCCGCCCCCATCGGCCCGGCCGGCGCGGCCGTCACCCGGGCCGCCACCGCCACCGACCGCCTGCTGACCACGGACGAGCCGGGCATCGTCGGTCTGTCGCACGTCGTCCGCCCGGCCCTCGACGTGGCCGCCCATCACGCGCCCGTCATCCCGTGCGTGCTGCGCGGCCTGGACCGCCTCCGGCCGCTGCTGGACGACGCCTTCGGCCACGGCAGCGCGAAGGCGGTGCTGGAGATCGTCCGGCCGGCGCACCCGTACGAACCCGGCAGGGACACCCCGCGTTACGCCGACCGCAGGGGCCCGGCCTGCTACGGCCTGCCCGACCACGCGCCCGTGCCCTTCCCGGGGGTGCGCTTCGACGACGGCACGGCCGACCTGGCGAGGCTGATGCTGCGATGACCACGCTCGGGCCGGCGCTCAAGCTGGCCGTCTTCGCCCTCGTCACCACCCTGTGCGTGGCCACCCTCGCGATCACGATCTCGGGCGCCCGCTTCACCGCCGCGGTCGTCTACCACGCCCTGTTCACCGACGCCTCGGGGCTGCGCGAGGGCGACGAGGTGCGCATCGCCGGCGTGCGGGTCGGCCGGGTCGAGAGCGTCACGCTGGCGGGCGTCCAGGCCGATGTCGCCTTCTCCGTACGGCGCACCACCGCGCTGCCCCGCTCGGTCGTGGCCGCCGTCCGGTGGCGCAACCTCGTCGGCGACCGCTACCTGACGCTGTCCACCGGCGCCGGCGGCCCCGGCCTGCTGCCGCCGGGCGCCCGCGTGGCCGGCACCCGCCCGGCCCTCGACGTCACGGCCCTGTTCAACGGCTTCAGGCCGCTGCTCAACGCCATCCGCCCCCAGGACGTCAACAAGCTGAGCTGGCAGATCGTCCAGGTGCTCCAGGGCGAGGGCGGCACGGTCGAGGCCCTGCTCGGCCACATCGCCTCCCTCACCGGCACGCTCGCCGACCGCGACGCCGTGATCGGCCGCGTGATCACCAACCTCGGCGCGGTGCTCGGCGAGATCGCCGGCCGGGAGCACGACTACGACCGCCTGCTGATCGACCTGCGCGCCCTGATCGGCGGCCTGGCCGGCGACCGCGAGGCCATCGGCGACTCGCTGGCCACCCTCGACCGTCTCACCGCCGTCACCGGCGACCTCGTCCGCAGGGCCCGGCCCGACCTGCGGGCGAGCGTCCGGCACGCGGACGGGCTGCTCAAGGCGCTCAACGCCAGGAGCGCCCTGGTCGAGGACACCCTCGCCCGCGCCCCCGACCGTCTCGGCCGGCTCGTCCGGGCCTCCTCCTACGGATCCTGGTTCAACTTCTACCTCTGCTCGCTCACGGTCAGGAGCGGCGGCGTGCGCACTCCGAAGATCGTCAACGGGAGCCCGCGATGCCACTGACCCCCTTCAGGAGACGCGATCCCGTGCCGCTGGGCGTCGGCGGCATCGTCGTGGCCCTCGCGCTGGTCGTGGCGGCCCTGGCGGTCGGCGGCCTGCCGCGCGGCAGCACGTACTCGGCCGCGTTCGCCGACTCGGCGGGCCTGCGCGAGCACGACGACGTGGTGATCGCCGGAATCAAGGTCGGGGAGGTCACCGGCGTCGATCTCGAAGGCGACCACGTCCGCGTCGATCTGCGGGTGGCCGACGACGTCCGGCTCGGCTCGCTGACCAGGGCGGACATCCGGATCAAGACCCTGCTCGGCGCCCACTTCGTCATGCTCGTCCCCGAGGGCGGCGGCCGGCTCCAGGGGCAGATCCCGCTGTCGCGCACCAGCGTCCCCTACGAGGTCGCGCCCGCCGTCGCCGACCTGGGCGCGGCCGCGGGACGCGTCGACGAGCGGGCCCTGGCCGCGGCCATGACCGTGTTGTCGCAGACCATGGAAGGCTCCTCGACGGAGATCCGGGCCTCCCTCCGCGGGCTCGGCAGGCTCTCGCGTACCGTCGCCGCCCGCGACGCCCGCCTCCACGACCTGGTCGGCCACGCCCGTACCGTCACCGGCCTGCTGGCCCGCCGCAACGCCGACCTGCACGACCTGGTCACCGACGGCGACCTGCTGCTGCGCGAGGTCTCCGCGCGGCGGGCCGTCGTCCACGGGCTGCTGGTCAACACGATCGTGCTGGCCGGGCAGATCGACGGGCTGGTCGCCGACAACAGGACCACGTTGCGACCCGCGCTCGAACGGCTGCGCTCGTTCGTCGCGGTGCTGCGCCGCCAGGAGGAGAGCCTCGACCGGTCGCTGGCCCTGCTCGGGCCGTTCACCCGGCAGCTCGCCGACGCGACCGGCAACGGGCGCTGGTTCGACACGATCATCCAGAACCTGGTCCCGCTGCCCGCCTCGATCCGGCCGCCCGACCCCCTGCCGGAAGGACCCGTGCGATGAGAGGCCCGCTCGTCCTGGCGCTGCTGCTCGCGACCCTGGCCGGCTGCGGCTTCGAGGGGGTGGCCTCGCTGCCGCTGCCCGGCGGCGCCGACCTGGGCGCGCGGCCGTACGCGGTGACCATCCGGTTCGCCGACGCGCTCGACCTGGTGCCGCGCTCGCCGTGCAAGGTCGACGACGTCACCGTGGGCGAGGTCACCGGCGTGGAGCTGGGCGACGACTGGCGGGCCGACGTGGTCTGCCAGGTGCGCGGCGACGTCGCCCTGCCCGACCGCACCTCGGCGGCGATCTCGCAGACGAGCCTGCTGGGGGAGAAGTTCGTCGAACTGCTGCCCGCCGGGCGCGGGCGGTTGAGCGGCCCGATCCCGGTGGCCCGGACGAGCACGACGGCCGAGGTCGAGGAGGTGTTGTCGGCCGCCTCGCTGCTGGTCGACGGCGGCGGCCTCGACCAGTTCGCGACCGTCAACCGTGAGCTGGCCGACGTGCTCGACGGCCGCTCGGCCCGGCTGAAGGACCTGCTGCGCAGGCTCGGCGCGTTCGCCGCGGGGCTCGACGGCTCCAGGAAGCAGATCGTCCGGCTGATCGACGCCCTCGACGGCCTCACCGGCACCCTGGCCGCCCAGCGTGCCACGATCAGGGCCACCGCCACCGAGATCGGCCCGGCCGTCGCCCTGCTCAAGGGCCAGCGCGCGGGCCTGACCGCCATGCTCGCCGCCCTCGACCGGCTCGGCCGCACCGCCACCCGCGTCGTGGAGCGTTCCCAGGCCGACGCCCTCGCCGACCTCCGCCACCTGCGCGAGCTCCTGCTCAACCTCGACCGGGCGCGCGACAGCGTCGCGTCGGGGCTGGCGACCGCGATCACGTTCCCGTTCCCGGGGTCGGCCTCGTCCATGCTGCGCGGCGACTACGCCAACACCGACCTGACCGTCGACGCCTCGCCCGGCGCCACGCTGCGCAACCTGCTCGGCGGTGCGCGATGACCGTCAGGCTGGTGGCGTTCGCGCTGATCGGGGTGGTGGCGGTGGCGTACACGCTGGTCAGGTACGCCCGGGTCGGCGCCGACCTGTTCGACCCCGCCTACCGGGTCACGGTCGAACTCGCCGACGCGGGCGGGCTGTTCGACGGCTCGGAGGTGACCTACCGAGGGGTGCCGATCGGCCGGGTGGAGTCGCTGGCGGTGGCGGGCGACGGCGCGCGGGCCGTGGTCAGGCTCGGGTCCGGCGACCCGGTCCCGGCCCGCGGCCTGCTGGCGGTGGTGGCCAACCGGTCGGGGGTGGGGGAGCAGTACCTGGACCTGCGGCCCGCCGGGGGCGCGGGGCCGTACCTGCGGGAGGGGGACGTGATCGACCGCGCGCACACGCGGCTGCCGGTTCCCACGTCCAAGCTGCTCGGCGACACCGACCGCCTGCTGGCCTCGATCGACCCGCGCGACCTGGAGACGGTTGTGACCGAGCTGGACAAGGGGCTCGGCGGCAACGGGCCGGCCCTGCGACGGCTGGCCGACGCGGGCGAGAAGCTGCTCGGACAGGCCGAGAGCGTCCTTCCCGAGACGGTCGCGGTGCTGCACGACGGGGAGACCGCGCTCGACGCTCAGCGGGCCTCTGGGAGCCATCTGAAGGCATTCGCCGGGAATCTGGCGAGCTTGACCGATTCGCTCCGCGACGGTCGCGGCGACCTCGCACACGTGATCGGCCGCACCCCGCGCGCGGCCGAGTCGCTCGAACGCCTGACCGACGGCGTCGCGCCTCACCTGCGCCCGCTGCTGACCCACCTGGTGATCGGCGGCCGGACGGTCTCCGCCCGCGTCACCGCCCTCCGGCAGCTCCTGATCGGCTACCCGGCCGCCGTCGCGGGCGCCTTCTCCGTGGTCGACCGGGACGGCCTGCACTTCGGCCTCGACCTCGACCTCAACGTCCCCAGGCCGTGCACCCGCGGCTACGAGGGCGTACGCAGGCGGCAGCCCCACGACGTCCGCACCCGGCCGCCCGACCCGGAGGCGTTCTGCAGGGAGCCGCGCGGCAGCGCGACCGGCGTGCGCGGCGCCCGCAACGCCCCCGCTCCCCAACCGCCTCCGTCGATTCCAGGGCTTCAGGACTGGCTCGCGGGTTATGATCCGGCGACCGGCCGGAAGGGGTGAGCACAGGTGGGAGCACTTCCCGCGCGCCCGGCACGCATCCTCGTGGCCGCCCTCAGCGTGACGCTGGCGGCGCTCGTCGCCGCCGGCGTGTGGATCTCCCTCCAGGCGCGTGACGCGCAGGCCCTGGCCGACGACCGGCAGGCCGCGCTGCTCGCGGCCGGCACCCACGCCAAGAACCTGGTCTCGCTCGACTACAGGACCGTCGACGCCGACGTGCAGCGCATCCTCGACACCTGCACGGGCGGGGCCAGAACCGGCTACCAGGCCATCGCGGGCAAGCTCAAGAGCACCACGGTCGCCAACAAGGTCGTCCAGCACGGCGTCCTGCGCGCGACCGGCCTGGTGTCGATGTCCGGCGGCACTGCGAAGGTGCTGGTGGTGGCCGACGCCGAGATCCGCTGGGACGGCTCCAAGAGCCCGCCCCAGGAGCGCTTCTACCGCTGGACGATGGACGTGACCAAGGCCGGCGGCGTGTGGCTGGTGTCGAAGGTGGTGCAGGTGGTGTGAGAACCGTCACTGTGGTGCTGCTCGGCGTCCTGGTGGTCGTCGCGGGCGTGCTGGTGCCCAGGATGTGGTTCGACCTGCGTGACCTGCGGGGGGCCGAAGGGGCCGGGGCCGAGGCGATGGCGACGGCCCGCCAGGTCGCCCCCGACATGTTCTCCTACGACTACCGCTCGGTGGAGGCCGACCTGGCCAGGGCCGGGGCGTACACGACGGGCGAGCTGACCAGGCACTACAAGGAGCTCACCACGTCGCTGGTGTCCAAGGCCAAGGCCGAGAAGACCGTGCGCACGGCGGCCGTGGTGGACGCCGGCGTCGAGCGCGCCACGCCCGACAGGGTCGAGGTCCTGTTGTTCGTGAACATGGTTACGGTAAAAGTAGTGCCGAACCAGGACAGGCCTCAGCAACAGGTGACCCAGAACCGAGCCCGGTTCGTCATGGTCAGGCAAGACGGGCGATGGCTGGTCGAGGGGCTGTCCACGCTGCTGGGAACGGCTTGAGCCGCCGGGCGTGCCGCTACCTTCAATTGTTACCAAAAATCAGGTTTGGTGAAGCCCTTGATAGGGGTACTCCAGTCACAGCTACACCGGCGGTCGGCATGGGTTCGACCCCCGGGGTGACGGAGCGTTAACCGCCCACGATCGCGGGTATCGTCTTGGGCCTGGCGGTAGGCGCCCGATCACACTGGGGAGAAAACTCCAGCGTCCGGGCCTCTAGGCGGCTAAAAGTCGGGCTCGCGGGCTTGACGTTTGCGGCTGAACGGGCGATGCTGCGACCAACGTGGAGCATGCAGCGAGAGCGAAGTGGACAGGCGTGTGCCGTTCGGCTACACTGCCCCTTTGCGCTGCCCTTTGACGACCCGTGATGCTTGCTCACGTTGCGAGGTTGTCTGGCGTGCGTGTAGTCAGTCCGCCGCGAGCCCTCGGAAGGACATCTGTTGGCAGCCTCGCGCAACGCCTCCGCCGTACCCGCTGGTCCCCGTCGCGTCTCTTTCGCGCGCATCCAGGAGCCCCTCGAAGTTCCTGATCTTCTCGCTCTGCAGACCGAGTCGTTCGACTGGTTGCTGGGCAACGAGAAGTGGAAGGGCCGGGTAGAGGCGGCTCGTCAGGCCGGGCGCAGGGACGTCCCGACCCAGTCGGGCCTCGAAGAGATCTTCGAAGAGATCAGTCCCATCGAGGACTTCTCGGGGACCATGTCCTTGTCGTTCCGCGACCACCGGTTCGAGCCGCCCAAGTACTCAGTCGATGAGTGCAAAGACAAGGACATGACCTTCTCCGCCCCGATGTTCGTGACGGCGGAGTTCATCAATAACACCACCGGTGAGATCAAGAGCCAGACGGTGTTCATGGGTGATTTCCCGCTCATGACGCCGAAGGGCACGTTCATCATCAACGGCACCGAGCGTGTCGTGGTCTCGCAGCTGGTCCGTTCGCCGGGTGTCTATTTCGAACGTAACGTCGACAAGACCTCGGACAAGGATCTGTACGGCTGCAAGGTCATCCCGTCGCGGGGTGCCTGGCTGGAGTTCGAGATCGACAAGCGCGACAGCGTCGGTGTGCGCATCGACCGTAAGCGCAAGCAGGCCGTCACCGTGCTTCTCAAGGCATTGGGATGGACCAACGACCAGATCCTCGAGCGGTTCGGCCAGTACGAGTCGATGCGGGCGACGCTGGAGAAGGACCACACGGCCGGCCAGGACGACGCCCTGCTGGACATCTACCGCAAGCTGCGGCCGGGTGAGCCGCCGACCAAGGAGTCGGCGCAGACCCTGCTGGAGAACCTGTACTTCAACCCCAAGCGGTACGACCTGGCCAAGGTGGGCCGCTACAAGATCAACAAGAAGCTCGGGGTCGACTCCGAGATCACGCAGGGCACGCTGACCGAAGAGGACATCGTCGCCACCATCGAGTACATCGTCCGCCTGCACGCGGGCGAGGAGTCGATGCCGGGCGCCAACGGTGAGGTGATCGTCGAGGTCGACGACATCGACCACTTCGGCAACCGCCGCCTGCGCAGCGTCGGCGAGCTCATCCAGAACCAGGTCCGCCTGGGCCTGGCCCGCATGGAGCGCGTCGTCCGCGAGCGGATGACCACCCAGGACGTCGAGGCGATCACGCCGCAGACCCTGATCAACATCCGTCCCGTCGTGGCCTCCATCAAGGAGTTCTTCGGCACCTCGCAGCTGTCGCAGTTCATGGACCAGACCAACCCGCTGGCCGGCCTGACGCACAAGCGGCGTCTGTCCGCGCTCGGCCCCGGTGGTCTGTCCCGTGAGCGGGCCGGCTTCGAGGTCCGTGACGTGCACCCGTCCCACTACGGCCGGATGTGCCCGATCGAGACCCCTGAAGGCCCGAACATCGGTCTGATCGGCTCGCTGGCCTCCTACGGCCGCATCAACGCCTTCGGCTTCGTCGAGACGCCTTACCGCAAGGTCGTCGACGGCCGGGTGACCGACCAGATCGACTACCTGACGGCCGACGAGGAAGACCGCTACGTCAAGGCGCAGGCCAACACGACGCTCAACCCCGACGGGTCGTTCGCCGAGTCCCGCGTCCTGGTCCGCACCAAGGGCGGCGAGACCGAGCTCGCCCGTGCCGAGGAAGTCGACTACATCGACGTGTCGCCGCGCCAGATGGTGTCGGTCGCCACCGCGATGATCCCCTTCCTCGAGCACGACGACGCCAACCGCGCGCTCATGGGCTCCAACATGCAGCGCCAGTCGGTGCCGCTGCTCAAGAGCGAGGCGCCGCTGGTCGGCACCGGCATGGAGTACCGTGCCGCGACCGACGCAGGCGACGTCATCAGCGCCGAGAAGGCCGGCGTGGTCGAGGAGGTCTCGGCCGACTACGTCACCGTCATGAACGACGACGGCACGCGTACGACGTACCGGGTCGCCAAGTTCAAGCGCTCCAACCAGGGCACCTCCTTCAACCAGAAGCCCATCGTCGCCGAGGGCGACCGGGTCGAGGTCAACCAGGTCATCGCCGACGGCCCCTGCACCGACAACGGTGAGATGGCGCTCGGCAAGAACCTGCTCGTGGCGTTCATGCCGTGGGAGGGCCACAACTACGAAGACGCCATCATCCTGTCCCAGCGCCTGGTCCAGGACGACGTCCTGTCCTCGATCCACATCGAGGAGCACGAGGTCGACGCCCGCGACACCAAGCTGGGCCCGGAGGAGATCACCCGGGACATCCCCAACGTGTCGGAAGAGGTCCTGGCCGACCTCGACGAGCGCGGCATCATCCGGATCGGCGCCGAGGTCGTCCCCGGCGACATCCTGGTCGGCAAGGTCACCCCGAAGGGCGAG
>NZ_JBITLS010000028.1:0-46919 GCF_044465465.1 Nonomuraea sp. NPDC049655
ACCGACTCCGTCAGGTCCTTCCACGTGCCCGACACCGCCGGCACATCGGCCTGACCACCCAGCCGCCCGTCCGTGCCCACCTCACGCGCCACCCGCGTCACCTCGGAGGTGAACAACGACAACTGATCGACCATGCCGTTGAACACCGAGGCGATCTCCCCCAGCAGCCCATCGGCGTCCTCGGGCAGCCGGGTACGGAAATCGCCGTCCCGGACCGCCGTCAGCCCGCCGAGCAGCTGACGCAGCTCGGTCTCGCCCACCTCGGAGGGGCCTCGGACACGTTTGCCGCGCCCGCTCGAACGTGCGTTGCCGACCGTGGGGTCGCTCATATCGTGTTCCTCGTTCCGTGCTCGCCCGGCATGGAAGAACTTCAACCCTGGGTAGCGGAAGAGTAGCCGCCTGCGCCCAGACGCGCGCTAGCCCCGAAGTTAGCCGAGAATGCCCCCGCGCGCCGCCCGTCACACGGAACGTTCCGCGGCGGCCCTGGCGGCGGCCACCGCCTCCTCGACGGTGTCGTGCACGGGGAGGTGCCCGAGCACCCCGGTGATGTCCAGCAGCCGGGCGGGCAGGGGTTGCACGGCGGCCAGGCGCACCGCGCCCGACCTCCTGAGCTGGTCGGTGGCGAAGGCCAGCAGGACGTGCAGGCCCGAGCTGTCCACGAACGGCACCCGGGCCAGGTCGAACACGACCTGGTGCCCGGGCTCCGGACGATCTCGCAGGAAGCTCTCGAACTGGGCGCGGTTGGTGGCGTCGAGCTCGCCGGACACCACGATCACGGTGACGCCCGGCTGCTCCCGGCGCAGGAGCGTCAGCGGTGGCATCGCCGCTGCCCACCGCGCCTCGGGCGCGACGCGACCGGCGGCGGAGGGGCGCCACCCGGCGCCCGGTGATGACCGGCCCCGGCGCAGGCCGGGTGTGTCGAGAAGCCGCGTCCCGCGGGGGGCGGAGCAGTCACGCAAGCAGAATAGCCTCCCGGGGTCGCCGGGGACATCCCGTCAGTGACCGTGCCCGTGACCGTGCCCGTGACCGACGAACGCGCCCGCCGGCCTGCCGGGCGGGACGAGGCCGAGCGAGATCACCGCCGCCACCCCCGCGACGACCGCGCACAGCACGAGCCCCGAGGTGAAGCCGCCGGCCCCCGCGCCCGGCACCAGGCTGGACGCGGCGACCGTGGACACCACGGCCACCCCGATCGAGCCGCCCAGCTCGTGGAAGGTGTTGATCACCCCGGAGGCGACGCCGTTCTCGCCGGGCGGGACGTTGGCCATCGTCGTGGTGGTGGCGGTCACGAACGCCGGCCCGATCCCCACGGCGGCCAGCACGAACCCCGGCACCAAGGTGGTGAACGCGCCCGCCTCGGGGGAGACCCGCGTCATCAGCGCCGCCCCCGCGGCGGTCAGCAGGAACGACGCCACGGCCACCGGCCGGCCCCCCACCTTGCCGATGAGGCGGCCGCCGAGGTGCGCGCCGAGCGTGATGGCGACGGCGACGGGCAGGAACGTGAGCCCGGTCCGCAGGGGGCTGTAGCCCAGGACGTGCTGCAGGTAGAGGGAGCTGAGGAAGAACAGGCCCAGCATGAGCCCGGTGGCGACCAGCATGACGAACGCGCCCGAGACGACGGGCCGCCTGGCCAGGGTCTCGACCCGCATGAGCGGCGCCCGTACCGACCGCTCGACCAGCACGAACGCGACATAGGACAGGGCGGCCCCGGCCAGCGGCAGCACGGTTCCCGCGGCGCCCCGGCCGCCGTCGCCGGCGGAGACCAGCCCGTAGATCAGCAGCGCGGTCGCCAGCGTGACGAGCAGCGCGCCCCCGACGTCGACCCGGCCGCCGCGCGGGGCGTCGTCCCTGACGCGGGCGGGGACGACGCGGGGGACGGCGGCCAGCACCAGCAGGCCGACGGGGACGTTCACGTAGAACACCCACATCCAGCCGGGGCCGTCGGTCAGGACGCCGCCGAGCAGCACGCCGATCGCCGCGCCCGAACCGCCGATGGCCGCCCACAGGGCGAGCGCGCGGGCCCGGCGCTCGCCCTGGAAGACGGTGGTGACGACGGCCAGGGCCGCGGGGGACAGCAGCGCCGCGCCGACCCCCTGGACGGCCCGCCCGGCGATGAGCGTGCCGCCGTCGCCGGCCAGGCCGCAGACGAGCGAGGCCGCGGTGAACAGCGCCAGCCCGGCCAGCAGCGTGCGGCGGGGGCCGAGCGCGTCGGCGAGCCGCCCGCCGAGGACCATCAGGCCGCCGAAGCACAGCGTGTACGTGGTCACCACCCAGGTCAGCGCCTCCCGGCCGAGCGCGAGGTCGGCGCCGATGGTGGGCAGGGCCACCTGGACGACGGTGATGTCGATGATCAGCATGAACTGCGCCAGGCACAACAACGCCAGCACCGCCCAGCCCTTGCTCTGTGCGGGCGCGGCAGCCCGCGTCCCGACGTGATGACTCATCCCAGGTCTCCTTAACTTGTACACTGGTGTTCAAGTTAAGCACAATAAAACGGTACGCCGGTAGGGTGTCGCGGCGACCGGCCGGCTGGGAGGAGCCCTGAAGGGGAAGTGTCAGGCGGGGGAGGGCGGGGTGAGGAGGGAGAGCATGGTGCGGGTCAGGACCGGCTCGACCTCCTCCGCGGCCAGGCGGCCGGCCTCCCGTTCCTGGGCCGCGCTGTGGATGATCGCGAAGAACGTCGTCACCAGCCACTCCAGCGGCAGGTCGGTGCGGAAGTCGCCGTCGTCCTGGCCGCGGGCGATCAGGCGCTCCACCCGGCGCAGCGGGCGGTCGTGGTGCTCGCGGATGCGCTCGGTGGGCAGCACCCGGTCGGCGGCCACGAAGAGCCGCCGGTGGCGGTCGAGGATCTCCCACGACGAATGCAGCAGCCCGGCCATCGCCTCCGGCGCGGGAGCCGTGTCGAGGGCCTCGTCCTCCAGGACGGCGTCGGCCAGCCCGACGGTGTGGTCGAGGACGGCGTCCACCAGGGCCTCGCGGGAGGGAAAGTGCCCGTACAGGGTGACCCGGCCGACGCCCGCGGCCTTGGCGATCTCGGCCACGCTCGCGCCCGGATCGTCGCTGAGCAGC
This sequence comes from Nonomuraea sp. NPDC049655, assembly GCF_044465465.1. Taxonomy (NCBI): domain Bacteria; kingdom Bacillati; phylum Actinomycetota; class Actinomycetes; order Streptosporangiales; family Streptosporangiaceae; genus Nonomuraea; species Nonomuraea sp. NPDC049655. The sequence continues at coordinate 3,070 of NZ_JBITLS010000028.1, forward strand.
CGCGTCCCGGCTTCCAGGATGGCGGCGATGTTGCGTTCGGCGTCGGCCCGCCGGGCGGGGACGGGCTGTCGGGCGGCGGCGGTCTTCCCCATGGGCACCAGCCTACGACGCCCCCGGCCGGAGATCGCCGCCGCCCTCGGCGCGTCACCGGGCCCGGGGGAGATGGTCAGAGGGCGAGCGCGTGGTCCAGCAGGGACTGGAGGGTGACGGCTCCGGCGACCCGCCCGTCCTCCACGATCGCCACCAGCGGGCTGCGCGTGCGGGCCATGAGCGCCGCCAGTTCGAGCACCGTGGCCTTCATGTCCGCCACCGGCAGCTCGCGCGGCTGCTCGGGCAGGCACTCGCGGACGGTACGCGTGCCGAGCCGGCGCAGGAACAGGTCGGCGTGGGCCTCGTCCACCACCCGGGCCAGGGCCGGGTCGTCCTGGCAGTAGCGCGGCACGGCCAGCCGGAGCACCTGCGTGCCGGGGAGGATGCTGTGGGGGCGGCCGTCGTCGCCGATCACGATGAGGCCGGGCAGGTCGCGCTCGGCCAGCAGCCGGGCGGCGTCGAGCGCCGACATGTCGAGCGTGACCGCCGGGAACTCCGTGACGAGATCGCGTGCGCGCATGAGTGATCATCCTCCGGCCCACAGCCTAGCCAACCCCCCTCCCGCCCGGCGGAAGGCCCCAGGCGCCCGTGGCGGGGTCAGGAGGGGAAACGCAGGTGGCCCGGCGGGACGTGGGCGGTGAGCCAGACGCCGTTGTCGCTGCGCAGGAAGAGATGGCCGCCGGCGTGCATGTCCCCGGCGGCGACCGCCAGCACCACCGGCCTGCCCCTGCGCGCGCCCACCCGGAGGGCGGTCTCCCGGTCGGGGGACAGGTGCACGTGGTGGCGGCTCATCGGCCGCAGGCCCTCCCGGCGGATGGCGTCCAGGTTGCGGGCCACCGTCCCGTGGTAGAGGTACGCGGGCGGCTCCACGGCGGGCAGGCCGAGCTCCACCGGCACCGAGTGGCCCTGGCTGGCCCGGATCCTGCCGTCCTCGATCGCGTAGCGCCGCTTGTCGTTGGTCTCCACGACCTGGCGCAGCTCGTCGGGGGTGATCGGGAAGCCGTGCGCCGCGGCGGCGGCGAGCAGGTCGTCGACGGCGACCCAGCCGGCCGCGTCGAGGGCGAGCCCGATGCGCTGCGGGTCGTGGCGCAGGTGGCGGGCCAGGTACTTGGAGATGCGGATCACGCGTCGTTCGTCCATGGGGTTCCCATGGTGGCAGCGACGGGCGGGCGCGGTCAGCTGGTTTGTGCCCGTACGAGGTCTTCGCCGACGGGCGTACGGCCGTAGAGGACCGCACGGCCCGCCCGCACGCGGCCGACCAGCCCCGCGTCGAGCAGCACCTTGAGATGGCGGCCCACCGAGCCCAGGCCCTGGCCGGTGAGCGCGACGAGCTGCGTGGTGCTCTTAGGGGTGTCCAGCAGCACCAGCACGCCCGCCCGCGCCCCGCCCAGCAGCCGGCCCAGCGCCTGCGGCGGGGACGGCGGGCCGACGTCGGCCAGCGGCCCCGAGCACGGGTAGACGATCGCGCAGCGGCGGGAGCCGTGCCAGCTCACCCAGCCCTGGCGCGGCGTGACCGGCACGAACATCAGCCGGGCGCCCGCCAGGTCCCGCGGCGGGTGGTCGTAGGCGTTGATCTGCAGCCGTCCGTCGCCCAGCCAGCGCAGGCCGGGACGCATGCCGTCGAGAGCCGCCGCCCAGCCGCCCCGGCCCAGCCGCGCGGCGCGGGCGGTGACGTCGGCCTCGATGATCCGGCGGCGCCGCGGCCAGGCCGGCAGCACGGTCTCGCGCCACACCCACTCCAGCCGGGCGGCCATGCGTGCGGGCAGGTCGTCGCGGCGCAGCACGGCGGGGACCGGGCCGCCCAGCGACTCGACCAGGTCTTCCCGCGCCTGCTCGGGCGGGGTGTCGCGGACGCTCGCCACCTCCTCCTCGAAGGCCGCCTCGCCCTCTCCCTCGGGCGTGGGCGTGAGGAAGGTCGCGTTCCACGTGCGGCCCAGCGCGGCGCGCACGAGCAGCGCCGTGACCGGGTCGGCGGCCTGCTCGGCGCGGTAGGCGGGCAGGTGGGCGGCCAGCCAGGCGTCCTCGCCGGGATGGGCGGCGACGGCGCGGTCCAGCGTCTTCAGCGCGGCGATCGTCTCGGCCAGCGGCGACAGGACGAACCGGCCGTCCGCGAGCGTGTCCGCGTCGACCTGCCAGAAGCCCACCACGTCCTCCTCGTCCCGGCGTTGTTTCGCGGGTGGGCGAAACAGTAACGCCTGCCGCCGCCGGTCGCGAAGACTGCCGTCCCATGCGCACGTACCGGGACCTGTTCGGCAGGTCCGGATTCACCCCGCTCTTCCTGGTCTCGTCCGGGCAGGTGGCCGGGCAGACGGTGAGCGGGCTCGCCCTCGGCACCCTCGTCTACGCCGACACCGGATCGCCGCTGCTGTCCGGGCTGGCCATGTTCGGCCCGGCGCTCGCCCAGGTGGTGGGCGCGGCCACGCTGCTGTCGGCGGCCGACCGGCTGCCGCCGCGGGCCGCCCTGTCCGGGCTGGCGCTGGCGGCCGCGCTCGGCGCCGCCTTCCTGGCCGTGCCCGGCCTGCCCGTGTGGGGCATGCTCGCCGTCGTGCTGGCCTTCGGCGCGCTGTCCGCGCTCGGCGGCGGCGTCCGGTACGGGCTGCTGAACGAGCTGCTCGACCGGGACGGATACCTGCTCGGCCGGTCGGTGCTCAACATGTCCTCCGGGATCGTGCAGATCGCCGGGTTCGGCGCGGGCGGCGTGCTGGTGACCGTCCTGTCGCCGCGCGGGACGCTGCTCGTCGCGGCGGCCCTCCACCTGGCCGCCGCGCTGGCCGGGCTGGGGCTCGGACGGCGGCGGCCGCGCGCGTCCGGACGGCCCTCACCCGCCGAGACCTGGCGCGACAACGCCCGCCTGTGGTCCGATCGGCCGCGCAGGCACGTCTACCTCGCCCTCTGGCTGCCCAACGGCCTGATCGTCGGCTGCGAGTCGTTGTTCGTGCCGCTCGCGCCGGACCGGGCCGGGCTGCTGTTCGCCTGCGCCGCCGCCGGGATGCTCGCCGGTGACGTGCTGGTCGGCCGGTACGTGCCGCCGCACCGGCGGGCGCGGCTGGTCACGCCGCTGTACCTGCTGCTCGCGCTGCCGTACCTGGTGTTCGTGGCCCACCCGTCGCCGGTGCTGGTCGCGCTCGCCTCGGCCGGGTTCGCCGCCACCCTGCTGCTCCAGGAGCGGCTCATGGCGCTGACGCCCCCCGAGCTGAGCGGGCACGCGCTCGGGTTGCACTCCTCCGGCATGGTCGCCATGCAGGGGCTGGCCGCCGCGCTCGCCGGCGCCCTGGCCGAGCACACCTCGCCCGGCACGGCCATGGCCGTGCTGGCCGCGGCGTCGGCGGCGGTCACGCTCGCGCTGGCCCCCCGCCTGCGGTCCGCCCGTGTCGCAACCCCGGCGCAGGCTCCGGCGAAGTTACCGTTGACCAGGGGAGATCGCCGGGGGAAGGACACATCATGACGCAGACGGACGACTTCGTGCTCGACGTCACCAGGATCCGCGAGCAGGTGCGGCAGAAGATGGACGAGGGCCCGATCACGCAGACCTTCGGCCGCGACCCGGAGAAGGTCATCGAGATCCTCAACGACGTGATCGCCACCGAGGTGGTGTGCTGGCTCAGGTACACCAGGCACGCCATCTCGGCCAAGGGCATCGACCGCGCGCAGGTGGCGGCGGAGTTCACCGAGCACGCCAAGGAGGAGCTGGACCACGCGCTGCGCGCCGCCGAACGCGTCAGCCAGCTCGGCGGCGAGCCGGACTTCGACCCGGCCAAGCTCGTCCAGCGCTCGCACACCGACTACCAGGTGCCCGCCGACACCGACCTGAAGGCGCTGCTGGAGGCCAACCTGTGGGCCGAGCGCATCGTCATCTCCACCTACCAGGAGATCATCCGCTGGCTCGGCGAGGGCGACCCGACCACCCGCCGGCTCATGGAGTCGATCCTGGAAGAGGAGGAGGAGCACGCCGACGACCTCACCGACCTGCTCGGGGTCTAGAACCGGGCTTGGCCCGCCGTTGGGCGCGCCGTGAGCGGGCCCGGGTAAGTGCCCGGCATGAAGAGCCTGGTCAACACGCCCGTCACGCACACGCCGCCGTCCCGCGAGATCGACGTCGAGACGCTGAGCCGCCGCCTCGCCGAGGCCGTGGACGGCGAGGTGCGCTTCGACCTGGGCAGCCGCGCCGCCTACGCGCGTGACGCCTCCAACTACCGGCAGGTCCCGATCGGCGTCGTCGTGCCGCGCGACCTGGACGCCGGGGTGGCGGCGGTGGCCGTGTGCCGGTCCAGGGACGTGCCCGTGCTCTCCCGCGGCGGCGGCACCAGCCTGGCCGGGCAGTGCTGCAACGCGGCGGTGGTGATCGACTGGTCCAAGCACTGCGGCGCGGTGGAGTCCGTGGACGCGGCGGGCCGCCGGGTCGTCGTCCAGGCGGGGGCCGTGCTCGACCAGGTGGACCACGAGCTGGCGCCGTACGGGCTGATGGTCGGGCCGCGGCCGTCCAGTCATCGGGCCTGCACGATCGGCGGCATGATCGGCAACAACTCGTGCGGGGCCTCGGCGCAGGCGTACGGGAAGATGTCGCAGTCGGTGCTCCGGCTGGAGATCCTCACCTACGACGGCGTGCGCGCCTGGGTGGGGCCGACCAGCGACGCCGAGTACGACCGCATCCAGACCCAGGGCGGCCGGCTGGCCGAGATCTACCGCCAGGTGCGCGATCTGCGCGACGAGACCATGGAACTGGTCCGCACCCGCTACCCCAGGCTGGAACGCCGCATCTCCGGCTACAACCTCGACCAGCTCCTGCCCGAGAACGGCTTCGACCTGGCCCGCGCCCTGACCGGCAGCGAGGGCACGCTGGTGACCGTGCTCCGCGCCGAGCTGCGCGTCGTGCCGTCCCCGCCGGCCAGGGCGCTGGCCGTGCTCGGCTTCGAGGACGTCTTCACCGCCGCCGACGCCGTCCCGGCCGTGGCCCGGCACGCGCCGATCGCGCTGGAGGCCATGGACGAGACCATGTACCGGCTGGCCAAGCGGGAGCACCCCGGCGACCCGGCGCTCCAGGACCTGCCCGAGGGCGGCGGCTGGCTGCTGGTGCAGTTCGGCGGGGACACGCCCGAGCAGGCGCGCGAGCGGGCCGAGACGATGATGCGCGAGGTGGGGGAGCGGCCCGAGGCGCCCACGCCCACGCACGCCTTCCTCGGCGACCCGGCCAGGGAGGACCGGCTGTGGCGGTGGCGGGAGTCGGGGCTCGGCGTGGAGGCCTACCCGCCGACCGGCCGCCAGACGTACGAGGGCTGGTCGGACGCGGCCGTGCCGCCCGAGCGGCTGGGCGCCTACCTGCGCGACTACGAGCGGCTGCTGCGCGCGCACGACTACCAGGACTCCGCCCTGTACGGCCACTTCGGCCAGGGCTGCGTGCACGGCCGGCTGCCGCTCGACCTGCACACCGACGACGGCATCGCCCGCTACCGCGCCTTCGCCCGGGAGGCCGCCGAGCTGGTCGCCTCCTACGGCGGCTCGCTGTCCGGCGAGCACGGCGACGGCCAGGCGCTGGCCGAGCTGCTGCCGGTCATGTTCGGCCAGGAGGTCGTGGAGGTGTTCGGCCGCTTCAAGGCCATCTTCGACCCGCGCGACCGGATGAACCCGGGCAAGGTCGTCCATCCCCGCCACCTCGACCAGAATCTGGCCCAGCACCGCTTCTACCCGCACGAGCCGCGCCAGACGTTCTTCCAGTACCCCAACGACCACGGACGTTTCGGGCACGCCGCCACCCGCTGCGTCGGCACCGGGACCTGCCGCAAGCACACCTTCGAGGGCGGCGTCATGTGCCCCAGCTACCGGGTGACCCGCGAGGAGGAGCACTCCACGCGCGGACGGGCCCGCCTGCTGGAGGAGATGGTGCGCGGCGACGTCATCACCGACGGCTGGCGTTCGGCCGCCGTGCGCGACGCGCTCGACCTGTGCCTGTCGTGCAAGGGCTGCCGCTCCGAATGCCCGGTGAACGTGGACATGGCCACCTACAAGGCCGAGTTCCTCGCCCACCACTACCGGCGCCGCGTCCGGCCCCGGGCCCACTACTCGATGGGCTGGCTGCCGGTGTGGGCCGCGCTCGCCTCGGCCGCGCCCGGCCTGGTCAACGCGGTCAACTCGGCGCCCGGACTGTCGCGGTTGGTCAAGGCCGTCGCGGGGATCACGCCGGAGCGCGAGCTGCCGAGGTTCGCCCGGCAGCGGTTCACCGACTGGTTCAGGCGGCGTCCTCGGAGCGGGCCGGGCCCGCGGGGGCGGGTGGTGTTGTGGGCCGACACGTTCACCGACCACTTCGACCCGCGCATCGGGCGGGCCGCCGTGGACGTGCTGGAGGCGGCCGGGTTCGAGGTGGTGGTGCCGCCGGTGACGCTGTGCTGCGGGCTGACCTGGATCAGCACCGGGCAGCTCGGGGTGGCCCGGCGGGTGCTGGCGCGGACGGTGGGGGCGCTCGCCCCCTGGGCCGAGGCCGGGGTGCCGGTGGTCGGCCTGGAGCCGAGCTGCGCCGCCGTGTTCCGCTCCGACGGGCCCGAACTGCTCAACACGCCCGAGACGCGGCTGCTGGCGGAGCGGTTCCTGACGCTGGCCGAGCTGCTGGAGACGCGCGCCGCCGACTGGCGGCCGGCCACGACCGGCGGGCAGGCGATCGCGCAGGTGCACTGCCACCAGAGCGCGATCATGGGCTACGACGCCGACCGGGCCGTGCTCGACCGCTTCGGCATCCGGACCAGCGTGCTCGACTCCGGCTGCTGCGGGCAGGCCGGCAACTTCGGGTTCGAGCGGGGGCACCACGAGGTGTCGCAGGCGTGCGCCGAGCAGGGGCTCTGGCCGGCCGTACGGTCGGCGGGGCCGGGGGAGGAACTGCTCGCCGACGGCTTCTCCTGCCGCACCCAGATCGCCGCCGCCGGCACCGGACGCCAGGGCCGCCACCTGGCCGAACTCCTCGCCACGACCCTCGTCCGCCAGGACTGACCCGGCCTCAGGCGTCGAGGCTCTGGGACAGGCGGCGGGGCAGGCCGGTGTTGCGGGGGCGGCCCACCCGGTGGACGGCCAGCTCCAGCGCCTCGCGCTGCCCCACCAGCACGACCCACGCCTTGGCCCGGGTCACCAGCGTGTACAGCAGCTTGCGCCGCAACATGATCCCGCCCGCCTCGGCCACGATCGGCGCCACCACGAACGGGTACTCGCTGCCCTGCGAGCGGTGCACGCTGATCGCGTAGGCGTGGGTGAGGTCGTCGAGCTCGCCGAACCCGTACTGGACGGTCTCGCCGTCGTCGGTGCGGACCTCGACCACGCGGTCCTGCGGCAGCACGGCGGTGACCGTGGCGGTCTCCCCGTTGAAGACGCCCTTGTCGTAGTTGTTGCGGATGGGCATGACCCGGTCGCCCACCCGGAACACCGACGCCCCCGACCAGTGCTCGGGCTTGTCGTCGGCCGCCGGGTTGAGGCGGTCCTGGAGCAGCCGGCCCAGCGTGACCGCGCCCGTCTCGCCCTTGCGCATCGGGCACAGCACCTGCACCTGCTCGGGCGGCACGCCCTGCTTGCGGGGGATCGCCTCCATGGCCAGATGGGCCACCCGCTCGGCCACCCGCGCCGGATCGTCGAGCTCCTCGAACCAGAACCCGCCGCGCCCCGGCGTCGCCGGCATGCGGCCGGCCCGGATGAGGTGGGCGGCCTCGACGATGCCGCTGCCGTTCGCCTGGCGGAAGACGTGGGTGAGCCGCACCCGCGGGATCGCCTCCACGCGCAGCAGGTCGGCCAGCACGTCGCCGGCGCCGATGCTGGGAAGCTGGTCGCTGTCGCCGATGAGCAGCAGGTGGCTGCCCGGCTGGACGGCCGCCGTGAGCCGGGTGGCGAGGTGGAGGTCGAGCATCGACGCCTCGTCGACCACGATCAGGTCGGCCTGCGCGGGCGCCTCCTCGAACAGCGTGGACGGGTCGGGGTCGGGCTGGTGGGCGAGCATGCGGTGGATGGTCATGGCGGGCATGCCGGTCAGCTCCGACAGGCGTTTGGCCGCCTTGCCGGTGGGGGCCGTGAGCGTGACCGTGCCGCCCGACGCCCTGACCGTGGCGGCCACGGCCCTGACCGTGTGGCTCTTGCCGCAGCCGGGCCCGCCGGTGATGATCGAGACGGTGCAGGTCAGCGCCATGTTGACGGCCGCGCGCTGGTCGTCGTGGAGGGTCTCGTCCTCGCGGTAGGAGCGCAGCGGCAGCGTGGAGCGGGCCCGCAGGAGCCGGGTGAGCTGCTCGGTGAGCTGCCGCTCGCGGGCGTGCACGTGTTTGGCGTAGGCCACCGCCCGCCCCGGCTGCTCGTCGTCGGCCTCGACCACCACCCGCCGCTCGGCCACCAGCGCGTCGATCATCGGCCCGACCGCCTCAGGGTCGAGCTCGATCAGCTCGGCCGCCCGCGCCACCAGATGGGGCACCGGCACGAAGCAGTGGCCGTCGCGCACCGCCGCCGACTCCAGCCGGTCGAGCAGCGCCGCCTTGATCCGCTGCGGGCTGCGCTCGGGCACCCCCCGCTGCAGCGCGATGCGGTCGGCGACGCGGAAGGCGATGCCCCTGACCCGGCCGATCAGCCGGTAGGGGTCGGTGGCCAGGACCTCCTCGGCCTCGCCGCCGAACACCTGGTGGATCTTGGCCGCGAGCAGCGGGCTGACGCCCAGCCCCTGCAACGTCACCATCAGCGCGGCGATGGCCTTCTGCTCCTGCCACGCCTGGACGATCTGCGCCTGCCGCAGCGGCCCGATGTTGACGACCTCGGTCAGCCGCCCCGGCTCGGCGTCGATGACCTTGAGCGTCTCCTCGCCGAAGTGGTCGACGATCGCGTACGCCAGCCGCGGCCCGATGCCGCGGATCAGCCCCGACCCCAGGTAGACGCGGATCGCCCGGACCGTGGCGGGCGCCACCCGCTCGCACCCGGCCACCGCGAACCGCCTGCCGTGGCGCGCGTGGTGGCTCCAGTCGCCGGTCAGCCGGAGCGTCTCGCCCGGCTGCGCGCCCGACAGCGCCCGGCCGGTGGCCACGAAGTCGGGCACGCCCTCGGCGCTCATGCGCGCGACGGTGTATTCGTCGTCCCTGACGTAGACGAGCTGCTCGACCGAGGCCTCCACAGCAGCGATCAAACCATCTGCCACCGACAGTCCGTCACATGGCGCTCGGATAGGTCTCCGGCTCGACGTCGTCCCACGGCTCGGCGTGCAGCGGGTGCAGGGCCTCGGTGACGTCCAGCCAGATGAAGGCGTCGTAGCGGTCGCCGAGCGCGGTGGGCACGTAGTTGCCCCACTTCTCGCGCTCGGGCCGGTAGACGACGCCGATCGCGCGGTGGTCCAGCGGCTGGTCGAACCAGCGCGGACGGGGCCGCCGGGGCGTCACGAACAGGGCGCGCTCGCCGCCGAGCGCGTCGTGCAGCAGCGCCTCCAGCGATCCGGGCCGGGCCGGCGGGACGGGCATGACGTGCGCCCGCGTGCCCCAGCTCGCCCCGGCCACGACCGTCCCCCGGTAGCCGCCGAAGCCGACCAGGACGACGTCCTCGCCGTGCCGCTCGCGGGCCAGCTGGCCGAGGTTGATCATGCCGGCGGCGGCCATGTCGGTGGCGCGGGCGTCGCCGACGTGCGTGTTGTGCGCCCACACCACGCCCTTGGCCCCGTAGAAGGCGGTCAGCCGGTCCAGGGTGTCGGCCATGTGCACGTCTCTGACGTTCCACGAATCGGGGCCGCCGCCGACCATGGTCCGGTAGTAGTTCTCGGCCCCGGCCACGACCTCGGCGTTCTGCCGGGCCTCGAAGCCGTCCTCGTCGGCGGGCGCGGCCGCCACGACCGCCCTGAGCAGCTCCACGACCTCGGTCTCGCAGGAGTCGGGGACCAGGCGGGTCTCCAGGCCGTACCGCTGCGGGTCGTGGCCGTAGGACTCGAAGCAGTACAGGGCCTCCATCACCGTGCCGAGCTGGTCGGGCAGGTGGTCGGCGGCGTAGCGGCGCACGGCGCGCAGGGACTCCCAGAGGCTGTAGACGTCGAGGCCGTGGAAGCCGACGCGCTCGCCCGGCGGCAGGGCCGCGTTCCAGCGGCGCAGCCAGCGGCAGAACTCGGCGACCTCCTCGTTGGCCCACATGAACGCGGGCCAGCGCTGGTAGGCGTACAGGGCGTCGAAGGGGTCCTCGCCGTCGCGGGTGACCGCGCGGTGGACGCGCTCGCAGTCGGGCCAGTCGCCCTCGACGGCGACGAACCCGAAGCCCTTCTCGGCGATCAGGCGGCGGGTGAGCGCGGCCCGCCAGGTGTAGAAGTCGTGGGTGCCGTGACTGGCCTCGCCGATCAGCACGAGACCGGCCTCGCCGACGCGGTCGAGCAGCGGGTCGAGATCCTGCTCGCCCGACAGCCGCAGCGCCGAGCGGGTGACGTCATCCATAGCCGTCCTCCTCTGCCGGCCGGAAGACGCCCAGGCATTCGCGGGCGAGCTGGAGCTCCTCGCGCACCTGGACGACCAGGACGGGCACGGCGGCGCCCGGCCCGCTGACCGGGCCGTCGTCGTGCCGGTTGCCGGTCTCGGGCGGCTCGACGCCGAGCAGCCCGAGACGGCGGCAGACCGCCTCGCGCACCTCGGGCTGGTCCCAGCCGATCTCGCCGGTGAACACCAGGGCGTCGATCCTGGACAGCGACGTGGCGGCGGCGGCGATCTCCCGGCTCACCCGGTGGCAGAACACCTCCAGGGCCAGGGCGGCCTCGGCGTCGCCGGCGCGTTCGGCCTCGACCAGCTCGCGGGTGTCGCCCGAGCGGCCGCCGGACAGCCCGAGCAGCCCGGACCGGCGTTGCAGGCCCTCGCCCAGCTCGTCGGCCGACAGGTGGCCCTGCGACAGCAGCCACATCAGCATCCCGGGATCGACGCTGCCCGAGCGCTTGCTCATCGGGACGCCGTCCAGCGGGGTGAACCCCATCGAGGTGTCCAGGCTGCGCCCGCCCGACACCGCGCACACCGACGAGCCGCCGCCCAGGTGGGTCAGCACCAGCTCCAGGTCGGCGAGCGGCCGGCCGAGCAGCTCGGCCACCCGGTCGGCGGTCCAGGCGTAGGACAGGCCGTGGAAGCCGTAGCGGCGCAGGCCGTACCGGTCGCGCCACTCGCGCGGCAGGGCGTAGACCGCGGCGGCGTCGGGCAGGCCGGCGTGGAAGGCCGTGTCGGGGCAGAGCACGTGCGGCACGGCGGGAAGCTGCTCGCGGGCCGCCTCCAGCAGCGCCAGCGCGGGCGGCAGGTGCAGCGGCGCCAGGCTCACGACGCCGCGCAGCGCCTCGACGGTCTCGTCGTCGGCGACCGTGGGCGTGCGGACGACGTCGCCGCCGTGCACCAGCCGGTGCGCCACCGCGCGGATGTCGCGGTCGAAGTGGCCGCCGAGGAACGCCGCCAGCTCCTCGCGCGCCGAGCCCGGGTCCGCGGCCCGCTCGGCGTGCGCGCTGTCCAGCACGCAGCCGCCCTGCACGAGGTCGAGGCGCAGGCTCGACGAGCCCGCGTTGACGGTGAGCACCGCCTCGGACTCCGCCACCTGCTCGTCGAACGCTCGCCCCATGCACCCCTCCGCGGCCCGATCCTCTCCCCGGCTACCCGCCGCCCGCGCCCCGACACCTGGACCCCGTCACCTTTACCCCGAGATGTCCGAGCCCGTGGTTGCCTCCGGCGGTGGCCGGGTAGGCGAGCGCCTATGGACATCACCCTGCAGGTGAACGGCGTGCCGCACACCGTGGCCGTCGACCCCAGGATCTCCTTGCTCGACCTGCTGCGCGAACGGCTCGGCCTGACCGGCTCCAAGAAGGGCTGCGACCACGGCCAGTGCGGCGCGTGCACGGTGCTCATCGACGGCCGCCGGGCCAACTCCTGCCTGGCGCTGGCCGTGGCGGTGGACGGCAGCGAGATCGTCACCGTCGAGGGGCTGGCCTCGGGCGAGCAACTGCATCCGCTGCAGGCCGCGTTCATCGAGCACGACGCCTTCCAGTGCGGCTACTGCACGCCCGGCCAGCTCTGCTCGGCGGTCGGCATGCTGGGCGAGCCCGGTCCGAGCGCCGTCACCGCCGACCTCCTCCTCGACCCGGCCCTGACGCCCGAGGAGATCAGGGAACGCATGAGCGGCAACCTGTGCCGGTGCGGCGCCTATCCCGGCATCGTGGCCGCGATCGGCGAGGTGGCCCGGTGAAGCCGTTCGACTACGTCCGCGCCCAGAGCCCGTCCGACGCGGTCGGCCGGTACGGCCCCGGCACGATGTACCTGGGCGGCGGCACCAACCTGGTCGACCTCATGCGCCTCGGCGTGGCCGCCCCCGACCACCTCGTGGACGTCAGCCGCCTGCCGCTGGACGCCGTCGAGCCCGTACGCGACCGGCTGCGGATCGGCGCGGCAGTGCGCAACAGCGACCTGGCGGCCGACCCGCTCGTCCGCGCCCGCTACCCGATGCTCGCCAGGGCCGTGCTGACCGGCGCCTCCGGCCAGGTCAGGAACATGGCCACGGTGGCCGGAAACCTGCTGCAACGCACCCGCTGCCCCTACTTCCAGGACGTCACCAGGCCGTGCAACAAGCGCGAGCCCGGCACCGGCTGCCCCGCGATCGAGGGCGACCACGGCAACCTGGCCGTGCTCGGCGCCTCGGACGCCTGCGTGGCCACCCACCCCTCGGACATGGCCGTGGCGCTGGCCGCGCTCGACGCCGAGGTGCACGTCACCGGCCCGGCCGGCGACCGGATCATCCCCATGCCCGGCCTGCACCGCCTGCCCGGCGACGCGCCCGAGCGCGACACCGTGCTCGAACCCGGCATGCTGATCACCGCCGTCGAGCTGCCCGCGCCGCCGCCGGGCGCCTCCCTCTACCGCAAGGTGCGCGAGCGGGCCTCGTTCGCGTTCGCGCTGGTGTCCATCGCCGCCGTGCTCGACGTGCGCTGGGACGGCGTGGTCACCGGCTGCCGCATCGCGCTCGGCGGCGTGGCCCACGCGCCCTGGCGGGCCGAACGCGCCGAACGGGAGATCATCGGCGGCCCCGCCACGGGGGAGGCTTACCTGCGGGCCGCCGAGGCCGAGCTCGACCAGGCCCGCCCGCTGCCGCGCAACGCGTACAAGCTGCCGCTGGCGCGCAACCTGATCGTCCGCACGCTGGAGGAGCTGACGCCGTGAACCGCATCGAGGGGCGCGTCAAGGTCACGGGGCTGGCCACGTACGCCGCCGAGTACCCGGTCGAGGGCGTCGCCTACTGCTACCCGGTGCAGTCCACGGTCGCCAGGGGCCGGGTGACCGGGGTGGATGCCGGGCAGGCGCTGGCCATGCCGGGCGTGCTGGCCGTGCTGTCCGTCGAGGACCCGCCCGACCTGGCCGAGGACGCCGACCCCGAGCTGGCGCTGTTCCGCTCCCGGGACGTCGTCTACCGGGGCCAGCTCGTGGCCGCCGTCGTCGCCGGCACCTACGACCAGGCCCGCGCCGCCGCCGACGCCGTCCATGTCGCCTACGAAGCGCAGGCCCACGACGTGCGGCTGCGCGCCGACCACCCGGACCTCTACCGGCCCGAGACGGTCAACCCGAACCTGCCGCCCGACACCGACAAGGGCGACGTGGAGGCCGGGCTGGCCGCCGCCGCGTCCGCCGTGGACGTGACGTACACGACGCCGCCCCTGCACAACAACGCGATGGAGCCGCACGCCGCGGTGGCCGTGTGGGCCGACGACGGCCGGCTGCTGGTCTACGACTCGACCCAGGGCGCCAGCGGCGACCGGGACAGCATCGCCAAGACCCTCGGCCTGCCCGCCGAGCGGGTGCGCGTGGTGTCCAGGCACGTCGGCGGCGGCTTCGGCTCCAAGGGCACCACCAGGCCGAACGCCGTGCTCGCCGCCCTGGCCGCGCGGGCCGCCGGCCGTCCGGTCAAGGTCGTCTTCACCCGGCAGCAGATGTTCGACCTCACCGGCTACCGCACGCCCACCGTCCAGCGGCTGCGGCTCGGCGCCGACGCCGACGGCCGGCTCACCGCGGTCGAGCACACGGCGTACGTGCAGTCCAGCAGGATCGTCGAGTTCGCCGAGCAGGCCGCCACCCCCGGCCGCGTCATGTACGCCACGCCCGCGCTGCGCACCGCGCACCGGCTCGTCCGCCTCGACGTCGCCACCCCGTCCTGGATGCGCGCCCCCGGCGAGTGCCCCGGCATGTACGCCCTGGAGTCGGCGATGGACGAGCTGGCCGAGGCGGCCGGGATCGACCCCGTCGAGCTGCGCATCCGCAACGAGCCCACGACCGAGCCGGACGGCGGGCTGCCGTTCAGCTCCCGCAGCCTGGTGACCTGCCTGCGCGAGGGCGCCCGCCGCTTCGGCTGGGACCGCCGCGACCCGGCGCCCGGCCTCCGGCGCGAGGGGGAGTGGCTGGTCGGCACCGGCGTGGCCGCCTCCACCTACCCGGCCAGGCGCGGCCCGTCGCAGGCCACCGCGACCGTGCGCGACGGCGACTTCGTCATCCGGGTGGCCGCCGCCGACATCGGCACCGGCGCCCGGACCGTGCTCACCAGGATCGCGGCCGACTGCCTCGGCGTCGCCCCCGACCGGGTGCACGTCGAGCTCGGCGACAGCGACCTGCCTGCCGCCCCCGTCGCGGGCGGCTCGATGGGCACGGCGTCGTGGGGCTCGGCCGTCGTACGGGCCTGCGAGGCGCTGCGAGCCGACGGCGGCGAGGGGTCCGCCGACACCACCGAGGAGGTCAAGGCCGACGAGGAGCTGGCCAGGCACGCCTTCGGCGCCCAGTTCGCCGAGGTCAGGGTCAGCTCCGTGACGGGCGAGATCCGCCTGTCGCGCCTGCTCGGCGTGTTCGCCGCCGGCCGCGTCCTGGACGCCAGGCTGGCCAGGTCGCAGTTCGTCGGCGGCATGACCATGGGCATGGGGATGGCGCTGATGGAGGAGACGCTGACCGACGACGAGTTCGGCGGCTTCCTGCACCGCGACCTGGCCCAGTACCACGTGCCGGCCTGCGCCGACGTGCCGGCGATCGAGGCCGTCTGGATCGACGAGCAGGACGGCCTGCTCAACCCGATGGGCTCCAAGGGCATCGGCGAGATCGGCATCGTGGGCACCGCCGCCGCGATCGGCAACGCCGTTCACCACGCCACCGGCCGGCGGGTGCGCGACCTGCCCATCACCCCGGCCAAGATCCTCGCCTGACCTCGAAAATCCATGTTTCGACCGGCCTCCGCCAAGGAAGAGGGGAACATCCAACAAGGAGGCCGAGTGAAGAACGAGTCGCACGAGGAACGCGCCGACCGCAACTTCGTCGAACTGCTGCAGGGCGCCCGCGTCGCGGTGACCGGCGTGCAGGTGCTGTTCGCGTTCCTGCTGACCGTCCCCTTCTCACCCGGCTTCGTCAAGCTGGACCAGACCGACCGCTGGCTCTACTTCGCCGCGCTGGTCAGCGCCGCCATCGCGTCGATCTGCTACATCGCGCCGACCGCCCAGCACCGCGTGCTGTTCCGGCAGGGCCACAAGGAGAGGCTGGTACGCCGGTCCAACACCTACGGCCTGTTAGGAGCGCTCGCCCTGGTGGTGTCGATGACCACGGCCACCATGCTGGTGATCGACTACCTGTTCCACTCCACCCTGGCCTGGGTCACCGCCGGCATCCTGGCCGGGCTGGCCGCCTGGACCTGGTTCGGCCAGCCCGCCCTCGACCGCAGGGGCGATCAGTCCTCCTCCGAGGGCGGCATCTCGGTCTCGTCCCGCGACGACTGACGCGAGTGGGCCGCCCGCCCCACCATGTACGCCGCCACCGACACGGTGATCACCTGCGAGGCCCCCACGATCAGCAGCGGCCCGGCGTTCCACCAGGTGGGCCGGTGCAGCCACATCGCGGCCAGCACCAGCAGCACGCCGAGCACCTGCGGCTTGGTGCCGGCGTGCATCCGGTCGAGCGTCGTGCGGAAGCGCACCAGCCCGGCGCCCGCCGACAACGCCAGCACGGCCCCGAGCACCAGGCAGACCGCCGCCGCCACATCCATCGGGCTCACCCCGACCGTCCAGGGAAGAACCGGGCCAACGACACCGACCCGACGAACCCCAGCAGCGACAGCACCTGGAGCACCGGCAGGTCGGAGTAGTCGTCCCTGACCACCGCGAACAGCCCGACCGCGCACATCGCCAGCGACGTCAGCACGTCGAGGGCGACCGCGCGGTCCAGCATCGACGGCCCGCGCCCCACCCGCCACAACGCGGCCGCCGCCCCGCCGCCCAGCAGCGCGATCGTCACCAGGTACACCGCGCTCACCGCAGCTCCTCCCGGTCGGCGCGGGTGCCGAACGCGGCCACGATGCGCGACTCCAGCCCGGCCAGGTCCCTGCGGACCACGTCCGGGACGCCCTCCCCGGCCAGCCCCAGCACGTGCAGCATCAGCTCTCTCCTGTCCAGGTACGCCTCCACCACCAGGCTCCCCGGCATCGTGGACAACGCCACCATGATCATCACGGTCATCGACTCAGACGACGTGCGCAGCCGCACCAGGACCAGCTGAGTGGGCGGATCGCCGGGCCGCACCACCCACGCCACCACCCGCACGGTCGAGAGCAGCATGTCCCACCCGAACCACAGCAGGAACCGCGCCAGCGGCAGCGGCCGCACCCTGATCCCCGGGTCCAGGACGGGCAGCGGCAGCAGCCACGTCACCACCAGCGCGGTCGCCAGGCCGCCCAGCACGTTCCCCGCCGACAGCTCGCCCCACAGCGTCACCCACACCAGCGTCAGCCACGCCACCAGCGGCAGCGGCACCCGCCGGCCGAACAGCCGCGGCGCGAGCAGGCCGCCGCTCACCGCCGCGTCCCCAGCACGGCGGTGATGTACGTCTGCCGCTCGCTCAGCTCCGTGGCCACCCGCTGCGTCAGCGCCGCCAGCGGCCCGGCCAGCACCGTGAACGACAGCCCCAGCGCCACCAGCGCCGCCGTCGCGCCCAGCAGCACGGGCGGCAGCGCCGTCGTCGTCACCACCGGCTCCTCACCCGTAGCCTCCTCGCTCTCCATCACCTGGCCCAGCCGCTCCTCGCGCGGCGCCCGCCAGAACGCCTTGCCCCACGTCTTGGCGATCGCGTACAACGTCAGCAGGCTCGTGAGCAGCCCGCCCGCCACCAGCACGAGCGCCGCCGGGCCGCCCTTGTCCAGGCCCGCCTGCACCAGCAGCAGCTTGCCCAGGAACCCCGACATCGGCGGGATGCCCGACAGGTTCATCGCGGGCACGAAGAACAGCACGCCCAGCACCGGCGCGGTCCTCATCAGCCCGCCCAGCCGGTTGACCGACGTGGTGCCGGTGCGCCGCTCGATCAGCCCCGTCACCAGGAACAGGCTCGTCTGCACGGTGATGTGGTGGACGATGTAGAACACCGCGCCCGCCAGTCCCGCCACCGTCGACAGCGCCACCCCGAACACCATGTAGCCGATGTGGCTGACCAGCGTGAAGGACAACATGCGCTTGATGTCGGTCTGCGCCACCGCGCCCAGCACGCCGGCCAGCATCGTGGCCAGCGCCACCGCCATCAGCAGCGTGGAGACCGGCCCGCCGGGGAACAGCAGCGCCTCCAGCCGGATGATCGCGTACACGCCGACCTTCGTGAGCAGCCCGGCGAACACGGCCGTGGCCGGCGCGGGCGCGGTCGGGTAGGAGTCCGGCAGCCACGCCGACACCGGGAAGATCGCCGCCTTGATCGCGAACGCCAGCAGCAGCGTCAGCTCGACCAGCAGCTTGACCTGCTCGGGCAGCGTGCCGAAGCGCTCGGCGAGCTGCGCCATCGACAACGTGCCCGTCGCGCCGTAGGTCACCGCCAGCGCGATCAGGAACAACATCGACGACGCCAGCGCCATCAGCGTGTACGTGGCCCCCGCCCGCATCCTGGACTCGGTCCCGCCGAAGGTCAGCAGCACGTACGAGCCGCTCAGCAGCATCTCGAACGCGACGAACAGGTTGAACAGGTCACCCGACAGGAACGCGTCCGCCACGCCCGCCACCATGACCAGGAACGCCGGATGGAAGATCGCCATCGGCGCGTCGTGCTCGGCCTCGTCGTAGGCGTTGGCGATCGAGTACACCATCACGCAGAGCGTCACCGCCGACGACACCACCAGCACCAGCGTCGAGAGCCGGTCGGCCACCAGGCAGATCCCGACCGGCGAGGCCCAGCCGCCCAGCTCGGTCACCAGCGGGCCGTGCGTGTCGGCGTGCGCGAGCAGCAGCACCGACACCGCCAGCGAGATGCCCAGCGTGGTGAGGCTGATGGCCGACTGCAGGTGCCGCAGCCGGCCGCCGATCGCCAGCTTGATCCCGGCCGCCAGCAGCGGCAGCAGCACCGGCACGCACACCAGCCCGCGCAGCTCGACCAGGTCACCCACGGGCCCCGCCCCTGCCTGCCACTAGTCGTCGCCCTCCAGTTCGGGGTCGTTGGCGAGCGCCTGGCGGGCCCGCTCCTCGCGGATGGCCGAGCGCATCTGCCTGCGGGCGTCGCGCTGCCTGGCCTTGATCCGCTGGCGCAGCTCCCTCTCGCCGGCCGCCTGCTCGGCCCGCCGCCGGGTGTGCTCGCGGCGCAGCTCGTCGATGCGCTCGGCGTTGTCGCCGGCCGTGGCCTCCTCGTCCGGCAGGTCCCGCTGCCCGGCCTCCTCGAAGCCGAGTTGCAGCTCCTCCTCCGACAGCCCTTCGGCCCTCCGGGTGCGCATCCACTCCTCCAGCTCGGTGTGCACGCGGGCGATCCGCCGTTCCAGGTCGGCCTCCTGCAGCCGCTCCCGCTCGGCCTGCTCGGCCTCCAGCCGGGCCAGCTCCGCCCGCTGCTCCACGACCAGCCGCCGGTAGGCGTCCTGCCGGGTGCGCAGGGCGTGGCTCAGCTCGCCGCGCCTGGCCCGCAGTCGCACGCGCCGGTCCTCGGTGTCGTCCTGGACCTCGTCGCTGCCGGTGAGCTGCCACGACCGGTGCACCATGGCCAGCACGAACGCCGTCACGCCCAGGGTGATCACGATGGCGGTGAGCACCATCGCCTGCGGCAGCGGATCGGCCATGTCCGCCACCGGCGTGCTGCCCAGGATGGGCGGCCCGCCGGCGTTCCCGCCCGCGGTGACGATCAGCAGGTTCACGCCGTTGCCCAGCACGACCACCCCGGCCAGCACCCGCACCAGGCTCCGCTCCAGCAGCAGCGTCACACCGGTCGTGATCATCACGCAGCAGCACAGGAACGGCGCCAGGGAGATCGTCACGCGCTCTCCTCCGCCTCGATCTGCCGGTCCAGCTCGGCGCCGAGGCCGCGCAGCACGTCCTGGACCATGCCGGTGACCGAGACGTACACGCCGAGGTCGAACAGCAGGCCCGTGGACAGGTGCAGGCTGCCGACCAGCGGCAGGTGCACGTCGGCCGCCAGCATGTCCAGCGCCGCCCGCCCGAACAGCAGCCCGGCCAGCGCCGTGCCGGTCGACAGGGCGAGCCCGGCGCCCATCAGCACGCCCGCGTGCACCGGGACCGCCGCGGCCAGCTCGTACCGGCCGCCGGCCAGGTAGCGCACGGTGATCGCCAGCCCGGCCACGATGCCGCCGGCGAACCCGCCGCCGACCCCGCTGTGCCCGACGAACAGCAGGAACACCGAGAGCACCAGCACCGTGTGGAAGGTCAGCCGGGCCGCCACCTCGAAGGCCACGGCCCGCTGGCCGCGCGGCAGCGTCGAGGACAACCAGTGCGTGCGCTCGGCGGGCACCCGGCCGCGGTCGTCCCGCTCGATCTCGTACGTCCTGCGCCGCAGGAACACCAGGCTCGTCACGCCCAGCGTCAGCACGACCAGCACCGTGCTCTCGCCCATCGTGTCCCAGGCCCGGATGTCCAGGATGATCGCGCTGACGACGTTGCGCGCCCCCGCCTCGCGCGCCGCGGCGGGCATCAGCGACCCGACGGCCCAGGTGCTCCGCGCGCTGGTGGCCAGCATGCCCGCCCCGGTCACCACCACCCCCACGGCCAGCCCGAGCCCGAACCGGAACAGCCGCGGCAGCCGCGCTCTGACCGGGGTCACCGGCAGCCGCCGCAGCACCAGGGCGAACACCACCAGGGCCAGCGTCTCGGCCAGGAACTGGGTCAGCGCCAGGTCGGGCGAGCCGTGCGCGAGGAACAGCAGCGCGGTGCCGTACCCGATGACGCCGACGACCACGGCCAGCAGGATGTAGGCGCGGGCGCACAGCGCCAGCGCCGCCGACGCGGTGATCAGGACCGCCAGCACCGGCTGCTCCACGCGCTCCCAGGCGACGACCGGCACGTCCAGGTGCGGCACGCCGCCGTAGGCGACGGCGAACACGCCGACGCCGGT
This sequence comes from Nonomuraea sp. NPDC049655, assembly GCF_044465465.1. Lineage (NCBI taxonomy): Bacteria > Bacillati > Actinomycetota > Actinomycetes > Streptosporangiales > Streptosporangiaceae > Nonomuraea > Nonomuraea sp. NPDC049655. Next base: position 23,466 of record NZ_JBITLS010000028.1, read on the forward strand.
GGTGGCGGCCAGCGTGAGCAGCAGGTAGTCGGGCAGCGAACCGCGCTGGACGAACCCGGTGGCCTGGACGGCGAACCGGTCCAGCCGGCGGACGAGCGACCAGAAGAGCTGCGTCGAGTCCAGCACGTGCAGCGCCGCGCCCGCCCTGGCCACCGGCTCCCTGGCCAGGAACAGCAGCGCACCGGCCGCCAGCGCCACGGCCGACAGCAGCAGCGCGGGGGACAGGCCGGCCCAGATCGCCAGATGCGTGGCGTGGCCGGGGTCGCGGAAGGTGCCGGTGTAGCCCGACATCGCGCCGCCGTACCAGGGGGCGAAGGGCGCCAGCGCCAGGCCGAGCACCGCCAGCAGCGCGGCGGGCGCGAACATGGCCGCCGCCGTCCGGTGCGCCGGCGTGACCGGCACGCCGGGCTTGGCGGCGAAGGCCCCCCACAGGAACCGCAGCGTGTACGCCGCCGTCAGCGCCGACCCCGCCACCACCCCCGCCAGCACGAGCGGCCGGTCCAGCAGCGCCTCCAGCGCCGCCTCCTTGCCGGCGAACCCCGCGAACGGCGGCAGCCCCGCCATCGACGCCCCCGCCAGCACCGCGGCCGCGCACACCCACGGCATCGACTGGCCGACCCCGCTCAGCTCGCGCAGCTCACGGGTGCCGGTCGCATGGTCGACGACGCCCACGACCAGGAACAGCGCGGCCTTGAACAGCGCGTGCGCGGCCAGCATGCCCACCCCGGCCAGCGCCGCGCCCCGGGTGCCCACGCCGAACAGCGTGATCAGGAAACCGAGCTGACTGACCGTGCCGTAGGCCAGCAGCCGTTTCAGGTCCGTCTCGCGCAGCGCCCGCCAGCCGCCCAGCAGCATCGTCAGCACGCCGAGCGGCACCGCGACCGCCCGCCACAGCGGCACGTCCCCGAACGCCGGACCGAGCCTGGCCACCAGGTACACCCCGGCCTTGACCATGGCCGCCGCGTGCAGGTACGCCGACACCGGCGTCGGCGCCGCCATCGCGGCCGGCAGCCACGTGCTGAACGGGAAGATCGCCGACTTCGACAGCGCCCCGGCCAGCACCAGCACCAGCCCGGCGGCCAGCGGGCCCGCCTGCGGTGGCCGGGCGACGACCCCCGACAGCGCGTACGTGCCCGCCGCCTGCCCGACCACCACGAACCCGGCCAGCATCGCCAGCCCGCCCAGCGTGGTCACCGTCAGCGCCTTCATCGCGGCCCGCCGGCCCGCCCGGCTCTCCGGGTCGTAGCCGATCAGCAGGTAGGAGAAGACGGTGGTCAGCTCCCAGAAGACGTACAGCAGGAGCAGGTTGTCGGCCGTGACCAGCCCCAGCATCGACCCGGCGAAGGCGGCCATCGCGCCGCCGTAGCGGCCCAGCCCGTCGTCGCCGGCGGGGAAGTAGCGCACGCTGTAGACCAGGACCAGCACGCCCACGCCGGTGACCAGCGCCATCATCAGCAGGGTCAGCGAGTCGGCCCGGAAGGACAGCTCCAGCCCGAGCGCGGGCGCCCAGCGGGTGTCCTCCCGCGCCGGCAGCCCCCGCACCCCCAGCCACACCGTGTACGCGAAACCGGCGCCGGGCGCCACGGCCAGCAGCAGGAAGGAGGCCCGTCCCATGCGCCGGGCCAGCCAGGGAGCGCAGACCGCCGCGAGCGCGTGCAGGACCAGCAGCGACTCCATGGGCTCCTCGGGCGGGAATTTCCGGCTACGTCCGCCCAATCTCTCCCGCCCGGTCGTGCCCGCCGCGCAGGCGCGGCCAGGGTTGACCCGAACGTCACCAGTCCCTCACCCGCCCATGAGCGGGTGAGGGAGGGGGGCCCACGCCCTCAGACCTTCGCGCAGGCTCCCGGACGCGGCGCGCGAGCCGTGATCACGTACCGGTCGATCTGCCGGTCCAGGCAGGACGAGCTTCCCTTGTACGCCGTGTGCCCGTCGCCGTCGTGGGTCAGCAGCACGCCGTGCTCCAGCTGCCCGGCCAGCCGCCTGGCCAGCTCGTACGGCGTGGCCGGGTCACGCGTCGTGCCCACCACCACGATCGGCGGCGACCCGTGGGCGCGCACCTTCCTGGTGAACCCCTTGCCCTTGACCGGCCAGTACGCGCAGCGCTGCTCGGGATGGTCCAGGCAGTTGACGGCCGTCAGCGCCTCGCTGCTGTTGTCGTAGCTGCCGTCGGGACGGCGTCCGTGGTTGACGTCGGCCAGGGCGAGCATGGCCGTGCCGTCGCCCTTGAAGGCGAGGGTGAGCGCCTGGCGCAGGTAGGGCCAGCTGTCCCTGGCGTACATGGCCTGGTTGACGCCCGCGCGCAGGATGGCCTCGTTGACCTGCCTGCTGTCGCCGTCGTTGCGCAGCGGCGCCCGGTCGGCCCGCTTGTAGAGCGCCTCCAGCCGCCTGGTCGCGGCGGCGACGGTGTGCCGGGGGAACGGGCAGTCCCTGGCCCCGAAGCAGTCGCGCAGGAACGACTCGCGGGCCAGCCGGAACCCCCGCTCCTGCGCCGCGCCGAACTCGGCGAGCGTCTGGCCGGGGTCCTCGGCGCCGTCGAGCACCATGGCGCGGATCCGGGTGGGGAACAGGTCGGCGTAGCGGGCGCCCAGGTAGGTGCCGTAGGAGAAGCCGAAGTAGGTCAGGCGGGCCTCGCCCAGGGCGGCCCGCATCACGTCAAGGTCGCGGGCCACCTCGCCGGTGCCTACGTGCGCGAGCAGCTGCTTGCCGGAGTTGGTCGCGCAGCCCTGGGCGAAGATCTTCATCCACGCCTTGGCCCGCTTGACCTCGGCCGCGTTGTCGGGGGTGGGGTCGGCGGCGAAGTAGGCGTCCAGGCCGAGAGGGGACAGGCAGCGTACGGGGGCGGAGGCGCCCACGCCGCGCGGGTCGAAGCTGACCACGTCGAAGTGCTGCCGGACGGCGGCCGACATGACGGTCTTGTCGGCCTTCAAGATGGTCGTGCCGGCGCCGCCGGGGCCGCCGAAGTTCAGCACGATCGAGCCGATCCGCCGGCCGGTCGCGGGCAGCCGGACCATGGCGATCCCGATCCGCCGGCCGCCGGGCCTCGCGTAGTCGAGGGGCACCGTCAATTTCGCGCACTGGAACCCGCTGCCGCACCCCGACCAGGCCAGGCGCTGACCGTAATAGGCGTTGAGCCCGGCGTTCGCGGCCGCGTCCGCGGCGCCGGACAGGCCGGCCGCGGCGATCAGACCTGCGAGTACGGGGGAAAGAATCGTAATTAAACGTCGCATAATCAAAAGTTGACGGGAATACCTTGCGAGCCCCTTTAATCGTGGTGGCACAGATCATTTGCAAGAAGCGCGCCGGGCTGGGTATCGAGCAGGTCATCCGCACGACTACCAGGGGGAACAGGCCGCCATGTCGCAGCAGAACCGTCCCGTCGAGGGCGAGCACAAATACCAGCAGCACGTCACCTCGACCGGCGAGCACGAGGAGCGGCCCGGCCGCAGCCTCGTCACCACCGACCACGACGTGATCCAGGAATGGGCGCATGCGCGCGGCGCCAAGCCCGCGACCGTGCCCGGCACCGAGCACCAGGGCCGGGCGGGCGTGCTCCGCTTCGACTTCCCCGGCTACGGCGGCAACGACCTGGCGGAGATCAGCTGGGAGGAGTGGTTCGAGACCTTCGACCAGCGGAAGCTGAACTTCATCTACCAGGAGCACAAGAAGGACGGCAAGCAGAGCAACTTCTTCCGGCTGGAGAACCCGGAGCGCGAGGACGCCTGAACCCCGGAGGGGCGGGCCCGCCCCCGCCCGCCCGCCGGGCCTCTGCCGTTCTCGGAAGGCGCCACCGGCATGCGCGGGAGCCCCTGGCTCCCCGAGAAGCCCGTCGTTCAGCCGCCCTCGGAGACCCGGCGGGTGACCTCGTCGGCCAGCCGGTCGAGGGAGCGGTCGAGCAGCTCGCGCACCTCGCCGACCCTGGCGCTGGAGGCGGGCTCGTCGAGCAGCGACAGGTGCACGGTCACCTCGCTCGTGCCGGCCGCCGAGTCGGACACCTGCAGCCAGCCCGCGTAGTCGGGGTGGTCGCGGCCGCCCCACTCCACCCGGAGCTGGTCCTCCTGGGCGCGGAACAGCCCCTCGTGCCGCCCGCTGCCGGGCACCAGCTCGCCGCCCGCCTCGACGGTGCCCGCCCCGCCGTCGCCCACCCACAACCCCTGCGGCAGCCACCGGTCCATCAGCTCGACGTCGGACGCCACCCCGAACACGATCATGCTGTCGGCCGGCATCCCGCGCGTCGCCTCGATCTCCGCCATCACAGGCCCCCGTCCTCCCCGAATGCCGCCGTACCGGGCGCGGACCGCGCCGCCTGCCACCGGCAGCCGAACGCGGCGACCATACCCGTGGCATCTGCTCGCAAACCGGCCCCCGCGGTGCCCGTCTCTGCCACTACGGTGGCTCCGGTGAAACCGCGGCGAGAGGGGAGAACGGCGCGATGGCGGAGCTGCCACGAGTGCCGCCGGAGATGTTCCGGTTCGCCACCACTGAGCGGGCGGATCTGCACACGGCCCTCCTCGACGTCCTCGGCGTCGCCGCCGAGCGCCTGGAGCCCGCGCTGACCGCCGGCGAGGTCCGCGACCGGCTGCGCGACCGCGGCTGGTACGCCCCCGTCGGCGACCACGACCTCACCGGCGCGCTGCGGCAGCTCGCCGGCTGGCGACTGGTCGAGGTCGTCTTCGACCACGCCGCCGGCTTCGCGACCGCCGAGGAGTACGAACGCGGGAACCTGCGCTACGCCCTGACCGCCCAGGGCGAGGCCGCCCACGCCGGGCTGCGGCAGGCGTCGGCGACGCTGGCCACCGCGACACCGGCCTCGGGGGGCGCGCTCCACGCCGCCGTGCTCGACGCCGTCGCCGACCGGCTGGAGGAGCTGGAGGCGCTGCTGGCCGACCCCGACCCCGGCCGCGACCGACGGGTGTTCACCTGCCTGCGGGAGCTGGAGTGCCACCTCGACGGGCTGCGCCGCGACACCGTGCGGCTCAACGGCGAGCTGCGCCGGCTGCTGCGCGCCGGCGGCGCCGGCGTTGGCACGTTCCACGAGGCCGAGGCGGCCATGGTGGCCTACCTCCAGGAGTTCCTGACCGGGCTGGAGCAGCGCGGCGAGACGGTGGCGCGGGCGCTGCGCCGCGTGGCCGCGCGGGGCGTCGGCGTCCTGCACACCCGGGCCCTGGCCGGCGCCGACCTGCCCCGGATCCCCGGAACCGACCTGGCCACGCCGTGGCTGGCCGCCCGCGCCGCCGCCTGGGCCGAACTGCGCCAGTGGTTCGACCCCGACCTCGTCCCGGCCCCCGGGAGCGGCGGGACCGGGAGCGGGGCCGGGAGCGGGGGCACCGGGAGCGGCGGCGCCGAGAGCGGCGGCGGGCCCCGGTTGCGGCGGCTGCAGGAGGTCGCGGGCGAGGCCGTCGTCACCCTGCTCGGGCTGCTCGACCGCGTCACCGCCGCCCGCCGCCCCGCCTCCGGCGCCGCCGCCGACTTCCGCGCGCTGGCCCGCTGGTTCGCCACCGCGCCGGCCGAGGACGACGCCCACCGCCTCTGGGACGCCGCCTTCGGCCTCGGCCCCGCCCGGCACGCCCACCTCGGGCACGCCGACGCCGAACTCGTCCCGGCCGGGACGCCCTGGGCGGAGGCCGGGCCGGTGGCGGTCTCGGCGCTGCTGCGCTCGCGGGGCAGGACCGAGCGCATGGGCCGTACCGGGCGGGTGCGCGACGTGGCCGCCCTGCGCGCCGAGCGCCGCGCCCGCGCCGAGAAGGAGCACGCCGGGCTGGAGGCCGCCTGGCGGGCGCTGGCCACCACCGGCTCGGTCCGGCTGTCCCAGCTCGGCGCGCTCGACCACGACACCCTCGGCCGGCTGCTCGACCTGCTGGGCCGGGCCCTGGCCGCCCGTCCCGACGCCACCGGCCTGCGCCGGGCCGTCACCTCCGACGGCCGGGTCGAGGTCGTGCTGCGGGCTCCCGGCGACGGCGCGGTCGCGGTGCTGCGCACCTCCGAGGGCTGGTTCCGCGGCCCCGACTACCTGCTCGACGTGCGCTCCCCGGGCGCCCGCGACCACGGGAGGGCCGAAGGGGCATGAGCAGCCTGGCCAACCAGCTCGTCAGGGCGGAGAAGGAGGAGATCGCCCGCGCGATCAGGACCCTCCTCGCCCGGCCCTTCCTGACGGCGGACGACGAACCCGCCGCCTTCGCGGTGATCAGGAAACGGCGGGAACCGCTGACCCGGTGGTTCGACTACTTCTGCGGCTGGCGGCTGGTCGTGGAGCCCCGCGAGGGCTACGCCCGCCTGGTCAAGGCCGGGTCGCGGCCGACGGCCACCCGCCCGGCCCGCCGCCGCGCCGGCGGCCCGCCGTTCGACCGCCGCCGCTACACGCTGCTGTGCCTGTGCGCGGCCGAACTGCTCGCCGCGCCGGTCACCACGATCGGCATGCTGGCCGGACGGGTGGCGCGGGCGGCGGCGGTCGAGACCGGCGTGCCGCCGTTCGATCCGGTCAGCGCCGACGAGCGGGCCGCCTTCGTCGACGCGCTCGAACTGCTCGAACGGCACGGCGCGATCACCCCCACCGACGGCACGACCGACGCCTACCTCGGCGACGAGGAGGCCAAGGTGCTCTACCGCGTGGACACCACCCGCGTGATCAGGCTGCTGGCCGCGCCCGTCCCGCCCTCCCGCCTGCCCGGCGCGGCCGGCGACCCGGCGGCTCCCACCGTGGCTCCCACCGTGGCTCCCATTGCGGCGCTCACCGTCGAGGCCCGGTACGGCGGCGACGAGCCCACGGAGACCCAGCGCGCCCTGTGGGCCCGCCACTCCGTCATCCGCCGTCTGCTCGACGAGCCCGTCGTCTACCGCGACGAGCTGACCCCCGTCCAGGCCGCCTACGCCGCCTCGCTCACCGGCCGCGGGATGATCCGCAGGGCCGCCGAGGAGGCCGGGTTCGTGCTGGAGGAACGCGCCGAGGGGCTGCTGCTCGTCGACACCGAGGCCACCGCCACCGACACGAGGTTCCCCGACGACGGCGGCCCCGCCAAGGTCGCCGCCCTGCTCCTGCTCGACCTGCTGGTCACCGCCGGTCCGCTGCCCGCCGGACGCCTCGACGAGGAGGCCGCCGAGCTGCTGCGGCGCTTCCCCCAGTGGGCCAGGGCCTACCAGTCGGACGGCGGCGCGCCCCGCCTCGCGGCCGACGCGCTGGAGGTGCTCGCCATGTTCGGGCTGGCCCGCCGTACCGGCGACCGGGTGGCCGCCCTGCCCGCCGGAGCCCGCTACCGGGTCGATCGCGGCCCGGCCGACACGGAGGACGCATGACCGTCACCGAGCTCACGCCCGCCCGCACCGCCCCGGGCATGGACCGGCGCTGGATGCCCGTACGCGCCGGGATCCTCAACGTGTGGCGCTACCACGACGAGGTGTTCGAGTTCCACCGGGGCAGGCTGCTGCTGCGCGGGCCCAACGGCAGCGGCAAGTCCAAGGTGCTGGAACTGCTGCTGCCGTACGTGCTGGACGCCAGTCTCAAACCCAGCAGGCTGTCCACGTTCGGCGGCACCGAGCGAACCATGCACTGGAACCTCATGGGCGAGGGCGCGAGCGGCGTCACCCGCGTCGGCTACGTCTGGCTGGAGTTCCAGCACGCCGACGGCCGCTGGTTCACCTGCGGCGCCCGCCTCCAGGCCACCGCCCACACCAAGAACGTCACCGCCGCCTACTTCACCACCGGCTCCCGCGTCGGCCTGCCCGGCGGCGTCCGGCTCACCGGCGACGGCGGCCAGCCGCTGACCAGGGCCCAGCTCGCCGACGAGCTGGGCGAGGCCGGGACGGTCCACGAGTCCGCCGACGCCTACCGCGCCCTCGTGCGCCGCACCCTCTACACCGGGCTCAACGAGCAGCGCTACGACTGCCTGCTCACCGCGCTGCGCCAGCTGCGCACCCCCAAACTGTCCGAACGCCTCGACCCCGGCCTGCTGTCCGACCTGCTGTCCAGCGCCCTGCCGCCGCTCGGCGAGGGCGAGATCCACGAGATCGCCGACGGGTTCGAGCGGCTCGACCGGCAGCGCGAGGAGCTGCGCCTGCTCGACCGCGACGTGCAGGAGGCCGACCGGCTGGCCGACGTCCAGCGCGGCTACGCCCAGAAGGTGCTGCGCGCGGCCGCCGCCGCGGCCCTGGACGCCGGGCAGGCCGTCGACGCCCTCGCCGCCGAGGTCAAGGCCGGACGGGAGGCGCTCAAGCAGGCCGGCGACGAGCTGGCCGCCGCGGCCGTGCGGTTGTCGGAGGAGGAGGCGCAGGAGCTGGCCCTGGCCGCGCAGATCGACGGGCTGAAGGAGAGCGAGGCGTACCGGTCCGGGCGCGACCTGCACCGGCTGCGCACGCAGGCGCGCGAGGCGCACGAGTCGGCGGCCCGGCTGCGCGACCAGGCCGGGGCGGCGGCCCGCGGCGCGTCGGCCAGGCAGGAGCTGTCGTTGCGCGCGGCGGCCGTCGCCCGCGCCGCCACCGGCCTGGCCGACCGCGCCCGCGCCGAGGCCCGCCGGGCCGCCGAGCGCGCCGGGCTGCTCTCGGTCCACCTGGAGTGCGAACGCCCGGTCGCCGAACCCTGCTCCCCCTCGCCGGGCGCGCTCCCCGTCGCCTCCGGCGAGGGGGAGCGGGGCGACGACGGCGAGGAGTCCGTGCGCCGCGCCCGTGAACTGCTGCGCGCCGCCGTCACCAGCCGCGCCGGCCAGATCCGCGAGGTCGCGGCGGCGGCCGTCGAGCACGAGGAGGCGATCGGCCGCCGCACCACCGCCGAGCACGACCGCGACCGCGTCCGCGACGACCTGGCGGCCGCGACCGCCGCCCACGACCAGGCCGGCGCGACCCGCGACGAGCGCGCCCGCGACCTGGCCGCCGCCCTGGAGGAGTGGGCCCGCGGCTGCGCCCACCTCCGGCTCGACCCCGAGGAACTGGCCGGCCTCGCCGACCGGTCCGACCAGGCCGACGAGCTGGTCGGCGCGGCGCGCACGGCGGCCGCGGTCCGGCTGGCCGCCCGCGAGCACCACCTGACCGGCCTGCGCGACCGGCTGCACGCCGAACGCGCCGAACTGGCCCGCGAACGCGAACGCCTGGCCGACCGGACCGCCCTGGAGCCGCCCCCCTCGCCCGCCCGCCCCGCCTCCCGCTCCGGACGGCCCGGCATGCCGCTGTGGCGGGCGCTCGCCTTCCGCTCCGGCGTCGACCCGGTCACCCAGGCGGGCGTCGAGGCGGCGCTCGAAGCCTCGGGCCTGCTCGACCTGTGGCTGCTGCCCGACGGCGGCATGGACCCCGGCGAGCACGACGCCTTCGCCGCCTCCGCCCTGGCCCGGCCCGCGCCCGGCCACAGCCTGGCCGTCGTGCTGTCCGCCCAGCCGGGCGCGCCCGTCTCGGCCGAGCGGGTGCTCGCGGGCGTCGCCTTCGCCCCCACGGCGCTCGGCCTCGACCACCCGGCGGCCGTCGGCGCCGACGGCACCTGGCGGCTCGGCCCGGCCGCCGGGCGCTGGGTCAAGCCGGAGCCCGCCTACATCGGCGACGCCGCCCGCGAGCGCGCCCTGCGCCGCCGCGTCGCCGAGCTGGACGACCGGCTCTCCGACCTGGCCGGCACGATCGCCGAGTGCGACCACCTGTTCAGGGTGCTGGCCGGCGACCGCGACACGCTCGCGGCCGAGCTGCGGCGGCGGCCCGACCGGAGGCCGTACGACGGCGCCGCGCGGGCGCTGGACGCGGCCGTGGGCAAGGTCGCCCTGCTGGAGGACCAGCTCCGCGCGCACGAGCAGCGCCTGCACGAGCGCGAGAAGGAGGTGGGCAGGTCGCTGCGCCGGCTCACCGAGCTGGCCGCCCGGCACGCCCTGCCCGCCGCCCGGCCCGCGCTCGACCGGCTGGAGGCCGCCCTGCGCGCCGCCGAGACCACCGGCGCCGTCTGGCACGACCGGCGCGGCGACGCCCGCGCGGCCAGGGAACGCGCCGGCCAGGCGGCCGAGACCGCCCGCGAGTACCAGGACCTGGCCGTACGGGCGATGGAACGGGCCGAGGAGGCGGCCGACGCGGCCGTCGTGCTGGCCGAGAAGCTGGCCGCCGTCGAGCCCGCGGCCGGCGGCGAGGAGCTCGACCTGCTCGGCCGGCTCCAGGACGCCCAGACCGCCCACCAGGGCTGCCGCCGCCAGATCCGGACGATCCACGACGACACGGCCCGGCTCAACGCCCGCCTCGGACGGCTCAGGGGCGAGCTGGGTCGGGCCGAGGAGAAGCACGCCGAGGCCGGGCGCGTCCGCGAGGCGGTCTGCGAGCGCCTGCGCCGCCTGCTGGCCGGCCACCTGGCCGCCGACGCCGGCCTGCCCGCCGGGCCCGCCCCCGACGCCGGGGTGCGCGCGGTGCTGGAGGCGGCCGGGGACGTGGCCGGGCGGCTCGCCGCGGTGCCGCACGAGCAGCGGACCGTCAGGGAGGCCGAGGCCCGCCTGCGGGACGCCTTCCACCACGCCAGGGAGGTCCTGGCCGGCCGCGCCGAGCTGGAGCTGGCCCCCGACGAGGACGTCCAGGTGCTGACCGCCACCGCCGGCGGCGTGCGGGCGGGCGCGGCGGCGCTGGGCAGGGCGCTGCGCGGCGAGCGCGACGAGCGGCGCGGCGACATCACCGAGGCCGAGCGCGACCTGTTCGACCGCACGCTCGCCGGTGACACGCGGCGGCACCTGGCCGACCGCATCCGCCAGGCCGCCGCGCTGGTCGAGGGCATGAACCAGCGGCTCGAACGCGTCCGGACGGCCTCGGGGGTCGCGGTGCGGCTGGTGTGGCAGGTCGATCCCACCCAGTCGCCGGCCACCCGGGCGGCCCGCGAGCTGCTGCTGCGCGACCCGGCGGGGCTGAGCGAGGCCGACCGCGAGGCCCTGTACGCCTTCTTCAGGGACCGCGTCGAGGAGGCGCGCGCCGACAACTCCTCGGCCGGCTGGGAGGACCAGCTCATGAAGGTGCTGGACTACACGTCCTGGCACCGGTTCGTGGTCCGCCTCGACCGCGGCGACGGCCAGGGCTGGCAGGACCTGACCAGGAAGCTGCACGGCGCCCTGTCCGGCGGCGAGAAGGCCATCGCCCTGCACCTGCCGCTGTTCGCCGCCGTGGCCGCCCACTACCGCACCGACCCCGGCTGCCCCCGGTTCATCCTGCTGGATGAGGTGTTCGTGGGCGTCGACCGGGCCAACCGCGGCCAGGTCTTCGACCTGCTGGTGAACCTCGGGCTCGACCTCGTGCTCACCTCCGACCACGAGTGGTGCGAATACCGCGAGCTGGACGGCATCGCCATCCACCAGCTCATCACCGGCGACGGCGACGACGCGGTGACCACGGCCCGCTTCGTGTGGAACGGCTACCGGACCGTCGCCACCGAGACCCTTGATTAGAAAGGTTCTTTACCACCAGCGATCGCGTCCGTATGGTGGGGGCAACCCTCGGGAGGCGGTCATGAAGATCCGCACCGCTGCGGTCGTGCTGACGACCCTGCTCGCCCTGTCGGTCCCTGCCTCGGTGACCGTCTCGCCCAGTGCCACGGCGGCGGCCGCCGTCGCCTTCGGCGCGATCGTGCCCGCTCCGGTGAGCGCGGTCCCGGCGGCGGGGGTCACGTACCTGATCACCGCCGCGACCGCCCTGTACTCCGACGCGTCCGAGGTGGGCGAGCAGCTCGCCGGTCGGTTGCGCCGCTCGACCGGCTACCCGGTCCCGATCGTGACCGCCCCGCCGGCCGACGGGATCGCGCTGCGGCTGGGCACGGTGGCCGGCGGGGAGGAGGCGTACCAGCTCGACGTGACCGCCACCGGGATCGTCGTGCTGGCCAACGGGCCCGCCGGGCTGTTCAACGGCGTGCAGACGCTGCGGCAACTGCTCCCGTACGCCGCCGAGGCCGGCACGGTGCAGCCGGGCCCCTGGCCGGTGCCCGGCGGGCGGGTCGTGGACCGGCCGCGCTACCCCTGGCGGGGGGCGATGCTCGACGTGGCCAGGCACTTCTTCCCGGTGGACGCGGTCGAGCGGTACCTCGACCAGATCGCGCTCTACAAGATCAACCGCCTGCACCTGCACCTGTCCGACGACCAGGGCTGGCGCATCGCGATCGACTCCTGGCCCCGGCTGGCCTCCTACGGCGGCGGCACGGCGGTCGGCGGCGATCCCGGCGGCTTCTACACCAAGGCCCAGTACCAGGAGATCGTCGCCTACGCCGCCGCGCGAAACATCACCGTGATCCCGGAGATCGACATGCCGGGGCACACCAACGCCGCCCTCGCCTCCTACGGCGAGCTCACCTGCGACGGCGTCGCCCCGCCGCGCTACACCGGCACGGACGTCGGGTTCAGCTCGCTGTGCACGTCCAAGGAGCTCACCTACACCTTCGTGGACCAGGTGATCGGCGAGCTGGCCGCGCTCACCCCCGGCCCGTACCTGCACATCGGCGGGGACGAGGCGTCCTCCACGACGCCGGCCGACTACCGGGCGTTCGTCGACCGGGCGCAGGGCATCGTGGCCGCCCACGGCAAGACCGTGATCGGCTGGCACGACGTCGTCAACGCCACCCCGCTGCCCTCCACGGTCGTCCAGTACTGGGGCAGCGACCCCACCGAGACGGCGGTCTCGACGGCGGGCCGGAAGGTCGTCATGTCCCCGGCGAGCCGCGCGTACCTGGACATGAAGTACAACCGGCGCACCCCGCTCGGCCAGACCTGGGCGGGCACGATCGAGGTCAAGGACGCCTACGGCTGGGATCCCGGCGCCTACCTCAGAAGGCTCCCGCCCGAGCAGGTGCTCGGCGTCGAGGCGCCGCTGTGGACCGAGACGCTCAGGACGTCGGCCGACCTCGAGTACATGGCCTTCCCTCGCCTGCCCGCGCTCGCCGAACTGGGCTGGTCCCCTTCCGCCACGCACGACTGGACCGCGTTCCGGCAGCGGCTGGGCGCGCAGGGCCCGCGCTGGCGCGTCATGGGGATCGCCTACTACCGCTCCACCCAGATCGCCTGGCCCTCCGGTTCGTAGGAGCCCCCTCAGGAGCTGCGCATGTCACGATCGATCAGATGCGTCCTGGCCGTGCTCGTCCTGCTGCTCGCCTCGGGGGTGGTGAGCGCCGGCAGCGCCGTCGCGGCGGCCGGTTCGACCGAGCTGGCCTCGGGCTGGGCGCTGCGCCCGGCCACCGGCCTCGCCGACACCGGCGCGGCGATCTCCACGCCCGGGTACGCCACCACCGGCTGGCACCCGGTCACCCTGCCCTCGACCGTCCTGGCCGGGCTGGTCGCGAACGGCGTCTACCAGGACGTCTACTTCGGCCAGAACCTCAAGAACGTGCCCGACCTGACCACCCAGGACTGGTGGTTCCGCGGCGAGTTCACGGCCCCGGCCACGGCCCCAGGCCAGGTGTACTGGCTGCGTTTCAAGGGCCTCAGCTACCGCGCCCAGATCTGGCTGAACGGCGTGCAGTTAGACGCCGCGGCCGTGGGCACGTTCGTCGGCCACGAGTACGACGCCACCGCCGCGATCCGGCCCGGCGCGGTCAACGCGCTGGCCGTCAAGGTCACCCCGCCGCGCCACGACTGCAAGGACCTGTCCACCTGCACGGTCGACTGGAACCCCGAGGCTCCCGACATGAACGCGGGCATCTGGAACACGACCCTGCTGGACACCACGGGCCCGGTGGCCCTGCGCGACCCGTACGTGCGGACCACCCTGTCCGGCGCCGCCGCCGACCTGACCGTCTACGTGGACGCCGTCAACGCGACGAACGCCCCCGTCACCACCACGGTCAGCGGCACGATCACCAAGGCGGGCCGGCCCGACCTCACCTTCTCCCAGGCCGTCACGCTGGCCGCCCGCGAGCGCAAGGAGGTCGCCTTCGCGCCCCTGCACGTGAGCGATCCGGTGCTGTGGTGGCCGTACCAGTTCGGCAGCCCCGAGCTGTACCGCCTGACGGTCAGCGCGGGCGCCTCCGACAGCAAGGCCATCGACTTCGGCGTCCGCCAGGTCACCGACTACCGCACCACCGTCAACGGCACCTCGTTCGCCGGATACAAGATCAACGGCCGGCCGATCCTGCTGCGCGGCGGCGGGTACGTGTGGGACCTGATGCAACGCTGGGACACCAGGACGAACGCCGCCCACATCGCCTACGTCAAGGACATGGGCCTGAACACCATCAGGCTGGAGGGCACCCTCGGCAACGAAGAACTGTACGACATGGCCGACAAGGCAGGCATCCTGGTCATGCCGGGCTTCGTCTGCTGCAGCGCCTGGGAGGACGACAGCGCCTGGACCGCCGAACAGGAACAGGTCGCCCGCGCCTCGCTGGACAGCCAGCTCCGCTCGCTGCGCCACCACGCCTCGGTGTTCTTGTGGACCTACGGCAGCGACCAGCCGCCGACGGCCGCGCACCTGGCCGCGTACAAGAGCGTGGCCAACGCCCTGCACTGGCAGAACCCCACCCTGGACAACGTCGCCACCTGGTCCAACGCCGACGCCGGCATGAAGATGGACGGCCCGTACGTGTGGGAGCCCCCGGTGTTGTGGTGGGACGAGAGCAAGAGCGGCGGCGCGTACGGCAGCACGGGGGAGGAGGGCACCGAGTCGCCGCCGCCCCTGGAGACGCTGCAGCGCTTCCTCGCGCCCGCCGACGTGTGGCCCATCGGGACGGCGTACAACTACCACGCCGGCAAGCCGGGCAGCGTGTTCGACACCATCGCCCCCTACAGCACCGGCCTGGCCAAGCGCTACGGCACGCCCGCCTCCGCCGCCGACCAGTCCCGCAAGTCCGAGGCGCAGAACTACGAGAACGCCCGCGCCTTCTTCGAGGCGTGGAGCGCCAGGCAGCACGTGCGCTCGTTCGGCTCGATCTTCTGGATGCTGAACAACGCCTGGCCGTCGGTCCACTGGAACCTCTACGACTACTACCTCAAACCCGGCGGCGGCTACTTCGGCACCAAGAAGGCCACCGAACCCGTGCACATCGCCTACGACTACCTGACCCGGGCCGTGCACGTGGTCAACTCGACCCTCACCACGCGCTCCGGGCTGACCGCCACGGTCTCCGTGCACAACCTGCCGGACCTGGCCCAGCAGTACACCGCCTCGGCCCCCGTCACCGCCACGGCCAACGCGGGCGTCCAGGTGCTGACGATCCCGGCGCTGACCGGGCTGTCGCGGACGTACCTGATCAGGCTCCAGCTCAAGGACGCCGCCGGCGCGAAGGTCAGCGACAACGTCTACTGGTACTCCACCGCGCCCGACACGCTCGGCAACAAGAGCAACTGGTACCGCACCACGCCGAAGACCTACGCCGACCTCACCGGCCTGAACGCCCTGCCCGCCGCCGACGTCGCCGCCACCGGCGTCCGCGCCGTCTCCGCCGGGACCGAGACCGTCACGATCACCCTGCGCAACCCGTCCGGCCTGGCCTTCCTCGTGCGCCCGGAGGTGGTCGCGGACGGGCGCGAGGTCGTGCCGGTGACCTACACCGACAACTACGTCACGCTGTGGCCGGGGGAGACCACGACCATCACGGCCACGTACCGCACGAGCGACCTCGGCGGCCGGCAGCCGGCGCTCCGCGTGCGCGGCTACAACGTCCCCACCACGACCGTCCCCCTCACCTGACCCGCCTCCCCGACCACGAGGCCCGCCTTCTGGACCACGAGGCCCGCCTTCTCCGTCCATCTCGCCTTCTCGTCCACCAGGCCCGCCGCCTTTGGCGGGATCCCGGTCGCTTGCCGGGGTCCCGCGCGGGCGGCGGTCAGGGGGTTGCCAGCGCGTCGGCCCAGGGCGGGTTGGCGCCCGCCACCGAGCACGTCAGCGCCGACACCCGGGCCGCGAACGACGCGGCGGCCACGGCGGTGTCCAGGTCGAGGCCGTCGAGCCGGCCGCCGAGCAGGCCGCGCGCGCCCAGGTCGTGCAGGAGCCCGGCGGTGAAGGAGTCGCCGGCGCCGACCGTGTCCACGACGACGACCTCCGGCGCCCGCACCTCCGCCCGTTCGCCGTCGAGGGACACCAGCGCGCCCGCCGCCCCGCGGGTCACCACGACGAGCCGGGCCCCGGCGGCGTGCCAGGTGTCACAGGCCCGTTCCACCGGCACGCCGGGCATCAGGAAGCGCAGGTCGTCCTCGCTGAGCTTGAGCAGGTCGGCCCACCGGCACCAGCGCTCGACCCGGTAGTCCTCGCGGGCGGCGAGAGTGGGCCGCACGTTGGGATCGACCGAGACCGTGGCCCGCGCGGCGGCCGCGCGCGCGAACTCCTCGACCGCCGCCCGGCCCGGCTCCCTGACCAGCGCCAGCGACCCGGTGTGCAGGCAGGCGGCCGGGCCGAGCCGGGCCGGGGTCAGCTCGTCCGGGCTCCACTGCCAGTCGGCGGTGCCGCCCGCGTAGAAGGTGTAGGCGGCCTGGCCGCCGTCGTCGAGCGCGGCGACCGAGAGCGTGCTCGGCTCCGCGGCCTCGACGGCCGCCGACAGGTCCACGCCCGAGGACGCCAGACGTTCGCGGAACAGGGCGCCGAACACGTCGCCGGAGATGCGTCCGAGGAAGCGGGCCGGCGTGCCGAGCCGGGCCAGCGCCACCGCCGTGTTGGCCGGGCCGCCGCCCGGCAGCACCCGCAACCCGAGCTCGCCGCCCTGCCCTGCGCCGCCCCCCGCGCCGCCTGTGGCACTGCCTGCCGCGGTGCCTGCCGCGGTGCCTGCCGCGGTGCCTGCCGCGGTGCCTGCCGCGGTGCCTGCCGCGGTGGTGAAGCCGTCGGCGACGCACTCGCCCAGAACAGCGATCATCGAGCCTGCCTTCCTGGCGCGCGCCGCCGATGCCGTACGCCCCGGGCGGCATCGACGTCTCCGGATGGGAGCTCATCATCGCAGCCCGGCCGCCTTCTCCGCCCCGTCGGCTCCGGGGCCGCGTCCGGCGTGGTGCGGGCCCGTCAGGAGGTCTGGTCGCCGCCCTTCAGGTGGCCGGGCAGGCCGGTGTTCGGGACGTCGAGCTGCCGGGCGTACCGGTCGTTCAGCTCCGACCAGCCGAAGCCGACCGCCGCAGCACCCCGGATCGGCGGGATCGGCCGCCCTTCGAGCAGCCTGTCGGCCACGTCGAGGCAGAGGTGCCACCCGGCCGCCACCTTCGGCAGCAGGTCGCGGTCCAGGACGGTGTGCCGCAGCGTCAGACGCGTGCCGCCGCCGGTCGCCGTCAGCTCCCACCGCAGCAGGTCGGTGCCGAACGTGTACTCCAGCAGCGTCTGCGGCTGGACGCGGACGACCTCGGCCACCAGGTCCTGAGGCTTCTCGTCGTCGATCATCGTGAGGGTCGCGCCACCGGCCTCGGAAAGATCACGGTCGGCGGTGTACGGCGCCCACGCCGCGAGCTGTCCGGGCTCGGTCAGCGCCCGCCACACCTTCTCCGGCGGATGCCGCAGGTCGCGGACGAAGACGAGGGTCCAGCGACCTTCCGTCACCTCGCTGCCGACCTGGGCCGGCGGGCTCGGGCGGTACGCGTCTGGGGTCATGGCTGCTCCAGGTTGTCGAGATGGCGCTCAAGAGCGTCGAGATGCGTGTCCCACAGGGCCCGGTACGGCTGAAGCCAGTCGTCCAGCGCCTGGAAGGGGCCGGCGTGCAGGCGGTAGATGCGCCGCTGCGCCTCGGTGCGGCGGGTGACGAACCCGGCCTCCCTGAGCACCTTCAGCTGCTTGGACACCGTGGGCTGGCTGACATCTAGCGCCTCGACCAGCTCGTTCACACTGCTCTCGGCCATCCGGAGCCGATCGAGGATCCGACGCCGGGTCGGCTCGGAGAGCACGGAGAACGCGTCGACGGACATGCCTTCATATTCCCTTTCGGGTATATGCCTGTCAAGGAATACATGCCGCGCATCCCTTGTCGGCGACCCCTTCGACGGGCCCTTCGGCGGGCCTTTCGGCGGGCCGCGGAACTCGTCGCGGCTCGCGAGATCCCTTGGGGTCGCGAGGGCCCTTTGGGGCGCGAGGTCTCCTCGGCTGTGTCGCCTCGTCGGATACCTGGCCCGAGAACGGTCGTTCGCCGGCGTCCGGTTCGACGAGGGGCGGGGTCGTCCGGGGGTCCTGCCTCGGGGGCTGCGGGGGCCGGGATTCCGGTCGGGCATGTGGTTTTTTCGTGTCCGTCCGAGGGCTCGCTAATGTTACCTCTTCGTGATGTGCGATGCTGGCGAACGATTTGTCCCGAGAGGGGGTCTCTAGAGGAGATTAGTTGCCCGACTTTTCGTTTTTATCAGGAAAAGTGGGGCAGTGCTGGCCGATCATTCTTGTGGTTACGATTCCTTCGTCCAGTCGTTCTGCGGAGCGGAGGGGAAGAAGGGCGCCATCGATTCCCACGATTTGGCCGAACTCGAAAAGCGCCGAAACGACCCCGACTTCGCCGTGGCGTTCGCCGCCGTGATGCCGCCGCGCCAGCTCAAGAGCCTTCTGGCCGGTCTGCGCCGCGCGCACGCCATCCAGTCCACCAGCCTCGACCGACTGGCCAGGGCGCTGAGCACGCTTCTCGGCACCGCTTCGCGCGCACCCGGCGCGGCCAGGATCTCGACCCCTTACGTTCACCGTCTGCTCGAAAACCTCGATGACCCGGAAACCGGTTTCGCGCTCGGGCAATTGTTGCGATACGGCTGTTTCGCCGACGTGTTCCTGCGCGACCTCGCCTTCAAGGTCTACGACTACGAACGCAGCCAGCCTCCCGTGTCCCCGTACTGGCGGAACCTCCGTCCGGACTCACGGCCGATGTGCGCCATTCCCCTGGACGAACGCGACCCCATGGTGGCCGTCATGGCCGCCCTGTCCAACCACCCCCGGGCCGCCCGCGAATTCCTGACGGACGAACGGCGGGACCCGCTGGAATATCTCCTCTACGAGCGCTTCTGGCCCGGAAGCACCGAGACGTACCTCGACCAGGCGATCGACATCGCGGGCCTCTGACAACCCCGGACCGCAGCTCGCGGTGGTACGACTGCACCCACCGCTCCATGGTCGAGTTCATCCGCGCCCTCACTGCCCCCTCCGCCCGGCGAACGTCTTGGCGAATGTGAACTCAGTCGACGATCGCGCCGCTGGTCAGGTTGGCGATCGTCCCGGTCATGGCCCCCGCTCGATCCGACGCCAGGAACGCGGCCGTCTCCGCGATCTCGGAGAGCGTCGGCAGCCTCTTGAGCAGCGTCCCCTGCGCCATCGCCCCGCCGTCGAGCATCTCCTCGACCGACTGTCCGGCCGCTGCCGCCGCCTGCTCGAAGAGCTCCTTGGTGTAGGAACCGGCGGCCGGCGCGTCGACGACAGCGTGAGGACGGATGCCGATCACCCGGACATTGCGCGGTGCCAGCTCCGCGGCCAGAACCCGGGAGAACGCCTCCTTGCCGGCCGCGCTCACGGCGTGTCCCAAGATGCCGCCAACGGCCAGCTTGGCGCCCGGCTCCGACAGCGTCAGGATCACACCGGGACGCTCGCCCCCCATGTGCCGGGCCACAGCCTTGCTGGTGATGAACAGCGTCCGCAAGAACCCGTCGATCGGCCGCATGAACTCCTCCAGCGACAGATCCGCCAGCGAAGTCCCCTGGTCGTGCTGGACGCTCACGGCGTTCACGGCGATGTCGATGCCGCCGGCCGTCGCCGCGACCGCGGCGGCGTGCTTGTCGACCTCCTCCTGGTCGAGCACGTCGACCCGCGCCGTCTCGACCTTTCCGCCCGCGGCGGCGATGTCACGCGCCACGGCGTCGAGCTTCGCCTGCGTCCGCCCGGCGAGGAAGACCCGCGCGCCTTCCCTGGCGAAGACCCGTGCGATGGCGCCGCCGATCGCGCCGCCGCCTCCGTAGAGCACGGCGTTCTTGTCCTGGAGCAGCAATCCACTCATCGGTGACCTCCACATGATCTTTGTTCCGGACGGGCAGGCGGGCTCGCTGGTCACGCCGTGGTCGCGGCCACGGTCGCGGCCATGGAGCCGTCCGCCGTTCGAGAGCGCACTTGCATGATGCAAGCGACATTAGAGGGGTAGTCTTGCATCACGCAAGTGATCCTCTGGGAGGTGGGGTCGCCATGCTCGGCAAGACCTACGACACGCAGGTGTGCTCGGCCGCCAGGGCGCTGGAGGTCGTCGGCGAGCGATGGAGCCTGTTGATCGTGCGTGACGTGCTGTTCGCCGGAGCGACCCGGTTCGCCGACTTCCAGCGCCTGGGCATCGCGACCAACATCCTGGCCAAACGCCTGGACAGCCTGGTCGACGCGGGCGTACTCGAACGGCGATCGAGCAAGGAGCAGCCCGACCGGGGCCGCTATGCCGCGACCGCGAAGGGGTTCGACCTGGCACCCGTGATCATCGCGCTGACGCAGTGGGGTGATCGATGGGCGGCACCCGACGGTCCGCCCATCCTGTATCGGCACACCGGTTGCGGCGGGGCCATCACCGAGCAGACCACCTGCGGCACCTGCGGCGAGGTCACCGACCTCGGGCAGATCCACGTCGTCCACGGCCCCGGCTTCCCCGAGGCCCTGATGTCCTCCCGGACCCCGCGGTGACACTCCGCTCCGGGAGATGAGGACCCAGCATGAATGATCACTCGCTCGTTGAAGCCGACCTGCTGGACAGGATGGAACGGAACCTGGCGGAACACGCCTGCCACCTGCACCGGAGCATGACCGGCGCGACCGTCACGGAGACCGATGACCTCCTGGTGGCCGACAGCGGCCTGGACGACGACACCTTCAACATCGTCGCCGCGGCCCGCTTCACCGTCGCCGACGCCACGGCCCGCATCAGCGAGACCGCTCGGACGTCGGCTCGCACCGGCCGCCGGTTCTCCTGGTGGGTGGGGCCCGCCTCGACACCGCCGGACCTCGGTGCCCGCCTGACGGCGGCCGGTCTGCCGGCGTCCGAACGCGAGACGGCGATGTGGGCCGAGCTGGACGACGCCCCGGCGCCGCCCGCCGTCCGAGGGCTGGACATCCAGCGGGTCGCCACGCCCGGACAGCTCGCCGACTACGCCACGGTTCTCGCCGCGAACTGGGATCCGCCCGCCGACACCGTCCGCCGCTTCTTCGCCCGGGCCGCCCCGCAGGCGCTGGCCGCGCACTGCCCGGCCCGGTATCTGGTCGGCTACGTGGACAGCCGTCCGGTCTGTTCCGCCGAAGTGTTCCAGCACGCGGGGGTCGCCGGCATCTACAACATCTCCACCCTGGCCGCCCACCGCAGGCGGGGCTACGGCGGCGCCATCACGCTCGCGGCACTGCGTACGGCCCGCGACCGAGATCATCGCATCGCGGTCCTGCAGGCGTCAGCAGACGGCGAGCCCGTCTACCGCCGCCTGGGCTTCCGCCCCTGCGGCCACTTCACCGAACACCCCATCGACCCCTGAACCCCGGGCGCTGGTTCACAGCCTCCTCTCAAGGGCCGGCCTCATCGACTCCGGTGTCACCGGGGCCGGCAGGGCCAGGCACAGGGCGTCCAGCGCGGCGGCGAACGCGTGCTCAGCGGGTGTGCCGTACCCGACGACCAGGCCGTCGCGTGCCGGCATGGCGCTGTCCGGATGGCGGTAGGGACCCAGGCCGTCGAGGGCGAGGCCGAGGCGGCGGGCGGCGCGCAGGGTGGCCTCCTCCGTGCCGGGAGGAAGGTCGAGCACGGCGTGCAGGCCTGCGGCGATGCCGCTGACGGTGATGTGCAGGGCGCGCTCGGCGAGCGTGGCCGTGAGCAGGCTCCGGCGGCGCCGGTAGATCGCGCGCATACGGCGCAGATGGCGGTCGTAGGCGCCGCAGGCGATGAAGTCGGCCAGGGCGAGCTGGTCGGTGACGCTCGACCAGAACTCGCGCGAACCCTTGGCGGCGAGCACGTCGTCCACCAGCCGGGTGGGCAGCGCCATCCAGCCGAGCCGCAGCGATGGGGACAGGCTCTTGCTGGTCGAGCCGAAGTAGACGACGCGGTCCGGGTCGAGGCCCTGCACGGCGCCGACCGGTTCGCGGTCATAACGGAACTCGCCGTCGTAGTCGTCCTCCAGCACCAGGCCGCCTGTGGCGCGGGCCCAGTCGATGGCCGCGGCCCGCCGCCGGGGGTGCAGGGCGCCTCCGGTGGGGTACTGGTGCGCCGGCGTCAGCAGGACCGCCCGCACGTCTGTGGCGGGAAGGTCCTCGATCCGGGCGCCGTGGGCGTCCACGGTGAGCGGGACGGTCCTCAGCCCGGCCTCGGTCAGCAGGGAGCGGTGGAAGGCGAGCCCGTAGGCCTCGACGGCGACCGGGCCGCGCAGCACCTGGCACAGCAACCGCAACCCGTGCGCGTACCCCGAGCAGATCACGATGTGCTCCGCCGTGGTGCGTACGCCTCTGGTGCGCGCCAGGTAGTCCACCAGCGCCTGACGCACCTCGGGCCGGCCGCGGGGGTCGCCGACGCCGAAGGCGTCGCCGGGCGCGGCGGTCAGCGCCCGCCGGGCCGACGTGGCCCAGGCCGAGCGGGGGAAGGCGGCGGCGTCGGGGGAACTGGGCGTCAGATCGTGGACGATCCGCGGGCGGGACGGACGCGCGGGAGCTCGCCGCAGGTCCGGCTCCACCGGCGCGGCGCGGTGCGCGACCTCGGTGCCCGAGCCCTGACGTGCGGTGAGCCAGCCCTCCTCGACGAGCTCGGCGTAGGCGGCGGCCACCGTGTTGCGGGCGATGCCCAGGTCCACGGCGAGGGCGCGGTAGGGCGGCAGCCGGATGCCGGGCGCCAGCCGTCCCGACCGTATGGCCTCGCGCAGGGCACGCATCAGCCGTACGCGGGCGCCGCCGCTGCCGGTGAGCTCCAGATGCAGGTCGCTGCCGCTCACGAATTGGCCCAGGAAAGAGACATGAGAATGCACCATATCGTGGGCCGATCACGCTCCTAGCGTGGTGGCATGACGAACGTTGCCATTGCCGAACGGATGAACCTCTCGCGTGTCGCCCCCAAGGTCTTCAAAGCCGTGCTGGCCCTGGACGCCGTGGCTCGCGAAGGGCTGGACCCCGTGCTGATCGAGCTGGTGCAGATCCGCGCCTCGCAGATCAACCGGTGCGCGTACTGCATCGACTACCACACCGGCGACGCCCGCCGGGCGGGTGAGAGCGAGGCGCGGATCTACCAGCTCAGCGCCTGGCAGGAGGCCGGCCTCTACACCGCGAAGGAGCGAGCCGCTCTGGCGCTCACGGAGGCGGTGACCCTGCTGCCGCGAGGAGTCGAGGACGAGGTGTACGACGAGGCCGCGCGGCACTTCGACGACAAGGAACTGGCCCAGCTCATCGCGCTGATCTTCACGGTCAACGCCTGGAACCGCATGAACGTGACCACGCGCAAGACCCCCGGCACCGAGTAGACCCGCCGTTCCCCGCCGCCGGGGGGGGGGGGGGGGGGGGGGGGGGGGGGGCCGGCCCGCGCCCCCCCCCCCCCCACCCCCCACCCCCCCCCCCCCCCCCCCCCCCCCCCCCCCGCGCCCCCCCGCCCCCCCCCGCCCCCCCCGGCCCCCCCCCATCACTACATCGTGG
>NZ_JBITLS010000029.1:0-43732 GCF_044465465.1 Nonomuraea sp. NPDC049655
GGGACGCCCCGATCGCACTCCACGTCGTGTCGATACCGGCGATCAGCAGCAGCGTCATCGTCCCCACGACGTGGACGGGGTCCAGCTTCGCGCCGTTGAGCTCGGCGCCGAGCAGGTACGTCGTGAGGTCGTCCCGCGGGTGGGCCAGGTGGTCGTGGATCTGCTCGACCAGGTAGGACGACAGCTCGGCGAAGCGCTCCAGCCGTTTCTCGGTGGGCTCGTTCACGCTTTCCAGGGCGTTCTCCACGAACTGCCGGAACCGGTCGGCGTCCTCGGGCGGGAAGCCCAGCATGTCGGCGATCACCCGCATCGGGATGTCCTGGGCGTACTCGCGGGCCGCGTCCACGACCTCCCGCCCTTCGAGGCCGTCGATCAGCTCGTGGCACAACGCCCTGGTGCTCGCCTCCCGCTTGGCGACCGCCGTCTTGGTGAAGGCGGGCAGCAGTAACTTGCGCGCGTCGTGGTGGAAGGGCGGGTCGGACGAGATCGGCGGGACCCCGCCCACCGGCGCGAGCTCCCGGGGCGGCTTGACGTTGCCGACGACGACGGCCCGGGAGGAGAACCGCTCGGTGTCGTAGGCGATGGCGGCGACGTCCTCGTACCGGGTCGGCAGCCACACCCCGCCGAACCGGTCGGTGTGCGCGATCGGGCAACGCTGCCGCAGGTCGTCCTGGATGGGGTACGGGTCCGCGGCCCACTGGGGGTCGACGTGGGAGAAGTCGGTGGCCCAGTCGGAGACCGGATCGGTGACGATCTCGCTGACGGTGCCGCGCAGCCGGTTCCTGCGCGTCTCTTCCAGCTCCGGGCCGAAGCGGTCGTCCACGGTCATCTCGCAGCTCCATCCCTGACGTCGATGAACCGGTCGGAGTCGATCTGAGGTGAATCGCACCCTCACCCGAATTAAAAAAGCATTCATTTGATACGTCAAGAGAGCGCTTCAGACGGCGGATGGGCGTTTGAGGCAAGGTCCGCGCATACGAGCAGCGAGAAGGGGCTACTTCGGCCCGCTCGATCTGCCGCATTCGTCGGCGGGCAGGATGTCATGCCGTTTGCGTGCTTGACCAAGATCTGCCGTATGTCTGTGCCGCCGAGACTGCTGGGCGACAATGGCCCACATGTCTGCCATGCCCAATGATCACGTTGAGACCGCGAACCCCTCCTCACTCAACGACTACGACAGGATGGCTGAGGGGTATGCGGCCGAGAACGAAGCCAGTCTTCTCAACGCGTACTACGAGCGGCCCGCGATGCTGGAGCTTGCCGGGAACGTGGCCGGAAGGCGCATCCTCGACGCCGGCTGCGGCGCGGGTCCCCTGTTCTCCGAGCTGCGCGATCGAGGCGCCGTCGTGACCGGCGTCGACGCGAGCGCCGGAATGCTGGAGCAGGCCCGACGGCGGCTGGGTGCCGACGCCGATCTGCGGGTCGCCGACCTTGCGGGCCCGCTGCCCTTCCCCGACGAGGCGTTCGACGACGTCATCGCGTCCCTGGTGCTGCACTACCTGGAAGACTGGGGCCCGACACTGGCCGAGCTGAGACGCGTGCTGAAGCCTGGCGGCCGGCTCCTCGTCTCGGTCGACCATCCTTTCAGCGTCACCCTCTTTCAGCACATGGCCGGGGAGAAGCCCAATTACTTCGAGACCCGCAGCCGGACCGACGAATGGACCATGGGCGGGCAGACCGTCCAGATGCGTTTCTGGCACCGGCCCCTGCACGCGATGACCGAAGCCTTCAGTGCGGCGGGCTTTCGTATCAGCGTCATCAGCGAACCGCCGTTCGCGCCGGAAGCCCGCGAACTGTTCGCCGAGGAGCTCCGCGAGTTCGAGCCCACTCGCACGAGGTTCCTGTGCTTCTTGTTCTTCGTTCTCGAAGCTTGCTAAGCGCTCCGTAACGATGCCGTCGTATGCTCCCGACGCGGGCCGAGGTGAGCGCTCTTCGGCCGGAGCGTTCGGCGTTCACGCTCGCTGACGGCTCCGGGGAGTGTTCGACCGCGGACGAATCCGGCTCAGACAGGATGGACCCGTCGTACTCAGCCCCCGGTTCTGTCGGTTTGCGATCACCGGAAGGTGTTGTTCGCGACGATCAGAGGGAGGCCGTGTGTCGATGGGCGGTTCGCGTTCGAGGGCTGGGACGCCCTTCTCGCCGCGTCGGGACAGCTGTCCGGGGGCGTACGGGTCAGCCCGTGAGGCGGGTTCTGACTTGGGCTGCGGAGGGGTGGGCGAGGTCTTCCAGGAGGGTGAGGGCCTGGCGCCAGGTGTCGGCGGCGGCGTCCGGGAGGGCGGACGCGTGCAGGGTGTCGCCGAGGCGGATGAGCGTGTCGGCCTCGTGGTAGCGGTCGCCGGCCTCGCGGAACAGCTCGACAGCGCGTCCGTACCAGGAGGCGGCCTCCTCGTGGCGGGCCAGACGGTGGCAGGCGTAGCCGAGGCTGTCGCAGGCGTTGGCCTGGCCGAGGACGTCGCCGAGCCGCCGGTGCAGGTCGAGCGCCTGGCGGCAATGGTCGAGCGCCTGTTCCTGGTCGCCGAGCTGGGCGTGGAACCAGCCGGCCGCGTTCAATGCGCGGGCCTGGCCGGTCAGGTGGCCGGCCGCGCGGTACAGGGTGAGGGCCTGGGCGGCGTGGTCCAGGCCGTCCTGGTGGCGGCCCTGACGGCTGTACATCGTGGACAGGTTGCCGTGGACGCGGGCCTGGCCGGTCGGGTCGCCCAGTTCGTCGTACAGGTCGAGGGCGAGCCGGAAGTGGGTGCGGGCGTCCTCGAAGCGGTCGATCGCGGTGTTGGCCCAGCCGAGGTTGCCGTGGACGCACGCCTGCCCGAGCCGGTCGCCGCCGCGCCGCGCGGCGGCCAGCGCGGCGGTCTGGACGGCCAGGTGCTCGTGCCGCATGCCGCGCCGGTCGAGGAAGTCGGCCAGGGTCCAGGCGAGCTGCCAGGCGTGGGTGTCGAAGCCCAGGGCCGCGGCCCGCGCGACCGCGGCGACGAGCACGGCGCACTCGGCGGTGAACCAGTCCAGCGCCCCGCCCGCTGACTCCTCGAAGGCGGTCCCGGCGTCAGGGGGCGGCTCCTCGTACGGGGTCGCGGGGGGCGGGTCGCGGTGGGGGTTGAGGAGGGTGGCGGCGGTGCGGGCGCTGTGCAGGTAGTGGTCGAGGAGACGGCGCGTCGCGGCACGGCGTTCGGCCTCGGGGGTGAGCTCCTGGACGAGCTCCACGGCGTGAACCCGCAGCAGGTCGTGGAAGCTGTAGCGGCCGGGGACGTGCTGGCTGAGCAGATGGGCGCGGCACAACTCGCCCAGCAACGGCCGCGCCCGCGCCACCGGCAGGCCCGCCAGCCCGGCCGCGGCCGGCAGGCTGAGGTCGGGCCCCGGATGCAGCCCGAGCAGCCGGAACAGGCGCCCGGCCCCGCCGCTGAGCCCCTGATGGGACCAGGAGAAGACGAGACGGACCTGCGTGCCGGGGCCGTCGGCGTCGAAGGCGTCCAGGTTGGCGTTCAGATTGGCGTTCAGATTGGCGTTCAGGTCGCCGTCCTGGTCGGTGCGGACGGCGTGGACGGCGGGGAGCTCCCCGGCGATGGCCGCCAGCGGGAAACCCGGGTGGGTGGCCGCGCGGGCCGCGATGACGGCCAGCGCCAGCGGCAGCCGCGCGCACCGGTCGATGATCTCGGCCGTCGCGTCAGGCTCGGCGGCCACCCGTTCACCGCCCAGCCGCCGGGCCAGCAGCTCCCGCGCCTCGGGCACGGACAGCGGGTCCAGCCGGAGCGGGTGCGCTCCCTCGGCGGCCACCAGACCCGGGAGCTGGTCGCGGCTGGTCACCAGCACCAGGCAGCCGGGCGCGCCGGGCAGCAGCGGCCGTACCTGCTCGGCGTCGCGCGCGTTGTCCAGCACGATCAGCATCCTGCGCCCGGCCAGCAGGCTGCGGTAGAGCCCGGTCCACGCCTCCGGGGTGGCCGGCACGCGGTTGGCCGGCGCGCCCAGCGCGTCGCCGAAGACGCGCATCGCCTCGACCGGCGTCATCGGCCGCCCGCTCTGGTCGAACCCGCGCAGGTTCACGTAGAGCTGACCGTCGGGGAACCGGTCGCGGACGCGGTGGGCCCAGTGGACGGCCAGCGCCGTCTTGCCCACGCCCGCGGTGCCCGTCACGGCGGCGACGACCACGGCGGCCGGCTGCTCACCCGCCGCGGCGAGCAGGGCGTCCAGGCGGGCGAGCTCGGCGGCGCGGCCGGCGAAGCCGTACACGCCGGGCGGCAGCATCGCCGCGACGTGCCCGGACGCGGGCGCGGCCGGGACGGTCTGGGACCGTAGTAGCGTGTCGTGCAGGCGCCGCAGCCCGGCGCCTGGGTCGAGCCCCAGTTCGTCGGCCAGCCGCCGGCGCAGCGCCCGGTAGGCGTCGAGGGCGTCGGCCAGCCTGCCCGCGCCGTGCAGCGCCCGCATCAGCAGCTCGACCAGGGACTCCCGGTAGGGGTGCTGCACCACCAGCGCCAGCGCCTCGGCGGTGACCTCGTGGTGGCGGCCCAGCGACAGCTCCAGCGCCAGGCACTCCTCCACGGCGGCGAGCCGGCGTTCCTGCCAGATCCGGGCCGCGCCCTCGAAGGCCCGGCCGCGGACGCCGGCCAGGAAGGGCCCGCGCCACAGCGACAGCGCCTCGCGGTACCCGGCGACGGCCCCCGCCGGGTCGGCGCGGGCGGTCTGCCGCGCCGCCGCGGTCAGGCTCTCGAAGGCACGGGCGTCCAGGCCGCGCTCGCCGGGGCGTAACAGGTAGCCGGCGCGCTGGGTGGTGATCAGGCCGGGGGCGGCGCCGGCGTCGGCCAGGGTGCGCCGCAGCCGGGTGACGAGGTCCTGGATCTGCCGCCGGGCGGAGGCGGGCGGCTCCTCCCAGACGACGTCCACGAGCTGGTCGACGGTGACGACCCGGTCGGCGTCGAGCAGCAGCGCGGCGAGCGTCCTCTCCTGCCGTGGCCCGTGCAGCGCGAGGGGGCGTCCGGCCACCCTGACGTCCATCGGTCCGAGCATGCCGAACCAGGCTGTGGCCATCGCGTTCCCCCTTGTTCCCGGCCCCGCCGGCTTGCGGATCGCCGCCGTCCGACGGCGAGGACGCGGCGAGGACGCGACGAGGGTGGATCAAGGATCGGCCGTCCTAGCGTGATGCGCGTGACCACGCCGTGAACCTGCGGCCAACTGACGACGGCCGCGCCGGACCCGAACCCGTCCGGCGCGGCCGAGCCGTGTGACGCCCCCACTCCCGACGACCTCCCCGCGACGGTACGGCCGTGCCCTGGAAGGGCGCGTGTCCCCGCGGTGAAAGGAAACCACAAGTGATCGACAAGCTGAGGGCCGTCGCGCGGACGGGCGGACCCCCGTCCGGGCGCCGGACCGGGAGGCTCGTCCTGGCTGCGGCGCTGCTGCTGGCGCCGCTCATGACGCCGGCCCCCGCGGCGCTGGCCGACACCACCCCCTCCCCCGAGGCGGCGGCGCTGGCCAAGGCCGGCACGTCCGGCGAACCGGTCGAGGTGGACGCCGCGCGCACCGAGACCGGCGAGCTGCTGGCGAACCCGGACGGCACCCTGACCCGGCGCGAACACCTGCGCCCGGTACGCGCCAGGATCGGCGGCTCCTGGCGGCCGGTGGACGACACCCTGCGCCGCAACCCCGACGGCACCGTCTCCCCCCGGGCCACGACCTTCGCGATGACGTTCTCCGGCGGCGGCTCCGGCCCGCTGGCCACCCTGGTCAAGGACGGCAGGAAGCTGGAGCTGAGCTGGCCGTCCCGGCTGCCCGCCCCCGTCCTGGACGGCGACACCGCCACGTACGCCGACGTGCTGCCCGGCGTGGACCTCAAGGTGATCGCCGAGCCCGACAACTTCGTGCACCACCTGATCGTCAAGGACCGGGCCGCCGCGGCCGACCCCCGGGTGCGCACGTTGAAGCTGGGCGTGCGCGGCGAGGGCCTGGACGTGACCGCGACCGCCGAGGGCGGGATCACCGTCGCCGACGGCGGCAGGCCGGTCTTCACCGCTCCGGTGCCGCGCATGTGGGACTCCTCCCACACCGCCGCCGCCAAGGGCCTGGCCGCGGCCGAGCCGCACGAGGACGGCCCGGTCCGCAACGCGCCGATGAAGGCCACCGTGGAGCCCGGCGCGGGCGGCGGCACGCTGCGGATCGTGCCCGACAGGGCCCTGCTGGACGACCCGGCCACCGTCTACCCGGTGGTCATCGACCCGATCTTCGGCGGCGGCTACCGCAACCACTGGGCCAACGCGGTGAAGAAGGCGAGCAACTCCGGCGTCGCCAACACCGTCTACTACGACGGCGGCAACAAGGTGGGCAGCGAGAACCCGCCGGTCGCCCGGGTCGGCCACGAGAACGACACCGGCCTGACCGCCCGCGCCTACTTCGAGATGAACATCAACGGCCTGCAGGGGGCCCGGATCCTCGGGGCCACCCTCAACGTCTTCAACGTCTCCTCCTGGAGCTGCTCGGCCCGCCCGGTGGACCTGGGCTGGACCGGCGGCATCGGCAACTGGGTGACCTGGAACAACCAGCCCGGCTGGATCCGCACCCTGCAGACCAAGTCCTTCGCCCACGGCTGGGGCTCGTGCGGGTCGGCCGGCGAGGACTTCGCCGACGGGGCGGTGGCCGGCGCGGTCCAGGAGGCGGCCGACAACGGCCAGAGCAACATCACCTTCGGGCTGCGCGCCGCCGACGAGAGCGACACCTACGGGTGGAAGAAGTTCAAGGTGGACGGCACCAACCCGGTGCTCCAGGTCACCTACAACCGCGCTCCGCGCCTGGTCTCCAAGACCGCCTACCAGGGGCCGTGGAACAACAACTCCTCCGACCGGCCGATCCCGTGCAGCGCCACGAACCCCGCCTGGGAGGTGGTCGGCAACACCGACGTCACGCTGACCGCGACGGGCAGCGACCCCGACGGCGGCAACCTCGACGTGGGCTTCGGCCTGTGGTTCCACGACGGCCCGGCCGTGCGGTCGGACACCCGCACGGTGGCGAGCGGGTCGACCGCGACCGTGACCGTGCCCGCCGACCAGCTCCAGGACGGCGGCCACTACTGGTGGCACGCCAGCGTCTCCGACGGCGTGGACGGCGACTGGTCCACCAACTCCTGCCCGTTCAAGGTGGACAAGACCGCTCCGACCAAGCCGGTCGTCACCTCCGCCGACGGCCGCCGCATCGACGTGGGCGAGGTGCCCGCACGCTACACCCGCAAGGTCAGGCTGACCTCCAGCGACGCCAACCTGGACGGCTTCTGCTACCGGCTCAACCGCCCGCTGTCGGTCGGCGGGGGCAGGTGCGCGGCCGGCACCTGGGTCAAGGCCGGTCCCGACGGCTCGGCGACCGTCGAGATCTATCCGCACCGCTGGCCCAACAACCGGCTGCACGTCGCGGCCATCGACGTGGCCGGCAACGTCTCGCCGTACGACGGGTCGCCCTCGCAGGCGGCGACCAACACGACGCTGATCGTCACCGCGCCGCCGGTGTTCGTGGCCGACCCCGACGGGACGGTGTCCGGCGACCGCGACGGCGACCTGACCGGCGACGGCCGGCCCGACATCCTGGCCACCAACAACAGCGGCACGCTGCGCCTGTACGCCGGCCGCGGCGACGGCACCACCGACGGCGGCACCGACGTGGGCGCCTCCGGCTTCGGCGGCGCGCTGCTG
Organism: Nonomuraea sp. NPDC049655; assembly: GCF_044465465.1. Lineage (NCBI taxonomy): Bacteria > Bacillati > Actinomycetota > Actinomycetes > Streptosporangiales > Streptosporangiaceae > Nonomuraea > Nonomuraea sp. NPDC049655. Next base: position 7,659 of record NZ_JBITLS010000029.1, read on the forward strand.
GCCCACCGCGGCGACTTCGTCGGCCAAGAGGACGGCATGGGCAAGGACGGCTACGAGGACATCTTCGTCCGCTCGGCCTCGGGCAAGTTGTCGCTGTACCCCAACGAGGGCACCGGCTGGCCGAACTTCGAGGGCAGGCGGGAGCTGCGGCACCCCGGCGGCGGCGACTGGTCGGCGGCCACCCGGATCATCGCGCCGGGCAACCTCGACGGGCGGCCGGGCGCCGACCTGATCGTGGTCGAGGGCGGCCGGCTCGACCTCTACACCGGCACCGCGGCCGGGATGCTCGCCCTGGCGGGCAACGGGGAGCTGGCCGCGCCGCGCGTCCTCGACGTCCCGTCCGGGGCGGCCGGGTCGGCGCCGCTCGGCCTGGACGGCTACGACGCCTTCGTGCCCGGCGACGTGGTCTCCGACGCCGACGGCGACGGCGTCCCCGACCCGGGCAACGCCGCCGACCTGGTGCTGCGCCGGCGTGACAGCGGCGCGGTGACCCTCTACCCGGGCTCGTTCGACGACGCCGGCACGTACGTGCTCGGCGCGCCGCGCCCCTACGGCGCCGAGCCCTGGCCGGCCGGCAGCCACCCGTGGATCGCCGCGCCCGGCGACCTCCAGGGCCAGGTCGTCGAGGTCGAGGGGGTCAAGACCTTCCAGCCGGCCGCCGGCAAGGAGGGCCCCGACTTCTGGGTGGCCGCGCAGACGGCGGCGCTCTCCGACGGCCTGTACCTCTATGCCGGCTCGCCCGCGGGCCGGGAGCCGGCCGTCAACGTCGGCGGTCCTGGCTGGACCGGCTGGATCACCGGAATCTCCTGAAACGGGGCCTGACGATGATGCGAACGACAGTCCTGGCCGTCGTGGCCGCGCTGGCGGCGGGGATGTTACACCCGTCGCCGGCGCTGGCCGCCCGGCCGGCCTTCAAGATCCGTCCGGTGCAGCGGGAGCACTCCGTCACCGGCGGCAAGGTGCGCGGGGACGTCCCGGCGCCGCCGTCCGACTCCCAGACCCGCGCGTGGCGGGCCCCGGCCGCCGTGGCCTGGCCCGCGGCGGGCAGGGCGCGGGTGGACCTGCGCGCCGCCGGGCGGCAGGTCGCGCGGGCGGGCGCGGGCTCGCCGGGCTGGAACGGCGTCCGGGCGGGCGGCCTGCCGGTCACGGTGGCCGCCTCCGCCGCCGACGGGCCGGCCGCCGCCGAGGTCGAGCTGTCCTCCCGCGAGGACGCCGCCAGGGCGGGGGTGGCGGGCCTGCTGCTGGCCGTCCGGCCCGACACGCCGGGCGCGCTGTCGGTCAAGGTGGGGTACGCGGCCGTCCGGGGCGCCTTCGGCGGTGACTGGGCCGCGCGCCTGTCCCTGGTCACGCTGCCCGGGTGCGCGCTGACGACGCCCGACCTGCCGCAGTGCCGTACCAGGACGCCGGTCGCGGCGGTCAACGACACCGCGGCCGGCACGCTCACCGCCGACGTCCCGGCCCCCGGCGGGGCGGTGCTCGCGGCGGTCGCCGCGCCGAAGGGGGCGAGCGGCAGCTACGCCGCCACCTCGCTCGCGCCGTCCGGCACGTGGTCGGACGGCGGCAGCTCCGGCGGGTTCGGCTACACCTACGGCATCGAGGTGCCGCAGGTGCCCGGCGGGCTCGTCCCGCCCGTCGAGCTGTCCTACTCCTCCTCCGCCGTGGACGGCCGGGTCGCCTCGACCAACAACCAGCCGTCCTGGCTGGGCGAGGGCTGGGAGTACGAGCCGGGCTTCATCGAGCGCGGCTACCAGGGGTGCGCCGACGACCAGGGCGACGGCGCCAACAACAGCACCAGGACGGGCGACCTGTGCTGGAAGTCCGGCAACGCCACCCTGTCGCTGAACGGCACCACCATCGCGCTCGTCCGCGACGACGCCTCGGGCGTCTGGCGGCCCGCCCACGACGACGGCTCCAAGGTCGAGCACCTCAACGGCACCGCCGCCGACACCGCCAACGGCGACGACGACAACGAGTACTGGCGGATCACCAGGCCCGACGGCACGCAGTACTGGTTCGGCAGGAACCGGCTGCCCGGCTGGAGCGCCGGAAAGCCGGAGACCGGGTCGGCCTACACCGTGCCGGTCTTCGGCAACCACGCCGGGGAGCCCTGCCACGCGGCCGCCTTCGCCGACTCCTCCTGCGCGCAGGGCTGGCGCTGGCAGCTCGACTACGTCGTGGACCCGCACGGCAACGCCATGGCCTACTACTACGACCGGCAGACCAACTCCTACGCCAAGGCCGGCTCTCCCACCGCCAACGCCGACTACGTCCGCGCCGGTCACCTCAACCGCATCGAGTACGGCCTGCGCGCCTCGGACGTCTACGCGACCCCCGCGGCGAAGGTGAGCTTCGGCGTGGCCGAGCGCTGCCTGTCCGGCTGCGACGTCTTCGACGCCGCGCACGCCGCCAACTGGCCGGACACGCCGGTCGACCAGGACTGCGCGCGCGGCGCCAAGTGCGCGACGGCCGGGCCGACGTTCTGGACGCGCAAGCGGCTGACGTCCATCAGCACGCAGGCGGGCGGCCGGGTCGTCGACTCCTGGGCGCTGACGCAGGACTTCCCCGGCACGGGCGACAACACCGCGGCCGGGTTGTGGCTGGCGAAGATCGTCCGTACCGGGTCGGGCGGCGGGGAACCGATCACCCTGCCCGCGACCACGTTCGCCGGGACGCTCATGGAGAACAGGGTGGACTCCGACGAGGGACGCCCGCCGCTGTACAAGTACCGGATCACCCGGATCGGCACCGACACCGGGGCCGACACCCTGGTCGCGTACTCGGCCAAGGACTGCGCGGCCGGCGCCACGCCGGACCCGGCGGCCAACACCCGGCGCTGCTACCCGTCGTGGTGGACGCCCGAGGGCTACGCCGAGCCGGTCAACGACTGGTTCCACAAGTACGTGGTGACCCAGGTGGTCGAGGACGACAAGGTCGCCGGCTCCGGCTCGGAGTCCGTCGTCACGTCCTACGACTACCTGGGCGGCGCGGCCTGGGTGCGGGACGAGAGCGAGTTCACCCTGGACAAGCACCGCACGTACAACCAGTTCCGCGGCTACCGGACCGTCCGCACGAAGGTCGGCGCGTCCGCGCGCAGCCAGAGCGACACCGTCTACCTGCGCGGCCTGGGCGGGACGGTGACCGACTCCGAGGGCAACCAGATGAGCGACGACCCGGCGCTGGCCGGGACCACGCTGGAGACCCTCACCTACACCGGTGAGGGCGGCGCGCTCGCCTCGGCGGCCGTCTCCGAGCCGTGGTCGTCGCCGGTCACCGCGTCCAGGGCGGTGAAGGGCCGGGCGGCGCTCACCGCCCGGCGGACCGGGACGTCCGTGAAGCGCAGCCGCACGTTGATCAGCACGGCGACGGGCACCGCCTGGCGGCGCACCCGCGCCGACTACACCCATGACGACCTGGGCCAGGTGCTGTCGTCCGCGGACCAGGGCGACACGGCGGTCACCGGTGACGAGGAGTGCGTCACCACCGCCTACACCGCCCGGGACACCGCCGCCTGGCTGGTGTCGTACCCGTCGGTGGTCAGGACCACGGGCGGCACCTGCGCCGCGCCCGGCGCGGTGCTCTCCGAGACCCGCACCTTCTACGACGGCCAGGCTCTCGGGGCCGCGCCGAAGCCGGGCCAGGCGCACGCCACCCGGACCGAGACGCTCGACCACCTCGACGGCGCCACCCCCGTGCACGTGGCCACCACCGCGACCTACGACGCCTACGGCCGGACCACCGGCACGACCGACGAGCTGGGCCACCTGACCACCACCGCCTACACCCCGGCCACCGGCCTGCCGACGGGCACGACCGTCACCGATCCCAAGGGCTTCACCACCACCACGACCCTGGACGGCGTGCGCGGGCTGACCTTGTCCTCGGCCGACACCAACGGCCGCACCACCTTCACCGACCACGACGCGCTGGGCCGGCTGGTCAAGGTGTGGCTGCCGGGCCACGACCGGAGCACCGCCGCCGACATCGTCTACGGCTACGCCATCTCCGCCACCGCGCCGACGGCGGTGACGAAGAAGGAGCTGCTCGACGACGGCTCCTACAAGGCGACGACCACCCTGTACGACGGCCTGCTGCGCGAGCGGCAGACCCAGCAGGACGCCCACGGCGGCGGCCGTCTGGTCACCGACACGTTCCTGGACTCCCACGGCCGGCCGTGGAAGACGAACGCCACCTACTGGAACGCCTCCGCGCCGGACACGTCGCTGTTCGGCGCCCCGGACAACGTGGTGCCCGCGCAGACCGTCACCGAGTACGACGGTCAGAGCCGCCAGACGGCCGAGATCTTCAAGTCGCTGAACGTGGAGAAGTGGCGCGGCACCACCTCCTACGGCGGCAACTACACCGCGACCGTCCCGCCGGAGGGCGCCGCCGCGACGCTGGCGGTGACCGACGTCCGGGGCCGGACGACCGAGCTGCGGCAGTACCCCGGCCGCGTCGCCGACTTCGCCGACCCACGGGCCGACGTCACGACCTACGACTACGACCAGGGGGGACGGGTGACCAAGGTGGTCGACCCGGCAGGCAACACCTGGGCCTACACCTACGACCTGCGCGGGCGCAGGACGTCGCTGTCCGACCCGGACGTCGGCCTGACCCGCTGGACCTACGACGCGGCCGGCCGCCGCACCGGCACCACCGACGCCCGCGGCGTCACGCTCACGTACGCCTACGACGAGCTCGGCCGCAAGACGTCGGTCGCGCAGGGGGCCGCCAGGCTCGCCGAGTGGGCCTACGACACCCTGCCCGGAGGCAAGGGCCTGCCCGCCTCCTCCACCCGGTACGACGAGGGCGGCGCGTACGTCACCGCGGTCAAGGGCTACGACGCCGCGGGCCGCCAGACCGGCACGACGGTGACGATCCCGCCGTCGGAGGGGCTGCTGGCCGGGACGTACACCGTCGGCACGACGTACCGGCCGGTCAGCGGGCTGCCGGCCTCGACGTCCTACCAGGCGGCCGGCGGGCTGCCCGCCGAGACCGTCCGGCCCGGCTACACCCGCCTGGGCGCACTCGCCTCCCTCGACAACGGCTCCCGCGTGTACGTCGGCGGCACGCAGTACTCGCCCTACGGCGAGGTCCTGCAGACGGTGCTCGGCGACGTGGGCGCCCGGGTCGTGCGCACCCTGGAGTACCAGGACGCCACCCGCCGCCTGGCCCGGTCGGTCGACGACCGGGAGAAGAGCGGGCCGCAGACCATGGACGACGCGGTGTTCACCTACAACCCGGCGGGCGACGTCACCAGCGTCCGGGACGACCGGGACGACAGGTCCGCGACCGACACCCAGTGCTACGCCTACGACCACCGGCGCCGGCTGACCGAGGCGTGGACCGCCACGGACGACTGCGCGGCGGCCCCGTCGGCCTCGACGGTCGGCGGGCCGGCCCCCTACTGGCAGTCGTTCGCCTTCGACGTGGTGGGCAACCGGACCAAGGAGGTCCAGCACGGCGGGGCGGGCGACGTCACCCGGGTCTACACCTACCCCGCCGCCGGCCGGCCGCAGCCGCACACGTTGCAGAAGGTGGAGACGACCGGGCCCGGCGCGCGTACCGACACCTACGAGTACGACGCCACCGGCAACACCAGGCGGCGCGTCACCGCGCTCGGCGACCAGACCCTGACCTGGAACGCCGAGGGCGACCTGAGCGCCTCCACCGTCGCGGGCAGGACGAGCACCTTCGTCCACGACGCCGACGGCAACCGGATCATCCGCCGCGACCCCGGCTCGGTCACCCTCTACCTCGACGGCCAGGAGCTGACGCTGGCCGGGGGCAAGGTGAGCGGCACCCGCTACTACGAGGGCCCGCGGGCCACGGTGGTGCGCACCGGCGACGGGAAGGTCAACTACCTGCTCGGCGACCGGCACGACACCGAGGAGCTGGTGGTCAACGCCACCACGCTGGCGTACGGCCGCAGGTCCACCACCCCCTACGGCGGGTCCCGGGGCGGCGCGCCGGCGTCCTGGCCGAGCCAGAAGGGGTTCGTCGGCGGCACCGTGGACGACTCGACGGGCCTGACCCACCTGGGCGCGCGCGAGTACGACGTGGCCACCGGCCGGTTCGTCTCGGCCGACCCGGTCATGGACCTGACGGATCCGCAGCAGATCAACGGCTACGCCTACGCGAGCAACAACCCCGTCGCCTGGTCCGACCCGACCGGCCTGCGCGTCTGCGACGGCCAGGAGTGCAAGGACATGGGCATCCGTCCCGACGGCCGGCCCATCCAGCCGCCGCCCCCGCCCGCGCCGGCGCAGGTGCAGCTGACTTCCGTCGGCGCCGCGCCGTCCCCCGCTCCTTCCAGGGGCGGCGGCACCGGGCGCAGCAGCGGCGGCACCAGCAACCCCGGGGCGTGCACGAGCCAGTCGTGCATGTTGCGGTACACCGATCCGGCCGCGGCCCAGCGCATCGCGGAGCTGATGGCCGAGAACAAGCGCATCAGCGACGCGCTGGCCGAGGAGCAGGCCAAGCTCAGGCAGGCGCAGGAGGCGCTGCAGAAGGAGAAGCAGAAGAAGAAGCGCGGCTGGTGGGACCGGTGGGGCCGGACGGTGGCGGCGGTGGCCGTCGGCGTCGTCGGCGCGGTCGCGGTGGCGGCGTGCGGCGTGACCGTGGTGTGCGGCGTGGCGCTGGGGGCCGCGGTCGGCATGGCGAGCTACTCGGTGCAGAACGCGGGCTCCGACCGGTTCAGCGTGACCGGCCTGGCCTTCGCCGGGCTCACCGGGGCGGCGCTGGGCGGCGCCGGCCGCTATCTGAAGGCGGGCCAGGAACTGGCCAAGGCCCAGGCGGGGGTGAAACTGCCGATGGGCACCGAAGTGCTGAGAGGTGCGAAGAACATGACCACACAACCCAAGGCGACCTGGTCGTTCACCAACTGGTTCAAGTTCCACAAGCCATGAGCCGGCTGACGGAGATCCTGCGCAGGCCGCGTACGTGGGCGGTCGTCGGAATGCTGGCCGTGGTGGACGTGCTGGCGATCCTCCTGCTGCCCGAGGAGGTGTCGGTGTACGCGGTGACCGCGCTCACGGTGGCCGCCGCGACCTTCCTCGACTGAGTCGTGAGGCCCCTGGCAGCCCGTCCGGCTGCCAGGGGCCTCACGGCGTTTCAGGGGGCGGGGCGGACATGTGTTTAGTTGTGCGAATATAATCGTTATATGCCTATAACGAGTAGAGCGCCCCTGTCCCCCGCCCCCGCGCTCAGCCCCCGCCGGCGGATGCTCGTGCTGGCCATCTGCTGCATGAGCCTGTTCATCGTCGGGCTGGACAACACGATCGTGAACATCGCGCTGCCGGCCATCCGCCGCGACCTCAACGCCTCCATGTCCGGCCTCCAGTGGATCATCGACGCCTACACGGTGGTCCTGGCGAGCCTGCTCATGCTGGCCGGCTCGACCGGCGACCGGGTCGGCCGCCGGCGCACGTTCCAGACGGGGCTGGCGCTGTTCACGCTCGGCTCGCTCATGTGCTCGCTCGCGCCCGGCCTCGGCTGGCTGATCGCGGCGCGGGCGCTGCAGGCCGTCGGCGGGTCCATGCTCAACCCGGTCGCCATGTCGATCATCACGAACACCTTCACCGAGCCGCGCGAGCGGGCCCGCGCGATCGGCGTGTGGGGCGGCGTGATCGGCATCAGCATGGCGCTCGGCCCGCTGGTCGGCGGCACGCTGGTGGACTCGGTCGGCTGGCAGGCGATCTTCTGGATCAACATCCCGGTGGGCCTGGCCGCGTTCGCCCTCTGCGCGCTGTTCGTGCCCGAGTCGCGCGCGCCGCGCCCGCGCCGGGTGGACCCGGTCGGGCAGACGCTGGTCATCGTGCTGCTGGCCACCCTGACGTACGGCTTCATCGAGGCGCCGGCGGCCGGCTGGGCGTCCCCGCGCACGCTGGGCTGCTTCGCGGTCGCGGCGCTGGCGCTGGCCGTCCTCGCGCCGTACGAGCTGCGCCGCACCGACCCGCTGATCGACCTGCGCTTCTTCCGCAGCGCGCCGTTCACCGGAGCCACGGTCATCGCGGTGTGCGGCTTCTCCGCGCTGGCCGGGTTCCTGTTCGTCAACACCCTCTACCTCCAGGACGTGCTGGGCCTGTCCGCCCTGCACGCCGGCCTCTACACGCTGCCCATGGCCGGGCTCACCGTGGTCTGCGCGCCGCTGTCGGGCCGGATCGTCGGGACCGCCGGGCCGCGCGTCCCGCTGGTGGTGGCCGGGGTCACCATGGCGGCCAGCGGCCTGATCATGACCGGGCTGGCGGCGGACACGCCGACCTGGCGGCTCATGGCCGCGTACGTGCTGTTCGGGGTGGGCTTCGGCATGCTGAACGCGCCTATCACCAACACCGCCGTGTCCGGCATGCCGCGCGCCCAGGCCGGCGTGGCCGCGGCGGTGGCCTCCACCAGCCGCCAGATCGGCCAGTCGCTCGGCGTCGCGGTCATCGGCTCGCTGGTCACCTCGGCGGTGGCCGGCCCGTTCGCCGCCGGGTTCCCGCAGGCCAGCCACATCGGCTGGTGGATCGTCGCCGGGTGCGGGCTGGCCATCCTGCTGCTCGGTATCCTGACCACGACCGGCTGGGCCCGCCGCAGCGCCACCCGTACCGCCGAACGGCTCGCCCACGCACCCGACAGAACGGCGGACGCTGTATGACCGACACCTCCGGCAGTCCCGGCAGTTCCGGGCACGACGCCGTGGCCCGCGTCTGGGCGGCGATGTACGACCTCGTCCTGCGGCAGGAGGACCGCCGCAAGGAGGTGGCCGAGACGCTCGGCATGAGCTTCTTCCGGGTCAAGGCGCTGCGCCGCCTGCTGGCCGGGCCGATGAGCATGCGGGAGCTGACCGCCGAGCTGTCCACCGACAAGCCGTACACCACCCTGATGGTCGACGACCTGGAGCGGCGCGGCCACGTGACCCGCAGCGTCTCCCCCGACGACCGCCGCAGCAAGATCGTCACGCTCACCCCGGCGGGGACGGCCGCCGCCGAGGAGGCCGAGCGCATCCTGGCCCGTCCGCCGCGTTCCCTGCTGGCCCTGGACCCCGGCGACCTGGCCGCGCTCGACCGCATCATGGCCCTCCTGCTCACCCCGGAGGAGCCGGCCCGCCGGCGGTGAGGTCAGCCCTCGAACCAGGACAGCCGGGCGGCGCAGAGGGTCTGCTCGGCGCCGAACTCCTCGAAGGCGGCGACCGGCCGGAAGCCCAGGCGGGCGGCCAGTCTCAGCGATCTTCCGTGCGCCGTCCGGGTGACGATCACCACCGGCTGGTCGGGCAGCTCGGCCGCCGCGGCGCGCAGCGCGGCCGTCGCCGCCTCGTGGGCGAACCCGCTGCCCCAGGCCGGGCGGCGCAGCACGTAGGACAGCTCCAGCTCCTCGCCGTCGCCGGTGACGTGCCCGGGGCGGTCGGCCGCGCGGCGGTCGAGCGCGAGCGTCCCGAGCAGCCGGTCGGTGACGAGGTCGGCGATGACGTAGCCGCCCGGCGCGGCCGTCGCGGCGGCGGTTCCGGCGGCGTCGAGGAAACGTTCCACGTCGTCCCGAGGGCGCGGGCCGCCCAGGTGCTCGCGCACCTCGGGGTCGGTCATCAGCTCGACGAGGCCGTCCCGGTCGCCGTCGTGGGCCTTGCGCAGCAGCAGGCGTTCGGCGCGGATCTCCGTGGCGGACAGCGTGGGCAACCGGCTCATGGGTCCTTGATCCTAGGACAGCCGGGCCGCCGCTCAAGGCGAAGGCGTCGGCGACCAGACCCCGGCCGCGGTCCCGTCCCGGACGTGCCGGCGGTAGGCGACGACCTTGCCGTGGATGATGTCCAGGCTCGCCGTCAGGTCGGCGATCCGGTCGCGGACGGCCCGCTCGTGCTCCTCCAGCAGCGCGAGCCGCTCCGGCTCGTTGCCCGGCCCCGAGCGTACGAGGTGGGCGAACCTGCGCAGGGTGGCGATCGGCATGCCGGACTCCCGCAGCCGGTTGCACAGCAGCAGCCACTCCACGTCGGCCCGGTCGTAGGCCCGCTGCCCGCCCGCCGTACGCGGGATCGGGCGCAGGAACAGCTCCTCGCGCTCGAAGAAGCGCAGCGCGTGGACGCCGAGCCCGGTGGCCCGCGCGACGTCCCCGATGGACAGGCGGTCCGCGTCCCTGCTCATGGCACCTCGCCATAGTTTGACCTAGATTGCACTCTAGATTCTACGGTCGAGGGCATGGCACGTACCCAACAAAAAATCGGCTCGGGTTTCGGCGCGCACAGCACGGCCGACGACGTCCTGGCCGGCATCGACCTGTCCGGCCGGAACGTCCTGATCACCGGCGGCTACTCGGGCCTCGGCCTGGCGGCCACCCGCGCGCTGGTACGGGCGGGAGCGCACGTCGTCGTGCCCGCCCGCCGTCCCGGCGTGGCGCGGGACGCGCTGCGCGACCTCCCCCGCACGGAGGTGGCCGAGCTGGACCTGGCCGACCTCGGCAGCGTCCGCGCCTTCGGCGACCGGTTCCTGGAGACCGGCCGCGGCCTGGACGTCGTCATCGGCAACGCGGGCGTCATGGCCTACCCCCACCGGCCGGTCGGCCCCGGCTGGGAGGCGCATCTCGCCATCAACCACCTCGGCCACTTCGCCCTGGTCAACCGGCTGCGCCCGGCGCTCGCCGGGGCCCGGGTGGTGTCGGTCTCCTCCTCGGGGCACTTCCTGTCCGACATCCGCTGGGACGACCCGCACTTCCGCCACGGCCACGACCACTGGGCGGCCTACGGGCAGTCCAAGACGGCCAACGCCCTGTTCGCCGTCCATCTCGACGCCCTCGGCGCGGCCGACGGCCTGCGGGCCTTCGCCGTGCACCCGGGCAGCATCCTCACCCCGCTGCAGCGCCGCATCCCGCACGAGGAACAGGTCGCCCAGGGCTGGATCACGGCCGACGGACGCCGGGCCGACGGCTTCAAGACCCCGGAACAGGGCGCGGCGACCGCGGTGTGGGCGGCCACGTCACCTCTGCTGGACGCGCACGGCGGCGCCTACTGCCAGGACTGCGACCTGGCCGAGCCGGCGACGGGCGACGACATGCTGATCGGCGGCGTCAAACCCTGGGCCCTCGACCCGGACTCCGCCGCCCGCCTGTGGAGACTCTCCGCCGACCTGACCGATGAATCCGCCTTCTCCTGACCGCCCTACGGGCGGCGGCCGGGCCTGACCAGCACCGCGCCGCAGGCCGCCGCCAGGGCCGCCCGGCAGGCGGTGAGGCCGCGCGCGGCGGCGGGAGAGCCGCCGGCCCGGAGCAGGAGGCGGTCCGGACGGCGCGACCTGACCGTGGCCGCGAGCGCCCCGGCGAGTCGCCCGGCGGGTCCTCGGGGGCGCTGTACTCGATCGTGACGGTGTCGTGCCGGACCGGCTCGGACGTGACCGCCACGGCCCTGCCCTCGTCATACGGGAACGACGGGTCCCCCGTGAGGTAGCGCAGCAGCGCCTGGTCGCCGATGTAGGCGCGGGAGGAGGACGTCGCGGAGTCGGCCCTCGACACGGTGAGGTCGAACGGGTGGACCGGCGTCAGGCCCTGGGCGACGTCCGTTCCGGGCAGCTCCTGCCGGACGGCGGCGATCCCGAGCGCCGGTCGTGCGGGATCGAGCCGCACGACGAGCGCCCCCGGCCGCGCCTGCGGGAGGTACCGCGCCCTGGACTGCGCGGTCCCGGCCGCCGCCACCCACGCGCCGGCGACCAGATGGCCGGAGTGCATCCGGCCGTGCCGCCCGCGCGGGGCGGTCTCCGCGGCGAACACGGTCGCGCCGCAGGCCGGCATCACGAGCACGCCGATCAGCGCCAGGAAGAAGATCAGGGAGACGAGGTCCGGCATGGAGGGAGCGTACGAGCGGAACGATCGACGCGACACCCTCGCGGGCCGGGAACGGCGACGGCCGGCCGCCGCGGGGTGCGCGGGGCCGGCCGGAGGGTTCGAAGGTCAGCCGTGGGAGTCGGTGGTCGCGGCGCGCTTGATGCTCAGCTCGTCGCCGCCGATGGAGCAGGAGGGGCCGTTCGGGCCGCCGAAGCGGACGGAGTCGAAGAAGTCGCGGAAGGTGATGTAGAAGTTGCCCTTGCCGCGCGGGCCGGTGACGGCCGAGCAGCCGCCGTAGTCGGCCTCGGAGTAGAGATGGATGAGCGTGTCGGTGCGGTTCCAGTCGGACTTGGCGCGGTCGCCCATGCCCAGGGCCGCCAGGTTGGCCGTGCTCGCCTGGAGCTGGACGATGTCGCCGGTGCCGTCGAGACCGGAGAACAGGCAGTAGTTGCCTTCCTGGCAGCGGTCGTATCCCGTCGCCGCCTGCGCGGGGGACGCCACTGCGGCCAGCGCGGCCACGGCGATCGGTAACGCCAGAACGTGAAACTTCTTGCCCACCATGCCTCCATGGACGAAACTTTCCTTCGGTCCGAACATACATAGTGAGATCAACTTGCGCTAGACCGTCAGGGTGGACGTTCTTCAGCGGATAATCCGCTACGGGATGAGTTGGTAGCCTCGATGACATGACTTCGATGGCGCCCTCCCGCACCGAGCATGACCTGTCGTTCCTGCTCGACCACACCAGTCACGTGCTGCGCACCCGGATGGCGGCGGCCCTGGCCGAGCTGGGGCTGACCGCGCGCATGCACTGCGTGCTCGTGCACGCGCTGGAGGAGGAGCGCACACAGATCCAGCTCGCCGAGATCGGCGACATGGACAAGACCACGATGGTGGTCACCGTCGACGCCCTGGAGAAGGCCGGGCTGGCCGAGCGGCGGCCGTCGAGCACCGACCGGCGGGCCCGGATCATCGCCGTGACCGAGAAGGGCGCCCAGGTGGCGCGGCGCAGCCAGGAGATCGTGGACGGCGTGCACACCGCGGCCCTCGGCTCGATCCCGGACGACGAGCGGGAGGTGCTGGTACGCGCCCTGAACCGGCTGGCCACCGGCCACCTGGAGACCCCGGCCGAGGCGCCACAGCCGGTCCGGCGGGCCAGGGAACGCGGCTAAGTAGTTCCGTGACATATCGTCTGTAACGGAACTATCTGCTACGGTCTCTCCTGTTGCACCCCTTGAAACAGGAGACGACCATGTCCCTCACCTCCCGGCGCACCGCCCTGGCCGTGTTGTCGACGTCCGCCTTGATGACCATCCTCGACGGCAGCATCGTCACCGTGGCCATGCCCGCCATCCAGCGCGACCTGGGGTTCTCCCCCGCCGGGCTGAGCTGGGTGGTCAACGCGTACCTGCTCGCGTTCGGCGGGCTGCTGCTGCTGGCCGGACGGCTCGGCGACCTCGTGGGCCGCCGGACGATGTTCCTGGCCGGGAACGCGGTGTTCACCGGCGCGTCCCTGCTGGCCGGCCTGGCCAACAGCGAGGGCCTGCTCATCGCCGCCCGGTTCCTGCAGGGCGTCGGCAGCGCGATGGCCTCGGCCGTCGTGCTCGGCATCCTGGTGACCTTGTTCACCGAGCCGCGCGAGCGGGGGCGGGCGATCGCGGTCTTCAGCTTCACCGGCGCGGCCGGCGCGTCGATCGGGCAGGTGCTCGGCGGCGTGCTCACCGACGCGCTGAGCTGGCACTGGATCTTCTTCATCAACCTGCCGATCGGGCTGGCGACGATCGTGCTGGCGCTGCCCGCGCTGCCCGCCGACCGGGGCCTCGGCCTCGCGCGGGGCGCCGACGTGACCGGCGCGCTGCTGGTCACCTCGGGCCTGATGCTGGGCATCTACACCGTGGTCAAGGTCGAGGAGCACGGCTGGCTCGCCGTGCACACCCTGGCGTTCGGCGCGGTGTCGCTGGCCCTGCTCGCCGGCTTCTTCGTGCGCCAGGCCACCGCGCGCACGCCGCTGATGCCGCTGCGCGTGCTGCGCTCCCGCAACGTGGCCGGGGCCAACGTCGTGCAGATGCTGGCGCTGTCGGCGATGTTCGCCTTCCAGATCATCGTCGCGCTCTACATGCAGAAGGTGCTGGGGTACGGCGCCCTCGCCACCGGGCTGGCGATGCTCCCGGCGGCCGTGGCGATCGGCGGCGTGTCGCTGTTCGTGTCGGCGCGGCTGAGCGCCCGCTTCGGCGCGCCGGCCGTGCTGCTGGCCGGGCTGGTGCTGCTGCTGGCCGCGATGGCCTGGCTCACGCGGGTGCCGGTGGACGCCGACTACGTCACCGACCTGCTGCCGGTCATGGTGCTGATCGCGGGTGGCGGGCTGGCGCTGCCGGCGCTGACCACGCTCGGCATGTCGGCCGCCCGCGCGGACGACGCCGGCCTCGCCTCCGGGGTGTTCAACACCACCCAGCAGATCGGCATGGCGCTGGGCGTGGCCGTCCTGACCACGCTGGCGGCCTCCCGCACGCAGGAGCTGCGCGCCGGCGGGGCGGCCGAGGCGGCGGCGCTGACCGGCGGCTACCACCTGGCCTTCGCCACCTCGGCCGGGCTGCTGGCGGCGGCCGTCGTGGTCGCCCTGGCCGTCCTGCGCCGGCCCCGGGCCGCCGCGGCCGCCGACGCGTCGCGGATCGACCAGCCCGCCGCTCGCTGAATCCCCTTCTTCTCACCGCGAAACGGAGCCGATCATCATGACCGAGCCCTCCTACGGCCCCGGACAGGGCCCCGGCGCCCGCCCCCTCACCGAGGACGAACTCCTGCGGATCCTCGCCCGCCAGCCCTTCGGCGTGCTGGCGACGCTCAAGCGCGACGGCCGCCCGCACCTGGCCTCGATGGCCCTGCGCTGGGACGCCGCCGAGCGCGTCCTGCGCATCTCCTCCGCCGAGGGCCGCGTCAAGGTGCGCCACCTGCTCGCCGACCCGCGGGCGACGGTGCACCTGCAGGGCGACGACGTCCTGTCGTACGCCGTCGCCGAAGGACGGGCGGAGGTCTCCGAGCCGTCGCTCACGCCGGGCGACGCCACCGGACGCGAGCTGCTGGAGATGGCCGGCGGCTTCCCCGACCCGGCGGACGAGGCCGCCTTCCTGGCGGAGATGGCCAGGGGACGCCGCCTGGTCATCAGGATCCGGGTGGACCACCTGTACGGCATCGCCCTCGACGCCGCCTGACCGGCGCCCCCGGTTGTCCGGAGTCGGACGGGCGGGCACCGGGCCCCGGTTGCCGCGAGCCGGAGGCGCGGGCGAGGATGGCGCGATCGACAAGGGGAGGTCGTCGTATGCGGGTCCCGGGCCGTCCACTCGTGGTGTTGCTGGTGGGGGCGCTGACCGCGTGTTCCGCGCCGGGGCCCGCCGCCGCTCCCGGTCCCGTCCCCGTGCCGGACACGAGCCCGAGCCCTAGGACCTCGCCGACCCGCGCCTCGCCCCTGCCGCCCCACACCCCGACCGTGCCGACCCACGTCCCGGCCGTGCGGGCCGCGACCCGGCCGCCGGTCGTGCGGCCGGCGCGCAGCCGCTGCGACGGGGCGAGCGCCCGCGACTTCGACGGCGACGGCCGCGACGACGTCGCCCTCGGCTATCTCGGCGCCACCGGCCGGGTGCACGTCCTGTCGGCGGGCAAGGTCATCCACCTCCCCACCCCGCCGGGCAACCGGATGAAGGGCTTCGGCTGGTCGGTGACCATGGCCCACGTCAACGACGACCGCTGCGCGGACCTCGTCGTCGGCACCCGTACCCTGACCGTGGCCGGCCTGAAGGGGGCGGGCGGGGTCTACGTCCTGCACGGCGGGGCCGCCGCGCCGCCGCGCCGGCTCGTCTCGCCGCGGCCGCAGGAGGACGCGGCCTTCGGCGAGTCCGTCGCCGCCTACGGCGACCTCGTCGCGATCGGCGCGCCGCGGGAGCGGCCGGGAGGCGCGGTCTACCTGTTCAGGAAGGGCGCGTTCGTCCGGCGGATCACCCAGGAGACGCCCGGCGTGCCCGGCAGCTCCGAGGTCTCCGACCGGTTCGGCGACCGGCTCGCCCTCGGCCCGCTCGCCGGCGGCGGCGTGGGCCTCGTCATCGGCGCCCCGGAGGAGTACGCGGACGGCCCCGGCCGCCAGGACGTCGGCGACCGGGACGACTCGCCCCTCGGCGCGGTCACCGTCGTCCGCGACGTCACGGCGCGCAGACTGAGCGCGGCACGGCTGCGACCGCCGCGCGACGACGACGGCAGGCCCTGCGCAGGCTTCGGCGACAGCCTGGTGTACGTCCCCGGCACCGGGCCGGCCGTGTTCTCGCCGCCATGCGGCCGGCTGCGCTTCTACGACCTCGACCTCAAGGTCATCCGCACCGTGACGGCCCTGCGGGAGCCCTGGGACGCCGAGCTGGCCGCCTCCGCCGACGGCCGGGTGGCGGCCCTGGGCGGTGACCACGGCGACCCGGCGTTGCTGCTGCTGTCCCCGAAGGACGAGACGCGGGACCGCCGGCTCACGGGCGACTACCTCGCCGACACGGCGCACCGGGGGATCGCGTTCGGCGGCGGCCGGATCGTGGTCACGATGCAGGGGGCCGCCGACGTGGCCCTCGTCGACCCCGCCACCGGAAAGGCCGACCTGGTCAAGACCGCCACCGGGGACCTGTTCATCAAGGCCGTCGAAGGCTGAGAAGCGCCCGACGTCGAGGCCGCCGAAGGCTGAGGGACGTCCGTCGCCCGAGGCCGTCGAGGACTGAGGAGGGCCGGTCGTGGGCCCTGTACACCAAACCAAGCGCTTGCTACGCTCCGCCCATGACGTCCACCGTGGTGTGGGGTACCGGCAACGTCGGCCGCGCCGCCATCAGGGCCGTGGAGGCCCATCCCGACCTCAGTCTCGCCGCCGTCGTCGTGCACTCCCCCGACAAGGCCGGCCGCGACGCCGGACAGCTCGCCGGACTCGGCCGCGACCTCGGCGTCACCGCCACGGACGACGCCGCCGCCGTCCTGGCCGCCCGCCCGAGGGCCGTCGTGTACGCCGCCTCCGGCGACCTGCGCCCCGACGACGCCCTGGCCGACGTCCTGCGGGCCGTCCGGGCCGGCGCCGTCGTCGTCACGCCCTCCCTGTACGCCCTCTACGACCACCGCGGCGCGCCGCCCGAGCTGCGGGACCAGGTGCTGGCCGCCGTCGCCGAGGGCGGCGGCTCGCTGTTCGCCTCCGGCATCGACCCCGGCTGGGGCAACGACCTGCTGCCCCTGCTGCTCAGCGGCCTCGGCTCGGTCGTGGACGCCATCCGCTGCCAGGAGATCTTCGACTACTCCGGCTACGACCGCCCGGACGCGGTCCGGTACATGGTCGGCATGGGCCAGCCCATGGACTACGAGCCGCCGATGATCGCGCCGACCGTCCCGTCCATGGTGTGGGGCGGGCAGGTACGGCTGATGGCGCGGGCCCTCGGCATCACGCTGGAGGAGATCCGCGAGGTCGTCGAGCGGCGTGCGCTCGACCGCACGGTCACCACCGCCGGCATGGGCGACTTCGAGGCCGGCACCCAGGGCGCGGTGCGGTTCGAGGTGCAGGGCGTCGTCGAGGGCGAGCCGCGCATCGTGATCGAGCACGTCACCCGCATCCACCCCGCCTGCGCCCCCGACTGGCCGCTCCCCCCGGACGGCGGCGACGGCGCCCACCGGGTGATCGTCGAGGGCCGCCCGCGCATCGAGGTCACGATCGAGGCCACCGACGAGGGCGGCAGCCGTTCGGCGGGCGGGAACGCCACCGCGGCGGGCCGGCTGGTGAACGCCATCGACTGGCTCGCCACCGCCCCGCCCGGCCTGTACGACGCGCTCGACGTCCCACTGCGCCCCGCGTCCGGCCGGCTCGGAAGGAAGAACCCGTGATCGTCGACGTTCCCGGCGGCAAGGACCCGATCGCGTACGTCTGGGGCGAGCTGGTCCCCGGCATCGGGACCGCCGCCTCGAAGTTCTCCATGGCCGTCTACGCCCACACCACGCTGGGCCTGCGCGAGTTCGAGGCGGCCCGGCTGCGGATCGCGCAGATCAACGGCTGCGTCTTCTGCCTCGACTGGCGCACCGAGCGCGACGGCGTCAAGGTCGAGGACGGCTTCGCCGACGCGGTCGCGGACTGGCGCGCCACGGACGCCTTCGACGCGCGCACCCGGCTCGCCGCCGAGTACGCCGAGCGCTACGCCCTGGACCACCACGGGCTCGACGAGGAGTTCTGGTCCCGGATGACCGAGCACTACAGCCAGAACGAGATCGTGGAACTGAGCATGAGCATCGGTTCCTGGTGGGCCTTCGGCCGGCTCAACCACGTGCTGGGCCTGGACACGGCCTGCATGCTGACCGGCGGCCCGGCACCCTCCGTCAGACCGACCGAGTCCGCGTCAGACCGACCGAGCGAGGGCACGTGACATGAACACCAGCCGCCGCACCTTCATCGCCGGAACCGCCTCCCTCCTGGGCGCCGCCGCACTGCCCGGCCGCGCCGCCGCCGTCGCCACCGCTGCCGCCGACGGGCCGATCGCCGACGGCGCCCGCGTGCCCGTCCTGGTGATCGGCACCGGGTACGGCGGCTCGGTGGCCGCCCTGCGCCTGGCCCAGGCGGGCGTCGAGGTGCACATGATCGAGATGGGCATGGCCTGGGACACGCCCGGCTCGGACGGCAAGATCTTCTGCAACACGCGCGAGCCCGACTATCGCTCGTACTGGCTGCGCACCAGGACCAAGGCGCCGCTCAACTACTTCCTCGGCTTCCCCATCGACCGGGACATCCCCCGCTACACCGGCATCCTGGACGCCGAGGAGTTCGCCGGCATCACGGTCTACCAGGGCCGCGGGGTCGGCGGCGGCTCGCTGGTCAACGGCGGCATGGCCGTCACGCCCAAGCGGGAGAACTTCGCCGCCGTGCTCCCGTCGGTGGACGCCGACGAGATGTACGGCGTCTACTACCCGCGCGCCAACTCCGGCCTCGGCGTCGGCCTGGTGGATCCGGCCTGGTTCGACACCACCGCGTGCTACCAGTACGCCCGCGTGGGCCGCAAGCACGCCCAGCGCTCCGGCTTCCCGTTCACCTTCGTCCCCGACGTGTACGACTGGGACTACATGAAGCAGGAGGCGGCCGGCACGGCCACCCAGTCGGCGCTGGCCGGCGAGATCCTCTACGGCAACAACCACGGCAAGAAGTCCCTGCAGAAGACCTACCTGGCGCGGGCCCGCGCGACCGGCAGGGTGACGATCTCGCCGCTGCACCAGGTCACCTCGGTCGCCCCGGCGGCGGGCGGCGGCTACACCGTCCGGATCGACCAGCTCGCCACCGACGGCTCGGTCACCGCCGCCAAGACCGTCACGGCCGCCCGGGTGTTCTTCGCCGCGGGCAGCGTCGGCACGAGCAAGCTGCTGGTCAGGCTGAAGGCCACCGGCGCGCTGCCGGGTCTGGACGACGAGGTCGGCAAGGGCTGGGGCGACAACGGCAACGTCATGTGCGGCCGGGCCAACCACCTGTGGGACCCGACCGGCAAGCTGCAGTCGGCCATCCCCTGCGCGGGCATCGACAACTGGACGGCCGGCGGCGCGTTCGCCGAGGTGGCGCCGCTGCCGACCGGGATCGAGACGTACGCCTCCTTCTACCTGTCGATCACCAACACCCCGCGCCGCGCGCAGTTCTCCTGGAACGCCGCGACCGGCAAGGTGGACCTGAGCTGGCAGACCGCCTGGAAGCAGACGTCCATCGACATGGCGAAAACGATCTTCGACAAGATCAACGCCAAGGAGGGGACGATCTACCGCACCGACCTGTTCGGCGTGTACAAGATCTGGGGCGACCACCTCACCTACCACCCGCTCGGCGGCGCGGTGCTGAACCGGGCCACCGACAACTACGGCCGCCTGACCGGCTACCCCGGCCTGTACGTCATCGACGGCTCGCTGATCCCCGGCAACACCACGGTGAACCCGTTCGTCACCATCACGGCGCTGGCCGAGCGGAACATCGAGAAGATCATCGCCACCGACCTTTAACGCAGGGTTTGCCGAAACGGCAACGGAGTTCGCGCGCCGCGGCACGGGCCGCGCATGATCCTGGTGACAGGCCAGGACACATATGCGTGGAGGAACGATGTCGCAGCTCACCCCGGTCGCCGAGGGCGTCCACCGCCTGGTGCCCTCCCCCGCCGGCCGGGTCCATCTCGTGGAGGCGGGGCAGGGGCCGCTGGTGCTGCTGGTGCACGGCTTCCCCGAGTCCTGGTACTCCTGGCGGCACCAGCTCCCGGCGCTGGCCGCCGCCGGGTACCGGGCGGTGGCGGTGGACGTGCGCGGCTACGGCCGCTCGTCCAAGCCGGCGGACGTGGCCGCGTACCGGATGACCGAGCTGGTCGAGGACGGCGTGGCGGTGGTGCGGGCGCTGGGCGAGCGGAGCGCGGTGATCGTCGGCCACGACTGGGGCTCCGGGATCGCCGCCCACAGCGCCCTGCTCAGGCCGGACGTCTTCCGCGCGGTCGCCATGCTCAGCGTGCCGTACACGCCGCGCGGCGGGCCGCGTCCCACCGAGGCGTTCGCCGCCATGGGCGGGACGGACGAGTTCTACGTCAGCTACTTCCAGACGCCCGGCCGGGCCGAGGCCGAGATCGAGCCGGACGTCCGGGGCTGGCTGGCGGGCGTGTACGCGGCCCTGTCCGCCGGGACCATGCCGGGCCCGGACGCGCCCCACCCGCTGTTCGTGGCCCCGGGCGGCAGGCTGCGCGACCGGTTCCCGGCCGGCGGCACGCTGCCCGGCTGGCTGAGCGAGACCGACCTCGACTTCTACGCCGCCGAGTTCGAGCGCACCGGCCTGGCCGGCGCGCTGAACCGCTACCGCAACATGGACCGCGACTGGGAAGACCTCGCGCCCCACGACGGCGCGCCGATCGTCCAGCCCTCGCTGTTCGTCGGCGGCGCGCAGGACGACACGACCCGGTGGCTCTCCGCCGCGATCGACGCCTTCCCCACCACCCTGCCCGGCCTGGTCTCCTCCCGGCTCCTGGACGACTGCGGCCACTGGATCCAGCAGGAACGCCCGGACGAGGTCAACGCCATCCTCCTGGACTGGCTCGCCCGGCTCTGACCCGCGACGCCGCGGGCCCGCCCGCGCGAGGCGGGCCCGCGGCGCCGGTCACAACACGGCTCCCGAGCCCTCGCGCGGCCGCCGGGCGGCCTTGGGCGCGGGCGGCTGGGGGGCCGGACGGCGGTCGTACCGGGCCAGGCCGATGGCCGCGGGGCCGGCCACGAACGACGACGTCAGCGTGCCCACGACGATGCCGGTGACCAGCGCGATCGCGAAGTCACGCAGCGAGTCGCCGCCGAAGACGGCCAGCGCGACCAGCACGAAGAGCGCGCCGAGCCCGGTGTTGACGGTCCGCGGCACGGTCTGCAGGATCGCCGTGTTCACCGCCTCGGCCAGCGGCGCGGTGCGGCGGGCGGCCCACAGCTCGCGCACCCGGTCGAACACCACCACCTTGTCGTTGACGGAGTAGCCGACCACGGTCAGCATCGCGGCGAGGAACACGCCGTCCACCGGCTTGCCGAGCCAGGCGAACAACCCGATCACCACGGCCAGGTCCACCAGCAGCGCCAGCACGGTCGCCGTGCCGAACGTCCACCGGAAGCGCACCGCCAGGTAGAGCAACTGCGCCGCCACGGCCACGCCGAGCGCGATGACGGCGTTGCGGCGCAGCTCCTCGCCCAGCGTGGGGCCGATGAACTCGTCGCGCACCTTGCTCACCTCGCCGCCCTGCCCCTCCAGCGCGGCCTGGACCTTGGCCGGGTCGAGCTGCCCCGCGCGCACGGTCACGCCGTCGGCGGCGGCCTGCACGACCGCGCCCGGATAGCCGGCCTCGCTCACGAGCCGCCGGGCCGTGTCGGCGTCGACCGCCCTGGACGTGCCGAACTCCACGAGCCGGCCGCCGGTGAACTCGACCCCGAAGTCCAGGCCGCGGGTGAACAGCCCGGCCAGCGCCGCGACGACCAGGCCGCCCGCGACCGCCAGCCACAGCTTCCTGGCCTTCATGAGCTGGGGGTTCCGGCGGGCCAGCCACGTCCGGACCGCGCCCGGTGAGCCCAGGCCCGACAGGCGCGGCCCGATCCGGCCGATGACGGCCTGGGTGAGCACGCGGGTGATCAGCATGGCCGACACCAGCGAGGCCAGCACGCCGATCGCCAGCGTCACGCCGAACCCCTTGACCGGCCCGGAGGCCAGCCCGAACAGCAGCGCGGCGGCGATGAGCGTGGTGACGTTGGAGTCGGCGATGGCGCTCCAGGCGTTCTTGAACCCCCGGTTCAGTGCCGGGGCGAGCCCGCGGGCCGGGGCCAGGCCGTACTCCTCCCTGGCGCGCTCGAAGACGAGCACGTTGGCGTCGACCGCCATGCCGATGGCCAGCACGAACCCGGCCAGGCCGGGCAGCGTGAACGTCGCGCCCATCGCGACCAGCGCGGCGTAGGAGATCAGGCCGTAGCAGGTGAGCGCGATGGCGGCGAGCAGGCCGGACAGGCGGTAGATCACGATGATGAACAGGGCGGTCAGCACCAGCCCGGCGATCGCGGCCTTGACGCTGGCCTCGATGGCGTCGGCGCCCAGTGTGGGGCCGACCGTCCGCTGCTCGACCAGGTCGAGCGGCACGGGCAGCGCGCCGCCCTTGATCAGCACGGCCAGGTCGCGGGCCTCCTCGTGGGTGAAGGACCCGGTGATCTCGGTGTTGCCGCCGGGGATGCCGGCGCCGCAGGGCACGGACGGGTCGAGCTGCGGCGACGAGATGATCTTCTTGTCGAGCACGATGGCGACGCGCCGCTTCGGGTCGCCCGCCGGCTGGCAGGCGGCCGCGCCGGTCATCCGCTGCCAGGCGTCGGCGTCGCGGAAGTCGACCGTGACCGACCAGCCGGGCCCGCGCTGCGGGTCGCTGCGCTCGGTGGCGTCGCTGACGCCGTCGCCGCTGATCGCCGCCGGGCCGAGCGCGAGCGGGCTGCCGCTCTCGTCGGGCAGCGCGGTGGCGTCCCCGGCCTTGCCGGGGCCGGTGACCGGGTGGAAGGCGAGCTGGGCGGTGCGGCCGATGACCTCGGCCGCCTTGCTCGGGTCGAGCACGCCGGGCAGCTCGACGATGATCCGCTTCTCGCCGGAGCGGGCCAGGGTGGGATCGACGACCCCCAGCGCGTCCGCCCGGCGGCGGAGCACGTCGAGGGCGCGGTCGGTGGCCGAGGAGTCGGCCGTGACCGTCGGGGAGTCTCTGGCCTCGAAGACGAGCTGGGTACCGCCGCGCAGGTCGAGGCCGAGGCGTGGCGTGGCGGTGAGGGACAGGATGATCGAGGTCGCGATGACGGCGAACGCCGCCAGCGCGCGCCACATGGGCGCACGTGACATGAGGCCTCCACAGGCTCAGGTGTGCGGAAGAGGGATCTTCAGAGCACCGTGGAGGGAGGCGCGCGGGCCGCCGCCGCGCCCCCGGGCCGGTCGGCGGCGGCACGGACGGCGGGCCGCCGGACGACGGCCGACCAGACGTGCAGCGACCGGGCCGGGGCCGCGGCGGGCAGCGCCTGCCCGCCAGGGCCGGCCTGGTCGTGCCCCGCCTGCCTGACCTGCGCGAGCGGAGGCGGCGGCGGGGTGGAGCCCAGCTGGGCGACGGCGGGCGGGTCGGCCGCCGCCTGGATCGCCGTGACCTGCGTGACGGCCTGCGTGACGGCCGGGGCGGCGACCTGGGCGGCGACCTCGGCATGGCCCGTCGCGGGGAGCAGCCACGACAGGACGAGAAGCAGCGCGGCGGGCAGCCTGGTGCGCACCTCGCCTCCTTCCCGTCGTGACCGTCGCCCCTACCGTAGCCCGCCGCCGGGCCGCTCAGGGCAGGGTGCGCAGGTACGCCGGCGGCTTGCGGACCTGAGCGGCCTGCTCGAAGGCGTATCCGAGGGCGATCAGGGACGGCTCGGAGAACCGCCCGCCGAAGAACGTGACGCCGAGCGGCAGGACGCCCCTGGCGTACCCGGCCGGGACGGTGACCGCCGGGTAGCCGGAGATCGCCGAGGGCGCGGAGGAGGAGACGAAGCCGGTGAAGTCGTCGCCCTTGGTCAGGTCGGTCAGCCAGGCCGCGTGGTTGGTGGGGGCGAGCAGCGCGTCCAGGCGGCCGGCGGCCAGCGCCGAGTCGATCGCGCGGCGGGCCAGCGTGGTGGCCTGGTCGCGGAGGGCGCGGTAGGCGGGGTCGTCCAGGTCGCCGGTGGTGGCCTGCGCCTGCTCGAAGACCTCCTGGCCGAAGTACCGCAGCTCGGTCCCGGCGTGCCGCCGGTTGAAGTCGATCAGCCCGGCCAGGTCGGCGGGGTGCCGTCCGGGGGTGGCGGCCAGGTAGGCGTTCAGGTCGTGCTTGAACTCGGTCAGCAGCGCCGGGAACTCGGCCTCGCCGGCCTGGTCCATGCCCTCCAGCTCGACGTCCACCACGGTCGCGCCGCGGGCCTTGAGCGTGGCGACGGTGGCGTCCAGGGCGGCGCGCACCTCCTGGTTGTCGCCCGCGACCGAGCGCCACACGCCGACGCGGGCGCCGTTCAGCGCGCCGGGACGCAGGGCCTTGAGGTAGTCGCGGCCGCCGCCCGGGACGGTCGCGGGGTCGCGCGGGTCCGGCCCCTGGATGGCCGAGAGCACGGCGGCGGCGTCGGTGAGGTTCCTGGTGATCGGCCCCGCGGTGTCCTGCCGGGCCGAGATCGGCACCACGCCGGCCCGGCTGACCAGCCCGATCGTGGGCTTGATGCCGACCACGCCGTTGATCCCGGCCGGGCAGACGATCGAGCCGTCGGTCTCGGTGCCGATGGTGACGGCGGCCAGGGTGGCGGCGGCGGCGACCGCCGAGCCGCTGCTCGACCCGCAGGGGTTGCGGTCGAGGACGTAGGGGTTGTTGGTCTGCCCGCCGATCGCGCTCCACCCGCTGGAGGACGGGCTGGAGCGGAAGTTCGCCCATTCCGACAGGTTGGCCTTGCCCAGGATCACCGCGCCGGCCGCCCGCAACCGCTGGACGAGGAACGCCTCCGCGGCCGGCCGGGCGCCGAGCAGCGCCTGCGAGCCGGCGGTGGTGCGCAGCGGCGCTGCGGTGTCGATGTTGTCCTTGAGCAGGACCGGGACGCCTTCCAGCGGCCCGTGCGCGCCCCGGCGGCGACGCCGGTCGCTGTGCTCGGCCTCGCCCAGCGCGCCGGGGTTGGTCTGGACGACCGCGTGCAGCAGCGGGTCCACCGCGCGGATGCGGTCGAGGTAGAAACGGGTCAGCGTCACCGCGTCGAAGCGGCCGTGGTCCATGGCGCGTTGCAGGTCGAGCACGGTGGCGCGGTCGAGGTCCAGCCCGCGCAGGACGGTGCCGGCGGACGGCGGGGCCGCCTCGCGCGCGTGCGCGGGGACGGCCGCGGTCAACCCGGCGGCGAACGCGAGCGCCAGAGCGGCGGCCGCCCGGCGTGCGGGCTTCAGGAGAGTCATGGCTGTCGAGCGTAGCCATGATGCTTTCCCGGGAAAATATTCCAATTCGCATATATCCGCCACCCTCGGTCCGGCCCGGCCCCGCGGGCGCGGGGGGGCCGGACCGGCCCCGCGGGCGCGGGGGGCCGGACCGGCCGCGGGGCGGGCCCGCCTACGCGGTCCCGGGCCGGCGGCGGGGCGTCAGGGGCAGCCCGTGGCGGCGAAGGCCGTGAACTGGCTGACCTCGTTCCTGCTGAAGTTGTCGTCCGAGCCGATCACCAGCGTGCACTCCCCACTGGCCAGCCGCGGCCCCCACGACATGGCCTCCAGGTTCTGCACCGGCGGCCGGAAGTCGCCCAGGTCGTAGACCAGCCGCTTGCTCACCGGCCGGTACCCCGCGCTCAGGTCGTCCTGGCTCAGCACGTTGGTCGCGCCCGTCAGGTCGATCTCGTACAGCTTGACCTTGTAGTCGACGCCCTCGATCCAGGAACGCTCCAGGGCCAGGTAGCGGTGGTCGTCGATGGGCAGGATCTCCGAGACCCCGCTGTCGGACTCCCCGGTGGGCGGCACCGGCGCGGCCGGGAGCGCGTCGAGCGGGTAGACGAACTGGCCGCGCGGGACGCCCCGCCGGTCCCACACGGTGAGCCGGGCGGGCGCGCCGTGCCGGACCGTGGACGGCTCGCCGTCCTCGTACCGGGGGCCCTCGGTCATCGCCGTGATCCGGCGGGCGGTGACAGCCAGGCCCTCGAAACCGGCGTTGCGCCGCGGGCCGTGCTCGGTGGTGGTCAGGCGCAGGTTGCCCGGCAGGCGCAGGTCCCCCTGGTGCCGGCCCTGGAGGTCGGCGGCGCGCACGCCGGAGGCGGCCAGCGGCAGGTCGGGGTGGCCGGCGTCGGGGCGGTCGCCCTCGTCGCCCCACAGCAGGCGACCGGACCAGCGGTCGTACCTGATGGACTCGGGGTCGGCCGAGCCGGGCTTGCCGTAGCCGGGGTAGGGGGTGCCGTCCTGCCTGGTCAGCGTGGTGACCCCGGTCAGGCTGATGCCGGTGAACGCGCCCGAGTCCCGGTCGATGTCCAGGCGGGCGGTGTAGAAGCGGGCGGGACCGTAGCGCCAGCGGTCGTCGGAGATCAGGTACCAGGCGCCGGTGCGCGGGTCGCGGTCGATGCCCGACACCCCGCCGACGGTGGTGCCGTCGAACTGCATCAGGTACGGCAGCCGCTGCTCCCCGAGATACCGGGTGATGCGGACCTCCTCCCGCGGGGCCGCCCAGGCGGGCTGGGTGACGCTCATGGCGACCGCGCACGCGACCGCGAACCCCGTGATTCTTCGCATTCCGTCCCCTGTGTCGTTCTGGTTACGTGGAGTGACCGGGGGACATGAAATCGTGCCCGCGCCCGCCGGGGCGACCGGGACACGCCGCCGCCCGCGCGTCTTTGCCTGGCGGGCCGTGGACAGGCCGGTGGCGCACGGGCCACCGTCCTGTCACTCCGGAGCGCGAGGCGACGGAAACCGTCGGTGCCCGCCCGCACACTCAGCGCATGCCCGATGAGCCTCTGGAACTCGGTGAGATCACCGTCTCCGACTGGTACGCCCACAACGACAAGATGGCCGAGGTCGGCTTCCTGACCATCGCCAGGCGCCTGCCCTCGCTCGTGACGCAGGCGATGAGCATGTCCTGGCGGGCCGGCCCCCGCGACACCGTGGCCACCATCGCGCTCAACCTCCTCGGCGGCGTCTTCACCGCCTTCGGCCTGCTGGCCACCACCGGCGTGCTGAGCGCCCTGTTCAGCGAGGGCCCGACCCCCGACCGCGTGCTGGCCGCCCTGCCCAGCCTCGTCCTGGTGGGCGTGGCCGCCGTGCTGCGCACGGTGGTGCAGGCCGGCGCGGGCTGGGCGCAGTCACGCCTGACCCCGCAGATCTCCCGCCACACCGAGGAACGCCTCTACGGCCTGACCAGCCAGGTGGAGCTGGTCGCCTACGACGACCCGGAGTTCCACGACAGCCTCGAACGCGCCAACATGCGCGGCGTCAGCGTGGCCGGCGCGGTGGTCAGCTCGGCCATCAACGTCGTCACCGCCGCCGTCGGCATCGCGGCGGCGGCCGGCGTGCTGGGCGTGCTCCATCCGGTGCTGCTGCCGTTGCTGCTGCTGGCCGTGCTGCCCGACGCGTGGGCCACCGTGCGCGGCGCCCGTATGCGCTACTCGACGATGTACTCCCTCATCCCCGCCCGCCGCCGCAAGTGGATCATCGCCGAGCTGCTGGCCGACCGCGAGCCCGCCGCCGAGGTGCGCTCGTTCACCATGCGCGGCTTCCTGCTGCGCATGTACGACGCCGTCGCCAGGGCCGAGCAGGACGTGCTGCTCGCCCTGGCCAGACGCCAGACCCTGGCCGGCCTGGTCGGCGAGGCACTGGGCGGTCTCGGCACCGCCCTGGTCTACGTCGCGCTGGGCGTGCTGCTGGCGGTGGCGGCGATCCCGCTCGCGGTCGCGGGCACCGCGGTGCTGGCCATCAGGACCGGCCAGTCCTCGCTGGCCAACCTCCTGTACGCCACCAACCGCCTCTACGAGGACGGCCTCTACTTCACCGACTTCCTCCAGTTCTGCGCCGACGCCGAGCGCCGCGTGCCCACAGCCCGCTCGGCGGCCGTGCCCGAGGGGTTCGAGCGCATCGTGGCCGACGACGTGACGTTCACCTACCCGGGCGCCGACCAGCCGGCGCTGCACGGGGTGACGGTCGAGATCAAGCGCGGCGAGGTCATCGCGTTCGTGGGCGAGAACGGCTCCGGCAAGACCACCCTGGCCAAGATCCTGTCCGGCCTGTACGAGCCCGACACCGGCACCGTCTCCTGGGACGACGTCGACCTGGCCGACGTGCCCCCCGACGACCTGCGCCTGCGCACGGCCGTCATCGCCCAGGACCACACCCGCTGGCCGCTCACCGCCCGCTACAACATCACCATGGGCGCCGACAAGGGCGAGCCCGCCCTGGTCGCGGCGGCCTCGGTCGCGGGGGCCGACGAGGTGGTCGCGGGCCTGCCCCTCGGCTACCGCACGCTGCTCGACCGCCGTTTCAAGGACGGCTGCGAGCTGTCCGGCGGCCAGTGGCAGCGCATCGCGGTGGCCCGGGGGTTCTACCGGGACGCCGACCTGCTCATCTGCGACGAGCCCACGGCGGCCCTCGACGCCCGCGCCGAGCACGCCCTGTTCGAGCGCATCCGCGACCACTCCGAGGGCCGCACGGTGCTGCTCATCACCCACCGCCTGGCCAGCGTGCGCTACGCCGACCGGATCTACGTCCTCGACCACGGCAAGGTCACCGAGCAGGGCGACCATCAGACGCTCATGGCGCTCAACGGCCTCTACGCCGACCTCTACACCCTCCAGGCCGCCGCCTACCGCTGACCCTGCCTACCGCTGCCCCTGCCGGACGCCGGACCTGCGGGGCTTGCGCTTGGCCACCGGCAGGGTGCGCCGTCCGTGGTACCGGGGCAGGGCAGCCGGCCGCACGCCGACGGGGTGGGTCTTCTCGTCGGGGAAGACCCACTTCCGCAGCGCCCAGAAGCGGAAGACCATGGCGATCACCGTGCCGACGAGCTGCGCGCTCACGAAGTCGGCGATCTCCTGGGCCGCCAGGCCCACGTCGGGGGCCTCCAGGCGGAACACGTAACGGGAGACCCACAGCGGCGCCGAGCTGAGCACCAGGCCGATGCCGCTGACCAGGAAGAACAGCCCCGCCTCGTGGCGGCGCTCGCGACCGCCCCTGAGCCGGAACGACCACTCGCGGTTGAGCACGTAGGACACGATCGTCGCCACGAGCACCGCGATGATCTTCGCGGTCACCGGCTTCGGTTGCAGGACGGTCAGCTTCAGCCCGTAGAACACCGCGTTGTCCACCACGAACGTCGCTCCGCCGACCACCGCGAACTTCAGCAGTTCACGGTGCCTCAGCACGAGCGCCTGCAGCGGCGCCGGTAACCTCGCGAGTACTGCTTCTGCGATTCGGAGCACTCTCGATCTTCTCATCCGTCCGGACCGCGAAGGACGACGCTCACCCCGTCCCGGCCGGAACCGGGGTCGACAGCGGGCGCGCATCTGACACGGCGGCCATCCCGTTCTGACCGGGCGTTGCAAGGCGGGCCTCCCGATGGTGCACTCAAGGGCGTTGGTTCCGACCTGTGTCCGGGCCGCCAGCGGGAGCGAGGGCCGGCGGCGGACCTCGAAGGGAGAACCGTGCGACGATTACGTCCCCTACTGCTGTTCCTGCTCGCCGCCCTGCTCGCCGTCCTGCTCGCGGCCTGCGGCGGGGCCGCGCCCGGCGGCCCGCGGCCGACCGGTTCCGGGGCGCCGCCGGAGAAGATCCGGATCGGCGTCATTCCGATCCCCGACAGCGCGCTGGTCTACCTCGCCCGCGACCGCGGCTACTTCGCGGCCGAGGGGTTGTCGGCCGAGCCGGTGACCGTGCAGGGCGGCGGCCCGGCGATCGACCGGATGAAGGGCGGCGCCCTGGAGTTCGGGCTGGTCAACTACGTGACGGCGTTCCTGCAGCAGCGGCGCGAGCCGGGGCGGCTGAAGCTGGTCGCCGACGCCTACCACGCCGCGCCCGGCGCGTTCCAGCTCTTCGTGGCGCCCGGCAGCCCGATCAGGAGCCCGCGCGACCTGCGGCGCTCCGGCGGCGCGAAGAAGAGCGTCGCGGTGGCCACGCTGCGCTCGGTCGGCACGCTGAGCGCCGAGACCGTGCTCGCCGCGGCCGGGGTCTCCGCGGACGACGTCGCGTTCAAGGAGATCCCCCTGCCCGACATGCCGGCCGCGCTGGCCGCGCACGCGGTGGACGTGGCGTGGATGACCGAGCCGTTCATCACCGCCTACCGCCGGCAGGGCGGCCGGTCGCTGGGTGACGCCATGGCGAACGTCCCCGCCGGGTGGCCGATCGCGGGGTGGGCCACGACCGCCTCGTACGCGGCCGCGCATCCCCGGGCGGTCGCCGGGTTCCAGCGGGCCATGGCGCACGCCCAGCTCGACGCCCGGGACCGGAACCTGGTCACCGGGGTGCTGGGCACGTACACGAAGATCCCGCGCGAGGTGCTGCCGACCATCACGCTCGGCACGTTCCCCGCCGCGCTGGAACCCGACGGGCTGCAGTCGGTGGTGGAGACCATGGTGAGGTTCGGTTACCTGCCCGCGCCGCTGCGGGCCGAAGACATGATCGTCCGGCCGGCCTGGGAGTCGGGGAAGGGGAACCCATGAGCGAGACGCCGGAGCGGGCGCGGGTGCTGCGCCTGATCGACGACTTCATCCTGTACGCCGCCGTCCGGGCCGCGCTGCGGCTGTCGGTGTTCGACCTGCTGGCCGCCGGGCCGTGCGCCGTGCACGAGCTGGCCGACGAGATCTCCGCGGGCGGCGCCGGCCGTCCGGACGAGATGCTGCTCGGCCGCCTGCTGCGGGCGCTGGAGCACCTGCGGCTGGTCGAGCGGGACGCCCGCGGCCGCTACCTGCTCACCGGCGAGGGCGACCTGCTCACCAGCGGCCGGGACGACTCGCTGGCCCCCGCCGCGCTGATGTGGGGCGAGGAGCTGTGGCGCGACTCGGCCGACCTGCTGCACCGGACGATCACCAGGGGCGCGCCCGCCGCGCTGGAGCTGCACCAGGTGGACTCCCCCTACGCCTGGCTGGGGGCCCGGCCCGCGGCCGGCGCGCTGTTCAACGAGTTCATGGCCACCCGCAGCGTCACCGTGGCCCGCGCGCTCGCCGAGCAGGACGTGACGGGCGTGGACGTGGTCGCCGACATCGGCGGCGGCACCGGCATCGTCCTGGCCACGATCCTGGCGGCCCACCCGCGGCTGCGCGGCGTGCTGTTCGAGCTGCCCGAGGTGGCCGCCCAGGCCCGCCGTCACCTGGACGGGCGGGCGGGCATCACGGTGGCCGAGGGCGACATGTTCACCGACCCGCTGCCCCGGGCGGCCCTGTACCTGCTGGGCAACATCCTGCACAACTACCCCGACGAGCGGGCCGCCAAGCTGCTGGCGCGGCTCGCGTCCCTGATGGACGGCCGCGCCGAGCTGTGGATCGTGGACGCCGTCCTCGACGACGACCCGCACCGCTCGCCGACGTCGGCGGTCGCGCTGGACATGAAGATGCTCACGCTGTTCAGCGGCGGCCAGGAACGCACGCTGACCGAGGTCGAGAGCCTGCTGGGGGCCGCGGGGCTGCACGTCGCCCGCACGGAGCCGCTGCCCCACGGGCTGCACCTGGTGGTGGCCGGGCAGCGCCCGGCTCCGGCGTGATCCCCCGGCCGCCGCGCACCCGCGGCGGCCGTCGGCGAGACTGGCGGCCACGGGCGTCGGCCCGGGCCGCTCGGCGATGGTGATCTTGGGCTTCCCGCCACTTCGCGGCTTCTGGAAGTATTCGATCATGGAAGAAGGGAGACGCGAAGTGGCAGAGGCCAACGCGGGCGTACGGCGATTACTTGCGGACTCTGGGGAGCCGCGCGGATGGGTGCCGCTCCGGGCGGATCTCGTCACGGCGCTGCTGGGGGTCTGGTTCGGCGTCGGACTGATGATCGACGCCTGGGCGCACACCAATCGCAGCGACCTGGAGACGTTCTTCACGCCGTGGCACGCGGCGTTCTACTCCGGGTTCGCGGCGGTGTCCGGCTGGATCATCTGGCAGGTGTTCCGCAACGTGCGGCTCGGCCGGCAGGGGGTCGCGGCCGTTCCCCAGGGTTATCTGGCCGGGCTGGTCGCCATCCCGGCGTTCGCGCTGTTCGGGCTGGCCGACATGACCTGGCACACCGTGCTCGGCATCGAGACGAGCGTCGACATCCTGTTCAGCCCGTCGCACCTGGGGCTGATCGTGACCATGCTGCTCATCATCACCACGCCGCTGCGCTCGGCCTGGAACGCCCCCGACGTCGGCGTCCGGCCCTCGCTCGGGCGGCTGTTCCCGGCGCTGGCCGGACTCGCGTTCGCGGCCACGCTGGTGTCGCTGTTCCTGTCGTACGGCGACGCCCTGCAGTACCGGTCCGCGCGCGTCGTCGAGGCGTTCTCCAGCGTGGACGGGCCGGGCGCCGAGCATCTGGCCACCTCCATGGTCATCAGCAACGTCGTCCTGCTGGCCCCGGTGCTGCTGGTGGCCCGGCGCTGGAACCTGCCGTTCGGCGCGGTGACCGTCATGTACACGATCGCCGTCCTGATGCCCGGCGCGCAGACGGCGTTCGAGAACGCGCCGACCCTGCTCACGTTCGTCGCCGCGGGCCTGGCCAGCGACGTGCTGATCCGCCTGCTGCGCCCGTCCGGCGCGCGGCGGGGGGCCTACTGGGCCTTCGCCGGGCTGTCGGCCTTCGTCACCTGGTCGCTCTACATCGTGATCGCCTCGGCGGCCGGGGGCGGGCTGCCCGCGGTGCCCGAGCTGTGGACCGGCGCGCCGGTGGTGGCCGGGCTGATCGGCCTGGCGCTCGGGGCGCTGTTCCTGCCGAACGCGCTGCCCGCGGACGCGGCCGACGCCGGACGGGCATGATCCGGCCGCTCCGGGTCCTGTGTCTCGTCGCCGTACTCCTGCTCGCGGGCGCCGCCCCGGCCGCGGCCCACAACGTCACGGCCGGGGCGGACCTGCGCTTCGCCCAGACCATCGCCGGCGCCGAGCTCACGGTCGTGATCAAGGGCACGTCGCGGGTGCCGGGGCCGCTGCTGATCGGCGTGATCGCCTACGAGCCGGCGACCGGGCCGCCGATCGGCCTGGAGGTGCGCTCGGTCGAGGACGGCCACAAGGCGACGGCCACCGCGCAGCCGTCCGCCGGCCCCCGGTACGTCAAGATCACGGTCGAGCGCACCGGGCCGCACGAGCTCAGGCTGACGGCGGGGGGCGAGGTCGCCGTGCTGCCGTTCCGCGTCCTGGTGGACCGCGGCTCCGCCGGCGAGTTCCTGATCTACGGCGGCCTGCTGGTGGCCGGGCTGCTGCTGGTGGGCGGCCTGCTCACCGGGGCGCTGTCGCGCAGGACCCCGGCGATGCTGCTGGCCGGTGGCGCGGCGGCCGCGGTGACGGTGGCCGCGATGGTCGTCGTGTTCGAGCCCTCGCTGCCGCCCCCGCCGCCGGAGGGCGCCGCTCCGGCGGTGAACACGACGGCCCTCGGACGGCCCTTCGCGCAGGGACGGGTGACGACCGTCCCGGCGCGTCCGGCGGCCGGCGAGGAGTTCACGCTGCGCCTCGACCTCACCGACGGCTCGACCGGGCATCCGGTGGACGACCTCGTCCTGCACCACGAGGCGCTCGCCCACCTGGTGGTCACCAGCGAGGACGGCGCCTACTTCCGGCACCTGCACCCGCTGCGCACCGCGCCCGGACGGCTGGAGGTCCGGCTGCGCGCCGACCGGCCGGGCCGGTTCCTGGCCTACGCGGAGCTGGAACGCGAGGACTCCGGCGGCCAGCTGCTCGACGGCGAGTTCCGGGTCGCCGGGCCCGCGGTGGCCGCTCCGCCGCCGGTCCCGCCCGGGACGGGGGGCACGCCGGTGGTGCGGCCGTCCGTGCCGGTCGCGGGGCGTCCGGCGGCGATCGAGGTGGGGCTCGGGGTCACCCCGCGGCAGTGGCTCGGCATGTCGGGGCACCTGATCGTGCGCAGCCAGGACGGCGCGTTCCTCGGCCACGTGCACGAGATGGGCGCCCCCGCGCCCCGGCTGCGCTTCACGTTCAGCTTCCCGGCGCCGGGCCGCTACCTGGCCTGGGCCCAGTACGCGGCCGCCGACCGGATCGTGACCGTGCCCTTCACCGTCGAGGTCGCGGAGGCTCTCGGATGAGGCGGATCCTGGCCGTCGCCGCCCTGCTGGCCGCGGCCCTGGCGGTGTTCCTGTACGTGCGCGGCTCTGCGCCCGGCCCGCTCACCCTCACCAGCACCGGCCAACGGTACGCCGTCACCGTCGTGGTCCCGAGGCCGACGACGGGCCGCGTCACGGCCGAGGTGCGGGTGACCTCCGGCGACCCGCACACGGTGGCGCTGTCCACGGTGATGCCCGGCATGGGCCACGCCACCCCGGAGATCGTCGCCGACCTGCGGCAGCCGGGCCGTTACGTGGCCGAGGGCGAGTTGTTCCCGATGGCCGGGGTGTGGGAGCTGTCGGTCCGGCTGAGCGGCGCGGCGGGAGAGGAGGTGCTGGTGGTGAAGGCGCCGATCACGGGATAGGGGGCCGCTCTTGACGTATGAAATGAACGATCTTTTAATTCGTCCATGGGACGTATCGCCGGCGTCACCGCCGCCGAGACGCGAGAACGCCTGCTGCGCGCCGCCGCGGACGTCTTCGCCAGGCGCGGCTACGACGGCACCCGCGTCGCCGACATCGCCGCCGCCGCCGGGGTGAGCAACGGCGCCCTGTACGCCCACTTCGGCTCCAAGGCCGGCCTGCTCGTGGCCGCGCTGGGCGCGCACGGGCGGCGGCTGATGGACGGCCTGTTCGCCGACGACCCCGACCGGCCGGTCGCCGACCTGCTCGTCGCCGCCGGCCGCCGGCTCCCCCGCCCCCTGGACGCCGGCGGCGACCTCGTCGTCGAGGCGCTGGCCGCCGCCCGCCGCGACGAGGACGTGGCCCTGCCCATGCGGGACTACGTCGGCGAGCGCGCCCACCGGCTGGCCGGCCTGATCCGCGCCGGCCAGGACGGCGGCGAGCTGGACCACGCGCTGTCACCGGAGACGATCGCCCATTTCTGCCTCCTGCTCGCGATGGGCAGCGCGCTCATCGCCCCCGACCCCCACCAGGTGGACGAGGAGGAGTGGGCCAGGCTGCTCATCCGCGTCGTCGCCGCCCTCTCCCCCGCCCCACCGCACGAAGGAACGCCGTGAGAGTACAGATCGACCCCGAGCGCTGCCAGGGACATGGCCGCTGCTACGACCTCGCCCCCGACCTGTTCGGCGAGGACGACGAAGGTTACGGAACGGTCCTGGGCGACGGCGAGGTGCCGCCCGGCCAGGAGCGCACGGCGCGGCTGGCCGTCTCCAACTGCCCGGAGCGGGCGATCGACCTGCTCGGGGAGGCGTGACATGAGCGTGGACGAGCGCTTCGTCAAGAACTTCGGCGAGCCGGGCGACGGCGAGGAGCTCGGCACCCGCAGCGAGATCGTCACCGGCCCGGTCTCGGACTGGGCCACCGACTTCTCGCACCTGGAGCCGGAATGGGCCGCCGACCCGTACCCGATCCAGGACGACCTGCGGCGGCGCTGCCCGATCGCGCACACCGACCGGTTCGGCGGCGGCTGGCTGCCCACCCGCTACGAGGACGTCGCCGCCGTCGCCTACGACACCGAGCGGTTCTCCTCACGCTCGATCATCATGAGCAACTTCCGGCCGCCGCGGGAGAGCGCGCCCGTGGGCGGCACGCCGCCGATCTCGTCCGACCCGCCCTTCCACCACGACGCGCGCAAGCTGCTGCTGCCCGCCTTCACCAAGACGGCGGTCGCCAGGCGGGAGGAGTCGACGCGGGCGCTGTGCCACGAGCTGATCGACGCCCTGGAGGGCCAGGACGTCGTGGACGCCGCCCGCGACTACGCCCAGCACATCCCGATGCGGGTGATCGCCGACATGCTGGGCTTCCCGCCCGAGGACGGCCCGCGCTTCCGCGAGTTCATCGAGAACGCCCTGGAAGGCGTCAACCTGCCGCCCGAGCAGCGGACCGCCAACATGGGACGGCTCTTCGACTACCTGCTGGACCAGATCCGCGACCACGTGCAGCACCCGCGCGACGACCTCACGACGTACCTCGTCGAGGCCGAGCTGTACGGCCACAAGCTGGAGGCCGGGCACGTGGCGGGCACGATCGCCCTGCTGCTGATCGCCGGTATCGACACGACGTGGAGTGCGATCGGGGCGTCCT
>NZ_JBITLS010000030.1:0-40270 GCF_044465465.1 Nonomuraea sp. NPDC049655
CAACCCGCTACGACAAACTCGCCGTACGCTACGAAGCCGTCATCGTCATCGCCGCGATCAACCAGTGGCTCAACGCCTTATGAAACAGGACCTAGATGAGAACCGTCATCAGATCTTCAAAGACTTCGGCATCGAGACGCGCCGAGCAAGCGCTGTCGTTCTGATCGGCCATCCAGCCGTCCAGTCGAACGTGCCGGAACAGCAGATCAATGAAGCGCTTCGGACATTCAACACGCACGTGAACCGGGTTGAGGTCATCACGTACAAGGAGCTCATCGACAACGCCAGACGCTCCCTCGGGGACCTCTGAGACATACTGGCTACGTCGTGGCTCAACGCCGGAGCGCCGGCGCGTCAGGCCGCTGAGTGGGCGTGGCACCGCGTGAATGAGCCTACGGTCGGGCGGGCCGGCGGCACTCTCGTCGAAGAGCTGCGCGTGGAAGCGGGAACGAAGGCTTCCACTTCATGGTCTCCACCACACCGGCAGCACCCTTGCCGCTCAATCCGGCGCGACTCTCCAAGACCTGGTGATCCGCATGGGCCACTCGTCCACAGGGGCGGAAGCGATCAAGGACCGGGGGAGTCGTATTCCTACCTGATGGCCCGATTTTCAGCCGCTGATCCGCAGCTGGAGTATCCGCCGGAGGGATCTCCTCGGGGATGATGTGTGTCGTGCCTGACCTGCTGTGGGATGACGTGAAGTGCCTCTTCGACCCCTATGTCAACGGAACGTTGCCCGACGTGGTCGTAGAAGGAACGACTGTCGAGGACTGGCAGGTACTGCTTGATCTCGTGCAGTCGCAGGGGTGGCGGTACGCCTACTCGCTGACTGGTGAGCCGATGGAGCTCACTTCGGCTGCTGACATGGTCGCCGCTGTCTCCGCCGTCGCCACGCCTGAGTTGAGAGTCTGGCCGATCCCTGAGGTCCTGATGATCTTCCGGGTGTATCAGGCTGAGACGATTGACTTCGATGTTGATCTCAGAGAACTGCAAGGGCAGGAGCGATTGGATGTGCTGGTGGTTGTCCTCCGCCTGATCGGGCAGCGTCTCGGGAAGGCTGTGCTGATGTCTCCGGAGGGTTCGCCTGGTCATCCGGATCTCGGGTTCGATGTCGAGGCTGGCCGGGTGGTACTGATGGCCGAACCGATTGGTCCGGGGTCAGTGATTGCTGAGCCTACGGATTGAAAGACCCTGAACGACTCTGAATGGCCTCGCATCGCAACTCGGAATGCAACTCTGGCGGCCCGCGAAAAAGTCCTGCGGGGCAACGAGGCATGTCGCTGACCTGACCGCCGAGCCATCTTCACGAGCTCCGCTTCAGACGCGGAAGAGTGCATAGGCCGTCCGCGGTCTTCAGTGGACAGCGTCATGCTCGATGAGTATCTTCTCCGGGGCCCGCCTCGGGTGGCGCCTGTTCGAAGACTGAACCGCAGCGGCAGCCCTGCCTCATCCGGAAACGGCGCCGCAGGCCCGGAGTCGCACCGCCCCGACCCAAGGAAGATGACCCGTGACCGACATCGTCCCGTTGCGCAGGAACGTGCGTTTCCAATTGCTGTGGATCGGCAGCGCGGTGTCTGAACTGGGGTCGGAGCTCACCAGACTGGCCATGCCGCTGCTGGTGCTCGCGCTCACCGGCTCCCCGGGATTGGCGGGCGTCGTTGCCGGAGCCCGCACCGTCGCCTTCCTTCTGGTTCAGATACCCGCCGGCGTCTGGGTGGATCGGTGGGACCGTCGCCGTACGCTGATATCCGCCCAGGGTCTCCAGGCTGTCGTCTCAGCGCTGCTGGCGGCACTGGTCCTCACCGACCAGGTGCAGATATGGCATTTCGTCACGCTGGCGGTACTCGACGCGCTGTGCGCCGCGTTCATCGAGCCGGTCCTGGGCACGGCCGTTCGCGGGATCGTCCCCACGAGCCAACTGCACAGCGCCTACGCACAAGAGGAGTCCCGCACCCATGCCGCCGGGCTGGCCGGCCCTCCGCTTGGTGGCCTGCTCTACGGCCTGGGGCGTGCGGTGCCCTTCGTCGTCGACACCATCACCTTCCTTGCCGCCACGATCTTCTACGCTCTGGCGAAGGTGCCGCGCCGCCCGGCGAACGAGTCCCGGACCTCCACACGAGAGGACGGCGAGGAGCAGCCCCCGATCCGGGGTGGCATGCGCCGGGAGGCGGTTGAGGCCATGACTTGGCTGTGGCGCCGGCGGGGCCTGAGGGAGGTCACTGCCGCGGTGATGGTCCTCAACCTGCTGGGCGGGGCATTTCTGATCCCGCTGATCGTGCTTGTCGGCGAACGCGGCGGCAGTGCGCTCACCACCGGCACAGTCCTGGCCGGCCTTGGCGTCGGCGGACTGGCCGGTGCGCTGCTGTCGGGACGCATCGGAAAGCTCCTCCCGCCCGGCATGCTGCTGTTGGTCGTCCTGACGGTCTTCGGCGCCGCACTGGCGGCCACGGCGCTGCCATGGGGAGCGTGGTGGCCAATGGTTCCCTTGGTGTTCATCACCCTGTCCACACCCTCGCTGAACGTGGTGTTGAACGTGGTGATCGCACGGATGGTGCCCGAAGAGATGCTCGGCCGGATGGGCGCGATCCTGAGCATGGGCAGCATGGCGCTCAAACCCTTCGGCCCGGTCCTCGGCGGAGCACTGGCTGCGGCACTGGGCGGCGCGGCGGCGCTCGTCATCCTGGGCGGTCTGATCGGCATGACCGCGGTCATAGCCGCGCTCAGCCGAGAGTTGCGCGGCTTCACCGGGGAAGTCACCCCAGCCGGACACGACGCCGTAGGGCCGGGCGCACATGCCGGGCAGGTGCCTGAATAGGCGCTGAAGACGCTCGAATGCCGGTCTCGTCATTCCCGGTCCCGAGAACGATCCCCGTCGGGAGCACCTGCCCTACCGGATCGCGATGTCGTGGCCCAGAACCCTGAGGAAGATCAAAGCCCAGGTGCCGACTCGATCGGTCTACCTGGGCTTCTCATGGGGGGCGGGTGACGGGAATCGAACGCGCGCTGTCAGCATGGGAACTGCATCGATCACGGCTTGATGAGGCGCCGAGCAGGGCAAGAGGCTGGTCATGCTCCCTGAGCTGTGAGAACGCTGCCCTGGGCGGATGCCGGTCCAATCCCCGTGAGTCCCCGTGACTCCACGGTGATCGCCGACCATACGGGCACGCACCTTCTGATCCGTAGGTCCCCGAACGATATCCAAGGCCATTCATGATCGTCCATCCCGGTGGCTCTCAACGTGGCACCTGCAACAAGCGGATGAAGGCGGAGCGGGACTCTGGCTGTGCGGTGCTTCGTGGCCTGCGGTGGAACACACATGCGATCGGACCAAGCCGCTTCCGATCCGCATGCTCAGGCCCGAAATCCTGTACGCCAGTAGCCTTGATCACCAGCCTGGGAACCCGCGACGACGCTGGTCACGGCGCTATTACGCCAAGCCCGGCGCCCCTGTGCAAGCCGTCCACCGTCCAGGCTCATGCGGCCGCGCACGACGAACAGGTCCCAAGTCCGCCTCATACCTGCGTGTTTCCCACCAACGGGTGAGCGCTCAGCCCCGCTGACCGGGACGTTCCACGATCACCGACGTCAGCAAAGCCGTGCTCCACACCGCTCCCTTGCGGGTGGCGGGGTTGCTGCTGCCGGGCATGAACGCATCGCGCAGCCAGACCGTCCGAGTTCCCAGGTAGCGGTAGGTGGCCGGATCCAGGATCTCGTATTGGCGGAAGGGCCGCGCATCGCCGGCGCGCTCCAGCCAGACGCCCAGCCCACTGCGACTGGCGGCGTCGCTCACACCCTGCTCGATCCGGACGCCGGGAATGAGCGCCAGAGCGCGGAACATGGCCGCCTCCAGCCGCGGTGGCATCGTGCCGTACCTGCTCAGGTAGAGCATGATCACGCGATAAGCGCGGGCGTCGGCGGGTTCGACGCTCTTGGGCACCCCCTCCTCGCGGGCCCCCTCGATCCAGTGACGATCACCTGTGATCTTGACCAGCAGCTTCCTCGGGTCAGTGGGCAGCTTGCGTAGCTTGGCGTCGTACTGCTGCGGCGACAGGTCGTCATCGCCGGGATCCAGCGGGTTGTGTTCCTTACCGACGGTGAGCTGGCCGTCCTCGCCGAAGGAGGCGGCCTGCCTGCCGTCATAGCGCAGCCATTGTTCCTGGGTCTTGGTCGTCTCTGAGTTCGGCTGCTTGTCCAGAGTCTTGGTGTAGTGCCACTGCGTCGGCAGCGGCACCTGGACGCTCCTGCGCCTGCTCGCCACATCGGCGGCGCGGACCAGCACCACGCTGGAGTCGAGCCGAACGACTGAGGGTGTAGCCGCCGGCCCCTGAGCAGGCGGTTGCGGCCATAGGGTTGCCACGGCGACCGAGGCGGCGGCCCCCAGAGCCCCGATCGCAAGCAGCCGGCGCCCCACTGATCGCCTGCGCCCCCGTATCCGCTCCAGCAGCCGCCGGCGCTCCGAGATGATCCACTCATGGCCGGGCTCGGGGACCTTGGCACGCCACTCGTGCAACGATCGCAGGTCATCCATCGAAAGACTCCTCTCTGGTCATCGCGGGGTCGGATCCGCCGAGCGCCTGGCGTGTCCTCGTCCTGGCTCGGTTCAGGCGGGATCTGACAGTGCCGATCGGGATATCCAGTGCACGGGCCACGTCCTGATATGACATGTCGGCCCAGGCCACGAGTAACAGCACCTCCCGATCTCCGGGTGACAGCTTTGCCAGCGCCGCCGCCAGACCGGCCTGCTGTGCGGCGACCCGGTCATCGACACGTTCGGCGTACGGCTCGACGATCTCGTCGATGCCGCTGCGGACCAGCGCCCGGTAGAACCGAACCTCCACACGTCTGTGTCGGCTGATGAGCCGAGCGGTGATGCCGTACAGCCAAGGCCGTGCGTCAGGATGGCTCATGTCATAGCGGCCACGGCGCCGAAAAGCGGTCAGAAAGGCGTCGGAGACGATGTCGTCGGCAAGAGAGGGGCCCAGCCGCCGGGCAACGTAACGCCTTAACGCGGGCGCGTGCCTGTCGAACAGGTCGGCGAAGGACTCCGGGTCGTGCTCCGACCGCCGTATCAGCTCGGCGTCGACAGCCCTGCCGGATTCGTCATCGGTCACATGGTGCTCCAATCCCTGAGCGGTGGTTCACCAGCTTTCGCCCGAGAGGGCGGCACGAGTTCGTGTCAGGGGACGTGATCTGCGTCACGCAGTGATCAGATCGCGACGCGACCCGCATGGGGTGATCAACCGGGCCGAGGAGCGGCTGCTGTTCATGAAGACGACGGCTGAGCGGTTCGACGAGCTGGCCGTTGCGATCCGGGAACTGCATCCGTACGAGGTGCCGCAGATCGTTGCCGTGCCGTTGGTCGCCGGGACGGCGGACTATCTGGACCAGATCAGGCGGGAGACGACCCCAGAGCCCGGTGTGTAGAGATCAGGTCGCCCAGGGGTTCGCGCGCGGCGGGATCACGCTGGCCGGCCAGCGCCTTCTCCACGTTGCCCAGGTGTTGCAGGCCCCATGTTGACTCGGTTCGCTGGGCTGCGTCCAGGGCGCGGCGGCACCTCAACCAGACAGAGCGGTTTTCCATCCTCCGCCAATGCTGTCCAGTCAGGTGTCTGCCGATCCCAGGGGCGGTCATACTCCGCTTGCAGCCCGGCCTGACGCAGCGCGGCTCCG
This sequence comes from Nonomuraea sp. NPDC049655, assembly GCF_044465465.1. Lineage (NCBI taxonomy): Bacteria > Bacillati > Actinomycetota > Actinomycetes > Streptosporangiales > Streptosporangiaceae > Nonomuraea > Nonomuraea sp. NPDC049655. Next base: position 5,671 of record NZ_JBITLS010000030.1, read on the forward strand.
GTGGCCATCTCGATATGAACGGGCCAATAGTGCTCATCCAGCCGGACGTTCCGGGCGAGGCGGTCAGCCTGCTTGACGGGTAGTTGATCAAGCTGTTCATCGAGTCAGGCTCGACGCAACATGAACTCGTCGCCTACAGCGTTGTCGTAGGTCAGGGCCCGCCCTTGTGGAGTCTTGCCGCCGTGGATACGTCGGTACTTCTCGACAAACTCCGGACCGAATCGCTTCGGCGAGGCGGAAACCGTGACCTTCTGCTGAGAAGGAGTTCTCTTCGAGCACCCAACAGAATGATGTACATCATCGTGCTGGTTTGCCAGTGAGGGATCTTGCGGTGACCACGTGATCACCAACTAGACACAGCATGTATAGCTTGCATATATAGTTGCGACCCGCCGGTATCCAGCGAGGAAAGACAGGGAAATCATCCTGATGAGCAGCCGCTTCGGGCCGATCGCAAAGCTCAGCGGTTGGTGGACATCCGCACTGCTGGCAGGCCTGGGATTCGGTGTCGTCACCAACCTTGCCCAGGGCTGGCTTCCAGGCGCCTGGAACCAGGTCGCCAACTCCGGTGCTGTCTGGTGTGTCCCAGCGTTCGTCGCTGGCGCCCTGCTTGCCGGCTGGGCGTCAGCGCGGTCAGCCGCCGTCGCCGGCCTGTGTGCCTCGATCGGCCTGGTCGTCGGGTATTACGGGTACGCGGAGTTCGGCCGTGACGGCATGGGCAGCCTCACCTATCCGCTGGTGTGGCTTGTGATGGCGGTCATCAGCGGCCCGTTGTTCGGTGTGGCTGGGCTGTGGTGGTGGAACGGACGCACCATCCGTAACCGTGTCATAGGGCTCGCCGCGCTGGGAGGTGTCTTCGGGATGGAAGGCATCCTCTATGCCTTCGTCCTGCACTACGCTCCGCAGGCATGGGCCTGTCTGGCCGTCCTGGTCCTTGTACCGCTGGTGATGGCACGTCGGCAAAGAGAGCGGATGCCGACCCTGCTGACGGCCCTGGCCCTCGCGCCACTGGCGTACTTGGTCGTCGGATTCCCACTTCAGTACGTGACGACATGAGGTGGATCGCAGACCGCAGGCACAGTGGGGCCGGTCTCCTGGCCGACCACGCGTTTCACTTGGCCAGGGGTTCTTAGAGGGATCCGTCAACTGCTGTCCGGCAGGATCGACACATGACCGTGTGGAGAACCGCAGGCGTTGGAACCACAACATCCATTACCACCCCCGCATCCTGCGCACTATCCCTGATGGTCCCCAGCACGCCCTCGACGTTAGGTTGCGGCGAGGGCATGGTCGCCCGCGAACTGCGACGGACCGTGCCGAGCGTTGTCCGCCGAGATGTTGCCTGGCTCGGCTCCCTGTCTGTTCTGGCACGGATCTGGCACGCGATCAAAGTCGTGATCTCTCCTTGTCCCCGAAACCAGGGCCCATCACTCGGTCGGTGGCCTCGGCCAGTCCACGGCCGGGCACGCCGCTGCTCCTGATGCGAGGCAGTGGTGGAGCTCGCGAGCGTCGAGCCATGCCTGGTGAGCGGCGTAGATCCTGCGCAGTCCGTCGTGCTCCTCACTTAATGCCAGAAAGTCATCCAGGCATTGCAGCAGCGTCTCGACGGCGCGGGCGTCAGTGTCGGCATCCATGTCGCGCGCACTCTTCGGGCCCTCCGGCTCGGTCAGACGCAGAACGAGGCCCCACCAGACCAGGTTGTCCCCACACCCGACACGGGTCACCAGCCATTCCCGGAAGCCGGTGAGCAGGGTGCCCGCGTTTCCCTGATCACAGCCTGCGACAAACGCAACGACGCTGGTGAAATCCGCCCGAGGCAGATACATAAGTGGCCGCTTACGGAGCGCGGAGAACAGCTCCCGGTAGCTCCCGATCACCAACCGCTTCACCGCCTGTGTGTCTGTCTTCCTGCTTGCCGATTCTGCCCTACCGGGCCTGTGGTGCAATTTGACTACGCCCGCCGACGAATGAAGGCCATTGGAACGCAGGTCAATGTGCTGATGGCAATCAGGGCTAAGCAGGGTAGAGCGTCGATTCGAATGTTCATCTCCGGCTGGTAGGTACTCATGTACCACTCGTCCAACGCAGCCAGGAACCAGGCGGCTGCCGGCCACAGGAGATAGTGGGCGTGCCGCTGCGTGCGTCGAAACGCCAAGCACAAGGCGACGAAGATGGCTCCACCCAGCGTTAGGGGGATGGTCTGATACCGCATTCCGATCAGGTGGTCCACGTGAAGACCTCAGTACGTAGGGTGTGAAGCTCCGCCACTATAGATTTGTTGCGGCCCGCGCGCACCTTCCCCGCTTGACGCTCCTATGTGCAAGGGCGTTGCGCGGAGTTTCGTCTTGAGCCGTGCTTGTCGGAGGACAAGGCGAGGTAGGCGGCGCCAGCCGAGTTCAGGACGTTGGTCCATTCAGGATGGTCGAGATACGCGTTGTCCGGAGCGGTTGGGCCGAGGTCATCGAGTACGTGCAAGAGGGCGTCGACCACCGTCTGCACGAGATCGGCTTCTCGTTGATCGAAGAAGAGATGGGGGATCAGGGCTCGTGCGCCGTGTTGGTCGATGGAGGTGTCGTCGATGAGCCAGTGCACGGCAGCGGTGAGGTCAGGCCGTCCTGTCCCGGATCGCCAGTGTTGGTCCTGGTAGTCGCGGTCACTCAGGGCTCGCAGTGATTCGAGCACGTCCTTGCGTCGCTCTGGCCACTGCACGGGCTGTTGGCCCGGATGTTCTTCCTCCACGGACGCCAAGCTACTGGAGGGCCTGTCGATGTCGCGTTGCCCAGGCGCTCCCCCATTGCGGTACCTGGGCGTTCTCCTCTTCGAGTCATTCCTTGCTGCCGTGGGCGGCATCCGGGTTACAGGATGCAAGCATTCGTGAGCGTTTTCCGATCAGGGCGTAGCTTCCGTGGGTCCTGATTGGGTGCGTCGGAGTCCCGGCTCGGCGACCCTCTGCTTGGTGCGCCTGACTGGTCACTGCGCAGTCAGGCCACCCTCGCGGACCAAATGCATTGATCGACAAGGCATTGCGACGGAGCGTGCCGGGCACATCGTCAACCTCTGAGCAAGCTCGTGGAGGAAGCGAAGACGCAGGCCGCGCGGCGGGGAGTTCGAGGGGCGGTAGCCCCTCGCCATCTGGCTAAGCCTCAGGAAGGCAGTCCGAGCGAAGCGAGGCCGGTCAGGGGTGGGCATCGGCAGCCCACCGGGTAACCAGGCAACGGGGGGTGGCGTCTGCCGGGGGAGCCCTCAAAGAGGCGGAATGCTGAGGATTTGGAGCGGGTGACGGGAATCGAACCCGCGCGGAACTGCATCGACCACGGCTTGATGAGGGTCTGAGCTGCGCAGGAACCTGGTCATGAGTGACCGTGATTGACCGCTCGTCACCCCTCTTAATGGCCCGCTAATGGCCCGACCGGCCGGGGGCGTGACCTGCGTAGATAGCGCGAGTTGGTGCACTGTGTTGCAGCGTCCCTTGATGCTCGACAGGGTGAGGCTCATGATCGAGATCGACGGCGCTTTCTACCGCATCAGCAAGCCCGGCTTCGAGATGCTGATCCCACGCTGGGAAGGGTACGCCCCCGAAACTGCTGACGAAGCCGACGCGACCATCACACTTCCTGACGGCACTCGTCGGTACGCGACGTTCATGACGCTCGGCGTCGTCAGCAAGATCATGGATCGTCAGCGGGACACAGGCGAGTGCCTCAGTGGCCGGTACTTCTGGTGCTCCGATCTGATCGTCATCCGTGACCCCGGTTTCGACTCGATGATCGCTGCGGTGGAGGACATGATCGCGCTGGGAGAAATCGACGAAGCATGTGCCCTCCTTCCGTCACTCGACGAGGAGGACGTGGATCGGTAGGTGGATGGCTAACCGGGGATCCACCAGCAGTAGAGCAGTTGCCCGCTCTCCTTGGCGCGCCGTGCCAGCGTGACGAACTCCTTGACGAGATCGAGCACATCGTCACTCTCATCGAAACTGGAGAGAGGTTCAATCGTCCATCGCTGGGCCACTTCGGGAAGGCGGGCGTCGTCCAGCTCGGCCAGGGCGTCGCGGGCGCTCACTGGCAATTCCTCGATCTCGGGTCCCTCGCGGTAGGGGGAGTCCTCCGGAAGAGCCAGCCATTCGTCTTCGGTCGCCGGTCTGCCGTCGATCGGGGGGTACAAGGTAACTGTCTCGACCAGGTCGTTCGAGTAGGGGACGCCCTTGATGACGGCCACAAGGCTGCCCAGGGATCCGTTTGGATCGACCCATTTGGTTTCGACGACATCGAATTCCGGAGCGTCGGGGAGGGGTCTGTGTGATGCCCGTAGCTCGTTTGGCCGCCAGGTGGCCGTGGCGCGATCGGGGGCACGGTAGTAGTCGTGCATGGCGCTCATGCATGTGCTCCTGTGGACGAGGGCATGATCGTGAATCGGGCCGATGACAGGTTATGGGTACGGGGATGCGGGTGGAAGTACGGGCAGGTGGCCGCTACCCCGTGAGCAGGTGCTGAGGAACGAAGCACCGGATCGTCGATCGCCCCCAGCCACTACATGAGGCCGGCCCACACCTGGCGATCGTAGGGCTGCATCTGTGCGGCGGCGTGGCAACCCCGGCCGCGCCGTTCGGTTGGTACGGCGGGGCCGGCGGCGAGCATGCCGCCGAACGCCCGGTGCTTTCCGTGGCCCAGGTCTTCGAGCTGGCTGGCCGGGTGGGCCTGCGGCCGATCGGCAACGTGCGCAAGGTCAAGGACGGGTCTATCGGCTGCGCTTCCAACGGCACGGCGAGATGCGCACGCATCCTGAGATCTTCATCACTCGCGCGGAAGCCGAACGGGCGCTGTGGAAGATGGGGACGGGCGGCAAAGCGGACTCCACGCAGGATCGCCGGTTCCGTGCCATGGTCCTGCTGGCCACCTTCGCGAGCCTGCGTTGGGGCGAGGTCAGTGCGCTACGCCGGATGGACGTGGACCTCGACGCGCGTACGGTCCGGGTACGGGTGGCCTTCGTGGAGCGCTCGTCCGGCGGCCTGGTGCTCGGCCCGCCCAAGTCGAAAGCGGGACGGCGAACCGTGGGCATCCCGCAGAGCATCATCCCGATCCTGCGCGAGCACATGGACACCTATGTCAAGGACGAGCCGGGATCACTCATGTTCCCCGGGGCCAAGGGCGGACCGATCCGTCGCAGCGGCTTCGACAGCCGTACCCGATGGGTCGATGTGGTGTCCGACATGGGCCTGCCCGGGCTGCACTTCCACGACCTGAGGCACACGGGCAACATGCTCGCCGCCGAGTCGGGCGCGGGCCTCAAGGACCTCATGGCTCGCGGCCCGTGATGGCGACGAGGGGGGCGGGGCGCTGGGGCCCACAGGATGATCAACGGCTAATGGCCCGCTAATGGCCCACGAAGATCGAACACCGTCGCAAACAATCAGGCCCAGGGTCCGGGGATTCCGTCCTACCTGGGCCTGAAGCATGAGAGCGGGTGACGGGAATCGAACCCGCGCTGTCAGCTTGGGAAGCTGATGTTCTGCCATTGAACTACACCCGCACGAACCGAAGTACGCGTCCCCACTGTAGCGGAAACTTGCCCCCCAACAGCAAACCCAACGCCCCACCTTTTCCGGCCGGGACGGTAAGTTGGCTCACCGTGTTGCTATCTGACCGTGACATCCTTGCTGAGATCGACTCCGGCCGGCTCGCCCTAGACCCCTTCCACCAGGACATGATCCAGCCGTCCAGCATCGACGTACGGCTCGACCGCTACTTCCGTGTCTTCGAGAACCACAAGTACCCCCATATCGACCCCTCCGTGGAGCAGCCGGATCTCACGCGGATGGTCGAGCCGGCCGGTGACGAGCCGTTCATCCTGCATCCGGGGGAGTTCGTGCTGGCCTCCACCTATGAGGTGATCACGCTTCCCGACGACCTGGCCTCGCGGCTGGAGGGGAAGAGCTCGCTCGGACGGCTGGGCCTGCTGACGCACTCCACCGCCGGGTTCATCGATCCCGGTTTCAGTGGGCACGTCACGCTTGAGCTGTCCAACGTGGCGACCTTGCCCATCAAGCTGTGGCCGGGGATGAAGATCGGGCAGTTGTGCGTGTTCCGGCTCAGCTCGCCCGCCGAGCACCCGTACGGATCGGCCAAGTACGAGTCCCGGTATCAGGGGCAGCGGGGCCCGACTCCGTCCCGGTCGTTCAGGAACTTCCACCGGACGAAGATTTGAGTGAACAACAGGTGAACATTTAGCGAACGTCGCGGAAGGATGAGCCCTCCGCACACCCCACAACAGGCCACGTCACCGGCCGGATTTCCCTGCAAAAAGCGGCCAAACTACTCCGGACGCCGGTGTCGCACAACATACGCAGGGTAGCCAGAAGGCGAAGGGGACATGAAGTTCGCATTTCGCCTGGTAACCCGTACCCTCTTCCACGGACCATCCCCGCACATCTGGAGAACGACGTGCGCCTGCGTCTCACGCCACGTGAGGACAGCTACTACGACCTGTTCGCCGACTCCGCGAACAACCTGGTCACGGCATCCCGTCTGCTGGTCGAGATCATCAGTGACGGATCGGACAGGGAAGCCCTGGCCGAGAAGATGCGCGCCTGCGAGCACGCCGGTGACGAACGCACCCATGCGATCATGAACCGGCTCAACGAGAGCTTCATCACTCCGTTCGACCGTGAGGACATCTACCGCCTCGCCTCCAACCTCGACGACGTGATGGACGCGATGGAGGCCGCCTCCGACCTCATCGTCCTCTACCAGATCGACCATCTCCCCAAAGACGTGGTCCGGCAGGTCGAGGTCCTGGAACGCGCCGCCGAGCTGACCGCCGAGGCGATGCCCCGGCTACGTTCCATGAAGAACCTCAACGAGTACTGGATCGAGGTCAACCGCCTGGAGAACCAGGGTGACCAGGTCTATCGCAGGCTGCTGGCCAAGCTGTTCAGCGGCGAGTACGACGCGCTCACCGTCATGAAGATGAAGGAGGTCGTCGACGCCCTGGAGGAGGCCGCCGACGCCTTCGAGCACGTGGCCAACACCGTCGAGTCGATCGCGGTCAAGGAAAGCTAGGCCCAGTGGACCTCACGCTCGCCCTCGTCATCGGCGTGGTCGTCATCTCCCTGGCCTTCGACTACACCAACGGGTTCCACGACGCGGCGAACGCCATCGCGACCTCCGTCTCGACCCGGGCGCTCACCCCCAGGGCCGCGCTGTTCATGGCCGCGGCGATGAACTTCATCGGCGCCCACCTGGGCACTCAGGTGGCCCAGACCGTCGGAAAAGGGATCATCGACGCTCCCAACGGTCCACACGGCCTGGTCGTCGTGGCCGCGGCGCTCATCGGCGCGATCGTCTGGAACCTGATCACCTGGTACTTCGGGCTGCCCTCCTCCTCCAGTCACGCGCTCATCGGCGGCCTGGTGGGCTCCGCGCTGGCCTCGGCCAGCGTGGTGCACTGGGACGGCGTCGTCGAGAAGGTCGTCATCCCGATGATCCTGTCGCCGCTGATCGGGTTCAGCCTCGCCGCGCTGATCATGATCGCAATTTACTGGATCTTCCGCAACAGCCAGCCGGGCAGGACCAACCGCGGCTTCCGCTACGCGCAGACCGTCTCGGCCGCCGCCATGGCGCTCGGGCACGGCCTGCAGGACGCGCAGAAGACGATGGGCGTCATCTTCCTGGCGCTCACGGTCGGCGGGTACGCCAGCCCCGGCGAGGGGATCCCGCAGTGGGTCATCCTGAGCGCCGCCGGTGCGATCTCGCTCGGCACGTACGCCGGCGGGTGGCGCATCATGCGCACGCTCGGCCGGCGGATCATCGCGCTCGACCCGCCCCAGGGGTTCGCCGCCGAGTCGGCCGCGGCCACCGTCCTGTACGGAGCCGCGATCGGGTTCGGCGCGCCGATCTCCACCACCCACACCATCACCACGGCGATCATGGGCGTCGGCGCGACCAAGCGGCTGAGCGCCGTGCGGTGGGGCGTGGCCGGCAACATCGTGACCGCCTGGGTGCTCACCATCCCGGCGGCGGCCCTCGTGGCGGCGCTGGCCTACGGCGTCCTCCACCTGATGGTGGAGTAGGGCCTGATGGTGAGTCGGGCCTGACGGTGGAGTGGGGCGCCGGTGGCTGTCCGTCGGCGTCCATCAGCCGGGAGCTATCCGCCGGCGTACATCACGTCCACGTCCCAGCGGGCGAAGCCCAGGGACTCGTACAGCCTGATCGCGGCCGTGTTGGCCTCGTCCACGTAGAGCATCGCGTGGGCGAGGCCGCGCGAGCGCAGGTGGGTCAGTCCGGCCAGGGTGAGCGCCCGGCCCAGGCCGGTGCCCTGCTGAGAGGGGTCGACGCCCACGACGTAGACCTCGCCGAGCGGCTCGTGGCCGTGCTCGGACGAGCCGTGGATCTTGGTCCAGTGGAAGCCGGCGAGCCGGTCGCCGCGGACGGCCAGGAAGAAGCCCTCGGGGTCGAACCAGGGCTCGCGCTCGCGCCGGTGCAGGTCGTCGAGCGTCCAGGCGCCCTGCTCGGGGTGGTGGGCGAAGGCGGCGGAGTTCACCTTGAGCCACGCCTCCTCGTCCTGGCCCGGGACGAACGTGCGCAGCTCCACACCTTCCGGAAGCGTGTAGGGCGGCAGCGGGGCGAACAGCGAGCGGCGCATCTGCCACAGCGAGCGCACCCGGTCGAAGCCGAACGACGCGGCCAGCGCCCCGGCGCCGGCGTGGTCGCCGTGCGCCCACAGCCGCACCCTGCCGCCGGTCAGCTCCAGCACGGCCCGCAGCAGCCGCGTCCCGTGGCCTTGTCGCCGGTAGGCGGGATGGATGACCAGCTCCGCGCTCGGCCCCTCGACCTCGTCGGTCGGGTCGACGTGCGCGTAGCCCGCGGGCGCGCCGTCGTCGGCGTGCAGCAGCAATGAGCGGGCACGGGGGTCGCCGCCGTACCGGAGATGGAGCATCACGTGCTCGTTGAGCGGGCGGACCCCGTCCGTCTCGGTCGCCGCCTCGACGATGCGGAGAACCTGGGAGACCTCGTCGTCGTCGAGCCGTTCGCAGATCTTCACATGTGCACCCACATAAGGAACTCTAGGCGTACCAATGGCGAACAATGCCATGGGCTGCCCCGGTCAATCGTTACCTTTGCGACATTCGTTGCATAGGGAGACGTCGTAACGTCCCTCTCATGACGTCACGCACCCTCCTCCGGCTGTGCACGGCCGGCGCCGCCACCGCGGCCGGGATCGCCCTGGCCATGGCGCCCGCGGTCGCCGCGACCAGCGGCTCGGCCGGTCGCGGAACCGGCCACGGCGGGCCGACCGTCCCGGTCCGCCTGCTGAGCATCAACGACCTGCACGGCAACCTCGAACCGCCGTCGGGCTCCTCCAGCCGCATCCTCGACCCGGACGGCCCCCTCGTCGACGCCGACGGCTCGCTGACCGGGCTGCCCGGCGGCAAGTACTCGATCGCCGGCGGCGCGTCGTACCTGGCGACGTACGTCAAGCAGGCGCGTACCGAGAACACGCTGCTCGTGGCGGCGGGCGACCTGATCGGCGCGTCCCCGCTGATCTCGGCCGCCTACCACGACGAGCCCACCCTGGAGGTGCTCGGCTCGCTCGGCCTCAACGCCACCGCGGCCGGCAACCACGAGTTCGACGAGGGGTACGCCGAGCTGCAGCGCCTCATGAACGGCGGCTGCCACCCGGTGGACGGCTGCTCGCCCGCCGGCCAGTGGAAGGGCACGGACTTCGACTTCCTCGCCGCCAACGTCCTCAAGGAGGGCTCCGGCCAGTACGCCCTGCCGCCGTTCTACGTCAAGAAGATCAACGGCGTGCAGGTGGGCTTCATCGGCCTGGTGACGGCGACCACGCCGACCATCGTCACCGCCGAGGGCATCAAGGGCCTGCAGTTCACCGAGGAGGTCGCGGCGGCGAACCGGGCCTCGGCCTACCTGGCGCGCAGGGGCGTCAAGGCGCAGGTCGTCCTGATGCACGAGGGCGACTCGACCACCCCGAACCAGAGCCCGGACGCATGCTCGGCGAACACCGCCAACGCCGGCTCGCGCATCGCCAGGGAGCTGAACCCGCAGATCGACCTGGTCATCAGCGGCCACTCGCACCAGGCCTACATCTGCAAGACCAAGGACCCGGCGGGCCAGGACCGCTACTACACGCAGGGCTCGTCGTTCGGCCGCGTGCTGACCCAGATCGACCTGCGGGTCGACAAGCGCACCCGGGACGTGGTCCGCTCCTCGGTCACCGCGGACAACAAGGTCGTCGCCCGTACGGTCACCCCGGACCCGCAGGTCGAGGCGCAGGTCCAGACATGGCGGACGCGCAGCGCCGAAGTGGCCAACCGCAAGATCGGCTCGATCACCGGTGACATCACCAACGTCGTCACCAACACCTCGGCCGCGACCACCAGGCCGGAGACGCCGCTCGGCGACCTCATCGCCGACTCCCAGCTGGAGGCGGCCAAGCCGGCGGGCGCCGAGATCGCGCTGATGAACCCGGGCGGCATCCGCACCTCGCTGACGTACGCGCAGTCGGGGGCCGAGGGCGACGGCGTCGTCACCTACGGCGAGGCGTTCGCCGTCCAGCCGTTCAGCAACATCGTGCAGGTGCGCACGTACACGGGCGCGCAGCTCAAGGCGCTGCTGGAGCAGCAGGTCTGGACGCCCAACCCGGCGACGGGCGCGATCAACCACCGGCTGCTCCAGGTGTCGTCGTCGCTGACCTACACCTTCGACACCACCAAGCCGGTGGGGTCGCGCGTGTCGGACATCAAGCTCAACGGCGCCCCCGTCACGGACGCGCAGTCGATCAAGATCGCCGCGAACAACTTCCTGATGGGCGGCGGTGACGGCTTCTCGGTGTTCACGCAGAGCACGGACACGTGGAGCGGACCGGTCGACCTCGACGCGTTCACGGCGTACCTGACCGCGCACTCGCCGATCAGCCCGTCGGCGGCCGACCGCATCACGATGATCAAGTGATCTCCGGGCCGGAGGTCCCGCCGTGCGGGCCCTCCGGCCCTTCCGGACAGAACGCGACGGCGTGCGTCCGGACAGAGCGCGACGGCGTGCGTCCGGACGCCAGGACGCGGTGCGGTGAGCCGGACGTCAGGACCCGGTGCGGTGAGCCGTACGTCAGGACCGGTGCGGTGAGCCGGCGGGGCGTTCCTGTTCGCGGTACAGGGGCAGGCAGGCCACCAGGCGGGCGCCCGGCTCGTGGTCGGCGACCTTCAGTGTGCCGCCGTGCGAGGCGCAGATCTCGCGGGACAGCGGCAGGCCGAGCCCGCTGCCGCCCTTCTCCTTCCGGCGGGCGTCCTCCAGCCGGGTGAAGCGTTCGAAGACGCGCTCGCGGTCGGCGGGCGGGATGCCGTCGCCGTCGTCGGTGACCGAGACGTAGACGTGGTCGCCCTCCACCGACACCTTGAGGTCGATCCGGTGCGCGGCGTGCCGGGTGGCGTTGTCCAGCAGGTTCGTCAGCAGCCGGTCGAGCTGGACGGGCGAGCCGAGGACGGGCGCGTGGGCGCACACGTCCACGACGATGGGGATCCTGCCGCCCTCGCGGCGGCGCACCTGCTCCTCGGCCAGGCGGCACATGTCGACGACGCGGCGGTCGGGGATGGCGCCGGCGTCCAGGCGGGCCAGCAGGAGCAGCTCGTCGATGATCCCGGTGAGGCGTTCGGCGGCGGCCAGGGCGCGGGCGCCGGTGGCGGGCCAGTCGGTCTCGTCGGGGTAGGCGTTGGCGACCTCCAGCTGGGTGCGCAGGGCGGAGATGGGGCTGCGCAGCTCGTGGGAGGCGTCGGCGACGAAGCGGCGCTGGGTCTCGGCCGAGCGTTCGAGACGGTCCAGGGTGTGGTTGGTGGTGGCGGCCAGGTCGGTGATCTCGTCACCGGTGTCGGGGACGGGCACGCGCCGGCTCAGGTCGCGGCCGGTGATCTCGGCGAGCTCGGCGCGGATGCGCTCGACCGGGCGCAGCGCGGAGGCGACCACGACCCAGGTGATGCCGGCGACGAGCACCAGGGCGATGGGCGTGCCGAGGAACACCGTGGCGTTCAGCCAGGACAGCGCCCGGTTGACGTCGCTGAGCGAGGAGGCGCCGTACACCGTGACGAGCCGGCCGTCGGGGGTGCGCACCTTCATCGCCATGATCAGGTACTGGGCCTCCTTCTCGTCCCTGAGGCCGGTGAGCGTGCTTTCGGCGCTGTAGAGGGTCTCCGGCTTGTCCACCCGCATGCCGGACAGCCGCTGGCCGTGGTGCAGGCCGGGGCTGGTGGCCAGCACGCGTCCGTCGGCGTCGACCACCTGCAGGAGCTGCACCCGGGCCGGGGCCTCCAGCGACGCGGGCAGCTGCCCGGCGCGGGCCTCGCTGGCCACCCGGCGGACGGCCAGCTCCACCCGGGTCTCCACCAGCCCGTGCAGGTTGTCCGGCCCGAGGGTGAGGGCGAGCGCGCCCGTGACGGCCAGGACCACTGCCGCCACCAATGTCGCGAGCGTGGTCAGGCGCCCGCGGATCGAGCGGGGAAAGAGCCTTTTCGCCATCCCCTGAGACCTACCCATGGAGACCTGAACGGGGAAAAGTCCGGATCGAGATTCGGCAAGCGGCCCGCAAAGAGGGGTGTCCCGCCGGGCCGGCCCGGCGTGGCGCTCGAATAGTGGATCACGTGGGAGGCGCCACGGGCAGGCCGCCGGTCCTCGCCGGGCGGCTGCCGCGACACATGGGCGAGGTGATCGATCTGTGCCGCATCATCACCACCTGAGCGGGTTCTGGGCCGCGCCGGCGCTCGTCGTGTTGGTGACGTACGTGGTGCTGGCCGGGCGGACGGCGTGGAGCCGGTGGCGTACCGCGAGCTTCGCGGGTGGCTGCGCGCTGGTGACCGTGGCGCTCACCGACCCCGTCGCCGCGCTGGCCGCGACCGACTTCCGCGGCCACGTGCTCCAGCACCTGCTGATCGGCATCGCGGCGCCCCTGTTCCTGGCCCTGGGCGCGCCGGTGACGCTGCTGCTGCGCTCGCTGCCGGTCGCGCAGGCCCGCCGCCTGACCCTGGCGCTCCGCGGGCCCGCCGTCCACCTGCCGGCCAACCCGTGGACCGCGCTGGCGCTCAGCGCCGGCGGCATGGCGGCCCTGTCCTGCACGCCCCTGTACGGGCTCGTCCCCGCGCCGCCGGTGCACGCGTACCTCCTGCTGACCGGTTACCTGTTCGCCTGGGTCGTCGCCGGGCCCGACCCCGCGCCGCGCCGCCCGCCGGTGCCGGTGCGGCTGGCCGTGGTCGGGGTGGCGGTCGCCGTGCACGCGGGGCTGTCCCAGGTGATGTACGCCGGATGGCTGGACCTGCCGGTGCCGTCCGACCAGCTCAGGGGCGCGGCGGAGATCATGTTCTACGGCGGGGGCGCCGCGGAGCTGCTGCTCGCCCTGGCCCTGGCGGCGTCCTGGCGGGCCCGGCGCACTCCCGAGCACGCCGGCGTCGAGCTGCTCGCCCCCGGGCTGACCGTCCGGGTGCCGGGGGAGCCCGAGCCCGTCCGGCGGGTCCGCGTCCCCGACCGCGAGCCGGCGAGGACCCGCGGCCCGCTCACCCCCGCCGAGTACGGCGACGAGGACGATCCGGACCCCGCCGACCTGTAACCGCCCGGCAGCAGCCCGGTCAGTGGGCGGCGCGGGAGCGGAAGAGGTCGTAGAGGGCGGCGGCCAGCGCCATGACCACGAACCCCAGCACCACCCACAGGCCGTGCCGGAAGGCCGTCGGCCAGCCCTGCGGCAGCGAGCCGAAGAACGCCGAGCCCGCCGCCGCGATGCCGATCGCCGACCCGAGCCGCTGCCCGGTCTGCAGCACCCCGGCGGCACTGCCGCCACCGGCGGGCGGCACCTCCGACAACGTGATCGCCTGGTTGGGCGAGATCACCAGGCCGCTGCCGATGCCCGCGACCAGCAGCGGCAGCGCGGTCGCCGCGCCCACGCCGGCCCCCGGCACCAGCAGCGTCGCCACCATGGTCGCCAGCAGGCCCGCGATCACCGTCCCGAGCCCCACCGCGACCAGCTTCCTGCCCGCCCGGCCCACGAGCCTGCCGCCCACCACCGACGACCCGGCCGACCCCAGCGCGAACGGCGTGATCGACAACCCGGCCAGCAGCGCGCTGTAGCCCTCGCCGCTCTGCAGGTACAGGGTGAAGGCGAAGAAGATCCCGGTGAACCCGGCGAAGTAGAACAGGGCGATGGCCGACCCGAGGCTGTAGGACCGCCTGGCGAACAGCGACAGGTCCACCAGCGGCTCCCTGCGGTACAGCCGTTCCCAGAGCACGAACCCGGCCAGCACGAGCAGCGCGGCCGGCACGAGCAGCCACTTGGCCTCGCCCTTCCACTGGTGCTGCTGGATGAACGGCAGCAGCAGCGTCGCCACGCCCACGCCGAGCAGCAGCACGCCGACCGGGTCCATGCTCTCCCGCCGCCCGGCGCGCACCGGCCCGGGGGCGGGCTCGGGCAGCCACTTCCAGGCCAGCGGCAGCAGCGCGATCCCGATGGGCAGGTTCACCAGGAACACCCACCGCCAGCCCTGCGCGGCCCCGAACCCGGTGACCAGCGCGCCGCCGATCAGCGGCCCGGCGGCGGTGGCCACGCCGATGGTCGCACCGAGCGCGCCGAAGGCCCGGCCGCGTTCGTGGCCCAGGAACATCTGCTGGATCAGGCCGGACACCTGCGGGTTCAGCATCCCGGCCGCCATGCCCTGCACGAGCCGGGCCGCGATCAGCACCGGCATGCTCCAGGCGAAGCCGCAGGCCGCGCTGGCCGCCGTGAACAGCACCACGCCCCACATGAACAGCGTCCTGCGGCTCCTGGCGTCGCCCATCCGCCCGGCCGGGACCAGCAGCAGGCCGAACGTGAGCGCGTAGCCGGACAGCGTCCACTGCAGGCCGTCGTCCGAGGCGTGCAGGCCCGCGCGGATGGAGGGCAGGGCGACGTTGACGATGCTCACGTCCAGGCCCGACATGAACGCCGCGACCAGGCACACGCCCAGTGCCCGCCTGCGCGTGTCGGAACCGGGTGCCTGCATCGCGACCTCTCTGCGGAACAGCGGCAGCGATCATGATTCCCCCCAGGCTGGGAAATATCGTCCTAGGCGGACAATGATTTCTTTGCCGGGCCCCCGCGAAGGAGCAAGTGATCATGGACACGATGGCCGTGGAGCGGAACGGCATCAACGCCGTCCCCGACAGCGAGCGGCGGGGAAGACCGTCCGACCTGTTCTGGCCCTGGGCGGGGGCGAACCTGTCCCTGTTCGGGGTGGCGTTCGGCGTGTACGTCGTCGGGCTCGGCCTCGGCGTCGTCCCCGCCGTCGTGACCGGCGCGGTCGGGTACGCGTTGTCGTTCCTGCTGGTCGGCCTGGTCGCCGTCGCGGGCAGCCGGTCCGGCGTGCCGACGATGACGCTGGGCCGGGCGCCCTTCGGGTACCAGGGCAACAAGCTGCCCGCGGCGTTGTCGTACGTGTCGAACGTGGGCTGGGAGATCGTGCTCGTCACGCTCTCCGCGCAGAGCGGGGCCGCCATCCTGCGCCGCGTGGCGCCCGGGATCCCCGAGACGACCGCCACCGCCGGCTGCTTCGCCGTCGCGGCGCTGGTCGTGATCGCCGTCGGCGTGTACGGCCACGCCATGATCATGGTCGTCCAGCGTTACCTGACGTACGCGTTCGTCGTGCTGACCGTCGTCTACCTGATCCTCATGCTGCCCAAGCTGGGCGGCTCGCTGGAGACGACGGCGGGCCCCGGCGGCTGGGTGGGCGGCGTCATCCTCTCCATGACCCTGCTCGGCCTCGGCTGGGTCAACTGCGGCGCCGACTACTCCCGTTACCTGCCCGCCGGCTCCCGGCCCAGGTCGGTGGCCCTGTGGACGACGCTGGGCGGCGCGCTGCCGCCGATGGTGCTGCTGGTGTTCGGCGTGCTGCTGGCGGGCGGCGACCCGAAGCTGGCCGAGGCGGCGGGCGGCGATCCGGTGGGCGCGCTGGCGGCGGCGTTGCCGACCTGGTTCCTGCTGCCGTACCTGCTGACCGCGATCGGCGGCTTCCTGGCCGGGGCCATCATGGACATCTACTCGTCGGGGTTGTCGATGCTGGCGCTCGGCGTGCCGGTCAGACGGCACCTGGCGGTGCTGATCGACGGGCTCCTCATGGTGCTCGGCGGCTACTACCTGCTGTTCGTCTCCGACAACTTCTTCGGCACCTTCCAGGCGTTCCTGGCGATCATCGGCGTGGTGATGGCCGCCTGGGTGGCGATCTTCCTGGTGGACATGTGGCGGCTGCGGGACGGCGGCCGCGCCTACGACGAGCGCCTGCTGCGTCCCGGCGCGCCCGCCCTCAACCCGGCCGGGCTGGTCTCCCTGGTGGTCGCCTCGGTCGTGGGCGTCGGCCTGATCACGTCCGCGGACGAGCACATCGCGGCGGTCGTCGGGTTCCTGATGAGCGACGAGCTGCGGAACAGCACGTTCGGGGCGGCCAACATCGGCGTGGTCATCGCGCTGCTGCTGGCCGGGGTGTTGTACTTCGTGCTCACCCTGCGCCGCCGCTGACCTTCTCAGCACCCTGCGCCGCCGCTGACCTTCTCAGCGCCGAGAAGCTTCCGTTACTGTTGGTGAACAGTTATGGACTTTCCGTGGATGTCTTCCGTATTGCGGTTGCTCAGGTGGTCCGTCCACGGCGCCTTCTGGGCGTCGCTGGCGAGCGCGGTGGTGGCCGTGCTGGGCGAGGAGCGGTCCGCCGAGGCCGCCGGGGGCGTGCTGCTCGGGCTGCTCTACGGCCTGGGTCAGGTGATCCAGGGCGGCCCGCCGCGGCCGATGCTCGGGCGGGTGTGGCTGGGGCTGGTGACCGCGTGCTGGGCCGTGCTCGCGGTGGCGGCGGCGCCGTTCGTGTGGGCGGCGTTCCCGCTGGTGTTCGCCTACCTGCGGCTGCTGCCGCTGTGGGCGGCGACGTTCGGCGTCACGGTGCTGACGTCGGCGGCGATCACGGCGGCGGGCTGGCACGCGGGCGAGCTGTCGGCGGCGCTCGTCGTGGGGCCCGCCGCGGGCACGGCGGTGGTGACCCTGCTGGCGCTGGCCTACCAGGAGCTGTGCGCCGGGAGCGCCCGGCCGCCGGCCGGCTGAGGTCAGTTCGGGCCGGGCCGGCGCCAGGTCTCGAACGGCGCGGGGGAGCTCATGCGCTCCTTGAACTCGCGTGCCCTGGTCAAGCAGTCGGGGCAGACGGGCTCGGGCACCGACCGGGCCAGGGCCTCCGGGGCCGGCTCACGCTGGGTGCCGAGCACCGTCCGGTCCGGAGGCAGGCCGGTCTCCGGGTCGATGGTGATCATGGTGACGTTCGCGGTGGTGTAAGGGAACGTGCGCTTGCACGCGAAGCATGTGCCGATCGTGGTGATGTGGTCGTCTTCCATGGATCCGCCCTCCCTCACCGCACCGTACCTCGCGATCAGGGATTGCGGCGCAACGCCCATTCCACCGCGGGGCAGCGGTCCATGACGACGTCGAGCCCGGCGTCGAGGGCGCGCTGGGCGGCCGCCTCGTCGATCACGCCGATGGGCAGCCACACCGCTTTCGCGCCGGCCGCGATGGCCTCGTCCACGACCTGGCCGGCGAACTCCGAACGCCGGTAGACCGCCACCACGTCGGGCTTGACCGGCACCTCGGCCAGCGACGTGTAGCCCGGCTCGCCCAGGACCGGCCGGCCCGCCGGATGGACCGGGATGATCTTCTTGCCCCGCGCCTGGATGCGCTGGGCCTGGTCGTAGGCCGTGCGCTGCGGGTCGTCGCCGAGCCCCACGAACACCCACGTCCCGGCCTCGTGCAGCAGCTGCCTGATCACGCGCTGATCCGCGAAACGATCGTCCATGCAGGCGTCAACACGCCGGACGCGCGCGGGCTTCCCGCCTACGCCTGGGCGGTCGGCAGCACGACCACCTGGCGCAGGTTGACGTGCCGGGCCCGGCTGACCGTGTAGCCGATGAGGTCGGCGATCTCGTCGGCGGTCAGCGGGGTGAACGCCTCGAACATCCCGGCGAGCTGCGCGCCCAGCTCGGCGTTGTCGATGTGGTCGCCGAGCTCGGTCGCGGTCAGGCCGGGTTCGAGGTTGGTCACGCGCACGCCCCGCGGGCCGAACTCCGGGCGCAGCGAGGCCGACAGGTGGGTCAGCGCCGCCTTGGTCGCGCCGTAGACCGCGTAGTTGGGGAACGTGACGTGCGCGCCGATCGAGGAGATGTTGACCAGGTCGGCCGTCCGTCCGGCGTCGGCGGCGGCCAGCAGGTCGGCGGCGAAGGCGCCGGTGACGCGGAGCACGCCGGCGACGTTGGTGTCCAGCATGCGCGTCCACTCGTCGAGGCGGCCGTCCTGGACGGGGTTGGGCAGCATCACGCCGGCCGCGTTGACGACCAGGTCGGCCCGGCCCAGCCCGGTGTGGACGACCTCCACGGCGGCGGCCACGCTCGCGTCGTCGGTGACGTCCACGGTGACGGGCAGCGCGGTGCCGCCGTCGGCGTCGATCTTGGCGGCCAGCTCGGCCAGCCGGTCGGCGCGGCGGGCGAGCAGGGCCACCTTGGCGCCGTTGGCGGCCAGCAGGCGGGCCGTGGCCTCGCCCATGCCGCTGGCGGCTCCGGTCACGACGGCGATGCGGCCCGAGAGGTTCTCGTAGTTCGTCATGGCTCTCACCCTGGCCGAGCCGCACGGACTTACCCAGCGCACGGCTTTTCCTGGTAACGGCGGTACTACCCTGAAGCGGTGGAAGGTGATTTGGGGCAGTTTCTCCGTTCTCGTCGGGCCCGGATCCATCCGGCGGACGCCGGGCTGCCCACGTCGGGGCGGCGGCGGGTCAGCGGCCTGCGGCGCGAGGAGGTCGCGCTGCTCGCCGGCGTGAGCGTCGACTACTACATCCGCCTGGAGCAGGAACGCGTCCAGAACGTCTCCGACGCCGTGCTCGACGCCGTCGCCCGGGTCCTGCGCATGGACGACACCGAACGCGCCCACCTGCGCGACCTGCTCCGACCGGCCAGGCACGTGCGCCGGCCCGTCCTGCGGCCCGGACTGAGCAGGCTGCTCGACCTGGCCGACGGCATGCCCGCGTTCGTCCTCGGGCCCCGGATGGACGTGCTGGCCTGGAACGCGCTGGCCGACCGCGTCAGCGGCTTCGCCGGCGTCCCGGACGGCCGGCGCAACCAGCTCCTCCAGGTGTTCCTGGCGCCGCACACGCGCACCCTCTACCCCGACTGGGCCGAGGTGGCCGCCGACACGGTCGCGTACCTGCGGCTGTACGCCGGCCGCCACCCGGAGGACCCGCTGCTGGCCGACCTGGTCGCCGAGCTGTCGGCCGACCCCGACTTCGTCCGCCTGTGGGCCGAGCACGGGGTCGCCGAGAAGACGTACGGGACCAAGCGCCTGCGCCACCCCGAGCTGGGCGAGCTGGAGTTCGGGTACGAGACCCTGGCCGTGCCGGGCCAGCCCGACCTGGCGATCGTCATGTACACGGCCGACCCGGACTCGGACACCGGCCGCGTGGTCGCCCGGCTGCGGGAGGAGATCGGCTCCTCGCGGGAACTCGCCCGGTCCGGCCGTGGTTGACCCGGGCGCGGGCCAGTGGGCATCGTGGGGCGGGTGACCGCCGATGACGTCGCCCTGACCAACCTCGACCAGCCGCTGTTCGACGGGTCCGGCGCCACCAAGCGCGACCTGGTCGACTACCTCGACGCGGTCGCCGACCGCATCGTCCCGGCGCTGCGCGGGCGCGCGCTGTCGGTGCTGCGGGTACGGCCGGGCCAGGAACCCTTCATGCAGAAGAACCTGCCCAAATACGCCCCTTCCTGGATCAGGACGGTCAGTGTGTGGGCCGAGGCGTCCCGCAGGCAGGTGTCGTACGCGCTGTGCGACGACCGGCGCACCCTGCTCTGGTTCGCCAACCAGCGGGCCGTCGAGTACCACCCGGCGCTGTTCCTGGACGGCCGGCCCACGCACATGATCCTCGACCTCGACCCGCCCGGGGGCGACGACTCCTTCCCGCTCGCCGTACGGGCCGCCCACCTCGTCCGCCAGGCGCTCGCCGACGCCGGGCTGGCGGGCGCGGTCAAGACCAGCGGCGCCAAGGGCGTGCACGTGTTCGTCCCCGTCCCGCCGGGCACCGCCATGGACGACCTGGCCGCGGCCACCCGGGCCCTGGCCGCCCGCGCCGAGCGGCTCGACCCGGCGCTGGCCACGACGGCCTTCATCAGGGACGACCGCGCGGGGAAGGTGTTCATCGACTCCACCAGGGCCGGCGGCGCGACGGTCGTGTCGGCCTACAGCCCGCGGGTGCGGCCGGGCGTGCCGGTCTCGTTCCCCGTCCCCTGGGACGAGCTCGACCGGGTCGTGCCCGCCGACTTCACCATCCACAACGCGGCCGGGCTGCTCGGCGGGCGCGACCCGTGGGCCGAGCTCATGCCGGAGCCGCGCGAGCTGCCCGCTGACCTGGTCACGGAGGGGCACACCATCCCGGTGGCCCGCGTCCAGGCGATGCACGAGGGCAAGCGTCGCGCCCGCGCCCGGCGTGCCGAGTCGTCGTAGTGTCCGGATATTGACGCATTGGCGTAGGCCGGTAGACCTTCTCAGGGCTGCTTCGACGGGCTACCTTGCGAATCATTGCGGCTCGGGGGATTTCTCCGCATCTCACTCCTAGGGGAGCCTGCATGCGCAGAATCATCATCGCTTTGGTCGCCGCTCTCGCCTTACCCGTCGCCATGGCGGTCCCGGCGAGCGCGGGCCCGCTCGACGACGTCTTCGCCAAGCTGCTGGTGAAGCAGGTCAAGGGCGAGAACGTGAAGAAGCACCTGGAAGCACTCCAATCCATCGCCAACGCCAACGGCGGCACCCGCGCCGCCGGCACACCCGGCTACAACGCCTCCCGCGACTACGTGGCGGGCAAGCTGCGCAAGGCCGGTTACAAGGTCACGTTCCAGCCGATCAACTTCGTCGAGAGCTGGACCGAGAACAGCCCGCCCACGCTCAACCGGACCGCGCCGGACGCCAAGTCGTACGTGCCGAACGAGGACTTCTACTCCTTCCAGCCCTCACCCGCCGGGGACGTGACCGCCCAGGTCCAGGGCGTGGACCTGACCCTGCCCCCGACCCCGACGCCCACCTCGACCAGCGGCTGCGAGGAGTCGGACTTCGCCGGGTTCGTCGCCGGGCGCATCGCGCTCATCCAGCGCGGCACCTGCGCCTTCGCCCAGAAGATCCGCAACGCGGGCCGGGCCGGCGCGTCCGGGATCATCGTGTTCAACGAGGGCCAGCCGGGCCGGACCGACGCGTTCCCGCTGGACATCGGCGAGTGGCGGGCGAACGTGCCCATGGTCTTCGCCGACTTCGCCGTCGGCAACGAGCTGGCCACCGGCTCGCCGACCGTGCGGCTCAAGGTCGACGCCAACCTCGTCCTGGGCACCAACGACAACGTGATCGCCGAGTCCCGGTTCGGCGACCCGCGCAACGTCGTCATGGTCGGCGGGCACCTCGACAGCGTGACCGTCGGCCCCGGCATCAACGACAACGGCTCGGGCAGCGCGACCATCCTCGAAGTGGCCGAGGAGATGGCGCTCTTCCCGGTCAAGAACAAGGTGCGCTTCGCGTTCTGGGCCGCCGAGGAGATCGGCCTGCTCGGCTCCGACCAGTACGTCGAGAAGCTGTCCCAGGCCCAGCGCGACCGGATCAGGGTCTACCTGAACTTCGACATGGTCGCCTCGCCCAACTACGCGTACAAGCTGTACGACGGCGACGACTCCGACGGCCAGGGCTCGCCGGCCGGTCCGCCCGGATCGGCGCAGATCGAGCGGCAGCTCGCCGACTTCTACGCCTCCCGCCACCTGCCCACCGTGGGCACCGACTTCGACGGACGCTCCGACTACGGGCCGTTCATCGCGGTCGGCATCCCCGCGGGCGGCATCTTCACCGGCGCCGAGGGCATCAAGACGGCGGAGGAGGCCGCGCTGTTCGGCGGCGTCGCGGGCCAGCCCTACGACTCCTGCTACCACCAGGCGTGCGACACGATCGCCAACATCAACGCGACCGCGCTCGACGTGGACGCCGACGCCGTGGCCGACTCCACGGCCAGGTTCGCCTTCAACCTGAACGGCATCCCGCCGCGGACCGCCGCCGCCGCGAAGACCGCGCTCACTTCGCAGTCGGCACGCTGAGCAGGCGATCCCGGGCGGGTCGCCGCCCGCCCGGGATCCCTCAGCGTGTACGGCTCGGGGAGCGCAGGGCGGCGACCGCGGCGGCGGGGTCGTCGGCGAAGAAGCGGATCGAGGTGACCTCGGCCCGCCCGCCGAGCGGCCGCACCGCGACGACCGGCTCGGTCAGCTCCACCGTCACGTTCGTCCTGGACGCGACCGCGACGCCCAGCCGGCCGCCGTCCACGTTGATCAGCCCCGCCTCGTTGTAGTTCTGGACGGTCCGGACGGAGGCGATGAGGTCGCGCGGCACGCGCAGGTCGAAGTAGGCGGCGTACCGGACGCGCAGCTCGTCCTCGGTGACCACGTGCGGCCTGGTGACGGAGGCGGCGGCCATGAGGACCACGAACAGCAGGCTGTACAGGTCGCCGACCAGCACCGGCACGCGGATCGCCGCCGGCACGTCGTTCACCACCAGCAGCAGGTCCACGACCGCCGTCTCGACGACCATCGCGAACATGAACAGGCCCAGGGTGAACGCCTGCTCCTTGGCGTACGACACGGCGGTCGCCCCCGCCGGGACGCCGTGCCGCCGCCGGGCCGCCCACAGGGCCACGCTGGTCAGCCCCGCCAGCTCGAACCTGAGGACCGCGCGCACCACGCTTATCATCACGTCTTCTCCTTGGCGTCGGTCTCCGTGAGTGTGGTGAACAGCAGCCGGAGCACCTCCGCCTGCGCGGGCGACAACTCGCCGACCATCGTCTCCATCCAGGACAGGTCGGCCCCCGGGCCGGAGGGCACCATCCCGGCCAGCTCGTCCGGTATGTGGGCGGCCATGTCCGCGGCGAGCGGCCCGATCCGCTCGTCCCCGGCCTGCGCGTCCGCCAGCTCGTCCAGCCGCCGGTACAGCTCGTGCCCGGCGGCGAGCGCGCCCGGCTCGGTCATCGGGCGCATCAGCTCGGCCAGGCCCGCCTGGCCCTCCTCGTCGGACAACATGGTGGCCAGGGTGAGCAGCTCGTGGTCCAACGCCCCGAAGGCCGACCCGCCGCCGCCCAGGTCACGCAGCACGGCCGCCGCGTCGGGGGACATCATCGACTCCGGGCTCAGGCCGGGCTGCGCGAGCAACGCCGCCAGCCGGGCCCGCTGCGCCGCGATGGCCTCCTGCTGCCTGGCCAGGTCGGCGTCCAGCTCCTGCAACGCCTCCCGGAAGTCCACGCCCCGGTCGTCGGCCAGCGCGTCCCGCAACTCCTCCAGCGACAACCCGAGCCCGGCCAGATGCCGCACCCGCGCCAGCCGTACGGCGTCGCGCAGCCGGTACTCCCGGTAGCCGTTGGGAAGACGTTCAGGCTCGGGCAGGATTCCCAGGTGGTGGTAGTAGCGCACGGTACGGGTGGAAACCCCGACCAGCGCGGCCAACTCGCCGATCCGCATGCCCTCATTGAACAGTTTGACGTCGCGTCAAGGTCAAGCCGGTGGGGTTCCGGCTCTCTGACTGGTCGGAGGGGGCATCGGGGGTCTGTGTTGATCTTTGGGAGCCAGACGGGGAGCCACTGCTCTACCCGGCTTGCGGTTTGAAGATCTTGTCCATTACGACCGCGCCCCTGGTCAGGGCCGGCCTGATCTCTTGCCGGTAGACGGTCTCGGTCACGTGCGTTGACGAGTGGCCAACGATGCGGGCGATCTCTTCAATCGCCACGTCGTGAGCGGCTCCCGCTGCTAAGGCGCAGAGAGACCCTACATTCGGTGGTTAACCCATGACGAGTTTGCCCCGCTGACGCCTATCCTGGCCGGTGTCGCGAATGTCCCAATTCTCGAAAGTGCTGATTCTGGGATCCGTGAGCGCTAATGATGCAGGTCATCGAGAGTGCTCCCCGCGCACGCGGGGATGGTCCCGCCCGGAGGGACAGCTCCAGGCGCGTGCTCAGGTGCTCCCCGCGCACGCGGGGATGGTCCCATCATCAGCGCCGCCGTCTGCTTGTCCGTGGCGTGCTCCCCGCGCACGCGGGGATGGTCCCGACCTGCTCCTTTACATCCGAGGCAGGCCGAGGTGCTCCCCGCGCACGCGGGGATGGTCCCCAGAGTGCCTGTACTGCCGTCTCTTCCAAGACGTGCTCCCCGCGCACGCGGGGATGGTCCCGGATCTTCGGCACGACCATCACCGTAACCAAGGTGCTCCCCGCGCACGCGGGGATGGTCCCGACCAGGAGGAGGGCCGCCGCACCGGCCTGGTGTGCTCCCCGCGCACGTGGGATGGTCCCAACGGGGGCCAGCGCTGCACCGTCTCTGACGGGTGCTTCCCGCACACGCGGGGATGGTCCCGGCCATGCCGGTTTCACCCGGTTCGGACACGCGTGCTCCCCGTGCACGCGGGGATGGTGCCCATGACGGTCTATCGGCCTCTAAGGGAACTGCGCTCTCCACGCACGTAGGGGTGATTCCAAGCCCAGCTGTGGACAGGGGACGTGGCGCTGTGTTTCCAACGCACGCAGGGGTTCTCTGGCGAGATGCAGTGGAATCGGTCTTCCGATGCGAGGCGTTCTGTTGCCCTGGCCCAATGCAGCTCGGTCAGTACGTGGACACCCGATCTTGATGCTCTGAAGCTGGCGAGCTCTGATGAGTTGGTAGATCTTGTCTCGGCCTCCACCTAGTAGTTCGGCTATCTCCTGCACTCTGTGTGCCCTTCAGACGCATCGCTTCCTTTGCTTGCCCCGGTTCACTCATTGGGAGCTCATCGCGTGCCGTCACGGTGGAATCGGCGGACGTGGCTCCAGAGGCGGCGGCCGATCCTGAGGCGTAGGCCGGTGCCGTTGCAGCGAGGGCAGAAGCGCCAGCCGGCGAGGCCGAACGGGTAGGCGATGCGGCCGGTGCCACGACATCGGCGGTGTTCTCGGAACGGGCGGACGTAGCAGAGGATTGCATAACGGAGAGTGAGTAGGGTCGGGAAGGCGATCGCTGTGGAAGCAATCAGCGTGTCTGTGTGCATGAACCACCTCCTGAGGGCTTCGGAGTTGGTCGGTGGTCGAGCCGCAACCTGCTACATGCCTGGTCCGCGAAGCCTTTGAGGTGCTAGCAGGGGTGCTTCCGGAAGCAGTGACCCTGCTTCCGGAAGCACCCCTCACGCCTACTCGGCGGGACGGATTTGGTGACGTTCCGTAATGGCTTGATCGAGATTGGCGCGGTAGATGCCGCGTCTGGTGTGCTTCTTGCTGTCGATACGGCGGCCGATGGGCCGTACCTTGACCCCGTGGGGCTTTAGAGCGCTGGTGAGCTGTTCGGAGCGCCACCCGCCGTAGACCTCCGGCCTCAGCTTGGCCAGCCGCTCACACAGGATGGCGTTCCATGCGGCTTCTTCCGCGGCCGGCCAGACCTGTGCGAGATCGGCCAGCAGATCGTCAGCGGATGGTTCATGCCGGGGCTGAGTGTTGCGTTCGGGCATGGTGCCTGCTGCAACCCGCATCTCGATCGCCCGTGCGATCACCTGTTTGGCCTGTAGGGCATTGACCTCGAAGCTGCGACGAGGACCTGGCTTGCCTACGCCGACGACCACGCCCCAGCCGGCATCCCCCGGATCGGTGTCGTCGCCCGGCTCGAACACGGTCGCCCGGTATCCTGCCTTGTACATTCCGGTGCCTAGGATCATGTCATTGGCGACTTGATCGCGGACCGACATGCACACGCGCGTGTTGACGTTGCGCGTGATCCCAGTGGGCAGACTGTCTTTGTCCGGGATCTGGGTGTCCAACAGGAGGATCACGCCGAGCGCACGTCCAAGCTTGATCACCTTTTCGCACAGCTCTCCGGCTTCAACACCGTAGTCCTTGTGCTGGAACAATTCTTGGGCCTCGTTGAGGAAGATCACCAGCGGATGTAGCCCCGATCCTCTTTTTGAGGCCAGCTCGGGCGTGACCTTGTTCTCCGGGGCCATGCCGAGCGCGTGATAGTGGGCAATCTTCTCTGCGCGTTGCCGGCACTCGGTGTGATACAGCCATTTGACCAGGGCGGCGGCCCTGCCGATCGTGGCATCGTCCTGGCCGTCGCCGTACTCGGCGCAGACCGGTTCGACTACCGCGAAGTCGCCGACCCCCTTGAGTGCATAACCCCTGATCTCGGCACGCGGGTCGAGACTGGCGGCCAGCACCAGTAGCCGCAGAAGGAACGTCTTGCCTGAACCGGGCTGCCCGCCGATCAACCAGTTTCGGAAGATCAGAATTGCATTGACGATCTCCATGCGCGCGGTGACGAAGAGCGGGAACGACTTGAACAGATCCACGCTGCCGCTCTTCAGCAGTGGCCAGGGCGGCGCTGGCATCTTGCTGGCCGGTTGATGGCCGACCCACAGCGACAGCCGTCCAGGATGGCCCTGGGCGGTCTCTGGCCAGACCTGGTCCAGTGGCAGTCGCATGGCGGAGGCGAGTCGCGTCCGCCGTGCGACCACGGCGGCGGCTTCCACACCGAAGGGCAGATCCACGATGGCCAGGTGTCCGGCGCCGTCGCGGTGGATCTCGGTGGGGAAGCTGATCGCGTGCTGATCCTTGGCGACGGCCTGGTTGATCGCTGGTAGGCCGATGCTGAGCAGGGCGCGCCTGACCAGATCGGCGGTGAGCTTGCGATAGCGCGGCCCATGGGTGACGTGGTCAGTGATCGGCTTGTCGGGCGGACGTCCGGCACGCGCCAGGATGGGCATCAATATGGCGAGCACCGCCGGCCATGCCCAGTCCGGCATCGTCACGTCCAGTGCGAGCAGGGTCGCAATCGATGCCCCCGCCAGCAGGCACACCAGCAGCAGGATCGACCAGCGCCAGCGCGCTTGCCGCTCTCTTTGCTTGTCCAGCTTCAGCCACGTCGCAGGGTCGTTGCGGTCTGCGGCGGCCTGCCGCAGCGCGTGGTTGCCCTCTTCAGCGCTCGCCCACCGCAGCACGCGGGCAATTCCGGAAACGAACCCGACCGGTGCATACATCCCCGCCTTGACTGCGTACTTGGGCAGGCGAACCGAGTGGTACCCGAGCACGTAGGCGGCATCCCTTGCCCACCAGGCGAGCATCGCGCGTCGACCGGCGCTCGTGCGCATCCATGGCGGGACGATGGGGGCGCGCCCCTGACCGGTCTGTGACCGGTCAGGGGGCGTGCCATCGTCGGGCGGATCAACCGGCGGCCCGGTCGCTGATCGATCTTCAGGAACCGACTCTCGATCGAAAAACGCGTCCTCTTCCGGGCCCTGGTCGTCGTCCTGTCTGGGACGAGCACCGGCACTGTCAGCCGAGTCCTGGTCAGGCGGACCTGACCAGATAAACCCCGAGAGCGGGGCAGTGAAGGAGCGATCAGGCGTGTGTTCGGGGCCGGACTGGGGCTGTGTCATGAGCCGCCGTCCTTCCTGGCTGGCGCGAGAGAGCCGGCCTGCTCGGCAAGCTCGTCACACAGGTAGGACAGAGGGTCGGGCTCGCCGTCCGCGGCGGCGCTGAGAGCGGCTCGCATGGCTGCGATCAGGCTCGCGCGGTGTAGTCGCATCCTGCTGATGTCGGTTCGGAGCCGATAGATCTCGGCGACTAGAACGGGCGTGTCCTGAAGGGCAGCGGTGATGAGCTGCCAGAGGTCGGCGAGGGGGGAGGTGGAACGGGCGAAGTTGGCGAGAAGTTCGCGGGCGGTGTCGTTGCGGTCCAGGACCTCCTGAAGATCGGAGTCAGGGTAGGGAAGTCGGTAGGTCACTGAGGCATCACCTTCTTCGGTCGATGAACAGGTCAGGAACCGGATGTGATCCAGCCCAGGAACGCGCGTAGGGCGCGGTCGATCTCAGGGGCCAGCGTGGTTGCGGCCAGCAGATAGCCGAACACGGCGCAGACGAGGGCCATCCCCAGGCGCAGCTTCAGGTATCGCACGGCCAGCACCATGGCCACACCGAGCAGCACCACCAGGGGGATCGAGACGGTCAAAGTGTCATCACCCCCTTCCAGGCCAAGGCGTTGGATGTGGACGAACACCGGATCAGATGCCGTCGTGGCGGGCCTTGCGGCGGCGCCAGCGGGAACGGGCACGGCACTTGACGCAGCGCTTGCTACCGGACTCCAGCACGGCACCACAGGGGCACCCACGGGTCAGCGGGATAGTGCGCAGCAGTGATCACCTCCTTCCAGATCCGTCCTGGTGGGGGAGGGGCGTGGCCCTCTGAGGGCCCTCCTTGCGGCGGGCGTAGATGAGCACGGACCGAGTCACGTGCTTGACTTCCGAACGGGGATCGCTGAACGGGTCCTGCCGGCGGTCAGCGCGGCGGATACCGCACGCCAGGACCACGAACACCATGAGCACGACCAGCGCTGACGCCAGTGCGAGGGTGACGATCAAGAGTGGGATGTCCACTCACGCCCCCGGTGGAGGCAGATCGGGGCTGATGGAGTCGCGGTAGGACCACCAGGCATCCCACCGTGCCATGCCGGCGTCCATGATTGCGGTGACGCTGTACTCGACCGGGCCGAAACACGTCGCGGCGCTGCAGTGGCCCTGGTCCGGGTCGCTGAGGTGGAGGTCCGAACCGATCAAGCGCGCGATGTGCTGGATCTCGGCCTTCTTCTCCTCATCGGTGCCGAACAGGACACTGACGGCGACCTTGGACGCGTGCGGGACGGGCAGCTCCGGTCGAGCTTCCAGATAGCTCGCCAGAGCGTGAAGCCCTTCGATGAGGCGAGCCCGGTGACCGTCGGGAAACGTGCCGTACATCATCGGAGATCAGCTCCTTTCGAATCGTGCGCGGCAGACAGTGAGCGCGTCCGGGCAGGTCTCCAGCGCGTCGGCCATGGCGTGAAGCGCGATGACCACCAGCAGCAGCACCGTGGCGATGAGAACACCGGAGTTCAGCCCGTCCGTGGCGTTGTCCAGCAGTTCCGCCACGGTGCGGAGAAGCGTGATCAAGCGGGAGAGTCGTGCCTCTTCGAGACCGATCACTGTTGATCACCTCCTGTCCGTCATCGGTGGCTTCATCTGCGGACCCCTGGCGAGGTGCCGTGTAGGGGGCCCTACACGAAGCACCGTACAGGCCCCCCTACACGACCGTCAAGGGGGGGCTGCACGAGTTGGGTATAGTCCCCCCTGTCCGGACCGCGTACGCTGGCGCGCATGGCTAAGGAAGGCGTGAGCGAGGCGGTACTGTCCGCGCTGGCTGACCTCGAACGCTCTTTCGATGCAGCGCTTATGGCGATTGATGCGGATACCGACCACAACCGGGCGTACAACGGCGCAACGGAGCTGGTGGAAACGCTGAGACGTCTCTTTGAGACCTCCGGAAATCAAAGAGCACTTTCAGCGGCCCGTATCTTCGAGCAAGAGGAGATGTCGTTGGCTGGACTTGCCGACCGCATCGGGGTATCGAAAGCACGCGCAGCTCAGCTGATCAAAACAGCCAAGGACACCAGGGCTCGAAACGAACGGGATGAACGCGTCTCGCTCGGTCTAACGAAAGTTGCGATATCAGCGGCGCATGCATCCCGGCTAGCCGCAAAAAAAGCCGAAGACTCCGACACCCAAGACGGAACAACGAAGGGAAACTAGGGTGAGCGAGCGGACAGAGGTAATCGTTGAAGTCTGGCCAGTATCGGCAGACGACATCGGGCTTTGGCTGGTAAGCGGAAAGGACGCATGGCGTTCCGACGCCGTTCGACAGGACAGCGATCCGCATACTGCCGTCACAGACCTTCTGTCCGCGAACGACGCTGCAGATGGAGTCAAGCTGTTGCATTCGACTTCATGGCGAGCGGAAGATACCGCAGTAGTTCTCACCTATGTCGCCGTGATCGGGTGCAACGCGTTCGTCCGGGATAAGTGGAAGAGTGCAGCGCCCATCAGTCCGGCCTTGCCGGACGCGGTAGGCAAGCCGATCCCGGTTGAAGCGACGGAAGCACCCATCCCGCGGTACATCGATGTACTCATGCATGGGCTTCGACACTTGCAGTTCCTTCTGCAAACGGACTCTGCCGCCCGGTCGGCGCTGTGTGGAAGGTGGCCGGACCATCTTTCGGCGTTCCGGTCAGCACTCGCAGGGATGTATGACCACGAGCATGGACAGGAGCCAATAACGCTCCCTGAAGGGCAAAACGCTCGCTAACGAACTAGGCAGAAACGGAGGTAAGAGGAGTGCAAGATGAGGAGAGGCTAGAAAACCTTGGCCTGCAGGCGCAAGCCGAGAAAGCTCGTAAGGATCATCTGCATCTGCAGCAGAGAGCCATAGAAGCTCTGAAAGGGCTGCTGGCGCGAACACTGAATGAAGATCTGCCGGTGATCAGCTGGGCGATCCACAGCGACCCCGCGAGCGAAGCCCTCACCGGCACTTGTGACGCTGATGATCGCGATCAGCGACGCAGGGACTTCGAGGCGTGGAGTGAGGCTCTCAACGCCACACCGCTACCGGCCGAAACAACGAGCCAGGGTGTCACAACGGTACGTGCCGCGGTTACAGACAATTATCTGGAGCTTCGCATTTCCCTTGTCGCTGACATCTAAGCCACGGCAGGTGGGAAGGCTTGCCGACAGACAGATGAGGTCCTCAGGTCTGACATCGGACCAGCAGGAAGGCGTTGGACCGGGCGAAGAGTACTCTCTGCGCCAGGGATGGGTCAATCAAGCGCCTACAGCAGGATGATGTCCGCAGGATGCTGGCCGTGGGGACCCCTCAATTTACTGGTGGGCATCTTGCTGCCTGAAGGCTGCCGCTCCCAATCCCTGTAGCAAGTAGCGTAGACACTTCGCACATGTAAAAACCGAATTGCTGTCTTCTTGTTGTGCACAGGTATGGCTGCTGGGAAAGTCGTTGTGTGGTGCGTCATTCAATATCAGCTGTGCCATGGCGAGAAGGAATCCTACTTGTTCGACGTGCGTGGCAAGCTCGCGGTTGCTGACCTTCTGTGCCGTCTGTATGAGAGTCGCTCGCAGCTCGAACATTACTTTGTGCGCGTCGGCAAGTAGGCAGTCCTCGCGGTACAGGCTCTTATGTGACTCGTAGAGCAGCATATATCGCAAAGCTGATATCCCGTCGAGAGTGGTATGAGGGATATCGGAGACAGCCCAGACATCGCAGCCCAGGTGATACGCGGTTACTGGTGACGTGTTGCTGGTGATGTATTCGCGCCTAGCGGTGATTCCCATTTGTCTTCCCCTCCATGCATTCACTTGCTGCCCGAAGAAGCTGGCCGGCACGGGACTTGGATAGGCCAAGCTTGGTTGCCAGGCCGGCAATCGACAGGTTGCCCGAGCGGCGCAGTCGTGCGGCCGACTTAGCGCGTGCTAAAGCGGCAGCATCGGCCAGTTCTCGTAGGCAGTCTGCTAGTTGCGTTGCCATCTGATATGCCTGCTCGGCGTCTCCTATATCTTGGAGCGCCGCATCAGCCTTCTCGTAGGCACGTCTCACTGCAACAAGCTCCGGGTGCCGCTCTCTGGAAGAATCGTCTTTGTCGTCCAATTGATCTAATTTCCTCTACTTCTGTGATCAATATCCGCGCGCCCGAGCGCGAGAATCCAAGTAGATGTGCCACAGCGCGGTAGCGTTGTGTCCGTCACGTATGTCATCAACATTCAGGTCGAAACGGTCGAGGAACTCGACTCGCGACAACGCTGGCTGGGCTGCATCGTGCTTTCCCAAGCGGTCCGCCACGTCACGCCCCGGCGGCTGCTGCGGCAATGCCGTCGGCTTTGCCCGCTTCGGCGAGACCCTTCGGTCGATGCGTTTGATGGCCTCGGTGATGGTGTCGATATTTGCGCCAATTTCCCTGGCTATTTGGCCCGGACTCAGTCCCTTGGCGCGCAGGTCGGCAATGTCATTCAGCAGCACTCGTGAGATGTGCTTCATGGCTGGCGTCCCGCCCAGAAGTGACCGCCAGTGGCGCAGTGGTTGACGTGGCCGGTGAGGCGTGTGTCCAGGATTGGCGCTCGGCTGAGCATGGAGGGCATGTGCGGTCGAGCCTGCGGACCGTTCATGAGCGCCACTGTACTACACCATGCTATAGCTCACCAGGCATGGTGTATCTCGCTTGCCACGCTATGCCCTGCCTAGCGTGTGCTTGTGGCTGATCACGAGTTGGAGTGGAAGCCCGGCATTCCCCGCTGGGTTCAGGTGTACGACGACCTCAAAGGCAAGATCGAGAGTGGCGAGCTTGCGCCTGGAGACCAGGTGCCGTCTGTCCTGAGACTCCAGCAGCTCTACGGGATCGCCACGGCGACTGGCCAGAAGGTCCACAGAGCGTTGCGCAAAGACGGATTCATCAGGACGGAACCCGGCATGGGGAGCTTTGTAACCGAACTCGGCCTACGGTCCACACCGCCGTCCTCTAGCTAAGTTCGCCGCGCCGACGTTGGCCCTTGCCTGTGTCCCAAATGTCTCAATTCTTGAAAGTGCTCGATTCTGGCATCCGTGAGCGCTAACGATGCAGGTCATCGAGTGTGCTCCCCGCGCACGCGGGGATGGTCCCAGAACACAGGGCCATAAGGCACCCCCTCTTTAGTGCTCCCCGCGCACGCGGGGATGGTCCCCGCACAGCGGATTCTCCGACCAGGCATCAGGGGTGCTCCCCGCGCACGCGGGGATGGTCCCTACGCGATCGGCACCGAACGCGAAGACGAGATGTGCTCCCCGCGCACGCGGGGATGGTCCCTACGCGATCGGCACCGAACGCGAAGACGAGATGTGCTCCCCGCGCACGCGGGGATGGTCCCGGACGGATCAGCCGCGCCTGGGCGCGCGTCACGTGCTCCCCGCGCACGCGGGGATGGTCCCGCGAACAGCTCCGGGTGGGAGCAGCCGCGGCCGTGCTCCCCGCGCACGCGGGGATGGTCCCGACGCTGCCCGCATGCCCCTGAAGGCACGAAGGTGCTCCCCGCGCACGCGGGGATGGTCCCGGCAAGAAGCGCGTCGGCTCCGACACCGTGCAGTGCTCCCCGCGCACGCGGGGATGGTCCCCGATATTGAACAACACCAGGCCGGTGACGCGAGTGCTCCCCGCGCACGCGGGGATGGTCCCGGCGACTGGGAAGGCTCCACCGGTACTGCCTGGTGCTCCCCACACACGCGGGGATGGTCCCTCGGCTCGCCTCTGCAGAAGGAGGCAGGTATCGTGCTCCCCGCGCACGCGGGGATGGTCCCAGCTCCGCGACCTCGCTCTCGGGCATCCGGCGGTGCTCCCCGGGCACTCGGGGATGGTCCCCCTGGCGCAGCCGAGTACGTACGCCTCCACGGGTGCTCCCCGCGCACGCGGGGATGGTCCCCATGCGGTTCCAGACCGGTTGCGTCCACGGAAGTGGTGTACGAGTTTGACCTGGTCACAAGCGTGGCGGTCGTGAAAAGGAGACGGCCATCGCGTGATCCTTCGTGATTGCGACATCAGATCGAAGGAGAACAAAGCGATGGCCGTGCACGACAGTGTGACGCCTGCCCAGTGGCTGACGCAGCAGCTCGAGACCGGGGATCCAGATCTGTTGCGATCCATGGTGAAGACCATGGCCGAGGCGTTGATGTCGGCTGAGGCCGACAACCTGTGCGGAGCGCCGTATGGCGAGCGCAGTGACGAGCGGACCAACTCCCGCAACGGATACCGGGGACGGGAGTGGGACACCCGCGCCGGCACGATCGAGCTGGCGATCCCGAAGCTGCGCACCGGCTCCTACTACCCCGACTGGCTGCTGGAGCGGCGCCGCCGTGCCGAGCAGGCGCTGATCAGCGTCGTGGCCACCAGCTACCTGCTGGGGGTCTCCACCCGGCGGGTGGACAGGCTGGTCGAGCAGCTCGGCATCAAACACATCTCCAAAAGCCAGGTCAGCCAGATGGCCAAAACGCTGGATGAGCAGGTCGAGACCTTCCGCACCCGGGCCTTGGATGCCGGCCCGTACACCTTCGTGTGGCTGGATGCGTTGACGCAGAAGGTGCGCGAGGGTGGCCGCACGATCAACGTGCACGTCCTGGTCGCCACCGCCGTGAATGCCAACGGGCAGCGGGAGATCCTCGGGCTGGAGGTCACCTCGGCCGAGGATGGCGCGGGCTGGCTGGCGTTCCTGCGTGGCCTGGTCGCTCGCGGCCTGTCCGGGGTGCAGCTGGTGATCTCCGACGCGCACCGCGGCCTGGTCGAGGCGATCGGTGCCAGCCTGCCGGGCGCGGCCTGGCAGCGCTGCCGCACCCACTACCTGCGCAACCTGCTCACCACCGTCCCGAAGTCGGCGCAGCCGTGGGTGGCCACGCTGGTGCGCACCATCTTCGACCAGCCCACCAGCGAGCAGGTCCGCACCCAGCACGCCTGGGTGATCGACGCGTTGGAGGCCAAGTATCCGGCCGCCTGTGAGCATCTGGACGCTGCCCGCGAGGACCTGCTGGCTTTCGCCGCCTTCCCCCGCGAGGTCTGGAAACAGATCTGGTCGAACTGTGAGGATCTTCTTGTGCCGCCCGGACGAGGTCCTGGCCCGTGGTCTAACTGGCCGTGCTGCCTTTGGATTGATCTGCCGGT
>NZ_JBITLS010000031.1:0-29051 GCF_044465465.1 Nonomuraea sp. NPDC049655
GCGCCCCCCCCCCCCGCCCCCGACCACCCCTGGGGCGGGGTTGGCCCCTCCCGGCCCACCCCGCGGCGGGCCGGCCCGCGGGGTCAGCGCCCGTCATGCCGCCTCCGTCCCGCGCGACCCACAGTGAGGCAGGGCGGCGCACGCGCACCGGAGCGCCGCCGGCCCCCCGAGGAAGAGCCATGGAAACAGCCGACCGTCATGACAGGAACAAGCCTGTTCAAAGTCGATATTGTGAGACCCGTCCTGTGCCCTCTTCGCGGGCGGATCGCACATGGCTCACCCCGGCTCCACGCGTCTCGGCAAGAGGCTCGACCCCAGACACGACACGCGGCACGACACGAGGTACGACTCCGCGACCCGGCAGCTCGACAAGGCCGTCGCGCGTACCGCCGCGGGCGCGCGCGGCGCCGTCGGCCTGGTGTCGGTGGTCGCGGCCGGTCTCGGCGCGGTCCCGCCGGTCTCGGCCGCGTGGCTGGCGCCCGCGCTGGCGGCCGGCCTGGTGTGGACCGGGCTGTACCTGCGCCGGCTGCGCGCCGAGGAGCCGCTGCCGCACTGGCTGGTGGCCGGTGACGCGGCGACCACCGTGGCGGCCTGCCTGGCCCAGCGCCACCTGGTGCCCGTCCGGGCGTTCGACGCCGGGTCGAGCTGGATCGCGGGGCTGGTCACCATGACGATCGTCGTCATCGGGGTGACCTGGCGGCCCCGGATCGCCGTGCCGGCCGGGCTGGCCGTGGCGGGGGCGTACCTGGCGGGGGTCCGGCTCGCCGCGCCGTCCCAGGACGTGGCCGGCACGCTGGGCATCCACCTCGTCCAGCTCCTGGCGATCGTGATGCTGATGACGCTGCTGCGCCGCTCGGCCGCCTCCGCCGACGCCTTCCTGCGCGAGAGCGCGCGGGCCGAGATCGCCCTCATGGTCGAACGCCTGCGCCGCGAGGACGAGCTGCGCCAGGTCGCCAGCATCCACGAGACCGCCCTGCACACCCTGACCATGGTCGGCCTCGGCACCTACGACGAGCCGTCGCCCACCCTGCGCTCCCAGGTGGGCACCGACCTGGCCGCGCTGGAGAAGCTGCGCGACCGGCCACGTCCCGAGACCGCCCTCATCGCCCTCGACGCCCTGCTCGACGAGGTGGCCGGCCGCGTGCCCGGCCTGGACGTGCGCCGCCGCCTGATCCCGCAGACCGTCCCCGGCGACGTCGCCGAGCACTTCGCCCGCGCCGTCACCGAGGCCCTGGCCAACGTCGCGCTGCACGCCGGCGTGGCCGAGGCCGTGCTGGTCTCCAGCGGGCACGACGGCGAGATCCGGGTGGAGGTCGCCGACGCGGGCCACGGCTTCGACCAGGACCGCCTGCCGCCCGACCGGTTCGGCGTGCGCGGCTCGATCCTCGACACGATGAACGCGCTGCGCGGCGGCGGCGCCCGGATCTCCTCCGGCGACACCGGCACGCGGGTGAGCATGTGGTGGCGGCCGTGACCGACGACATCGAGCAGGTCGCCCAGCGCTACGCCCGCTACACCGCGCTCGGCGCGGCCGTCATCGCCGGGTTCTGGCACACCGGCTACGACCTCACCGTCACCGTCACCGGCTGGGGCTCCTTCCGCTGGCCGCTGCTCGCCGCGGCCGCCTGGGTCGTCTACACGGCGGTCGGCGTGATCGCGGGCCTGGCGCTCGCGCGCACCTCGCGCGGCCCGGACCGCGTCCTCGGCCTGGCGGTCGCGGCGCTGGCCGCCGACGTCGCGGTGATCGTGGCCTGCCGCCCGCAGGACCTGCTCGGCATCAGCGACTGGGGATGGGGGTCGGTCGGCTGGCTGGGCGTCATGCTGGCCTGGAACCGGCCGCGCTGGCGGGCGGAGCTGGGCGCGTTCCTGGCCGTCAACGCCGCCGTCATGCTGGCCGCGATGGCCGTGGCCGGGGCGTTCGACCGGGTGTCGGTCGCCAAGTACCTGGTGGTCATCGTCGGCGGCGTCACCATGCAGCTCGGCTACACGGCCGGCTGCGCCCTGCTGCGCGCCCGCGCCGAGGACGCCGTGCTGCTGGCCCGCCGGCTCGCCGCCGACGACGCCTGGCGGGAGTCGGCCAGGAGCATCCACGCCGACCGCATCCGCAGGTACGCCGCCATCAGGGACGTGGCCGAGTCGCTGCTCCAGCAGCTCGCCGACGGCGCCGACCCCGGCGATCCGCGCGTCCGCGAGGACTGCACGGCCGGCGCCATGCGGCTGCGCCGCCTGATCACCGAGCGCGAGGACGTCCCGGACGCGCTGGTGGCCGCGCTGCGCGAGCGCATCGACGCGGCCGAGCGGCGTCAGGTGCTGGTGACCGCGCCGCCGTTCGGCGAGAACCTGCCCGCGCTGCCCGAGGGCGTGCGGGAGGATCTGCTCAGGGCGCCCGTGCTGGCGCTGGACGGCGCCCGCTCGCGGGCCAGGGTCACCGTGTCGGCGATGTCGGCCATGGTGAGCGTGGCCGTCGTCGCCGACAACGACGACCTGCCGGTCAGCCCCACGCCGGTGCGCGAGCCCAGCGGGGTCGTGGTCACCTACCAGCGCCAGGGAGGGGAGGTATGGGTCAACAGCATCTGGCAGCGCCCGTGACGGTCGCCCTGGTCGAGGACCACCAGGTGGTGGTGGACGGCGTGCGCTCCTGGTTCGGGCCGGGCAGCGGCGTCGAGCTGGTCGCCCAGGGCCCCACGATCGAGTCGGTCCGCGGCGTGGCCGCCGACGTGCTGCTGCTCGACCTCAACCTCAACGGCACGATGGTCGCCGACCGGGTGGGCGGCCTGTGCGCGGACGGCCAGCGGGTGATCGTCTTCTCCGAGCACGAGGAGCCCGAGATCGTCCGGGCGGTGCTCGACGCGGGCGCGTCGGCGTTCATCGGCAAGGGACGCGCCACCCGGGAGTCCTGCCTGGAGACGATCATGGAGGTGGCCGCCGACCGGCCGTCCGTGACGCTGCCCATGGCCCAGGCCATCGCCACGGACGAGGGTCCCCACCGCCCCCAGCTGTCGGACAAGGAGCGGGCGGCGCTGCTGTTCTGGTTCCAGTCGATGTCGAAGGCGTCGGTCGCGGCCCGCATGGGCATCAAGGAACGCACCGTGCGCCAGTACATCGACCGGGCCAGGGTCAAGTACGCGGCGGCCGGCCGGCCCGCGCCGACCAAGGAGAAACTGCTCATCTGCGCCATCCAGGACGGCCTGATCCGCCCCGACGAGGTCGGGATCTACACCTCGCACGCCCGCCAGGGCCCGCCCTCCTGAGCCGCCCCCTCACCAGCCGCTATACGATGTCGCTCGCCCGGAGGCCCGACGAGGCCCCGGAACCCCGAGGAGGATCGTGGACCTGGCCGAGCTGGGCGAGGAGTTCGCCGCGTTCTGGCGGGAGCGGCACCTGTGCACGCTCGCCACCGCCCGCGACGGCGGCCCGCCGCATGTCGTGCCCGTCGGCGCGACCCTCGACCTGGACACCGCGACCGCCCGCGTGATCACCTCGGGCTCCTCCCGCAAGGCCCGCCTGATCGGCGCGAACGGCGCGGACGGCGCTGCGGTGTCGCTGTGCCAGGTCGACGGCCGCCGCTGGTCCACCCTGGAGGGACGGGCCGTGGTGCGCACCGAGCCCGAGCAGGTCGCCGACGCCGAACGCCGGTACACCGCCCGCTACAAGCCGCCCCGGCCCAACCCGTCCAGGGTGGTGCTGGAGATCCAGGTGACGCGCGTGATGGGCAACGTCTGATCACTGGCGGTTCGGCATGACTTCCGCACGCCCGAGCCGGATGCTAGCTTTCGCCCGTGGAGTCTGAGCACGACCGGCCGCCCGCGGCGTTACCCGAGTTACCCGAGTTACCCGAGGGCCCGGGCTGACGTGCTCCTCGACGCCGTCCACCTGCTCGCGGCCCTGGCCCTGATCCTGGCCAACGGCGTCTTCGTCGCGGCCGAGTTCTCCCTCGTCACCGTCGAACGCGGCCAGGTCCGCCAGCTCGCCGAGGACGGCGACCGGGGCGCCCAGGGCGTCGAGGCCGCGGTGCAACGGCTGTCGTTCCACCTGTCGGGCGCCCAGCTCGGCATCACCGTCACCTCGCTGCTGCTCGGCGTGGTGGCCGAGCCCGCCATCGCCGACCTGCTCGACCCGCTGCTGGGCGGCGTCCCGGTGCTGCCGGTCGTGCTGGCGATCGCGCTGTCCACGGTGGCGCAGATGGTGCTGGGCGAGCTGGTGCCCAAGAACGCCGCCCTGTCCAGGCCGCTCGCGGTGGCCCGGCTGGCGACGCCGCCGCAGCGGGCGTTCTCGGCGGCGTGCGGGCCGCTGATCCGGCTGTGCAACGCGGTGGCCGACGCGATCGTCCGACGGCTCGGCGCCGAGCCGCAGGAGGAGCTGGCCTCCGCCCGCTCGCCCGAGGAGCTGGGCCTCCTGGTACGCCTGTCGGCCGAGGCCGGCGTGCTCCAGCCCGGCACCGCCGCCATGCTCCAGCGGGCCCTGCGCTTCGGCGGCAAGACCGCGGCCGAGGCCATGACCCCGCGTACGGACTGCGTGACCGTCCCCGGCACGACCAGCGTCGCCGACTTCCTCAAGCTGGCCAGGAGCCGCCGCCACCTGCGCATCCCGGTCTGCGGCGCGGAACGCGACGACATCCTCGGCATCGCCAGCGTCCCCGGCGCCTGCGCGGTGCCCCCGTCCGAACGCGACACGACCCCGGTGGCCGCGATCGCCCGGCCCGCCCTCCAGGTGCCCGAGACGCTGCGGCTGGAGGTCGTGCAGGAGCGCCTGGCCTCCGCCCGCGCCGAGATGGCCGTCGTGATCGACGAGTACGGCGGCCTGGCCGGCGTCGTCACCGTCGAGGACCTGGTGGAGGAGCTGATCGGCGACATCGCCGACGAGTACGACCTGCCCGAGGAGCAGTCCGACGAGCCCTCGCCCGTGCTGCTCGCGCCGGGCGCCTCCGTGGGCCTGCCGGCCCTGCTGCGCGCCGACGAGGTCGAGGAGCGCACCGGCTTCCGCATGCCGCAGGGCCCCTACGAGACGCTCGCCGGGCTGGTGCTGGCCGCGCTCGGCCGCATCCCGGACCCGGGCGACGAGGTCGCGGTGCGCGAGTGGGTCCTGCGGGTGGAGACCATGCGGGGACGCCGGATCGAGCAGGTCACGCTCACCGCGCCGGGCCGGGCGGGGGAGCGCCGGTGAGCCTCGCCCAAGGGCTGGTCATCGTGCTGCTGCTGGCCGTCAACGGCTTCTTCGTGGGCGCGGAGTTCGCGCTCATCTCCGCCCGCCGCACCCTGATCGAGCCGCGGGCGCGCGAGGGGTCGCGGCGGGCGCAGGCCGTGCTCGCCGCCATGAACGCCGTCCCCACCATGCTGGCGGCGGCGCAGCTCGGCGTGACGCTGGCCTCGCTGGTGCTCGGCGCGGCCGGGGAGCCGGTGGTGGCCGGGGCGGTCGGGCCGCTGCTGGCCGCCGTGGGGCTGCCCGAGCGGCTGGTCCATCCGGTCGCCTTCGCGCTGGCCCTGCTGCTGGTGGTGGCCGCGCACGTCATCATCGGCGAGATGGTGCCGAAGAACCTGGCGCTGTCGGCGCCCGACGTGGCCGCGCTGTGGCTGGTGCCGCCGCTGTTCGTGCTGGCCAGGGCGACCCGGCCGGTGCTGACGCTGGTCAAGGCCATGGCGGGGGTGGTGCTGCGGCTGCTGCGCGTCCCGTCCGCCGAGGAGGTCCGTACGGTCTACACCTCCGGCGAGCTGCCCGTGCTCATCGAGGAGTCGCGCCGCCACCGCCTGCTGCGCCAGGACGAACGCGACCGCCTGATCGCCACCCTCGCCCTGCACGCCCGCCCGGTCGGCTCGGTGATGGTGCCGATGAGCGAGGTCGTCAGCGTGCCCGAGACCATCGACAGCGCCGGCCTGCAACGGTACGCCGGCCGCCACGGCCACTCCCGCTTCCCCGTGCACGGCGCCGACCCCGCCGAACTGCGCGGCTACCTGCACGTCCTGGACGCGCTGAACGGCCACGGCGCCGCCGAGCCGCTGCCCGTGCGCGCCCTGCCGCAGGTGCCCGCCACCGCCACCCTGGCCCAGGTGCTGGCCGTCATGCGCGCCCGCCGCGCCCAGCTCGCCGCGGTCGCCGACGAGTCCGGACGGGTGCTCGGCGTCGTCACCCTGGACGACGTGCTCGGCGGGATCCTGACTGGCTGAGGCGGGGGTCCGTGCGAGATCATGGAGCAGGGCCGCGGGCCGTGGTGACCGCGACCGGGAACTCGCCGGAGGGCAACGCTCGTGACGACGGTTTCGCTGATCGTGCCGTGCTACAACGCGGCCAGGACCCTGCGCCTGTGCCTGGAGTCGGTGCTGGCCCAGACCCGCCTGCCCGACGAGATCGTGGTCGTCGACGACGCCGGCTCCGACGGCTCGGCGGCCATCGCCGAGGAGCTGGGCTGCCGGGTCGTGCGCCTGCCCGCCAACCGCGGCGTGTCGGCGGCCAGGAACGCCGGCGTCGAGCACACGACCGGCGAGGTGATCTTCTTCCTGGACAGCGACGTGGCGCTGCGGCCCGACGCGGTCGCCAATGCCGTCGCGATCCTGGAGGCCGATCCGGGCGTCGGCTGCGTGCACGGCGTCTACGACACCGAGCCGCTGATCGACGACGGCCCGGTCGAGTGGTACCGGCTGCTGCACCAGGTCCACTGGCGGCGCCGGCACCTGGGCGAGGTCAACAGCGTCGTGTTCGCCCTGGCCGCCATCCGCCGCGACGTGCTGACCCGGGCCGGCCGGCTCGACGAGAGCCTGCGCGACTGCGAGGACGTCGAGTACAGCAGCCGCCTGGCCGTCCACACCCGGATCGTGCTGACCGACGCCGTGGCCGGCCGGCACGACGAGGGCCACCGGTTCCTGCCCGTGCTGTCGGAGCAGTGGCGGCGGGCGCTGCCGCTGATCCCGCTCGCGCTGGCCACGGCCAGGCGGGGCGCGGCCAAGCCGGAGAACGCCAACAGCCGGGCCGGGATCCTCGCCTGCGCGCTGGCGCTGGCCTGCCTGCCGCTCGGCCTGTTCGCGCCCGCGCTGTTCGCGGCGCCCGTCGTGCTGGTCGGGTGGTTCGTGGTGGCCGATCCGGAGCTGCTGCGGTTCGTCCACCGGGAG
Source organism: Nonomuraea sp. NPDC049655 (assembly GCF_044465465.1). NCBI lineage: Bacteria > Bacillati > Actinomycetota > Actinomycetes > Streptosporangiales > Streptosporangiaceae > Nonomuraea > Nonomuraea sp. NPDC049655. The sequence continues at coordinate 7,101 of NZ_JBITLS010000031.1, forward strand.
CGCGGCCCGGCCTTCACCGCCTACTTCATGGCCGTGCACCTGGCCGTGCACGTGGTGCTGGTCACCGGGCTGGCCGTCGGCTCCCTGCGCGTCCTGCGGGGCGGCCCGGCCTGACCCTTCAGGAGCCGGGCGGCTTGAGCGCCGCCCGGTAGACCGCGGTCGTCGCCGCCGCCGCGCGCTCCCAGCTCAGACCCTCGCGGACGAACCGCTCGCCGCGCTCGCCCAGCGACCGCCGCAGCGCCTCGTCCGACATGACGTCGATGATCCCGCGCGCGATGTCGGCCGGCTCGGCGGCCCGGACGAACCGCGCCGCGGGCCGCGCCGGGTCGTCCCCGAGGAAGATCCGGGAGAAGCCGTCGCCGAGAACCGTCGCCCGTCCCAGCGCCATCGCCTCGGTCGCGACCAGCCCGAACGGCTCGAACAGCGAGGGGAACACGCAGGCGTCGGCCAGCTCGTAGTACTCCAGCAGCTCCCGGCCGGTGACGAACCGGCCCGAGGTGAGCACCCGCCCGCGCAGCCCGGTCGCGCCCACGATGCGCCGGACGCCCACCTCGTCCCCCTCGCCGACGATCAGCAGCCGCAGCCCCGGCACGGCGGCCGACGCCGCGCGCATCGCCTCCAGCAGCTGGTAGACGCCCTTCTGGCGTTCGATCCTGCCGACGAACAGCAGCACCTTGTCCTGGTCCGACAACCCCAGCCGCCGCCGCAGCGCCGCCGCGCCCCGCCGCAGCGCGTCCCGGTCGAAGGCCGGATCGGCGACGACCCGCTCGTACGTGCCGCCGAGCGGGACCACGTCGATGGGCGTACGCCGCCACCCCGCGGCGAGAAGCTGCTCGCGCACCTCGGGCGTGGCCACCACCACCCGCCGCGAGATCCGGGCCAGGTGGCGTTCCAGCGCCGCGAACAGGTTGAGCGGATCGCGGATGCTGCGCTGCGCCGCCACCCCGTACTCGGTGGTGTGCACGTGCAGGACCACCGGCAGCCGCAGCAGGTGGTGGCAGAGCAGGGCGGCCAGGAAGTTCGTCGAGTCGTGCACGGCGACCAGGTCCGGCCGCCCGCCGCGGCGCAGCCGCCGCACGTACCGCCAGTCGCTGACCACGACCTGCGCGGCCAGCAGCAGGAACTCGGCGCGGCGGGTGCGGTTGAGCCGCCGCCCGCGCGCGCCGGGCAGCCGGACGCGCGGCCGGTGCACGGTGACGCCGTCCACGCGCTCGTCCACGGGCAGGCCGCCGACGTTGAGCGTGTGGACGGTGAGCTCGTGGTCGCGGGCGAGCCATGGGGTGATCAGCTCGACGTAGCGGCCGAGCCCGGCCGTGACGTTGGGCGGGAACTGGTTGACGACGCAGGCGATTCTCATGACAGGTCCTTGAGGTAGACGCGCGCGGCCGTCACGGCCACGACGGCCAGCAGGAGGAGGTTGACCAGCGCGAACCCGGCCAGTCCGCCGGCCACCCCGTGCCACCGGACGCACCAGGCCGGCACGGCCAGCGCGACCGGCGCGCTCGCCAGCAGGCAGCCGATCAGCACGCGGGCGCCGCGCACCCCGTCCATGGACAGGGCCACCGCGTACAGGTTGAACGCCGTGTGCGCCCCGATGCCCAGCGCAGACAGCGTCATCAGCCCGGTCGAGTACGGGTAGTCGCCGCCCATCAGCAGGAAGAACACCGTGCTCGCGGCGAAGGAGAAGACCGCCGTCACCACCGCCACGGCCGGGACCAGCCGGGCGATCCGCCGCATCAGCGCCGGTTTGTCGGCGGTCGCCATCGCGGGCAGCAGCACCAGCAGCACGCCGTCGGTGAACACCACGCCGAGCAGCCGCTTGGGGAAGCCGTTGTAGACCGCGTACACGCCGACGTCGGCCGGGGCCGCCCAATGGTTGAGGTAGAGCACGTCCACGCCGAACAGCAGGCCGGTCAGCGCGGCGACGGCCGTCACGTACGCGCCGTGCCGGTAGAGCGAGCGGGCCAGCCGCGCCGAGAACGCCCGCGGCCGCACCCCGGCCGCCGCCGTCGCCGCCACCGCGAACGCCGCGTTCGTCGCGATCAGCGCGACCAGGTACGGCCCGGCGTCCCTGATCCCCAGCACCAGCAGGCAGAAGCAGGCGGCGCCCAGGTAGGCGACCGCGACCGCCAGCTTGAGCCGGGCCACCAGCGCGAACCGGCCGAGCCCGCGCAGGAACCCGTCCGCGAGCTGGTTGACCGTCATCGACACCGCCAGCGCCAGCCCGTAGGCCAGCGCCGGGACGTCCACGTTCAGCGCGGGCGTGAGCAGCGGGGCGGCCAGCAGGCCCAGCGCGGCCAGCCCGGCGCTCATCGCCAGCGTCGCCGCCAGCGCCGTCGTGACCAGCGCCGGACGCTCGCCCGGCGCGGCCCGCGGCAGCTCCTGGAGCACGACGTAGTGCAGGCTCGTCAGCATGACCACGGTGACGATCAGCGCGATCGACAACACCACCGTGAACCGGCCGAACGCGCTCGCCCCCGCGCCGCGCGCGACGACCAGCGTGGTGGCCGCCGCGATGCCGCTGGCCGCCGTGCTCACCAGCGTCGGGCCCGCCGCCCACCGGTGCCCCCGGACCAGGCCCGCCGCGCGGCCCCTCAGCCCGTGCACCGCGCGTACGCCCGCCGGGCGAACTCCAGGTCGTCGGCCGTGTTGACGCCGCGCGCCTCGGCCGGGTCGGTCACCGGCACGACCGTCACCGGCCATCCCTCGAACCTCGCCAGATGCACCAGGAACGGCAGGAAGTTCACCTCGCCGGTGGCCGCGCCGCGCGCCGCGCCCGCCGCGTACCGCTCCCACGCCTCCCGCAGGCCCGCGGTGGCCAGGCAGAACACCCCGATGTCGCTGAGCCCGCCCGGCCGGCACGCCTCGCCCTCGCGCGACTGCCGCACCCGGACGAGCTCGCCCCCGGCCAGCTCGTACTCCACGTACGGGTCGTCCATCGGCACCAGCGGCAGGGTCAGCCCCGCGCCCGGATGGGCGGCGACGACCCGGCGCACGGTCCGCGCCGACAGGTTCGCCTGGTCGCCCCAGACCACGAGGATCGTCTCGTAGCCGGCCCAGTGCCCGGCCGCGCCGAAGATCGCCGCACCCATCCCGGTCGGCCGCTCCTGAACGCTCACCGACACCCCGGGCGTCCCCGCCACCAGCTCGCCGAACGGGCCCGCGCCCGCCGGGGACACCACGACGTGCACGTGCCCGGTGACCGGGCGCAGCCGCCGGTGCAGCACGTCCCACACGGTGACGCCGTCGGCCAGGCCGATCATGATCTTCGGGAGGTCGTGGCCGAGCCGCGTCCCGCGTCCGGCGGCCGGGATCACCGCGCACACCCGCCGTTCACTCACGTCGCCGATCACCTCTCCAGCAGGGACACGATGTGGTCCAGGTCGGGGGCCGCGACCGCGCCGGGCGCGGGCTCGGCGGTGTGCACGTGCAGCGTCGCCAGCCCGGCGCCGACGGCCGAGGCCACGCCGTGCGCGCAGTCCTCCAGCGCGACGGCCGCGGCCGGGCGCACGCCCCAGCGGCGGCAGGCCGCGGCGTAGAACCCCGGGTCGGGCTTGCTCACCGGCACGTCGTCGGCGGTCAGCACGTCGCGCACCGGCAGCGGGCACGCGGCCAGCACCCGCTCCACCGAGGCCCGGCTGCCGCCCGTGACCAGGTAGGCGGCCCGGCCCGCCGCGCCCAGCGCGTCCAGCAGGCGGCGCGCGCCGGGGAACGGCCGCACCAGGCCCGCCTCGACGTAGCCGCGGTAGAGCCGCTGCTTGTGCCGGGCCAGCCGGCCGGCCGCCGCCGGGTCGCCGGTCAGCCGGGCGGCCACCGCGGCGGTGCTCGCGCCCGCGTGGTCGGCGTAGCGGAAGGTCTCCAGCGCGCCGGGCGCGTGCTCGGCCAGGGCGTGGCGGAAGGCGGCCTCGTGCGCGGGGGCCGAGTCCACCAGCGTGCCGTCGAGGTCGCACAGCCAGACCGTCCAGGGCAGCATCCGGCTCACCCGGCCCGCGCCAGCGGCGCCTCGCCGAGCACCGCGAGCAGCGCCTCGGCCGTACGCGGGCCGCGGTGGGCGCCCGGCCTGGCCGGATCCTCCAGGTCGGCGTTGATCCAGCGCGCCCCCGCCCACGAACCCCGGTCCAGCACGCGGGCCGGCACGGCGGGAGCGCCCGCGCCCCGGCCGCTGAGCACGTGCGTGATCGTGGCCCGCTCGTTGCCCGGGTCGCCCAGGTAGGCCAGCGTGCGGTCCACCAGGTCGGTCGCCGTCAGGCCCTGGACGTCGTGGTCGCCGCCGACGTTCACGACGAACACCCTCGCCGCGGCCCCGCTCCCGGACAGGGCCTCGGCCAGGCCGGGGGTTAGATAGCTGGGCAGCAGCGAGGAGTGGGGGGTGCCGGGGCCGTACACGATCAGGTCGGCCTCGGCCAGGGCCCGCAGCGCCTCGGGGTTCGGCGTGACCGTGGCGGACCGGCGGGCCAGCAGCTCGCGCACCCGCTCGGCCGGGCGGCCCGCCAGCGCGGCGCGGTCGGCCGCCGACAGCGGCTCGCGCAGCAGGAACAGGCCGGTGATGGCCACGCCGTCCTGCGGCGCGACGATGTCGGCCTCGTCGGCCAGCACCCGGCCGTCCTGCTTGAGCGCGACGAGGAACGCGTTCTCGCCGCCGGTCACGTTCAGCAGCCGCACCGGTGAGCCGAACGTGCGCGCGCACGCCCGTACGGCCGCGTTGAAGTCCTCGCCCAGCCGCAGGTAGGCCCCGGCGAACACCAGGTTGCCCAGCGCGCAGTCGGCCAGGTCGAGCCCGCCGGGCCGGGCGGCCAGACGGTCCGCGACGACCCGCAGCTCCCGCGCCGCCTCCGCCGGGCCGGTCGCGGCGACGTCGCCGATCAGCGCGTCCAGGTCGGCCGGGGTGGTGCCGGGCGGGAGCCGGCGTTCCAGCAGCGTGTGACGCGGATCGCCGGGGTCCAGGTGCAGCAGCAGGTTCTTGCGGAAGTCGGACGGGCCCAGCATGCCCGGCAGCCAGCGGCGCAGCGCGCCCGTGGACAGCCCGTTGTCGTACCCGTTGACCAGCAGCGACAGGCTCGTCCCCGGGGTGCGCAGCAGCGCACGGGCGATGCCGGCGCCGCCGCGCCCGCCGCCGAACAGGGCCACCGACACCGGGCTCGTCACGGTGCTCGACACGGTGCTCGACACGGTGCTCGACACGGTGCTCGACACGGTGCTCGACACGGTGCTCGTCACGGTGCTCATCGCACCTCCTCCAGCGGGGAGCGGCCCAGTGGGAACGGCGCGAGCGGCGCCCGCAGCACGCCCCGGCGCAGCAACCAGCGGCGCAGCCCGAGGTAGCCGACGAACAGCGCCCGGTCGCGCGCCCCGCGCCAGAACCGCCAGCCCCGGCTGCCGCCGCCCCGCTCGCGGTGCTCGATCGGCAGCTCCTCCCACACGTGCCCCAGCTCGGCCACGCGGGCGGTGATCTCGGTGGAGCAGTTCATCCCCGCCGACTCCAGCGGCAGCGCCCTGAACAGCGGGCCGCGCACCACCTTGAAGATCGAGTTGAAGTCGCGGTAGCGGGTGCGGTGCAGCAGGTTGCTGACCGCGCCGCTGGCCGCCGACCCCCACCGGTACGGCAGGCTGTCGGCCTTCCTGACCCGCGCCCCCGAGAAGGCGGGCCCGCCGCCGTCCCGGATGCGCTCCAGGAACGCGTCGAGGTTGGCGATCGGGAACTGGCCGTCGGAGTCGAGCAGCACCACCCAGTCCAGCCGGGTGCGGGCGACGGCCGCGGCGATGGCGGCCCCCGCGCCCCGGTTGCGCGCGAAGGTGACGACGACGAGCTGCGGGCAGTCCTCCCGCAGCTCGCGCAGGATCCGCCCGGTCGCGTCGGAGCTGCCGTCGTCGCACACGACGATCTCCCACGTGGCCACCCCCGGGTGGCGCTCCAGGTACTCCCGCCATTCCGTCACCGCCGCCGCGATGTTGTCCGCCTCGTTGTACGCGGGTGCCGCCACGGAGACGTCGACGGCCGGCCTGTTCGGCAAGGGGTCACCTCCTCCGGGTGGCGTCCGGGTCGGCGCCGACCCCGGTCAGGCGCCCGATCCAGCGGTCCAGGGGCAGCAGGTTGATCCCGGCGAGGATCGGGACGTGCGCCAGCGTGAACACCACCGCCCCCCAGAACGGGATCGGCCCGCCGGTGAACAGGTTGATGTGCGGGGCGTCGATCCGGTCGGGGATCTCGACCGGGTTGACCACCTGCCACATCACGTCGAGGAAGCCCGAGAACACGATCAGCACCCCGCTCGCCATGATCTTCAGGCAGCGGCCCGGCGAGCCGCCCCCGATCCGGTACGCGGCGGCGACCGTCAGCACGATCCCCGGGTAGAGCAGCAGGTACAGGTGCGTGTAGAAGTCGTCGCCCTGGGCCCGCGCGCCGTCGCCGTAGTAGAACCAGCTGATCCTCGGGATGAGGTAGCCGGTCAGGAACACGAACGGCGCGTACAGCAGCCAGTGCAGGCGCGGCGACACCCAGGGGAAGAACGCGATCGCGCAGCACAGGCAGGCGAAGGCGAGCAGCTTGGCGGCGAGCTGCCAGGCGGCGTCGATCTCGCGGGCGTGCGGGGTGGCCAGCCAGACGAAGGCGAAGCCGGCCGCGCCGACGGCCAGGGCGATCCACCAGATGTGGGCGGCCCAGGGGCGCGGGGCGTCGAGCAGGGGGTCGGGATGGTTCACTACCGGTCCTCGTGGGCGTCATCGAAGGGTCACGGGAGCGCTCCCAACGCAGTATGTCACCTGTCCCAGCGGCGGCCACCGCAATATCGGATAACGGACCCACCGGAACTTGCGGGCCTGCTGACTAACAGTAGTGTCCGCCTGAAAGTCCAGCTCAGAGGTGATGACACGGCTGGTGGAACGATGCAGGAGAAGAGTGGCCGCACATGGCCTGCCTGCGGTGTCAAGACCCGGCGTGGAGTCTGTAGGCAAGGCGTTCCGCTCCTCGCTTTTTGCGTGAACGTTTGACCATCTGTCGATAAGTCCAGCTCGGCGGGCATTTCAGGTTGGTGGGAGCGCTCCCGCGACTTGCCATCTTTCAGGCCCGTAACCCTTGTTTCGGGCAGGTCCAAAATGCTGTCAGCCGACCACGCCCTCCGCGCGCAGGCCGGCCACCTGTGCCGGGGACAGGGACAGAAGTTCGCCCAGCACCTCGTCGGTGTGCTCGCCCAGCTCCGGCGCGGGCGACGGCGGGGCCTGGCGGCCGTCCAGGAGCAGAGGGCCGCCCGGGGCCAGGTGCGGGCCGACGCCCGGCTGGTCGAGCGGGGCCATCAGCGGCTCGGCGCGCAGCGCCGCCGCCCCGCCGGCGGCCAGCTCCTCCAGCGTCCGGTACCGCGACCAGAGCACCGACGTGCCCTTCAGCCCCTCCTCGGCCTCGGCCGCCGTACGCGCGGCGAACCACGGCGCGAGCAGCCCGCCCAGCGCCTCCCGGTGGGCGTAGCGGTCGGACTCGGAGCGGAAGTCGGCGGGCAGCGCCTCCTCCAGCGCCGACACCACGCGCGACACCCCGGTGGCGGCGACCAGGTCGCGCCAGTGGCGTTCGGTGAGCACCAGGACCATGAGCCGCCGCCCGTCGGCGGTGGCGAAGTCGCGGCCGAAGTCGCCGTAGAGGTCGTTGCCGATGCGCGGCCGGCCGGCGCCGCGGAGCTGGGCCTCGGCCAGGAAGCCCAGGTTGCCCATGGTGGCCAGGGCGATGTCGTGCAGGGCCACGTCGAGGCGGCGTCCCCGGCCGGTCGCGGCCCGGTGGCGGTCGGCCGCGAGCAGGCCCACGGCCAGGTACAGGCCGCAGGCGACGTCCCAGGCCGGCAGCACGTGGTTCACCGGGCCGTCGTGGGCCGCGGGGCCGGTCGCGTACGGCAGGCCGAGCCCGGCGTTGACCGTGTAGTCCACGGCGGGACGGCCGTCGCGGTGGCCGAGCAGCCGCGCGTACACCAGATCGGGACGGCGCCCGGCCAGCTCCTCGTACGACAGCCCGGCCCGGGGCGGCGCGTTGGTGAGCACCGTGCCCGCCGCGACGGCCAGGTCGGCCACCAGCGCGCGCCCCCGGGCCGAACGCAGGTCGACGGTGACCGAGCGCTTGCCCTTGTTCAGCCCCGCCCAGTAGAGGCTGCGACCGGAGGGCGCGAGCGGCCAGCGACGCGCGTCGGGCCCGCCGCCGACCGGATCGACCCGGACGACCTCCGCCCCGAGCTGGGCCAGCGTCATCCCGCCGAGCGGCGCGGCGACGAAGCTGGACAGCTCCACGATCCGCATCCCGGCCAGCGGTGCGACAGGCTCCTCCGCCACGGCCACCTCCATGTCGATCCGCCGATCCTACGCGCGGACGGCGGCCTGATGATCTAGCCCGGAAGTTCTGGTAACAAACATTTCCCGAAATAACCGGTCTGCCCCATTGTCATTAACTGGAATTGTTGGAACATATGGTCTGAGTCACGAGTGAAGTCCAAAGATCGCCTACCGCAAGAGGGTGGCGGCGAGGGGAAAGGGGCAACGCTCATGCGCCAGCGTGCTGTCCGCAACTTGGCCAGGCTTGGCACGGCGCACGCCAGGATCACGCGGATACTTGACGCCGCCGCGGGCGGGAAGAACAACTTCCTCGCCGACAGAGACCTGGTGCGCCATTTCGATCAAGTAACTCCCGTCGCCACCACCGCGGCCCGTGCCGTTCTTGAATACCTGTCGCGGGTGATCCGTCATTTGGCCGCTGTCGAAGGCGTGGACCAATTCATGATCGTGGGGAGCGGGGTGCCGAACGGCCCTTCGGGCGGCAGCCGCCTGCACGAGGTGGCCCGCCTGACCTCGCCCGGCCCGGACGTCCGCGTCGTGTACGTCGAGAGCGACCCGATGGCCCTGACGCTGGCCCAGGCCACCATCGAGCCCTTCTGCGACCTGGTCCGCGTGGTCGACGGCGACGTGCGGGAGATGGACGAGATGCTCGGCGACCCGGTGGTGCAGACGTTCCTCGACTGGGACCGGCCGATCGCCGTGCTGCTGCTGTCGGCCCACAGCCTTGACGACGAGTGCGCCCGTACCGTCGTTAAGCGGCTGCGGCACGCCGTCCCCGAGGGCAGCTTCCTCGGGCTGCTGCACATCACCTTCGACGGCGTGCCGGGGGAGCTGGCCCCGGCCGTGCGGGGCATGCTGGCCATGACGTTGCCCGGCCTGAACGTGCGCACCCGCGCCGAGGTCGCGGACCTGCTGGACGGTCTCGACCTGCTGGAGCCGGGCCTGGTGTGGGTGCCCGAGTGGCGTCCCGCCGGCGGCGACCTGGCCTGCGCGGACGCCCCCGCCTCGTCCGGCAACTACGGAGCCGTGGCCCGCATCCCCTGATCTTCCACCGGACGGCTCCCGCGGCCTCCTTGCCCCCGCCGTGAACGATGACGCGGCCCTGCGGGCGACGGTGCTGTCGCCCGGCGACCGCGACGTCCTGCTGTTCGTCGCGCGGGAGGACCTGGCCCTGCACGAGGCCGCGCAGGCCCTGGGCATCCCGGCATGTACCGTGCACTCCCGCATGTACCGTGCACTCCCGCATGCACCACACACGCCCGGATGCACCACACACGCCCGCATGCACTGCGCGTGGGCCAGGCTGCTGACCGCAGTGCGGATGCCCGCGCCGCCCCGGTGGCGTCCCGCGTGTCCGGGGTGGCGGCTCGCGGCGGCGGCCGTCCTGGTGGGCCGCGCTGGTTCGCGCCTTGCAGAGCATCGAGGGCGTCCAGGTCACCCCCGACATGGGGGACGCCGTCGGGCGGCGCGGCGTCGGCTTCCGTCGCACTGGCGACCGGGCCCGCCGCGACCTCATCCCCAGCCCCGCCGACTACCGCTTCCTGGGCACGGACGGCGTCCCTGCGGGCCCGTAATTCATCACCATTTGAAAACCTCAGGTGAAAAGCACTGTAATGGGTAGTGAACACCGTCGCTCCGCCGGACGATGGCGTCGTCCTGGCCCGTACCGGCCGGGGGGTGCGTCGAGGGTGGGCCGCCTGCTAGGACTTTCCTTTTGGTCGTCGGCGGAGTGATGAATGGGTGGCCCGTTATGTGGAAAAATGTCGGACCAGCGGCCTCGGTATTCCATGGCCGCTCCACGACACCGCTCGAAGGTACGGGCATGGACGACTCGGCATGGCACATCGAGGAGGCGTCCCTTGTGCTGGTGGAGGCGACGCTCGACGCCATGGCCGCGCTGGGCGACCTGTCGGTGCCCCGGCTGCGGGTGCTGCTGGCGGTCGACCGGCACGGCCCGATGAACCTCCGCTCCCTGGCCGACCGCCTGGACATGTCTCTCTCCGCGGCCGGCCGGGTCGTCGACCGTCTGGACACCGCCGGCCTGCTGAGCAGGGCCCCGGCCGCCCACAGTCGCCGGGAGATCCGCATCAGCACGACCCCGGCCGGCCGGGAGGTGCTGGAGCGGCTGCGCGCCGCGCGGCGGCAGCGCATCGGCCAGGCGCTGGAGAAACTGGCCCCGGACGACCGCAGGACGCTCGTCCACGTGTTGCGGCGGCTGACCGAGGCGGCCGACTCCTGAGCGCCTGATCCGCCGACATCAGCCCCTTTTTCGCCTTATTTCGCGAAATTTCGGCCAATAGACCTAATTGTGTTTTCGGGGGCGGCGAAACCTTCTCGTGGAACTAACAGATTCCATATGGACACTGTCGCATGCTAGAAACAGTCGTCTGACTGCACGCGTCAACTTTCAGTCGATTCGCTGGTTTCCGGGCGCAGGGGGAGGACCGCGTCCCGGCCGGGCCGGCGCGCATACCCGAAAGCATCATCTCCATGTGAGGAGGTCATGTGTCGTGCCTGGCGGAATACGCATGCATCTGACACGAGCCGAACGCGCCGCCGACACGGCGGCCGCGCGGTTGCTGGCGGCGGGCACCCACCTGCTGCGCGCCGACACCACGCCCGACCGGCGGGCGGTGTACCGCGACGAGGACAAGGTCAACGACTCCCCGTACCGGCGCCGGTGGGCGCACGACAAGGTGGTGCGTTCCACCCACGGGGTCAACTGCACCGGCTCGTGCTCCTGGAAGGTCTACGTCAAGGACGGCCTGATCACCTGGGAGACCCAGCAGACCGACTACCCCAGCGTCGGCCCCGACCGTCCCGAGTACGAGCCGCGCGGCTGCCCCCGCGGCGCCGCCTTCTCCTGGTACACCTACTCGCCCACCCGGGTGCGCTACCCGCACGCCCGCGGCGTCCTGGTGGAGCTGTACCGGGAGGCCAGGGCGCGGCTGGGCGACCCGGTCGCGGCCTGGGCCGAGATCACCACCGATCCCCGCAAACGCCACCGCTACCAGTCGGCGCGCGGCCAGGGCGGCCTGGTCCGCATCGAGTGGGACGAGGCGCTGGAGATCGCCGCGGCGGCCCACGTCCACACGCTCATGACGTACGGGCCCGACCGGGTCGCCGGGTTCTCGCCGATCCCGGCCATGTCGATGGCCTCGCACGCGGTGGGCGCCCGGTTCATGTCGCTGATCGGCGCGCCGATGTTGTCCTTCTACGACTGGTACGCCGACCTGCCCGTGGCCTCGCCGCAGGTGTTCGGCGACCAGACCGACGTGCCGGAGTCGGGCGACTGGTGGGACGCGGCCTACCTCATGCTGTGGGGGTCCAACGTCCCGGTCACCCGCACGCCCGACGCCCACTGGGTCACCGAGGCCCGCTACCGGGGCCAGAAGGTCATCGTGGTCTCGCCCGACTACTCCGACGCCACCAAGTTCGCCGACGAGTGGCTGCACCCCCATCCCGGCACCGACGGCGCGCTGGCCGTCGCCATGGGGCACGTCATCCTGCGCGAGTTCTTCGCGGAACGGCAGGCCCCGCACTTCACCGGCTACGTCAAGCGCTTCACCGACCTGCCCTTCCTGGTGCGACTGGAGGAGCACGACGACGGCGGGCTGCGTCCCGGCAAGTTCCTGACCTCGGCGGACCTGGGCGGTCAGGAGGAGGCGGCCCGCTGGCGGCCGATGATCCTCGACTCCGCGACCGGCCGCCCGGTCGCGCCCAACGGCACGCTGGGCGACCGCTGGAGCGCCGAGCAGGGACGCTGGAACCTCGACCTCGGCGACCTCGACCCGCTGCTCACCCTGCACGCGCCCGGCTGCGACGGCGCCGAGGTGGTCCTGCCGCGCTTCGACGAGCCGGGCGTCGTCCGCAGGGGCGTGCCGGTCCGGCGGGTCGGCGACCGGCTCGTCACCACCGTCTTCGACCTGCTCATGGCCCAGTACGGCGTCGCCCGCCCCGGCCTGCCCGGCCAGTGGCCCATCGGCTACGACGACCCCGACGCCCCGGGCACGCCCGCCTGGCAGGAACGCATCACCTCCACCCCGGCCGCGCAGGCGATCAGGATCGCCCGGGAGTTCGCCGCCACCGCCGAGCGCACCGGCGGCCGGGCCATGATCATGATGGGCGCGGGCACCAACCACTGGTTCCACTCCGACACCATCTACCGCTCCTTCCTGACGCTGCTGCTGCTCACCGGCTGCCAGGGCGTCAACGGCGGCGGCTGGGCCCATTACGTGGGCCAGGAGAAGGTCCGGCCGCTGACCGGCTGGCAGCAGCTGTCCACCGCGGCCGACTGGGTGCGCCCGTCCCGCCAGATGGCCGGCACGCCGTACTGGTACCTGCACACCGGCCAGTGGCGCTACGAACGGTTCTCGGCCGGGACGCTGTCCAGCCCCGCCGGGCCCCGGCGGTTCGCCGGGCGGCACACCCTCGACCTGGTGGCGCAGTCGGCCCGGCTGGGCTGGATGCCGAGCTACCCCACCTTCGCCGCCAACCCGCTCGACCTGGGCCGCCGCATCCACGACAGCGGCGCCGACCCGGCCCGCTGGATCGCCGGCGAGGTGGAGTCCGGGCGGCTGGCGTTCGCCTGCGAGGACCCCGACGCGCCGGAGAACTGGCCGCGGGTGCTCACCGTCTGGCGGGCCAACCTGATCGGCTCCTCGGCCAAGGGCAACGAGTACTTCCTGCGCCACCTGCTGGGCGCGCCCGACAACGCCACCGCCGAGGAGGCGCCGCCGCCCGACCGTCCCCGGGAGGTCACCTGGCGGGACGCGCCGCGCGGCAAGCTCGACCTGCTGCTCGCCCTCGACTTCCGGATGACCTCCACGACGCTCTTCGCCGACCTGGTGCTGCCCGCCGCCACCTGGTACGAGAAGCACGACCTGTCCAGCACCGACCTGCACCCGTTCGTGCACGCCTTCACCCCGGCGATCAACCCGCCCTGGCGGGCCCGCACCGACTTCGACATCTTCCACTCCCTGGCCCGCAAGCTGAGCGAGCTGGCCGCCGGCCGCCTCGACGTCGCCCACGACCTGGTGGCCACCGCGCTCCAGCACGACACGCCCGGCGAGATCGCCCAGCCCGGCGGCGGCGTCCCCGACTGGCGCGAGAGCGGCGAGACGCCCGAGCCCGGCCGCACCATGCCCGCGGTGACGCTGGTCGAACGGGACTACACCGCGGTCGCCGACAAGCTGGCCGCCTTCGGCCCGCTGGCCGAGCGGCAGGGCATGACCGTCAAGGGCGTCACCGTGCGGCCCGGCCCCGAGTCGGCCTGGCTGGCCGCGCGCTGCGGCACGGCCGCCGGCGGCCCGGCCGAGGGCCGTCCGCTGCTGGACAGCGACGTCAAGCTGTGCGAGGCGATCCTGGCGCTGTCGGGCACCACCAACGGCCGGATCGCCGCCGAGGGCTTCGACCGGCTCGCCGAGCGCTGCGGGCCCGGCTCGGGGCTGTCGGAGCTGGGCGCGTCGGTCGCCGGGCACCGCACGGTGTTCTCCGACACCCAGGACCGGCCGGTGGCCGCCGGGGCCAGCTTCGAGTGGTCGGGCGCGGAGGGGCACGACCGCCGCTACGCGCCGTTCACCATCAACACCGAGCACCGCAAGCCCTGGCACACGCTCACCGGCCGCCAGCACTTCTACCTCGACCACGACTGGATGGCCGAGCTCGGCGAGCAGCTGCCCGTCTACCGGCCGCCGCTCGACCTCGACGCGCTGGGGGAGTGCCTGCCCGCCGCGCCCGACGGCGGCAAGGCGGTGAACGTGCGCTACCTCACCCCGCACTCCAAGTGGTCGATCCACTCCGAGTACCAGGAGAACCTGCTCATGCAGACGCTGGCCAGGGGCGGCCCGGTCATCTGGATCAGCGTCGAGGACGCCGCCACGATCGGCGTGGCCGACAACGACTGGATCGAGGCCGTCAACGTCAACGGCGTCGTGGTGGCCCGCGCCGTCGTCTCCCACCGCATGCCGCCCGGCACCGTGTTCATGTACCACGTCCAGGAGCGGCTGGTGAACGTGCCCAAGTCGCAGGCCACCGGCCGGCGCGGCGGCGTGCACAACGCGCTCACCAAGCTCCTGGTCAAGCCGACCCACCTGATCGGCGGGTACGGCCAGCTCTCCTTCGCCCCCAACTACTACGGCCCCACCGGCAACCAGCGCGACGCGGTGACCGTCATCCGCCGCCGGGATCAGGAGGTGCGTTACTGATGCGACCGATGGCCCAGATCGCCATGGTGATGAACCTGGACAAGTGCATCGGCTGTCACACCTGCTCGGTGACCTGCAAGCAGACGTGGACCAACCGGCCGGGCACCGAGTACGTCTGGTTCAACAACGTCGAGACCCGCCCCGGCCAGGGCTACCCGCGGGGCTGGCAGGACCAGGAACGCTGGCGGGGCGGCTGGCGGCTGCGCCACGGCCGCCTGGTGCCCCGCGCCGGCGGCCGGCTGCGCCGCCTGGCCACGCTCTTCGCCAACCCCGAGTTCCCCGGCCTGGACGACTACTACGAGCCCTGGACCTACGACTACGACAACCTCACCAGCGCGCCGCTCGGCGACGACGTGCCCACCGCGCCGCCCCGCTCGCTGATCGACGGGCGGCCGACCGCCGTCACCTGGGGCCCGAACTGGGACGACGACCTGGGCGGCGGCCCCGAGCAGCTCTCCGCCGACGTCGTGCTGCGCAAGGTGAGCGACACCGTGCGGCTGGACTACGAGCGGGCGTTCATGTTCCACCTGCCGCGCATCTGCGAGCACTGCCTCAACCCGTCCTGCGTGGCCGCCTGCCCGTCGGGGGCGATGTACAAGCGCATGGAGGACGGCATCGTGCTGGTCGACCAGGACCGGTGCCGGGGGTGGCGCATGTGCGTGTCCGGCTGCCCGTACAAGAAGGTGTACTTCAACCACCAGACCGGCAAGGCCGAGAAGTGCACGTTCTGCTACCCGCGCATCGAGGCGGGGGAGCCGACGGTCTGCTCCGAGACGTGCGTCGGCCGCCTGCGCTACCTCGGGGTCATGCTCTACGACGCCGACCGCATCGGCGCGGCCGCCGCCGTACCGGACGAACGTGACCTGTACCCGGCGCAGCTCGACTGCTTCCTCGACCCCGCCGACCCCGAGGTGGTCGCCGCCGCCGAGGCGGCGGGCATCCCGCACGACTGGCTGGAGGCGGCCCGCCGCTCGCCCGTCCACCGGCTCATCACCGAGTTCCGCATCGCGCTGCCCCTGCATCCGGAGTACCGCACGATGCCCATGGTCTGGTACGTCCCGCCGCTGTCGCCCATCGTCGACGCGCTCGCCGAGACCGGGCACGACGGCGAGGACGCGGGCAACCTGTTCGGCGCCATCGACTCGCTGCGCATCCCGGTCGGCTACCTCGCCGAGCTGTTCACCGCGGGCGACCCGGCCCCGGTGGAGGCCGCGCTGCACCGCCTGGCCGCCATGCGCGCCCACATGCGGGCCCGCAACCTCGGCGACGAGCCGGACCCCGGCATCGCCGCCGGGACCGGCCTGTCGCCCGCCGACCTGGAACGCATGTACCGCCTGCTCGCCATCGCCAAGTACGACGAGCGGTACGTCATCCCCACCGCCTACGTCACCTCCGACCACGCCGACCACGCCGACCACGCCGGCTGCAGCCTGGACGCCCCCGGCGGCCCCGGCATGCTCGCCGAGAGCTTCCACAGCGCCCCCGTCACCAGGGACGACCGGCTGCGCGGCCGGGTCAACCTGCTCAACTGGGACGGCAAGGGCACCCCCGACGGCCTGTTCCCGTCCAGGGACGAGGCGGCCGAGTGAACCGGCACGACGCCCGCCTGATCCACCAGGCCGCCTCCCTGCTCCTGAGCTACCCGGGCGAGGACTGGACCGCCCGCCTCGCCCTGGTCCGCGACGCGCTCGGCTCGACGGGCGGCGCCGCCGCCGAGCGCCTGCGCGGCTTCTGCGCCGAGGCGGCGGCCCTGCCCGCGCTCGACGCCGGCGCCGCGTACGTGTCCACGTTCGACCGCAGCGGCCGGCGCACGCTCCACATGACCTACTACGGCGACGGCGACACCCGCCGGCGCGGCGAGTCCCTGGTGGAGCTCAAGACGCTCTACCGGGCCCACGGCTGGCGGCCCGGCACCGGCGAGCTGCCCGACTTCCTGCCGGTGATGCTGGAGTTCGCCGCCCGCGTGCCCGGCCCCGGCGGCCGGCTGCTGCGCGACCACCGGCCCGGCCTCGACCTGCTGCACGCCGGCCTGACCGCGCGCCGCAGCCGCTACGCCGCCGTCGTGGAGGCCGTGCGGCTGACCTTGCCCCGCGCCACGTCCGCCGACCGCCGGACCGTGGACGAGCGTTCGGCGCTCGGCCCGCCCGCCGAACGCGTCGGCCTCACCGCCCTGCCCGAGGTTCCCGGAGGAGTCCGCCGATGAGGCATCTCGACATCGCCCTGTGGGGCGTTCTGCCGTACGTCGTCCTGGTGTTGTTCGTCGCCGGGGCGGTCTGGCGCCACCGCTACGACCGGTTCGGGCTGACCACCCGCTCCAGCCAGCTCCACGAGAGCCGCATGCTGCGGGTGGGCGGGCCGCTGTTCCACTTCGGGCTGCTGTTCGTGATCGCTGGTCACCTCGTCGGCCTGCTCGTCCCCGAGCGGTTCACCGAGGCCGTGCACGTGACCGAGCCCATGTACCAGCTCAACGCCCTGGTCGTCGGCGGGCTGGCCGGGCTGGCCACCGTGGCCGGGCTCGCCGTGCTGCTGTGGCGGCGGCTGCGCGTACGGGCCGTGCGGCGGGCCACCGGCCGCTCCGACCGCGTCCTGTACCCGGTGCTGGCCACCGTGCTGCTGGCCGGGCTGATCGCCACCCTGCTCGGGCCGTCCGGCCACTACGACTACCGGCTCGGCGTGTCGGTGTGGTTCCGCAGCCTGCTCGAACTGGAGCCGGACGTGGACGCCATGGCCTCGGCGCCGTTCGTGTTCCAGGCGCACACGCTGCTCGGCCTGGCCCTGTTCGCGCTGTGGCCGTTCAGCCGCCTGGTCCACGCCTTCGCCGCGCCCGTCGCCTACCTGGCCAGGCCGTACATCGTCTACCGCTCCCGCGGTGGCGCGCTGCCCCGATGAGCGCCGAAGCCGCCGCGGAAGGGACGGAAGGCGCGGAGGGGGCGGCCGGCGGCGGGGTCCGGAAGCGGGGGGCGGTCAGGGCGCGGGTCGCCGGGGCGTGCGCGGTCGCCGGGCGGGCCGCGGTGAGCATCAGCGTGCCCGCCCTGGTCGCCTGGCTGGCCCACCAGCCGTTCGTCTTCCCGTCCCTGGGGCCGACGATCTACCTGGTGCTCACCGCGCCGGGGGCGCCGGCCGCCGCTCCTCGCCGTACCGTCGCCGGGCACGCCATCAGCGCCGCCGGCGGCTACCTGGCCCTCACCGTCACCGGGCTGACGCGGACCGCGCCCGATCTGGGGCACATCGACGGGCGCCGGGTGCTCGCCGTCGTCATCGCGCTGTCCTGCACGACGCTGGGCATGCTGGCCACCGACAGCTCGCATCCGCCCGGCGGCGCGACCACGCTGATCGTGGCGCTGGGCTTCCTGCGCACCCCGCTGAACCTGGCCGTGCTGCTGACCGCCGTGGTGCTCACGACCCTCGTCCTGCTCGCGCTCGGACGCCTCCGCGTCTCCCGCGTGGTAACTTCGCAGAAGAAGTTACTTCTTGGGGGATTTATCTTCCCCAAGAAGGAGGACAGGAAGTGAGGACCGCGTGCCGAACACCCCCGACCCGTCGGACGCCGGCCGGCGCTACCGCCGCTACCTGAGCGCGGTCATGCTGCACGGCCACGCCGGCGCCAAAGCCTGCGGTCTGGGCGCCACCGACCTGTACGCCCTGAACATCCTCGAACTGGCCGGCCCGATGACCCCCGGCGAGCTCGGCGTCCGCACCGGCCTGACCACCGGCCCGACCACCCGGCTGATCGACCGGCTGGAGCAGGCCGGATACGTCCGCCGCGTGCCCGCCCCCGACGACCGCCGCAAGGTGATCGTCGAGCCGGTCGGCAAGCCCGCCGAGCTCGACGCGGTCATGGCCCCCGTCCGGCAGAAGATCGGCGACATCCTCGCGGGCTACCCGGCCGAGCACCTCGACGTGCTCTACGACTACTTCGACCGGGCCGCCCGCGCCTACCAGGAGGCCGCCGAGGACCTGCGCTCCGGCTCCTGACGCGGCGCTCAGCGGAAGACGCGGCGCTCAGCGGAAGTCGGAGATGCGCAGCACCGCCAGCATGTCCGTCGCCCGCGAACCGGTCGAGAACGACGCCTCCACCCCGACCCAGCCGCGGAAGGCCCCCGTGTCGTCGATGATCTGCATCAGCGGCTTGACGTGCGAGTTGCCCGTGTAGCAGAACTCGCCCCGCTCCATCGCCAGGCACGTGCACCAGTGCCACAGCGTGTCACGCCGGTCGGACTTGGAGATCGTCGTCAGGTAGTACTGGATGGAGCTGACGTTGGCCTTCGTGCCGCCGCCGTACTTGGGGCAGCCGCCCGACTTCTGGCACGCGCCCCGCGAGGACGGCTGCAGGTAGGTCAGGCACGAGGTGGTCGACTTGCAGGCGCGGAAGGAGGAGTGGCCGAACGGCTGGTTCGCCGAGTTGACCAGCGTGCCGCTCGCCCAGCTCGTCAGGTCCTGCCTGAGCGAGCCGGGGAAGGCCCGCACCGAGCTCATCGCGCGCCGGGTGCCGATCGCGGCGTTGCTGCCGTAGCCGTAGCCGTGCGTGGCCAGGCTGCTGCCCTTGAGGTCGAGGCGGGCCAGCTTGCCGTCGGGGGAGGTGCGCACGTACCACTGCTCGGTCCAGGTCTGGGCGATCTTCCACCGGATCGTGAGCACGTTGCCCGCCAGCGTGTACGTCCCCGTACGGGTCTCGCTCGGGCCGCCCGTGTAGCCGCCCGCGGTGAGCACCTCGCAGCCGCGCGGCCGCGACGAGACGCCGCCGGCCTTGGTGGTGCAGCTCGGGTCGGGCACGGTGCCGGTGCGCTGCCTGGCCTTGGGGAAACGCTGCCACCACAGGTACAGGGCGGCGCTCACCGTGCCGTTCGCGGCGAAGCGGTACGTGCCCAGGCGCACCCAGTTCTGCCGGGAGGCGGCCTGGAGATGGCCCTGCGAGACGACGAAGGTGGACTTGCCGCCCGGCAGCGGCGAGGCGGCGGTGGTGGCGGTGGCCGCCACAGTGGCCGTCACCGGCTGGACGGGGAGAAGGGCGAGGGCGAGCACGAAGGAGAGGACTGCCGCTGCGGTACGCATGGAGAGACTCCGTAGGGCTTGCGGGCGTTGGCCGATGGTCAACGGCCCACCGTATTCCGGCTCGACCGGATCTGTCCTCGAAACGCGGTCAGGAGGAAGCTGACAGTGCTCGACGTCCGCCGGTGAAGCTAGGATGAGGGGTTCCCAGCACCGCGAGGAGGTTGATCATGTCGTTCCCGCCGCCCGGCATGGTTCTCGGCGACGCCCCGGCGCGCACTTCCTCGCGGGAGGCCGCCACAGGCTGACCCTCTCCGCGTCGAAGTGCTTCTCATGGCCATCACTGGTTCGATCATGAGGAGCCCTGAGTGCTCGAGATCCGCTGGACCGAAGACGGCGAGGCCCGGTCGGCCCGCTGGCGTTCCGGGAACGGCTCGCCGCCGCCCGCGCGCGTGGTGATCGCCGACGAGCGTCTGGCCGCGGCCACGGCGTACCGGCTGGCCTGCGAGGGCACCGCGCTGCTGTGGCGCGGCGACTTCCACGCCGCCCGCCGCCTGCTGCGCGCCATGACCCGCCGCGCCGACCACCACGCACCTCCACCCCGCCCTTCCCGCTCCCCGTCACCCGCCCCCGCGCCCCCGCCCGCCCCCGCGTCCGCTTCGGCGCCGGCGTCCGCCTCCTCGACCGCCCCCGCGTCCGCTCACCTGACCGCCCCCGCGTCCGCTCACCTGGCCGCGTCTGCGTCTTCGCTCGCGCAGGCTTTCCATCAGCATCGGCAGGCCCGTTCCCAGCGGGCCGTGACGCTGGGGCGGTTGCTGGTGCCGCTCGACCCGGACCACAGCGTCCCCCTGCGGCGCGCCCCCGACGTGCGGAGCGCCTGCGCGCAGGTCTACGGGCCCGCGACGGAGGCTTCGGTGATCTCGCTGCGTGAGCTGCTGGGCATCGTCGGGGCCTACGAATGGCGCAGGCGAGGCGTCGAGGTGCCCGCCCTGAACGACCGCATCCACCCCCACTACGGCGTCTTCTCACCGGTGCGCGGCGAGTACGTCGACCTGGTGGCCGCGGCCCCGCTGGTCTCGCGCGCGGGGGCGTTCGACATCGGCACCGGGACGGGCGTGCTCGCCGCGGTCCTCGCCCGCAGAGGCGTCGAGCGGGTCGTGGCCACCGACCGCGACCCGCGCGCCGTGGCCTGCGCCCGCGCCAACGTGCGACGGCTGGGGTTGTCCGGCCGGGTCGACGTCCTGGAGGCCGACCTCTTCCCGCCGGGACGCGCGCCGCTCGTCGTCTGCAACCCGCCCTGGCTCCCGGCCAAGCCCGCCTCGCCCCTCGACCACGCGGTCTACGACCCCGGGAGCCGGATGCTCCGCGGCTTCCTCGACGGGCTCGGCGAGCACCTGACCCCGGAGGGAGAAGGCTGGCTGATCCTGTCGGACCTGGCCGAACGGCTGGGGTTACGGACCCGTGCCGAACTGCTGTCCGCCTTCGCGAGCGCGGGCCTACGGGTCGTCGACCAGCTCCGCACCCGGCCACGCCACCCACGCGCCGCCGACCGGACCGACCCCTTGCACGCCGCCCGCACCACCGAAACCACCTCCTTGTGGCGCCTCCGCCGCACCTGACCCTCGCCACCCCGGGGGCTCGGCTGCGGCCCCGGGACCGACCTCGCCGCCATGGCCGACGCCGTCACCCCTGCCGGACGGGTGATCGGCCTCGACCGCGCCCCGGCGATGGTCGCCGAGGCGGCCGCCCGTCTGGCCGGACGGCCCCAGGTCGAGGTGCGTTCCGGAGACGTGCACGAGCTGCCGTTCGAGGACGGGAGCGTCGACCGGGCCCGTACCGACCGGGTGCTGCAGCACGTGGACGACCCGGCGCGGGTGCTGACGGAGTTCCGCCGGGTGGCGCGCCCGGGGGCGCGGATCGTCATGGCCGAACCCGACTGGGAGGGCATGCTCGTCGACTCCCCGCGCCCGGACGTCGGCCGGACGCTGGCCCGGTTCGTCTCCACCGAGATGATCCGGCACGGCACGCTCGGCCGCAGCCTGGCCCGGCTGTGCGAGGAGGCGGGCCTCACGGTGCGGTCGGTGGCGACGGCCGCGCCGGTCTTCCGCGACCTGGCCACCGCCGACCACGTCCTCGGCCTGCGCCGCAACCTGGTCAGGGCCGTCGGCGCCGGATATCTCGAACCCGGCGCCGAGGAGTGGTTCGACGACCTGCGCTCCCGCCCCTTCCTGGCCTCGGCCCTGCTGTTCCTGGTGACGGCCGAAGTCGCGTGATCGGCGCCCTGGCGGGGGCCAGGGGCGGGCGAGGGTCAGGTGATGCGGAGCGGAAGGGTGCGGGGGCCGCGCACCTGGCCCGTCGCCCAGGTGACGGCGTCGGGGTCGGCGAGGGTGAAGGCGGGGATGCGCTGGAGCCAGACGTCGAGGGCGGTGCGCAGTTCCATGCGGGCCAGGTG
>NZ_JBITLS010000032.1:0-18961 GCF_044465465.1 Nonomuraea sp. NPDC049655
CAAAACCCACAGCCACTACGACCAAGCAACCGCCTGGTCACACCACGACTACGACCTCACCGCTTGACACTCAACGTCCAGGGATGTCTGACCCCGGGGGTTTCGTCGCCTGACCCCGAGACCCCTTGACGTCGAGGACGTCTGGGGCATTGATAACGTTTGTCCGACGCGCAGTGCTGCAGCGAAGTCCGGTGCGATTCCGGCGCTGTCCCGCAACTGTCATAGCCAGGTCGCCTGCCTCTGCGCCGACGTCATCAACCCTCGTGGAAAAGGGTGATCCGTCGCTCATCGCGGGTCTCTCGGTTCCGACAGTGTGAAAGGACTACTCGTGAGGCCCGTACGCACGGCCTTCGCGGGCGCGCTGCTGGGAACGCTCGTCCTGGCCGGATGTGGCCAGACCGGCGCCAATGTCGCCCCCTCGAATTCCCCCACCGATTCCCCCACCGGCCCCCCTGCCGCGACCGCGGCGGCGAGCACCGGGGACTTCCCGGTCACCGTCGAGGCGGGCAACGGCAAGGTCACCCTCGCCAAGAAGCCCGAACGCATCGTCTCGCTCTCGGCCACCCACACCGAGACGCTGTTCGCGGTCGGCGCCGGCCCCCAGGTCGTCGCGGTGGACGACCAGTCGAACTACCCGCCGGAGGCGCCCAAGAGCGACCTGTCCGGCTTCAAGCCGAACGTCGAGGCGATCATCGCCAAGAAGCCCGACCTGGTCATCCTCTCCAACGACCAGGACAAGATCGTCGCCGAGCTGGCCAAGGTGAACGTCCCCGTCCTGCTCGAACCGGCCGCCACCGGGCTGGAGGAGGCGTACGAGGAGATCAGCGAGATCGGCGCGGCCACCGGCAACAAGGCCAAGGCCGACGAGGTCGTCTCCGGCATGAAGGCGGCCATGGCCAAGCTGGCCGCCGACGCCCCCAAGGACAAGAAGCTCACCTATTACCACGAGCTGGACCAGACGCCGTACGCCGCCACGTCCAAGACGTTCATCGGCCAGGTCTACGGCATGTTCGGGCTGACCAACATCGCCGACCAGGCCCCGGACGCGGCGGGCGGCTACCCCAAGCTGTCGGCCGAGTTCGTCGCCCAGGCCGACCCCGCGCTGATCTTCCTGGCCGACGTCAAGTGCTGCCAGCAGAGCAAGGAGACGCTGGCCAAGCGGCCCGGCTGGAAGAACCTCTCGGCCGTCAAGAACGACCAGGTGATCCAGCTCGACGACGACCTCGCCTCCCGCTGGGGCCCGCGCGTCGTGGACCTGGCCCAGGCGATCGGCGCGGCCGTGGCCAAGGCCGGCGGCGCGGGCTGAGCGTGACAGGCAAGGCGCAGCCGTCGAGGGCGCGTCCGGTCTGGGTGGCGGGCGCCCTCGCCGTGCTGGCCCTGACGATGGTCGCCGGGCTGCTCGGCGGCGCGGCGGACATCTCGCCGTGGCAGGTGGTCCTCCAGGTGGCGGACTGGTTGCCGTTCGTCTCGGCCGACTCGGGCCTCGCGCCGGTCGAGCAGGGCCTGCTGTACGAGCTGCGCCTGCCCAGGGTGCTCGTCGCCGCGGTCGTGGGCGGCCTGCTGGCCATGGCCGGCGCCGGGTACCAGGGCGTGTTCCGCAACCCGCTGGCCGACCCGTACCTGCTGGGGGCCGCCTCCGGCGCCGGGCTGGCCACGACGCTGGCCATCGTGCTGCTGCCCGGCGCGAGCGCGAGCATCCCCGTCGCCGCCTTCGCCGGGGCGGTGGGCGGGGTGTTCCTGGCGTACACGCTGGGCAACGCGGCCGGCCGCTCCGGCGGCACCGGTGGCGGCACCGGTGGCGGCACCGCGACATTGGTGCTGGCCGGGGTGGCGGTCACGTCGTTCCTGACCGCGATCCAGACGTTCGTCCAGCAGCTCAAGGTCGAGGAGCTGGAGCGCATCTACTCCTGGATCCTCGGCGACGTCGGCGGCGGATGGGACCAGCTCCTGCTGGTGCTGCCGTACGCCGCGGTCTCCTCCGTCCTGCTCCTGCTGCACGGCCGGATGCTGGACGTGCTCAGCGTCGGCGACGAGGAGGCCGGCAGCCTCGGCGTACGGGCCGGGCGGGTGCGCCTGACCGTCCTCGTGGCCGCCTCGCTGGCCACCGCGTCGGCCGTGGCGGTCAGCGGGCTCATCGGGTTCGTCGGCGTGGTCGTGCCGCACGTCGTCCGGCGGCTGGCGGGCGGCTCGTACCGGATCGTGCTGCCGCTGTCGCTGATCGGCGGCGCCGCCTTCCTCGTGGCGGCCGACCTCATCGCCCGTACCGTGATCGCGCCGGCCGAGCTGCCCATCGGGGTCGTCACGATGTTCGTCGGGGCGCCGTTCTTCGTCGGCGTCCTGCGCATGACCAGGCGGGTGGCCACGTGATCGGCGTACGGGCCCTGTCGGTGCGCCTGGGCGAGCGCGACGTGCTGACCGGCGTGGACGCGCACGTGCGGCGCGGCGAGTGGCTGGCGATCATCGGGCCCAACGGCGCGGGCAAGTCCACGCTGCTCAAGACCGTCATGGGCGCGATCGTCCCGCACCAGGGCGAGGTCGTGCTCGACGAGCGCCCGCTCGCCGCGCTCAAGCCCCGCGAGCGCGCCAGGCTGCTGGCCTACGCCCCGCAGACGCCCGCCCTGCCGCCCGACATGACGGTCTTCGACTACGCCCTGCTGGGGCGCACGCCGTACATCCCCTACCTGGGACGGGAGAGCCGGCACGACCGCGAGGTGACCGGGTCCGTGCTGGACCGGCTGGACCTGACCTCCTTCGCCGGACGCCGCGTCGGCGAGCTGTCCGGCGGCGAGCGCCAGCGCGTCGTGCTGGCCAGGGCGCTGGCCCAGCAGGCCCCCGTGCTGCTGCTCGACGAGCCCACCACCGCGCTCGACCTCGGCCACCAGCAGCAGGTGCTGGAACTGGTCGACCGCCTGCGCCGCGCCGACGGCCTGACCGTCGTCACCACCCTGCACGACCTGACCGTCGCCGGCCTGTACGCCGACTCCCTGATGCTGCTGGCCGACGGCCACGCCGCCGCCACGGGCCGCCCCGAACAGGTGCTCACCGAGGCGCTGATCGGACGGCACTTCGACGCCCGTGTCAAGATCGAGCCGGGCCCCGACGGGCGGCCCGTGGTGCACCTGGTGCGAGGTGGGACGTGAAGCTGACCTATCGCGTGGAGGAGGGGACCCGGCTGGGGTCCCTGCTGTGGGAGTTCGGGCCCGGCTTCCGGATGATCTCCTCGGCCATGCTCGGCGGCGGCATCGGCCCCCGCGAATGGGTGCTGAACGCCCAGGTCGTGGCCGGTTACGCGCGGATGGACCCGGTGGACCACCTGGTCGAGCTGGGCCCGTCCGGCCCCGGCGTCGGCATGCTGACCGCCGCCTCCGTCGACCGGTACGTGCGGGCCGCCGACGGGGGAGCCGAGGCCGTGGCCACCGTCGGGCTGCGCGTCCCCACCTGGGCCGCCGCCCCCGAGGGCGCCGCCGACCCCGAACTCGCCCCCATGCGGGCGGGCACCGTCAACATCGTCACCGTCCTGCCCGTCGCCATGACCGACGCCGCCCTGGTGAACCTGGTCATGACGGTCACCGAGGCCAAGACCCAGGCGCTGATCGAGGCCGGCTACCCCTGCACGGGCACCGCCTCGGACGCCGTCTGCGTGGTGGTGCCGCAGGACGGCCCCGAGCAGCTCTTCGGCGGCCCCCGCTCGGAGTGGGGCGCCCGCGCGGCCCGCGCCGTCCACACCGCCGTCCGCCGCGGCGCCGAGGCGTGGCGGCCCGGTGACTACAGGTGACCATGTTGGGGGAAGTGGCATGTGGGCAAGGGCGTGACTCGCGATACTGAGCGAGTGACCGCAACGCCGATCGAACCCCCCACAAAGTGCACCGTTCTTCCCGGCCCGGACGATGACCTCCTTACGTTCCCCAACGGCGGGGACCGTTACGAGCGCGTCTACGGGAGCCTGGTGGTGAGTCCTCCCTCCACCCCCGATCACCAGCGGGTGATCAGCCGGCTGCTGGTGATTCTCGACGACGCGGCCCCGCCCGGGCTGGAGCCCTTGCCCGGCGTCGGCGTTCGCGCCGACGAGGAATGCCTCCACATCCCCGACCTCGTCGTGGTGCCCGAAAAAGCCTGCGGATCGGGGCCGCTCGCGGCTGGCGACGTGTTGCTGGCCGTGGAGGTCGCAGGCCCGCACACCCGGCTGTTCGACGGTACGAACAAAGTGCTGTCCTACGCGGCAGCCGGAATCCCCGTCTACTGGCGCGTAGAACCCGATGAGGGGCCGATGCTCTACGTCTACGAGCTCGACGACGACTCCTACAAGGGGCCCGTCGCGTACGAGGCAGGCACCACGGTCAGTCTCTCGGCGCCCTATCCGGTGAGCTTCGATCCGGCCGTCCTGGTCGCCCCGCGGGGTTCGAAGCCGTAGTCCTTCGCGGCGCCTTCGGCGGTGATGTGGCCGGACTCCAGGTCGGCCAGGATCGCCGCCGGGTCCCTTTCCGACGGGGGGCCGAGGCCGCCGCCGCCCGTGGTCTCCACGACGAACGCCTCGCCCGCCGCGAACCGCACGTTGTTGACCTTCGAGGCCAGGCGTTCCACCCGCCCGTCCAGGTGGCGCTTGTGGAAGCCGCCCACCCTGCCGGGCAGGCCGCCGTCCCGGCCCGGGGGCGGGAGGCGCAGGCGGTCGCCGCGGGTGGTGACGTGGCAGTCGGCCAGGAAGCGGTAGACGGTACGCGAGCCGAGCCCGCCCCGGAAGCGGCCGGGGCCGCCGGAGTCGGCGATCGTCCCGACCGACTCCACGATCAGCGGGCAGCGGCTCTCCACCGGCTCGGCCTGCGGCACCGAGTTGCGGCCGATGCCGAAGTGCACGCCCGTCGCGTCCGGCCCGTCCAGCCCCTGCCGGGCGCCCACCCCGCCGAAGTCGTAGGACAGGTGGATCCAGTACGGCGCCCCCACCGCCGCGATCGAGAACGGCTGGAGGATCCCGCTGGCCGCGATCGCGCGGTCCGGCATCGCGTCCGACATCGCCTGGAACACCGCTTCCATGGCGGCGTAGATGGGGACGTACCGGCCGCCGCACGGATGCGGCGAACGGGCGTTCAGCAGGGAGCCCTCCGGCAGGACGACCTCGATCGCGCGCAGGCAGCCGTCGTTCATCGGGATCGTCGGGTCCAGGAAGCAGCGCACCGCGAAGACGGCCGCCGCCAGCGACTGCGACGCCGAGGCGTTGATCGCGGCGGGCACCTGCGGCCCGGTGCCGGTGAAGTCGAGGACGGCCGCGTCCCCGCCGAGCGTGACGGCGACCCGTACGTGGTGCGCCACCCCCGGCCGCACCCCGTCGTCGTCGATCGGGTACGACGCCTCGAACCGCCCCCGGGGCAGCTCCGCCAGCGCCGCGCGGGTCCTGGTCTCGGTGTGGTCCAGGTAGTCCTCGACGCCCGCGGCCAGGCCCGCCACGCCGTACTCGGCCATCAGGGCCTCCACGCGGGCGGCGGCCACCGCCGTCCCGGCGACCAGCGCCCGCACGTCGCCCATGACCTTGTCGGGCGTGCGGCTGTTGGCCCGCAGGACGGCCTCCACAGCCGGTTCGAGGCCGTCCCGGGTGGCCAGGCGGACCGGCGGGAGCTGGAGCCCTTCGAGGAAGATGTCGGTGGCCAGCGGGGCCATCCCGCCGGCCGACAGCCCGCCCAGGTCGGAGACGTGGATCATGGTGGCGGTGAAGTACGCCGGGACCCCGCCGGCGAACACCGGCCGGTAGACCAGCAGGTCGTTGGTGTGCACGCCGCCCCGGTAGGCGTCGTTGAGCGCGTACGCCTCGCCGGGCCGCATGGTGTGCGGCGGGACGTCCTTCAGCAGCTCGGGCAGCGCGGCCTTCAGTGCCATGCTGTTCATCAGCGTGGTCGCCATGGACTGCGCGACCAGGCGGCCCCCGGCGTCCAGGATCGCCGCCGAGGCGTCGGAGCCCTCCACGATGAACGTCGAGTACGCCGACCGCACCACCACGATGCTGGCCTCCTCGGCGGCCACGACCAGCGCGTTCCTCAGCACCTCGGCGGTCAGGGCGTCGTTCACGCGGCCCCCTCCAGGGTCAGGCGCACCGCGCCCGACGGGCCGGCCGCCGCCCGCCAGCCGGGCGGGACGACGATCGTGGACTCGGCGTCCTCGACGATCGCCGGGCCGCGCACCCGGCCCAGCGTCCGCCGGGTGTGCACGGGGACGTCGAGCCACCCGCCGGCCTCGGGGAAGTACGCCCTCCTGCGGCTCTCCGCGTCCCCACCAGACCCAGGTGCGGCGGGCGTGGCAGGCGTGGCGGGCGTGGCGGCGTCGGTGACGCGGACGCGGTAGCTGACCAGCTCGATCTCCCCCTGCTGGACAATCCCATACACCTGCGCATATTTCGCGAAGAACCGCGACGCCAGCTCCTCCCGCGACTCCGCCCAGTCCACGGTCAGGTCGTGCGACTGGCCCTTGAACCGCACGTCCACCGACCGGGCCACCCGCACCCGGGCGACGCCCAGGTCGGCGGCGGCGTCGGCGGCCAGCGCGGCGAAGACCTCCTCCGGGTCGCCCGCGTCCAGCCGCGACAGCACCCGGTCCGTCGACAGCGCCCCCGCCAGCAGCCCGGCCGCCGAGGCCACCCCGCAGTACGCGGGCACCACCACCGTCGCGATCCCGAACCGCCGCGCCACCCCGGCCGCGTGCATCGGCCCCGCGCCGCCGAACGCCACCAGCGCGAACCCCCGCGGGTCGATCCCGCGCTGGACCGTCACCACGTGCACGGCCGCGGCCATCGAGGCGTTGACGATCTCGTGCACGGCGTGCGCCGCCTCCTCCCGGGACACCCCGAGCGGCCCGGCCAGCCGGTCCACGGCCTTGGCCGCGAGCGGCGCCGACAGCGGCATCGAGGCCGAGGAGAGATAGCCGAGCACGAGGTCGGCGTCGGTGACCGTCGGCTCGCCGCCGCCGAGCCCGTAGCAGGCGGGACCGGGGGACGAGCCCGCCGACCGGGGCCCGACGCGCAGCGCGCCCGCCGGGTCCAGCCACGCGATGCTGCCCCCGCCCGCGCCGACCTCGGCCAGGTCGATGGCCGGCGTCTTGATCGGCACGCCGGTGCCCGCCCGCCGCCCGCCGAAGCTGCCCTTGCCGCCCACGTGGAACTCGTGGGTGATCTCCGGACGCCCCCCGCGCACCACGCACGCCTTGGCCGTCGTGCCGCCCATGTCGAACGAGATCACGTCCGGCAGCCCGGTCGCGGCCGCCGCCAGCACTCCGGCGGCCGGCCCGGACTCGATGGTGGACACCGCGCGCCGGGCCGCCAGCTCGGCCGAGACGACCCCGCCGCCGGACTCCATGACGTGCACGGGCGCGTCGATCCCGATCGCGGCCAGGCGCTCGCGCAGGCGCGACAGGTAGGAGGTCATCAGCGGGCCGATGTAGGCGGACATGATGGTGGTGGTGGCGCGCTCGTACTCGCGGATCTCGGGCCAGATCTCGCAGGAGGCCACCACGTGCGGCACGTGCTCGCGCAGGATCGCCGCGGCCCGCCGTTCGTGGGCGGGCTCGGCGTAGGAGTGCAGCAGGCAGACGGCCGCCGAGGTGATGCCGCGCCGGGCGATCTCCGCCGCGGCCCGCCGTACCGAGCCGGGGTCAAGGGGGGTGAGCACGGCGCCGCGGGCCGAGACGCGCTCGTCCACCTCGAAGCAGTCGCCGGGCGCGACCGGGGGAGGGGGCGGCGTGAAGCGCAGGTCGTACCGGTCCTCCTCCACGCGGGCGTAACGGCCGAGCGGGACGGCGGCGCGGAAGCCCCGGGTGGTCACGAACGCCACCCGCGCGCCGGTGCGTTCGAGCACCGCGTTGGTCGCCAGCGTGGTGGCGTGCACGACCCGGGTGACCCGGGCGGGGTCCACGGATCCGAGCGCGCGAGTAACGCCGGTGAGTATGCCCGCGATGGGGTCGTCGTGGGTGCTCAGACACTTGGCCACGGCGGTGACCCCGTCGGGGCCGCTCAGGACCACGTCGGTGAAGGTGCCGCCGACGTCGACGCCGATCGCGAACCCCATCCCGGTACGGTAGATCCCCGAGCAAGCGCTTGTCTATGTATCGATCTCTTGACTTACGGCATCTGATTGGGAACCTGGATCTATTCAGTGTTTGGAGCCAAGATGGCGCGCATCACAGCTCTGGCGGGCGGCGTGGCGGCGGCGCTCGTGCTGCTCGCGATCCCCGCCGCTCTCCCCGCCGCGGCCCACAACCATCCCAGCGGGATCACCGATCTGGTGACGCCGGCCGTGGTGCGGGTGGAGGCGGTGTCCCATGTGGAGATCACCCTGCTCGACCACATCGGCGAGCTGAAACACGTGGAGCGCTCCTACGACATCCCGTTCGCCTCGGGCACGGGGACCGTCGTCAACCCCGAGGGCGACGTCGTCACGCTCAGGCGCAACGCCGTCAACCCCGATGACGTCGCCGTCTACGCCGCCAACAAGATCTTCGCCGAGCACCACAAGGTGAAGATCCCGCTCGACTACCAGAAGCACAAGCTCAAGGACGACCTGCTCGACCACCACCTGCAGGAGTGCTACCCGCCCAAGACCAGCACCGCCACCTGCATCATCGACGTGACCACCGACATCACGGTGTTCACCAACGTCTCGCCGCCCGGCCAGGGCCTGAAGTACAAGTGCATCAAGGCCGGCAAGACCCCCGACACGCCCGCCGTGCTGGTCCCGCTCACGCCCGCCGCCGGCAGCGTCGGCATGCCGACCGCGCCGCTCGCCGACAAGGTGCCCGAGCAGGAGGGCTCGCCGACCAACGTGGCCGGCTTCCTCGGCCGGCCGGGGCCCGGCGTCCAGGAGACCGTGCAGATCGCCCACCTGGCCAAGGGCGGCCAGGCCGGCGTGTCCGGCAGGCCGTTCGCCGACCCGGAGAAGAAGGTGGACGAGCCGGTCAAGCTGGGCGCCCTGGTCGACCAGGGCCTGGCCGGCGCGCCGGTGATCGGCGACAAGGACGGGCACGTCATCGGCATGCTCATCGGCGGCGGCAAGTCGGCCGCCATGCTGGGGGTCCGGGAGATCACCGCCACCCTGGCCGCGGCCAAGGTCGCGCCGCGCAGGGGCGCGATCGACACCGCCTTCGAGGCCGCGCTGACCCGCTACCACACCAGGTACTACACCGAGGCGGCGCCGGGCTTCCAGCGCGTCCTGGAGCTCTACCCCGGCAACGTGGTGGCCGCCACGCTGCTCAAGACGTCGCTGGCCAAGCGCGGCGGCCCCGAGGACCAGGGCACCAAGCAGGCGGCGGCGCCCCCGTCGCGCTCCACGCCGCTGTGGCCGTTCCTGGTGGCGGCCGGGCTGCTGCTCATCGCCGGGGCCGGCCTGGTGTTCCTGCTGTGGCGGCGGCGGGCCCCGGAGAGACCGGTCGAGCCGCCGGAGCCCCTGCCGGTGCCCTCGCCCTTCGACGAGGGCGCCAGCCAGACCGTCGTCGTGCGCCGCTCGCAGCCGTTCCAGGCGGTCCCGCAGCAGCAGCAGGTGATGACCGCCCCCGACTCGCCGCCGGTCAAGTACTGCACCTCGTGCGGCATGAGGCTCGGCCCGGCCCATCGTTTCTGCGGCTACTGCGGCCATCCCATCGAGACGTGATGCAATTGAACGACAGATCGCTCATCGGCCAGGAGGTGGCCGGGTACTACATCGAGGACATCGTCGGCAAGGGCGGCATGGCCGTCGTCTACCTGGCGCTCGACCCCCGGCTGAGCCGCCGCGTGGCGTTGAAGATCCTCAACCCGGTGCTCTCCGTGGACGACAGGTTCCGCCAGCGCTTCATCCTGGAGTCCAGGACGGTCGCCAGCATCGAGCACCCCAACATCATCCCCATCTACGAGGCCAACGCCGACGCCGACGGCGTGCTGTACATCGCCATGCGCTACGTGGACGGCCTCGACCTGCGCCGGCTCATCTACGACCGGGGCCCGCTGCCGCTCGCCCAGGCCAGCCAGATCTTCGCCCAGACGGCCGCCGCGCTCGACGCCGCGCACGCCCACGACCTGATCCACCGCGACGTGAAACCGGCCAACATCCTGCTGGCCGGCGACCACGTCTACCTGACCGACTTCGGCATCACCAAGCACCGCTCGTCGATCTCCGGCCTGACCCAGACCGACCAGTTCATCGGCACGCCCCGGTACATGTCGCCCGAGCAGATCAACAAGGAGCACATCGACGGCCGGTGCGACCAGTACGCGCTGGCCTGCGTGGTCTACGAGGCGCTGAGCGCGCGGCTGCCGTTCCAGCGGGAGAACGACATCGCGCTGCTGTGGGCGCACCTGGCCGAGCAGCCGGCGCCGCTGTCGCAGCTGCGTCCCGAGCTGCCGCCGCAGGTGGACGTCGTGATGGCGCGCGCGCTGGCCAAGGCGCCCGAGCAGCGCTACGCCACCTGCGCCGAGTTCGTGACCGCGCTGCGCGACGCGATCAGCGGCCAGGAGGCCGAGCCGGGCGGCCGGCACCCGTCGGGGCCCCATCTGGTCCCGCACGCCGTCCCGCGCACCGGCCCGCACGCGGCTCCGGTCCCGGGAGCGGCGGCGGGCCCACAGGCAGGCCCGCGTACGGGGCCTCAGGCCGTCCCACAGACAGGACCGCACCAGAGCCCGTACGCGGTGCCCGGCACGGGCCCGCACGGCCTGGGGCAGCCCTCGGGGCCGCACGAGGACCATTCCCGGCGCGCGGCCCCCACCCATCCCACGGCTCCGGCCAGGCGGCCGGGGCGGCTGCCGATCGTGGCGGTCACGCTGGTGGCCGCCGCGGCCGCGCTGACGCTGGTCGCGATGATCATCTTCAACCACCGCGGCGACACCTGGTCGCGCTACGCCGCCAGCGCCGCCGCGCCGCTGGCCTTCGAGTACCCCGGCGACTGGACCGCGCGCACCCACCAGGACCTGTTCGCCGTGGCCTCGCCGCACGCCACCGAGTTCGAGTCGCTGTTCGTGGCCGGTCCGGGCGCCGACTGGTCGGCGATCTCCCAGATCGTCGCCGACGACCCCGACAGCGCCGTGGGGGTGTACGTCCAGGTCTCCGACACCCTCGACGCGGGCGGCGACTCCGAGCAGATGAAGAGCAAGATGGACAACCTGCTGCCCGGCCAGGTGGACCTGGGCAAGCCGGTCCAGGACCAGGCGGGCAGCAGCCCGGCCACCCGCTTCGACGGCGTGCTGCACGACCCGGCCGGCGGCACCCGGCTCGGGTTCGTCAGCTACGTCATCGACCGTCAGCCCAAGACCATGCTCGTGATGTACTTCTGCGCCAAGAACACCTGCGACGACGCCGTCCAGACGCGCATCAGGCAGAGCGTGCGCCCTTCGTAGACTTGTAACTGACTTGTGCCCGGCTTGACCTGGGTGTCCAAGCCGGGCATCGGCCGTCTACCCTCCGCCTGTGGGCATACGAATCGTCATCGCCGACGACCAGGCGATGGTCAGGGCCGGGTTGCGCATGGTCGTCGAGAGCGACCCCGGCATGGAGGTCGTCGGCGAGGCCGGCGACGGACGCGAGGCCATCGCGGTGGCCCGCCGCACCAGACCCGACATCGTCCTGATGGACATCTCCATGCCCCGGCTCGACGGGCTGGCCGCGGCCAAGGAGCTGCTGGACACGCCCTCGCCGCCCAAGGTCATCACGCTCACGACGTTCGACACCGACGAGAACCTCTACGCCGCGCTGCGCGCCGGCACCAGCGGGTTCCTGCTCAAGGTGTCGCCGCCCGAGCAGCTGCTGGAGGCGATCAGGGTGGTGCACGCCGGCGACGCGCTGCTCGACCCGGCCGTGACCAGCCGGGTCATCGCCACGTTCGCCGGGCGCGCCGACCCCACGCCCTCGCCGATGCTGGCCGAGCTGACACCGCGCGAGCTGGAGGTGCTGCGGCTGCTGGCCAGGGGGCTGACGAACGCCGAGATCGCCAGGGACCTGTACGTCGGCGAGGCCACGGTCAAGACGCACGTGGCCAGGGTGCTGATGAAACTGTGCCTGCGGGACCGGGCCCAGGCGGTCGTCTTCGCCTACGAATCAGGGGTTGTGCGCCCCGGTGCGGCCTGAGGTTTGACGGACAGGGGGGTACGTATGTGTATATTTTCCGTGAGAAGGCGGTAGCAACAGGAGATATTTCATGCCATCGTTCCCCCGGGTGCTGTTCGACGAGGCCCACAGCGAGTCGTGGACCATCCGCCGCGAGGTCGCCGAGACCATCAATCCCGCCCATCCCGACGACAACAGCTACGCGCGCGCGGCAGCCGCGCTGCGCCATCTGGGGCACGACGTGCTCGCCCACACCGAGGGCGCCCTGACGGCCGGGGCGCTGTCCGGCCAGGACGTCCTGGTGATCGCCCACCCGTCCGGCGACCGGTGGGAGCGCACCACCGGCCACGGCAGCCCCGTCTTCGCCGCCGACGAGCTGGACGCCGTCGAGTCGTTCGTGGCCGAGGGCGGCGGGCTCGTGGTGCTGGCCG
Organism: Nonomuraea sp. NPDC049655; assembly: GCF_044465465.1. Taxonomy (NCBI): domain Bacteria; kingdom Bacillati; phylum Actinomycetota; class Actinomycetes; order Streptosporangiales; family Streptosporangiaceae; genus Nonomuraea; species Nonomuraea sp. NPDC049655. Next base: position 12,476 of record NZ_JBITLS010000032.1, read on the forward strand.
AGGAGGAGCAGGACAAGTACGGCAACAACGTCGCCGAGCTGCTCGCCCGCTTCGGCGTCGGCGTCGGTCACACGACCGTGCGCGACCCGAGGAACGCCCACCGCGAGGTCGCCACCTGGGTGCTCGCCGAGCGCGCCACGGGCGACGGCGTGCTGGCCGGCGTCCAGCGGGCCTGCTTCTACCGCTCGGGCGTCCTGACCGCCCCCGAGGAGGCGACGGTGCTGTTCGCCACCTCTGCCACCGCCGACCCGGCGGGCGCGCCGCTGGCCGTCGCCCTGCGGCACGGCAAGGGCCGCGTCGTCGTGTTCGCCGACTCCGACCTGTTCGGCGACGACTCGATCGAGGACTACGACCACCGCAGGCTCTGGGGCAACGTGATCACCTGGGCCGCCCGCGTCCCCGGCGGCGACGAGGCCGCCGGATCCCGGGACGAGGCCAAGGCCGCGCTGTTCGCCCGGCTCAAGGAGGCCGTGGAGGAGCTGCGCCCGCTGCAGGTCAAGGACGGCTCGGTGCCGGAGGAGAAGGAGCGGGCCAAGGCGCTGGTCGCCGAGATCGGCCGCCGCGTGGGCGAAATTTCGCCTTATTTCCCCCATGACGCCGCGTACCTCCAGGCCGTCCAGGACGACCTGGCCGCCTGGGCCGAGCAGGACCTCGGCGTGCCCGACTTCCTGCGCGCCCTGGACCTCTTCCACCCCGACACCCAGCGCGTGGACGGCCTGGAGCACGTCGTGGTGTTCCCCATGTACACCCAGAACGGCAACCTCGACCGCAACCTCGAAGCTGTCTGGATCCGCACCATCTGGCCCGACTGGCTGGCCCGGCTGGAGGCGGGCGGCTACGACAACCCGATGTTCGTGCCGATCGCGTTCGAGGACTTCACCTCCGGCTACGACACCCACTCGGCCGTGCTGTTCCCCGAGACGGTCGCGGTGCGCCAGGCCCCGGCCCGCTTCACCTGGGGCGGCATCTTCGCCGACCGCGAGTCCGCCCGGTTCCGCCGGGTCTCGGCGGCCGCCGCCGCCACGCTCCGGCTCGACCTGCCGCCGGACGCCGCCCGCCTGCTGGACTCCCAGCAGCTCGCCCAGGACACGTTCGTGCTGTGGGACCTGATCCACGACCGCACGCACAGCCACGGCGACCTGCCGTTCGACCCGTTCATGATCAAGCAGCGGATGCCGTACTGGCTGTACTCGCTGGAGGAGCTGCGCTGCGACCTGACCGCGTTCGGCGAGGCCGTGGAGCTGGAGGGCAAGGGCGTGCCGCACGCCCGGTACGTGCAGCTCGCCATCCTGTTCGACCGGCTGTTCAGGTTCCCGGTCACCGGTGACCGGGTGCGCAACTACGACGGGCTCGGCGGCCAGCTGCTCTTCGCGTACCTGCACCGCAACGACATCGTCCGCTGGACCGACAACCGGCTCACGATCGACTGGGAGCGGGTCGCGGACGGCGTGGCCGACCTGCGGGGCGAGGTCGAGAAGTTGTACCGCGACAGCATCGACCGGTCCAAGCTGGCCCACTGGCTGGCCGCGCACGAGCTGGTCAGCGCGTACGTGCCGCCGGCCCCCGGCTCGGTGTGGGCCAAGGGCGTCCAGGCCCTGCCCGAGGAGCAGAAGGCCAAGGTGGACGCGGTGCTGCCGGACGAGTTCCCGCTCAGCATGTTCTACGAGGCCCTGCGCCGTAAGCTGACAGACGTGGTCGAGTCGACTAAGGGGATCCGCGCATGATCATCCTGGTGACGGGGGCCGGCGGCCCCACCGGGGAAGCCGTTTCCGAGCACTTCCGCAAGCAGGGGCACACCGTGATCGGGGTCGACAAGGACGACGTCGACCTGCTCGACCGCGCGGCCGTCCAGGACCTCGCGGCCCGGATCGACGCCGAGCACGGCCGGGTCGACGGAGTGGTCCACCTGGTCGGCGGCTGGCGCGGCTCGCGCACGTTCGCCGACACCCGCCTGGAGGACTGGGACGCCCTGCACGACCTGCTGATCCGCACGCTCCAGCACGTGTCGCTGGCCTTCGAGCCGCTGCTGCGCAAGAGCGACAACGGCCGGTTCGTGATCATCTCCGCCAAGGCCGCCCAGCGGCCCACGGCGGGCGGCGCGGCCTACGCGGCGGCCAAGGCGGCCTCGGAGGCCTGGACGCTCTCCCTGGCCGACGCGCTGTCCGGCACGAACGCGGCAGCGGTCATACTGGTGGTTAAGGCCCTGGTCAACGACGCGATGAGGGCCGCGAAGCCGGAGGCGAAGTTCCCCGGCTTCACCGACGTCGGCGACCTGGCGGCGGCGATCGCCGGCCTCTACGACCGCCCCGCCGCAGACATCAACGGCACCCGATTGGACCTCACTTCTTGATCCCCCGGCACGACCCCCAGCTCAAGGCGTTCGCCAGCGACAACTACGCCGGCGTGCACCCGGAGATCCTCCAGGCCATCGTCCAGGCCAACGGCGGTCACCAGATCGCCTACGGCGACGACGTCTACACCGAGGCGCTGCAGCAGGTCTTCCAGCGGCACTTCGGCGACGGGGCGCGGGCCTGGCCGGTCTTCAACGGCACGGCGGCCAACGTGGTCTCGCTGCGCGCGATGACCGCCCACTGGGAGGCGGTCATCTGCGCCGAGAGCGCCCACATCCACACCGACGAGGGCGGCGCCCCCGAGGTGGCGGGCGGCATCAAGCTGCTCACCGTGCCCACGCCCGACGGCAAGCTCACCCCCGAGCTGATCGACCGCCAGGCGTGGGGCTTCGGCGACGTGCACCGGGCCCAGCCCAAGGTGGTGTCCATCTCCAACACCACCGAGTGGGGCACCGTCTACACGCCCGAGGAGATCGCCGCGATCTGCGCCCACGCGCACGAGCTCGGCCTGCTCGTCCACCTCGACGGCTCGCGGCTGACCAACGCCGCGGCCGCGCTCGACGTGCCGATGCGGGCCCTGACCACCGACGCGGGCGTGGACGTGCTCTCCTTCGGCGGCACCAAGATCGGCCTGCTGTACGGCGAGGCCGTCGTGGTGCTCAACCCGTCGGCGGCCACCGGCGTCGACTACATCCGCAAGACGTTCATGCAGCTGTCGTCCAAGATGCGGTTCGTCTCGGCGCAGTTCGAGGCGCTGCTCTCGGGCGACCTGTGGCTGCGCAACGCGCGGCAGGCCAACGCCATGGGGCGGCGGCTGGCCGAGGCCGTGGGGCGCATCCCGGGCGTCACGCTGCCCCGGCCCGTGGAGGCCAACGCGGTCTTCGCGATCCTGCCGGCGGACGTCACCGAGCGGCTGCAGAAGCGCTTCCGCTTCTACACCTGGAACGAGGCGACCGGCGAGGTGCGCTGGATGTGCGCCTTCGACACCACCGAGGCGGACGTCGACGCGTTCGCGGCGGCGGTCGCCGAGGAGATGCGGGCCTGATCGGCGGTCAGGAGGCGTGCCGCTCCGCCTGCGTGGCCAGGCGGGCGGCCTGCCAGCCGCCCATCCCGTGCACGCCGGGCCCCGGGGGCGTCGAGGACGAGCAGAGGAACACCCCCGGCAGCGGGGTGCGCCACGGCGCGGCCGACCAGACCGGCCGCCGCACGAGCTGGACCAGGTCGTTCAGCCCGCCGCCGATGTCGCCGCCGACCAGGTTGGGGTTGCCCGCCTCCAGGGCGGCGGGGCCGGTCGCGTGCCTGGCCAGCACCCGGTCGCGGAAACCGGGCGCGTACCGCTCGATCTGGGCCTCGACGGCGTCCGTCATGTCCGCCGCCGAGCCGTTGGGGACGTGGCAGTAGGCCCACAGCGTGTGCCCGCCCCTGGTCGGATCGGCCGCGTACGGCTGCACGACCAGCACGTACGGGCGGGGCGAGTGCCGTCCGGCGGCGACCTCCGCCTCGGCGAGCGCGATCTCCTCCAGCGTCCCGCCCAGGTGCACGGTCCCGGCCCGCGCGACCTCGGGGTCACGCCAGGGCACCGGGCCGTCGAGCGCCCAGTCCAGCTTGAAGACGCCGGGCCCGTACCGGTAGCGGCGCAGGCCGCGGCGGTAACCGGCGGGCAGGTCGGCCATCGCGAGGAACTGCCGGGGCGTCACGTCGAGCACCACCGTCCGGGCGTCGAGCTCGTCGAGCCGCTCGACCCGGTGGCCCGTCACCGCCTCGCCGCCCAGCGACCGCAGCTCGGCCACCAGCGCGTCGGCCAGCACCTGCGAGCCGCCGCGCACGACCGGCCAGCCCACCAGGTGGGCCAGCGCCCCGAGCACCAGCCCGTAACCGGCGCTGACGGGGGAGCGCAGGTCGAGCATGGAGTGCGCGGCCAGCCCGGCCAGCAGCGCCCGCCCCTCGACGGTGCGCAGCGCCCGGCGGCCGAACGTCGTGGCCGGCAGCGCTGCCGCGACCCCGAACCCGGCCGCCCGCGCGAACGTGCCCGGCCCGGCCCGCCACGGCCCGAGCGGGCTGAGCAGCACCTCCATGAGCGGGAACCCGGCCCGCGCCGCCGCCCCCGCGGTCGCCTGCCAGACCCGGCCGTCCCTGCCGAGCCCTTCGGCCGTACGGGCCGCGTCGCGGTGCAGCAGCACGGCCGGACGGTCGTCGAGCGGATGGGCCGCGGCCACCGGCGGATGGGCGAACTCGACCCCCTTGAGGTCGAGCGCCCGCATCGCCGGCGAGGCCAGCGCCATCGCCATCACGGTGGCGCCCAGGTCGTGCACCCGGCCGGGCAGCGTCAGCTCGCCGGAGCGCAGCCCGCCGCCGAACCGGTCGGCCGCCTCCAGCAGCAGCACCTCGCGCCCGGCGCGGGCCAGCATGACCGCGGCGATCAGCCCGTTGGGGCCCGACCCCACGACGACCGTCTCAGCCCTTGCGGTGACCATGGCGCCCGCCCTTCCGCGCTCCGGGGCTCCAGCCTCTCACGCCGCCCCGCGCGGGGGTTCAGGAGGCCAGGATCGACGGGTACGGCTGCGCGCCCCGCTGCTTGAGCAGGTCGGTCATCAGCTTGATCTCACCGCTCTGCCCCTGGACGATCTTCTGGGCCATGCCGGCCACCTCGTCCCGCTTGGACAGCTTGAGCAGCCCCTCGGCCATCTCCACGCCGCCCTCGTGGTGGCGGATCATGAGCTGCAGGAACAGCACCTCGGCCTGGACGCCCTGCAGCTCCTTGAGCTTGGCCAGCTCCTGCGGCGAGGCCATGCCGGGCATCGCGCCCGCGGCCGTGCCCGCGGCCGTGCCCGGCGCCGCGGGCGTGGCGCCGTGGCCGTGGCCCGCCATCCAGGCCATCGGGCGCTGGTCGGTCGCCTGGTCGAGGCCCCACTGCTGCAACCAGCCCTGGAACATGCCGCGCTGGTTGGACTGCGTGGTGATGATGTCGAAGGCGAGGTTCCTGATCTCCTTGGCCGGGCCCTTGTCCCGGATGACGAACGCCATCTCCACGGCCTGCGCGTGATGCGTGGCCATGTCGCGGGCGAACCCGGCTTCGGGCGAGGAGTCCCCGGGCGTGGAGTCGCGGCCGAACAGCAGGAACGCCGCGGCGAGGAGCACCAGCACGGCGCAGACGATCAGAACGGGTTTTCTGGCGGGCTTTTCCATGGCCAGTCCAGCGTACCCATCCCCGCGCAAGCTGTGATCCGACGCTTATGCGCCTCTTATTCTCCGCATACGCCGGTAGGGCATAGGGTGACCGGAGTCAGGTACGCCGATGGAGGGACGATGACGAAGGAGAAGGCGCAGGCGCGGCGCGAGCATCTGCAGAAGATGCGGGCCGAGCAGCAGCGCAAACAACGCCGCGCCGCACTGCTCATGTGGGGGACGGGCGGTCTCATCGTCGTGCTCCTCGTCGGCGTGGTCGGCATCTACCTGGTCAACCAGGCGCGCGCGACCTCGCTCGACGCGGTGACCAACTACAAGTACGAGGCCGGCCAGCACGTCGCCAAGACGGTCACCTACAAGGAGACCCCGCCCGTCGGCGGCGAGCACAACAACTACTGGCAGCAGTGCGCGGTCTACGACAAGCCGATCCACAACGAGCACGCGGTGCACTCGCTGGAGCACGGCGCGGTCTGGATCACCTACCGCCCCGACCTGCCCAAGGCGCAGCTCGACGCGCTGAAGGACGTGGCCACCTCCACCGGTCAGCAGGACTACATGCTGGTCAGCCCCTACCCGGGCCTGCCGGCGCCGATCGTCGCCTCGACGTGGGGCCACCAGCTCAAGCTCCAGGACCCGTCCGACCCCAAGCTCCCGGCCTTCATCAAGAAGTACCAGAACGGCCGTGACACCCCCGAGCCGGGCGCCATCTGCGGCGGCCAGGACGCCATCACCACCACGTCCGACCAGGCCCCGCTGCCGCCCGCGCCGACGGGCAACACCCCGATGGAGACGCTGGCGCCCTCGCCCAGCCAGTCCAAGTAACACCCCTTCGCGACACGTCGAGGGGCCCGCGCCCGCCGGGCCCCCCCCCGGGGGGGGGGGGGGGGCGGGCCGGGGGGCCGCCCGCCGCGCCCCCGCGGCGGGGGGGGGGGGCCACGCCAGTCATGTG
>NZ_JBITLS010000033.1:0-17667 GCF_044465465.1 Nonomuraea sp. NPDC049655
TCCCCCAACGCGTCCGCATGCACCTTGCCGTGCTCGGCCGAGATCAACCCGGCCAGCTCGTCACGATGGGCGTACATCAACTCACGGAACCGGAAGAGCACCTGCGCCCGCTTGACGAGCGAGGCGTCGCGCCAGGCGGGGAAGGCCGCGACCGCCGCGGCCACCGCGGCGTCGACGTCGGCGGCCGAGGCCAGCCGCACGTGGCCGCTGACCTCCCCGGTCGCCGGGTTGAAGATCTCCGCCGTGCGGCTGTCGCCGTCGACCGGAGATCCGTTGATCCAGTGCTTGACCGACTTCACTGAGCTGCTGCCTCTGCGTTGATGACTTCGAGTGCGTTGACGATGATCCCCAGGCCCTCGGCGGCCTCCTCCACCGTGAGGGTGAGGGGCGGGGCCATGCGGATGGCGGTGCCGTACAGGCCGCCCTTGCCGGCGAGCAGGCCCGCCTTCTTGGTCTCCTCCATGAAGCGGACGGCCTGAGCCGGGCTCTCCAGCTCGACGGCGAACATCAGGCCCTTGCCGCGCACGTCCTTGACGATCGGCAGGCGCTCGGCCGCCTCCTTGAGGCCGCCGATGATGAGGTCGCCGGTCCGCGCCGCGTTGGCCTGGAGGTCGTGGTCGAGGACGTAGTCGAGGGTGGCGTTCGCGGCGGCCATGGAGATGGGGTTGCCGCCGAAGGTGGACAGGCCCACGGCGTGCGGGGCGTCCATCAGGTCGCCGCGGGCGACGATGCCGCCGACCGCGAAGCCGTTGCCCAGGCCCTTGGCGAACGTGATCATGTCGGGGGTCACGCCGTGGTTCTGGATGCCGAAGAACGCGCTGCCCGTACGGCCCCAGCCGGTCTGCACCTCGTCGGAGATGAGCAGGATGCCCTGTTCGTCCAGGACCTCCTTGTAGGCGGCGAACAGCCCGTCGGGGGCCATGGTGAAGCCGCCCACGCCCTGGATCGGCTCGGCGATCAGCGCCGCCACGTCGTTGGAGACCGAGGTGGCCAGCACGTGGCGCAGGTCGTCCACGCACGCCTTGATGTAGTCGGCGTCGGACAGGCCCTTGAACTGGGTGAGGTGCCGGTCGGCGCCGTGCAGGAAGTGCACGTTGAGCGGGGAGAGCGAGTTGTTCTTCCACGCCCGGTTGGAGGTGACGCTGACCGCGCCGAAGCTGCGCCCGTGGTAGCTCTGCCGCATGGCGAGCACCTGGTCGGTCCTGCGGGCGTAGGTCGCGAGGAGGAGGGCGGTCTCGTTGGCCTCCGTCCCGGAGTTGGTGAAGAACACCTTGGCGTCGGGGATGCCGGAGAGCCGGGCGATCTTCTCGGCGAGCTCGACCTGGCCGCGCAGCAGGTAGACGGTGCTGGTGTGCACCACGCCCGTGGCGAGCTGGCGCTCGACGGCGTCCCGCACCTCGGGCACGTCGTACCCGATCATGTTGGTCAGGATCCCGGCGAAGAAGTCCAGGTAGCTCTTGCCGTCGGCGTCGATGACACGATTGCCCTTGCCGCTGACGATCTCGATGGGCTCGTTGTAGTTGAGGGCCAGCCAGTTCGGCATCACTGCCCGGTGGCGCGCGAGAAGCTCCGACATGCTACCGAGTATCCCGTTCCCCCGGGCTTCCTGGCAGCGGCAGGCTGTCGGCGGGGGGTCAAATCCCCTTACAAACTGTAAGTCCTCCCCCTAGGGGATCACCCGTGCGCCTACGGGCGTACGCGCCGGCCCCCCGGTACGCCGCCAGAGGCATCGCGATTGACCACTGGCGGGCGACGACCCGGCGGGCCTCGCTCGGCCACCATCGGACCATCGACGAACCGAGGAGACCGAAGATGACCGTCACCATCGACCTGCGCCCCGGGCGCCCCGAGGCGCCCGCCGGGCCGCCCAAGCTCGACCGCGACCAGCTCCGCCGCGCCCAGCAGGACACCCTGGACACCCCGCGGATGGACTACAGCCTGCTGGCCCGGATGATGTTCAAGCCCGTCGACCTCATGTACGGCACGAAGGGCTCCTACACGAAGTTCGCCATGCTGGAGATCATCGCGCGGGTGCCGTACCAGGCGTGGGAGCGGGTGGGCTACTGGGCCGTCCACCGGCACGCCGGACGGTCGGCCCTGGCCAGGAGGGTCTTCGAGCGCATCGTCGAGGCCCGCGCCGACCAGGACAACGAGCAGTGGCACCTGCTGATCATGCAGGACCTGGTGCAGCGCGCCGGGCAGCGGCAGAACTGGCTGCTGCACAAGGCGGCGCCGTGGCTGATCGCGTTCTTCTACTACCACGTGTCCTGGGTGCTGTTCGTGGTCCGGCCGGACTGGAGCTACCGGCTCAACGCCGAGTTCGAGGACCACGCCGAGCACGAGTACATGACGTTCGTGGCCGAGAACCCCGACCTGGACTTCGTGCCCGACCCCGGCACGTACGCCGACGAGTACGGCCGCTACCGCTCGGTGGCCGACCTGCTCCGGCAGATCGGCCACGACGAGCGCACGCACAAGCTCGACAGCCTGGAGAGCATGCGTGAGCCCCGCGTCCGTTAGACCTTGGCCGGTTCGGGAGCCGCGACGGGCGCGGCCGGGCGCAGCACGGCCAGCGCGAGCAGCGCGGCGGCGACGCTGAACCCGGCCCCGACCCACGAGCCGAAGTGCACGGCCACGGTGAAGGCCCGGTCGGCGACCTCGCCGAGCCCGACCTGTTCGGCGACCCCGATCGACTCGCGGGCCGCCGCGGGCGCGTCGAGCGGCATCTCCGCGGTGTAGACGCCGGCCAGCACGCTGCCGAGCACGGCGATGCTCATGGCCAGGCCCACCTGCTGCACGGTGTCGTTGAGCGCGGAGCCGACGCCCGCGTGCTCCAGCGGGATGGCCCCCATCAGCGAGGCGTAGGCGGAGGGACCGGCCAGGCCGGCTCCCGCGCCCATCAGCACCAGCCCGCCCATCAGCGGCAGGTAGCCGGTGGTGAGCGCCATCACGACGAACCCGACGGCCATGATCAGCAGCCCGGCCGAGATCAGCACCCGGTTGGACACCTTCTTGCCCAGCGCCGCGCCGACGCCGTTGAACACGACGGCCGCCACCGCCTGGGGCAGCATGGCCAGGCCCGCCTGGAGCTCGCCGTAGCCCAGCACGAACTGCAGGTACTGGGTCAGCATGAGCATCACGGCGCCCGCGCCGAACGACATCAGCAGGATCGAGAAGGACGCGCCGCTGAAGTTGCGGTTGCGGAACAGCTGCAGCGGCAGCATCGGGTGCTCGGCCCGCCGCTCCCAGACGACGAACGCGGCCAGCGCGACCACCGCCACCGCGATGAGGGCGATGTTCCACTCGCGTTCGATGATCACGTAGACGGCCGAGGTCAGGCCGACGATCGAGAGCACCACGCCCACCGGGTCGATCCGCCGCCCGGTGCTGCGGGTCTCGGGCATCAGCACGAACGCGGCCACGATGGCCAGCGCGGCGATCGGGATGTTGAGCAGGAAGACCGAGCCCCACCAGTAGTGCTCCAGCAGGAAGCCGCCCAGCGTCGGGCCGGCGATCACGCCGAGCATCGCCACGCTTCCCCAGATGGCCATGGCCTTGCGCCGCTCGTCCTCCTCGAAGACGGTCATGAGGATGGACAGCGTCGAGGGCATCAGGATCGAGCCGCCGACCCCCATCAGGGCCCGCGCGCCGATCACCTGCCAGGGCTCGGCGGCCAGCACGGCCAGCAGCGACGCGCCGCCGAAGAAGGCCAGGCCGATGACGAGGAAGCGGCGGCGGCCGTACCGGTCGGACAGGCTTCCCGCGGTCAGCAGCAGGCCGGCGAAGACCAGCACGTAGGCGTCGAGGATCCACTGGATGTCGGACGGCGTCGCGCCCAGCTTCTCGATCAGGGACGGGATCGCCAGGTTCAGCACGGTTCCGTCCACCGTGAGGACCAGCAGCGAGAGGCAGAGCACGACAAGGACCCACCAGCGACGGGGGTCTCGTACAGCGTTCGAGGTCACTCGCACAGCGTACGACAACTCTCGCACACTGTGCGAGAGCATTTATCCTGGGGGCATGACCGGCAAGCAGTTCACCTCTGTCTGGTTCCGCGAGCCCCGCAAGGCCGCCGCCCCGGGCCGCAGCCGCGATGAGATCGTCCGAGCCGCGCTGGAGCTGCTCGACCAGGAGGGGATGGCCGGGCTGAGCATGCGCAAGCTCGGCGCGAAGCTGGGCGCCGGCGCCACCAGCCTCTACTGGTACGTCGCCAACAAGGACGAACTGCTCGAACTGGCCTACGACCAGGTCTGGGCCGAGATGACCGTCCTCGACGCCGAGGAGGTGGGCTGGCGCGACGCCGCCTCCGCCATGGCCTACGGCATGCGCGCGGTCATGCTGCGGCACCCGTGGTCGGCCGACCTCCTCGGCCGGGTGCCCGCGCTCGGCCCGCACGCCCTGTCGGCCTCCGACCGGATGCGCAGGATCTTCAGGGCGGCCGGCTTCCACGGCCTCGACGTCGACTACGCCGTGGCCGCCGTCACCGCCTTCGTCTACGGCATGACCCTGCCCGAGATCGCCTGGGACGCCACCGCGAAGGACTCCGACTACGACGCCGAGGAGATGCGCGGCATGGTCGCCAAGGCCGCGGCCGACTTCCCCGACATGCTGGAGAGCATGGCCATGGGGGCGTACCAGGATCCGCGGGTGCTCCGGGCCACGGCGTTCGACTTCGGGCTCGTGTCGGTGCTCGACGGCCTTGAGCGGCGGCTGGCGACGTAGCAGGATCCGGGGCATGAGCGATTTCCGCGCCGCCCGCGATCTTCTCCTGAGCGCCGACTACCCCACGGCCCGACGCGACTTCCGCTGGCCGCGGGCCGAGCGGTTCAACTGGGCGCTCGACTGGTTCGACGGGGTGCTGGCCGCCGAGACCCCGCAGGCCGCGGCCCTGACCATCGTGAACCCCGGCAGCCGGGTCTCCCACACCTTCGCCGAGTTGTCGGCCCGCTCCAACCAGGTCGCCAACTGGCTGCACGAGCAGGGCGTGCGCCGGGGCGACCGCGTCCTGCTCATGCTGGGCAACCAGACCGAGCTGTGGGAGTCCCTGCTGGCGGCCATGAAGCTCGGGGCGGTGGTCATCCCGGCCACGACCCTGCTGACGGCCAAGGACATCGGCGAACGCCTCGACCGCGGCCAGGTCGCCCACGTGATCGCCAACGCCGCCGACGCGGGCAAGTTCGGCGCCGGCGAGTTCACCAGGATCGCGGTCGGCGACGCGTACGGGTGGCTGCCGTACCACGAGGCGTACGACGCCCCCGAACGTTTCACCCCCGACGCCCCCACCCTGGCCGGCGACCCCCTGCTGCTCTACTTCACCTCCGGCACGACCTCCCGCCCCAAGCTGGTCGAGCACACCCACGCCTCCTACCCGGCCGGCCACCTGTCCACGATGTTCTGGATCGGCCTGCGCCCCGGCGACGTGCACCTCAACGTCTCCTCCCCCGGCTGGGCCAAGCACGCCTGGAGCAACGTGTTCGCCCCCTGGAACGCCGGGGCGACCGTGCTCATCCACAACTACGAGCGCTTCGCCGCCCGCGCGCTGCTGGAGGTGCTGCGCGACGAGCGGGTCACCACGTTCTGCGCGCCCCCGACCGTGTGGCGGATGCTCATCCAGGAGGACCTGGCGGCCTGGAAGCTGCCGTTGCGCACGGCCGTGGCCGCGGGCGAGCCGCTCAACCCGGAGATCATCGACCAGGTCGCCAAGGCGTGGGGCATCACCATCCGCGACGGCTACGGCCAGACCGAGACCACCGCCCAGATCGGCAACGTACCGGACGAGCCGGTCAAGCCCGGATCGATGGGACGCCCGCTGCCCGGCTACGACATCGTGCTCATCGACCCCGTCACCGGCGAGCCCGGCGACGACGGCGAGATCTGCCTGCCGCTCGACCCCCGTCCCCTGGGTCTGATGGCCGGGTACGTCGGCGGCTCCGCCGAGGCCATGCGCGACGGTTTCTACCACACCGGCGACGTCGCCACCCGCGACCAGGACGGCTACATCACCTACGTCGGCCGGACCGACGACGTCTTCAAGGCCTCCGACTACCGCATCTCGCCGTTCGAGCTGGAGAGCGTGCTGCTGGAGCATCCCGCGGTGGCCGAGGCCGCCGTCGTGCCCGCGCCGGACCCGGTGCGCCTGGCGGTGCCGAAGGCGTACGTGATGCTGACCCCCGGGTTCGAGGCCGGCGCCGACACCGCGCGGTCGATCTTCGAACACTGCCGCCGGGAGCTGGCGCCGTACAAGCGGGTGCGCCGGCTGGAGTTCGCCGAGCTGCCCAAGACGATCTCGGGCAAGATCCGGCGGGTGGAGTTGCGGGTGCGCGAACCCCGAGGTGAGTACCGCGAGGAGGAGTTCAATCTGTGACAGTGTGTATATGGCTGTATGACCGTTCTTACAGGTTGATCGGCTAGGCTCGCCCCGTGCTGCCCACCATCGCCGACGTCCTCGCCCTGGAGACCGTGCGCCGGGGCGGCCCGCGCGTGGTCGCGGGCGCCGACCGGCTCGACACCAAGGTGCGGTGGGTGCACGTCGGCGAGATCGCCGACATCGCCCATCTGCTGCGCGGCGGCGAGCTGGTGCTCACCACGGGCGTCGCGCTGCCCGACGACCCGGAGAAGCTCGCCGACTACGTGGGCGAGCTCGCCTCCGTGGGCGCCTCCGGGCTGATCGTGGAGCTCGGCCGCAGGTTCCTGCGCGAGCTGCCGCGGGCGGTGGTCAAGTCCGCCGAGGAGCACGGTCTGCCGGTCATCGTGCTGGCCCGCGAGACGCCGTTCGTGCAGATCACCGAGTCCGTGCACGCCCGGATCATCGACATCCAGCTTGAGGAGCTGCGCGCCTCCGAGCAGTTGCACGAGGTGTTCACCGAGCTGTCGGTCGAGGGCGCCTCGCCCGCCGAGGTGCTCACCCAGGTCGCCCGGCTGTCCGGCCGTCCGGTGCTGCTGGAGAACCTCGCCCACCAGGTGCTGGCCTGCGAGTCCGCGGGCCGCGACGCCGGCGCGCTGCTGGCCGGCTGGGAGACCAGGTCGCGCGGGGTGGCCCCGGCCGAGCGCACGGCCTACGACCCCGCCTCCGGCTGGCTGGTCACCACCGTCGGCGCGCGCGGCCAGGACTGGGGCCGGCTGATCCTGATCTGCGAGACGCCGCCGACCCCGCGCGAGATGGTGCTGGCCGAACGCGCCGCCACCACCCTCGCCCTCGGCCGCCTGCTCGAACGCCACCAGGAGTCCCTGGAACGCCAGGCCCACGGCACGATCATCACCGGCATCCTGACCCACGCCTACGCCGACCCCGACGAGGCCGCCGCCCGCGCCCGCGCGGTCGGCGTGCCGCTGACCGGGCGCAAGCTGATCAGCGTCGTCATCAGGCCGACCGAGCCCGTCGACCAGGCGCTCGACGGCCAGGCGCAGCTCGGCGAGCTGGCCGAGGCCACCGCCGCCGCCTGCCGCGACGCCCGCCTGCCCGCCCTGGTGGGCGCGCTCGACCAGGAGCGGGTCGGCGTCCTGCTGCCGCTTCCGCCGCGTACCGGCGCCGAGCCCGCGCTGACCGCGCTCGCCGAGCGGCTGCGCATGCTGTGGCGGCCCGGCTCGGCGTTCGTGCTGGCCGCGGGGTCGGTGGTGGAGTCCATCCGGGACGTACGGCGCAGCTTCCTCGAAGCCGAGCAGGTCGCCGACGTGGCCGTGCGCCAGCCGGACGGCCGCGCCTTCTACCGCCTGCCCGACCTGCGCCTGCGCGGCCTGCTCCACCTGCTGCGCGACGACGCGCGGCTGCAGACGTTCGCCGAGCGCGAGCTGGGCCCGCTGCTGGCGCACGACGCCCAGCGCGGCGGCGACCTCACCCGGATCCTGCGCACCTACCTCGACGCGGGCCGCAACAAGGCCGTGGCCGCCCAGAAGGCCCACCTGTCCAGGCCCGCCTTCTACGACCGCCTGCGCCGCCTCGAACGCATCCTCGACACCGACCTCGACGACGTCGAGTCATGCCTGTCACTGCACGTCGCGCTGCTGGCGCTGGAGTCGTTCCGCAGGGAGAACCGTTGAGAGCTCGTGATCACGGCATCGTCATCGGCACCGGCGTCCCCGGTCCGCTGAACGCGATCACCGACGTGCCCGGCGTGCTCGTCGGCCACACCACGCTGACCGAGGGCACCGCCCGTACGGGGGTCACCGTCGTCCGCCCCGGCCCCGGCCCGGCCTACGACGCCCCCGTCTACGCCGGCTACCACTGGCTCAACGGCAACGGCGAGATGACCGGCCTGCCCTACCTGGACGACTTCGGCCTGCTGCACTCGCCGATCGGGCTGACCAACACCTTCTCCGTCGGCGTGGTGCGCGACGCGCTGGTCTCCCTGGAGATCGGCGGCCGGGGCGCGAGCGCGTGGTCGCTGCCGGTGGTCGCCGAGACCTGGGACGGCCGGCTCAACGACATCGACGCCCGGCACGTCCGCCAGGAGCACGTCGAACGGGCCTACCTCGGCGCCTCGGCGGGCCCGGTGCCCGAGGGCTCGGTCGGCGGCGGCACCGGCATGATCTGCCACGGCTTCAAGGGCGGCATCGGCACCGCGTCCCGCGTGACCGGCGACTACACGGTCGGCGTGCTCGTGCAGGCCAACCACGGCAGCCGCGACCGGCTCACCGTCAACGGCCGCCCGATCGTCATGGACGACGTGCCCCGCCCCGGCGGCCCGGAGGGCGCGGGATCGATCATCGCCGTGGTCGCCACGGACGCGCCGCTCCTCCCCCACCAGTGCCGCAAGCTCGCCCAGCGCGCCGGGCTCGGCGTGGCCAGGACGGGCGGCGCCGGCGAGAGCAGCAGCGGCGACGGCTTCGTCTGCTTCGCCACCGGCAACCGCGGCCTGCCCTCCAACGCCCTCGACGACAAGGGCTCCGGCGTGTTCGAGGTGCGCGTGCTGGCCGACGCCCGCCTCGACCCGCTCTTCCACGCCGCGATCGAGGCCACGGAGGAGGCCATCGTCAACGCGCTGGTCGCCGCCGATACGATGACCGGCGCGAACGGCTTCACCGCCTACGCACTCGACGGCGCCCGCCTCGCCGACCTGGTGAAATGAGCAACATGTCTGACGTCCTGATGCCTGACCTCGAAGACCTCGGCCGCATGATCGCGACCGCCGGCGCGTTCGCCGTGCCCGTGCACGACGTGCGGCTGACCCCCGACGAGCTCGACCCCGAGCAGATCGTCGCCGGCGACCCGGCCACGTCGTCGCTGGAGCTCGGCGACGGCAGGGGCATCTGGGAGATCACCCCGGGCGTCGTCACCGACGTCGAGACCGACGAGATCTTCGTGGTGCTGTCCGGCCGCGCCACGATCGCCGTCGAGGGCGGCACCACCATCGAGGTCGGCCCCGGCGACGTGTGCCTGCTGGCCGAGGGCGCGCGGACGACGTGGATCGTGCACGAGACGCTGCGCAAGGTGTACCAGTCCCGACAGTCCAAGTAGTCCGGACAGTCCGGGCAGCCGGGGCAGTCCGGACAGTCCGGTCGAACCCGCTAGAACCCCATCGCCGCACGCACCTCCGCCAGCGTGCGGACCGCCCGCTCCCGGGCCCGCTCGTTGCCCTGCGCCAGCACCTGACGCACGTCGGCCTCGGTGTGCTCGCGCCGCCGCCGCCTGATCGGGCGCAGGAACTCGTTGACCGCTTCGGTGGTCAGCGCCTTGAGCGCGGCGGCCCCGCCGTCGCCGATCTCGTCGGCGATCTCCCGGGGCGGCCGGCCGAGGCAGAGCCCGGCCAGTGTGAGCAGGTTCGCCACGCCGGGCCGGTGCACCTCGTCGAAGGTGATCAGGCGGTCGGAGTCGGTGCGGGCCTTGCGGATGAGGGCGGCGGTCTCGTCCTCGGTGGCCGCCAGGGCGATGGCGTTGCCGCGGCTCTTGCTCATCTTGCCGCCGTCCAGGCCCATGAGCAGCGGACGCTCGCCCAACATGGCCTCGGGCAGCGGGAACACCTCGCCGTACCGCTCGTTGAAGCGACGCGCGACCAGCCGCGCCACCTCCACGTGCGGAAGCTGGTCGCGGCCCACGGGCACCAGCGTGCCCTTGCAGAACAGGATGTCGGCGGCCTGGTGCACCGGATAGGTGAACAGCAGGCCGCTCACCGCGCGCCGGGCGCTGTGCGCGATCTCGTCCTTCACCGTCGGGTTGCGGCTCAGCTCCGCCACCGACACCAGGCTCAGGAACGGCAGCAGGAGCTGGTTCAGCTCCGGGATCGCGCTGTGCTGGAAGATCGTGACCTTGCCCGGGTCGAGGCCGACGGCCAGGTAGTCGAGGAGCACTTCGGTGATGTTGCGCTGGATCTCGCCGGGCAGGTCGCGGTCGGTGATCACCTGGTAGTCGGCGATCAGCACGTACGTCCGGTACCGGTCCTGCAGCTCCACCCGGTTGGCGAGGGTGCCGAAATAGTGGCCCAGATGCAGGCGTCCGGTCGGACGGTCGCCGGTCAGGACGACGTCGTTCACGATGGGTCTCTCCTTCAGGTGTGCCGCCGCCTGAGGGGAGCCCGCACGCACGGAAAAGGGCCGCCACCAGGACGGCCCAGCATGGGGAATCAGCGGCCGTCTGCCGGCCGCCACCACATGCTGATACGGGTCATAGCTCAATGTTATCTGGGCTGGGTGTCAATCTCGTAACCTCTTGAGCAGTTTGGCGCGTTCGGCTGACTCCGGGACCTTGATCTCGTCAGGATGGTTCGGTCCCTTTTCCGCCCTCTGGAGAGTTCATGTCTCGACGCACCCTCGCCGGCGGCCTGGCCATAGCCGCCACGATCACCGTCACCACGCTGCCCGCCTCGGCGGCGCAGCTCGCGGTGAAGTTCCCGTCGGCCAGCTTCCCGCTGGGCGCCCGGCCTGCCGCCACCAAGACGCTGACCGCCGTGACGCAGGGCATCGACCTGTACGACGTGAAGGCGGGCAGCTCCACCGACGGCTACACGGTGACCGTGCTCATGCCGAGCGGCCGCGACTACGGCGCGCTGGAGACCGCCCAGGCCAAGGTCGCCGAGGTCGAGGCGGCCGGGGAGGCGCCGAGCCTGCAGAAGGTGGTCCGGCCGAGCGTGGCCGACGCGCCCTCCCAGACCGTCTACATGGTCCGCGTGGGCCTGTGGTCCTTCAAGGACAAGGCGAAGGCCGACGAGACCGCCAAGGCGCTCAAGGAAGCCGGGCTGAAGGTCAAGGTCGACTACCTCGGCGACGACGGCCTCAAGACCACCGGCCCCTGGGACGCCAAAGTCGTCATGATCGACTCCCGGACGTTCCGCGGCTCGTACGCCGCCTCCCTCGGCGCCAGCGTCGCCGCGCGCGAGACGGTCTCCTCGATGGCCAAGGCGCGCAACGCGGTGGTCGGCGTCAACGGCGGCTTCTTCAACATCCACACCGCCAAGAACCTGCGCGGCGAGCCCGTCGGCGCCTCCGTGGTGGCCGGCCGGCTGCTCAGCGAGGCCGTGCCGGGCCGCTCCGCCGTGGTGCTCCAGGGCCGCAGCGTGCGCATCACCGAGCTGAAGACCGCCGTCACCGCCATCTCCCAGGACGGCGACAAGCTCGTCGTCAACGGCGTCAACCGCGCCGCCGCCACGGACGAGGCCGTGCTCTACACCGAGGAGTACGGCGCCAAGACCCCGACCGGCGGCACCGACGTCGTCCTCGACGCCAACGGCAAGGCGGTCACCGTACGCGCGAGCGGCGCCGCCGTGGCCAAGGGCACCCGGGTGCTGCACGGCCAGGGCGGCGCCGCCGAATGGCTCGACGAGCACGCCTGGGAGGGCTGGACGGTCAAGATCGACACGAAGGTCACCGACCTGCGCACCCGCAAGGCCCTCAAGCTGACCCCCGACCTGAACGTCATCGCCGGCGGCGTCGGCCTGGTGCGCAACGGCCACGTGAAGATCACCGCCAAGCGCGACGGCCACGACTCCGTGAACATGATCCTGCGCCGCCACCCGCGCACCCTCCTCGGCGTCACCAGGAACGGCAGCCTCATCCTGGCCACCATCGACGGCCGCCAGCCCGGCGTGACCATCGGCGCCAACTTCCACGAGGCCGCCCAGTTCATGCGCTGGCTCGGCGCGGTCCAGGCCATCAACCTGGACGGCGGCGGCTCGACCGCGATGGTGGTGTCGAACAAGCTGGTCAACCGGCCATCGGACGGCGTGGAGCGCGGCGTCGGCGACGCCCTCCTCGTCCTTCCCCAGTAGCCGCCGGGGCGCGAGGGGCAGGCTCGCCCCCTCCGCCCCGGCTCCCCCCTCTCAAACACCGCCCCACGGCAGCGGCCCGGTCCCGCCAGGCACCGCCCCACGCCAGCGGCCCGGTACCGCCAGGCACCCCCCAACCGCCTAGGCTCTCCTTCCGCCAGCCCCCCAACCGCCTGGGCTCTTCCTCCGCCTGCCCGCGCTGCCCCAGCTGTTCTCCCCGCCGGGCATCCCACCCCACCCCCCGTTGGCGGGCGCGGGCCACGTCTCCTGGCCCGGACTTCACGGGCGAGCGTGGGCCGTCCAGTGGGCGAGTTGTTCCCTGGTCGTCACCGTGGCCGGATGTCCGGCCCCCAGCACACGAGTCCGGACCGGCAGCAGCGCCGCGCACAGATCGCGAGCCCCCGCCGCGTCCCCCGCCATCCCCGTCCAGTACGCGAGGTTGGCCCTGGCGGTCAGCGTGTCCGGATGCTCGGCCCCCTGCACCCGCTCCCGTACCGGCACCAACGCCGCATACTGATCCCGCGCCGCGGCCGCCTCTCCCAACTCCCCCGTCCACCGCGCCAGCTCGTGCCGGATCGTCAACGTGTCCGGATGGTCGGGCCCGAGAATGCGCTCCCGGACGGGAAGCAGCGCCGCGTACAGGTCGCGGGCGGCCGCCGCGTCCCCCGCCTTCCCCGTCCACTGGGCCAGGCTGGCCCTGGCGGTGAGCGTGTCCGGATGCTCCGGCCCCTGCACTCGCTCCCGTACCGGCACCAACGCCGCATACTGATCGCGCGCCGCGGCCGCCTCCCCCAACTCCCCCGTCCACCGCGCCAGCTCGTGCCGGACCGTCAACGTGTCCGGATGATGCGGCCCCGACACCCGCTCCCGTACCAGGAGCAACGCCGCGTACTGGTCACGGGCGGCCAGCGCGTCCCCCAGCTCGCCGGTCCACCGGGCCAGCTCGTGCCGGTTGATCAGCGTCGAGGGATGTTCGGGCCCCTGCACCCGCTCCCGGACCGGCAGCAGCGCCGCGTACTGGTCACGGGCCGCGGCCGCGTCCCCGGCCTGCCCGGTCCACTGGGCCAGGTTGGCCTGCGTGGTCAGGGTGTCCGGATGCTCGGGGCCCGACACCCACTGCCGGACGGGCAGCAGCGCCGCGTACTGGTCACGGGCGGCCACCGGATCGCCGGCTCGTCCCGTCCACTGGGCCAGGTTGTGCCGGGTCGTCAGGGTGTGCGGGTGTTCGGGGCCGAGCACCCGTTCGTAGACGGGCAGCAGCTCCAGGTACTGGTCACGCGCCGCCGCCGGGTCACCCGCCTCGCCCGTCCAGAGCGCCAGCTCGTGCCGGGCCGTCAGCGTGGCGATCTCCTCGGGGCCGAGCGCCGCCGCGAGCGCGTCGGCGATCTCCTGGAACAACGACTTCGCCGTACGGTAGTCACCGCTGGCCCCCAGATACTGGGCCGTCTTGTCCATGCCGGGCGAGGTCGGCCCGAGCACCGTCCGGATGTGCGGCAGCAGCCTGGCGTACCGCGCCCATCGCGCCTTCTGCCCCGGATTGTCGGGCAGCACGGCCTCCACCAGCACCGCCGCCACCTCCCGCCACCGGCGCTGCGCGCGCAGCGGAAGCTGGTCGAGCGTGACGGCCTGCACCAGCCGGTGCACCGTGACCGTCCCGTCCACGGGCGGACCGATCAGGCTGTGCCCCCGCAACGCGCTCAGCGCCGCGTTGATCCTCAGCGTGTCCCGTGGCAGCGCCCGCATCATCAGCAACACGCTGGGATGCACGTCACGCAGCACGCGCGTGCGCAGCCCGGGGATCCGCCCGTAGGCCCGCCGCCGCTGCACGTCCGCCCGGAACAGTTCCCGCGGCGCCCACCGCGCCAGCGGCGAGAGCAGCAGATGGTACGGGATCGCCTCGTGCGCGTAGCAGGACAGCAGCCGCAGCAACGCGATGGCCTGCGGACTCGTCCTGGCCAGCCGCCGGAACGCGAACTGCCACGTGGTGGCCACCCGCTCGCGATACCCCCACGCCTGCCCCTGCGCCAGCAATTCGGCACGCTGGTGATGCAGCAGATCCAGGTACTCCGACAGCTCCAGCCCCGTCTCCGACATGTAGGCCGCGGCCTGCTCCAGCGCCAGCGGCAGCGCGCCGAGCTCCGCCACCACGGCCGCCGCCGCGACGGTGTCGTCCTGCCCCGTGCTCGCCAGCATCAGCAGCGCCGCCGACTCCAGGTCGAGCACCGGCAGCTCCAGCCCGCGATCCCGCGGCCAGCTCCCGGACCGGCTCGTGATCAGCACGTGCCCCGGCCCCGCCGGCGGCAACACGGCTCGCACCGCCTCGGCCTCCGGCACGTTGTCGAAGATCAACAACCACGGTTCGGTACGCGCCGCCAGCGCGGCGTGCACCTGGTCGACCGGGTCCGCCGCGTCCGCGCCCAGCTCCCGTAAGCCCATGAGAGCCGCCAACCGGGCGAACGCCGCCGACAACACCGCAGGATCGGCCGCCGGCAACTGCCAGACGAGCTCGTAGTCGTGCTGATGGCGATAGGCGTACTCCAGCGCGAGACTGGTCTTGCCCACGCCGCCGAGCCCGTGCACGGCCACCACCGCCGGCCGCACCTGGCTGGCCAGCAGCCGCTCGCGCAGCTCCACCACGACCTCGTCCCGCCCGACGAGCTGCGGCGGCCGCGGCGCCAGCTGCACGGGCCGCGTCGCCACCTGGGGCCGCGACGGCAGATGCACGTCCCCGATGACCTCGACATGCCCCCCGGTCACCGCCGTGGACCTGTCCCCGGTCATGGCCAGCCCGGACTCCTGCCGCCCGACCACGATCGACCGCTGCCCCTCAGCCCTCCCGACCGCCCCACCGGCAGCCCCATCGACGGCCCCACCACGACCGCCACCATCGCCAACGCCACCCGGCCCGCTACCGCGCCCGCCACCGGGCCCGTCCGCACCGGCACTCGTACTGACAGCACCCTGACCAGCCTCATCGGGCCCCGAGCCACCAGAACCGGCACCAGCCCGCCCGGCCCCCTCGCCCCCCGGACCGCTCTCACCGCCACCGGTGGGCGCCATGGCCGCCCGAAGCTGCGCCCACAACCCGACCCCGGCGATGAACAACCCCGCGACACCCACGAACATGCTGACGACGCTGGCCCGCTTGTCCAGCATGTCCAGCTGTAACGGCTCGGCGAAGAACCCCACGACCCCCGCGGCCACCAACCCGACGGAGATCGACGCGAACGTCCACGCCAGCAGCCGACGGCTACGACGCGCTGACTGCCTGGAAGGGGGAGAAGCGGTCACTCTAATAGAGTTACCCGATTACGTTCAGTATCCCAGCGAGATTATCAGGACCATGAACAACCCCTGACCTTGCCCAATGGCCATCCGGCGCACAACATCACCGATCACCGGCCCCAGACTCCTGCCGTCACTCAACCCCGACGACCCGGCACCAGCTTCCTTGCCACCCCGCCACCCCGTCCGCTCCGGACCCGCCGGCTTCCCAACCGCTTCACCCAGCAGGACGGCGACCGAGACACCCAGCGGGCCCGCCACGCGGCCGACCCTCCGGTGAATCTCAACCTTGTGACCCCGTCGGCGGCGGCTCGACGAGGTGATGAAGGATCCGCTGCCGCATCGACCGGCGTTCCAACGCCCGCCGAACCTCCTCCACCACGGCCGTCATCGCGTACGGAAGCTCGCCGTCCAGCTCGGCGACCGTCTGGTGGGTGGCACGCCACTCCGCCTCCAGGAACGGCACCAGCGACCGGCCGCGCTCGGTCAGGTCGATCCGGCGGGTGCGCGCGTCGGGCCCCGGCTCCGAGGTGACGAGACCCTCCTTACGCATGGCGGCGACGGTCTGGCTGATCGCGGAGTGCGAACGGTTCAGGGACTTCGCGAGCTCGCGAATGGTCAGCGGCCCTGTGTGGGCGAGCCTGATGAGCGGATAGGCGAACCGAGTGCGCACCCCGTCGAGGCCACGCTCCAGGTAGACCTGTTCGATCTCAGCGTCCATGGCTGCCAGGAGCTCGTGCAGGGAGTGCCAGGGGTCGGGTATCGCCGTGGGGTCAGCAGATGTCACAGTGCTAATATAACAGCGCTGGCATAATCGTCGGCCCGCATCAGGCTGCGCCACGCCCGGCGCACCCCCACCCCTCCAACAGCAGGAGCCCCTTTGTATCCCTCGATCGAACCGTACGAGCACGGCATGCTCGATGTCGGCGACGGCAACCTCATCTACTGGGAGGTCTGCGGCAACCCCGACGGCAAGCCCGCAGTCGTCGTGCACGGCGGGCCCGGGTCAGGCTGTTCGACCGGCTCACGTCGCCGATTCGACCCGGACCGTTTCCGCATCGTCCTGTTCGACCAGCGCAACTGCGGCCGCAGCCGCCCGCACGCCGCCGACCCGGCCACCGACCTGACGGGCAACACCACCCACAACCTGATCGCCGACATGGAACTGCTGCGCGAGCACCTCGGCATCGACCAGTGGCTGCTGTACGGCGGTTCGTGGGGTTCGACGCTGATCCTGGCCTACGCCGAGACCCATCCCGAGCGGGTGTCGGAGATCGTCATCCCCGCGGTCACCATGACCCGACGCTCCGAGATCGACTGGCTCTACCGGGGCGTCGGCAGGTTCTTCCCCGAGGCGCAGGAACGGTTCGTGCAAGGCGTCCCCGACGCCGACAGCGACGGGGACGTGTTCAAGGTGCTGGCGGCGTACTCGCGGCTGCTGGCCGACCCCGACCCGAAGGTACGCGAGAAGGCCGCCCACGACTGGGTCGCCTGGGAGGACGCGGTGATCTCCCAGGAGACCAACGGCACACCCAACGCCTACAGCACCCGGCCGGACGACGCCATCATGGCCATGACCCGCATCTGCGCCCACTACTTCGCCAACGCCGCCTGGCTGGAAGAGGGCGTGCTCCTACGCAACGCACACCGGCTGGCCGGCATCCCCGGCGCTCTGATCCACGGCCGCCTGGACATGGGCAGCCCTCTCCAGACAGCCTGGGAGCTGACCAAGGTCTGGCCCGACGCAGACCTGCACGTGGTGGCAGACTCCGGCCACACCGGCAGCGAATCCTTCAGCAAGATCCTGAACGAGGCCATCGAAACCTTTTCACCCCCCAAACAGAACTGACCCCTCGGCCCGCCATCACCTCATGGCCGGGGCGCGCTCACAACCAGGGGTGTGGACGGGCGTTTCCGATAACAGACCGCAATGCTTTCCTCATCGCACCGCACGTGAGGATCGACGACCGGCTTAGATGCCGGCCTGGCCTAAGACGCGGGTGCAAAACCGTCCCCGGATAACACCAAGCGGCCGGGCATCCTGAATTGCTCCGGAAATGCAGAAAGGGCCCCGACCGAAGTCGGAGCCCTTTCCAAAGATTGTCCGGCGGTGACCTACTCTCCCACACCCTCCCGAGTGCAGTACCATCGGCGCAGAGAAGCTTAACTTCCGGGTTCGGAATGTAAC
>NZ_JBITLS010000034.1:0-1818 GCF_044465465.1 Nonomuraea sp. NPDC049655
GGTCAAGTCCTCGGCCTATTAGTACCGGTCAGCTCCACACGTTACCGTGCTTCCACCTCCGGCCTATCAACCCGGTCGTCTACCGGGAGCCTTACCCACTCTCGTGGTGGGAGACCTCATCTCAAGGCGAGCTTCCCGCTTAGATGCTTTCAGCGGTTATCCCTTCCGAACGTAGCCAACCAGCCGTGCACCTGGCGGTACAACTGGCACACCAGAGGTTCGTCCGTCCCGGTCCTCTCGTACTAGGGACAGCCCCTTTCAAGTCTCCTGCGCGCGCAGCGGATAGGGACCGAACTGTCTCGCGACGTTCTAAACCCAGCTCGCGTACCGCTTTAATGGGCGAACAGCCCAACCCTTGGGACCTACTCCAGCCCCAGGATGCGACGAGCCGACATCGAGGTGCCAAACCATCCCGTCGATATGGACTCTTGGGGAAGATCAGCCTGTTATCCCCGGGGTACCTTTTAGCCGTTGAGCGACACCGCTTCCACACGCCGATGCCGGATCACTAGTCCCAGCTTTCGCTCCTGCTCGACCCGTCAGTCTCACAGTCAAGCTCCCTTGTGCACTTACACTCAACACCTGATTGCCAACCAGGCTGAGGGAACCTTTGGGCGCCTCCGTTACCCTTTAGGAGGCAACCGCCCCAGTTAAACTACCCACCAGACACTGTCCCCGATCCGGATCACGGACCAGAGTTAGACGTTCAAAACGACCAGAGTGGTATTTCACCAATGACTCCACCCGAACTAGCGTCCGAGCTTCCCAGTCTCCCACCTATCCTACACAAGACGCTCCAAACGCCAATGTCAAGCTGTAGTGAAGGTCCCGGGGTCTTTCCGTCCTGCTGCGCGTAACGAGCATCTTTACTCGTAGTGCAATTTCGCCGGGTCTGCGGTTGAGACAGCGGGGAAGTCGTTACGCCATTCGTGCAGGTCGGAACTTACCCGACAAGGAATTTCGCTACCTTAGGATGGTTATAGTTACCACCGCCGTTTACCGGCGCTTAAGTTCTCACCTTCGCTGTGTTACCACAACTAAGCGGTCCCCTTAACGTTCCGGCACCGGGCAGGCGTCAGTCCGTATACATCGTCTTACGACTTCGCACGGACCTGTGTTTTTAGTAAACAGTCGCTTCCCCCTGGCCACTGCGACCCCCACCAGCTCCGAGTGCAAAACTCATCACCAGCAGAGGTCCCCCTTCTCCCGAAGTTACGGGGGCAATTTGCCGAGTTCCTTAACCACAGTTCACCCGATCGCCTTAGTATTCTCTACCTGACCACCTGAGTCGGTTTAGGGTACGGGCCGCCACAACACTCGCTAGAGGCTTTTCTCGGCAGCATAGGATCATCCACTTCACCACAATCGGCTCGGCATCACATCTCAGGATACGTGTGAGGCGGATTTGCCTACCTCACTCCCTACATGCTTACCCCAGGACTACCATCGCCTGGGCTGGACTACCTTCCTGCGTCACCCCATCGCTTACCTACTACCCGATCGGATCGAGCGTTCACTCTGACCCCAAGCCCGAAGGCTTTAGGCGAGCTAAGGACTCTTAGCATCACGAGGTTCGATATGGGCGCGTTGAAGCGGGTACGGGAATATCAACCCGTTGTCCATCGACTACGCCTGTCGGCCTCGCCTTAGGTCCCGACTTACCCTGGGCGGATTAGCCTGCCCCAGGAACCCTTGGTCATCCGGCGCGAGGGTTTCTCACCCTCGATTCGCTACTCATGCCTGCATTCTCACTCGCACAGCCTCCACAACTAGATCACTCTGCTGCTTCGCCGGCTGCACGACGCTCCCCTACCCATC
>NZ_JBITLS010000036.1:0-1608 GCF_044465465.1 Nonomuraea sp. NPDC049655
GGGATGCACCACGTACGAGGCGCACTTGTCGAGCGTCTCCTGCGTGCACGACTGCCAGATGTCGGTCTTCCCGGCCAGGATCGCCTTGTCCGCGTCCTTGATCGTGACGCGCTCGACGCCCCAGTTGATCAGGGAGAAGGCGTCCTTCATGTAGTAGGTCTCGTCGAAGACCACGGCCCGCGGGTGGCCCAGGTTGACGAAGCGCAGGATGCCGCCGAAGAGCGTGACCAGCAGCGGGCCGACCCACCCCCACAGGACGCTGCCACGCATGGGGGGGATCACCCGGTCACGCAGGGACCGCGTCTGCGATTGACTCTCGCCGACCTCCGGGTTGTCGTAGGCCTGGTACGGGGAATCGGTCACCGCCATTCGGACATCGTACGGGCCCCAAGCCGTTAGGTACTGCAAGAATCACGGTCTAATTGGTATGCCCTGCCACAATGGTCGGGTGACTGGAGAAGGCAGGTTGGTGCTGGCCGGAGCCCCCATCGGTCAGGCGGGTGACGTCTCGCCGCGGCTGCGGGAGGTGCTCGCCGACGCCGACGTGGTGGCCGCCGAGGACACCAGACGGCTGCGCAGGCTCGCCACCGAGCTGGGCGTGGAGATCAGCGGCCGGGTGGTGTCCTACTACGACCAGAACGAGGCGGGCCGCGCCCAGGAGCTGGTCGAGGCGCTGAGACAGGGCCGCACGGTCGTGGTCATCACCGACGCCGGGATGCCCGGGGTGTCCGACCCCGGCTACCGCCTGACCCACCTGGCGGTCGAGGCGGGCATCACGGTGACCGCGCTGCCGGGGCCGAGCGCCGTCACCACGGCCCTCGCCGTGTCGGGGCTGGCCAGCGACAGGTTCTGCTTCGAGGGCTTCCCGCCGCGCAAGACCGGCGACCGGGCGCGGCGGCTGTCCGCGCTGGCGGCCGAGGAGCGGACGATGGTCTTCTTCGAGGCCCCCCACCGGCTGGCCGAGTCGCTGGGCGCGATGGCCGAGGCGTTCGGGGCCGACCGGCCCGCCGCCGTCTGCCGCGAGCTGACCAAGACGTACGAGGAGGTGCGCCGCGGCGGTCTCGGCGAGCTGGCCGAGTGGGCCGCGGGCGGCGTCAAGGGCGAGATCACCGTGGTCGTCGCGGGCCGCGTGCCGGGGGCGGGCGAGCCCGACATGGACGAGCTGGTCGCCGAGGTCGACCGCCGGGTGGCCGAGGGCGAGCAGCGGAAGATCGCCATCGCCGACGTGGCCAAGGGCGCGGGCGTGCCGAGACGCGAACTTTATGACCTGGTGCACAAACGCATAGGGTGATCGACATGGGGGAGACGGCACGACGGCTGGTCCCGCCGTTCCAGGGGCGGCCCCTCTTAGGTTGGGCGGGGCCGCTGCTGGTCGCCCTCTTCGGCGGGCTGCTGCGGTTCGTCCGCCTCGGTGAGCCGAAGGCCGTCGTCTTCGACGAGACCTACTACGCCAAGGACGCCTGGTCCCTGCTTCGGTACGGCGTCGAGCGCGCGATGCTGGGCGACGCCAAGAACCCGATCGCCGACCGGCGGCTCATCGCCGGGAACCTGGACATCTTCCG
Organism: Nonomuraea sp. NPDC049655; assembly: GCF_044465465.1. Taxonomy (NCBI): domain Bacteria; kingdom Bacillati; phylum Actinomycetota; class Actinomycetes; order Streptosporangiales; family Streptosporangiaceae; genus Nonomuraea; species Nonomuraea sp. NPDC049655. Next base: position 1,563 of record NZ_JBITLS010000036.1, read on the forward strand.
CCAGTGCCCCCAGTCGTCCGACTGCGCCTCGTTCGTCGCGCATCCG
>NZ_JBITLS010000037.1:0-1432 GCF_044465465.1 Nonomuraea sp. NPDC049655
ATCTGGTCGAACTGTGAGGATCTTCTTGTGCCGCCCGGACGAGGTCCTGGCCCGTGGTCTAACTGGCCGTGCTGCCTTTGGATTGATCTGCCGGTCCTTGCTCCGGGCGGTGCTTGCTGGCGTCGGACCGGCAGACGTGTCCCGATAGGGGCCTTGCCGCTACAAGGCACCGTCACAGTTCTGACCGTCACGCCGGCCCGACGACGGCCATCCCCTCACAGGTCGTTCAAGGAGCCAGATGACCCCCGTCAGCATGCCCGAACCCGACGTCGACCGCCAGATCGAAGACATCGTTCTAGGCGTCGATACGCATAAGGACGTGCACGTCGCCGTGGTGTTGACGTTGACGGGAGGTGTGGTGGCGCACGCCGCATTCCCGACCACGGTGGCGGGCTATCAGCAGCTCGTGGCCTGGGCTCGCTCGCTGGGCCAGGTGCGGCGTGCTGGAGTCGAAGGCACAGGATCCTACGGGGCGGCACTGACCCGGCATCTGCAAGCCGAGAGGCTCACGGTTTTGGAGGTCAACCGGCCGAACCGGGCAGAGCGCCGCCGCCGGGGCAAGAGCGACGTGATCGACGCGGAGAACGCGGCCCGGGCCGTCCTGGCCGGGCAGGCGACTGCTCTTCCGAAGAGCGCTGACGGTCCGGTCGAGATGCTGAGGATGTTCAAAGTCGCCAAGGATTCCGCGATCAAGGCGCGCACGCAGTCGATCAACCAGCTCAAAGCATTGCTGGTCTCTGCTGATCCCGCCTTGCGTGATCGTCTCGCAGGACTGTCCGTCCCACGGCTGATCACCGCGTGCGCTGCACTGGATCCCGCGGCGGTCACCGATCTCGCGGGCGCCATGCTCTACACGCTCAAGCTCCTGGCCGAGCGAATCCAGTATCTGACCAGAGAGATCAACGAGCTGTCCAAGCACATCACGACAGCTGTTGAGGTCGCAGCTCCTGCGCTCCTCCAGCAGCCCGGCATTGGGCCTGACAGTGCCGCTGTTCTCCTCATCGCTGCGGGTGACAACCCAGACAGGCTCGCCAGCGAAGCGTCCTTCGCTGCTCTGTGCGGGGTGAGTCCGCTGGAATCGTCATCCGGGAAGTCCAGCCGGCGACGGCTGAATCGCGGCGGTGACCGCCAGGCCAACGCGGCCCTCTACCGGATCACGCTCAGTCGCCTGCGCTGGGACCCACGCACTCAGGACTACCTGCGCAAATGCACTGCTGACGGAAAGACTCGTCGGGAGGTCATCCGGTGCCTGAAGCGCTACATCGCGCGCGAAGTCCATCGCATCATCATCAGCTCCAGCGCGCCCAGGTTCGAGGCTTGACATCCATAGGGGCATCAACCCGCAGGAGCGGCTGAACAAGGAGATCCGCCGCCGCACCGACGTGGTCGGCATCTTCCCCGACCGGGCCGCGATCATCCGCCTGGTCGGCGC
>NZ_JBITLS010000038.1:0-1024 GCF_044465465.1 Nonomuraea sp. NPDC049655
CTAGGCCGTGTTTCGAAAGGTCGCGTGTGAGGCGTGTCGGTGATCGTTGAACGAAGAGGTCTCCGGTAGTTGGTTCAACGACCAAGAAGAACGAAATACCGGAGACCTCGTGACCAGCGTAGTGGTGACGAGGCGGCACGACCTCACTGACGCGCAGTGGGCGGCGCTGGAGCCGCATCTGCCTGCCGCATCGGGCAAGGGACGTCCGCCGAAGTGGAGCAGGCGGCAATTGATCGACGGGATCCGGTGGCGGATCCGGACCGGGGCGCCGTGGCGGGACGTTCCTGCCTGCTACGGCCACTGGTTCACCGTGTACGGCTTGTTCCGGCGCTGGCAGCGGGAAGGGATCTGGGCACAGATCCTGGCCGCCTTGCAGGCGTGCGCGGACGCCGCCGGGAAGATCGAGTGGACGGTGAGCGTGGACTCCACCATCACCCGGGCTCACCAGCACGCGGCCGGAGCACGCCGGAACGGCCACCTGCAAAAGGAACCACCCGGCGGCGTGCACAGCGAGCCGGCCGATCACGCGCTGGGGCGTTCACGCGGCGGGCTGACCACCAAGACCCATCTGGCTTGCGAGCAGGGCCGCAAGCTGCTGGCTGCGGTGGTGACCGCCGGTCAGCGGGGCGACAGCCCGCAGTTCATCCCGGTGCTGGGCAAGATCCGGGTGGCCCGCCTCGGCGGTGGCCGGCCCAGGACCCGCCCGGATCGGGTCCTGGCTGACAAGGCCTACACCAGCAAGGCCAACCGGACTCATCTGCGCCGGCGTGGGATCAAGGCGTGCATTCCGAGCAAGGCCGACCAGGACGCCCACCGCAGGGCCAAGGGATCGAAGGGAGGCCGCCCGCCTGTCTTCGACCCTGCGTCCTACCGGCTGCGTCATGCTGTGGAGTGCGGCATCAACCTGCTCAAAGGCAACCGCGGCATGGCAACCCGCTACGACAAACTCGCCGTACGCTACGAAGCCGTCATCGTCATCGCCGCGATCAACCAGTGGCTCAACGCCTTATGAAACAGGACCTAG